>DKQG01000043.1:20215-22751 GCA_002471575.1 Alphaproteobacteria bacterium UBA7314 | reverse complement strand
GCAGCCTTTATCAAGAGCGTACCGGATTTGCTGCGCAAAGTGCCTTTTGCCAAAGGCCTGCTCTTCGGAAGCATCGATGCCAGAAAGATGGCGATCTGCTATGCGAACGGAACGAAACCCACTATCCGTTTCCATGAAGGCGCCATCGAAGCATGGGAAGAAGCTGGACATAAAGTGTCTGACTGCGCCCGCTGAACAAAAGCACAGAGGCAAACATCGCTGCTTTGCCCGGGACGCGCCGAAGGTGTCCCGGGCGAGTGTGCAGTAGCGCAGCAGTCGACTAATGGCAGACACTCCGCAAAACACCGAGCGTGACTGGACACAATGTCTGGCGTTTTACTTTTCCATCTTGCTTGTCGCGATGGGGCTGGCCAACAATTTGCCAAATATCCCCGGGCTTCTCGCCCTGGTGAACTCGATCCCGGGGCTGGAAAGTTTACCCCGGCTCAGCAAATATAATTCGGAATTTTTCTTTCCGCTGGTTTTCACAATCATCATGATCGTGGTGGTTCTGAAATCATCTTTTGCCCGGAAATGGCGGGATCGGAACCAGGCGAAGTTCCTGGGCGGGCTTGCGCTCGATGTGATGATGCTGGTCACCACCATCGTGCTGTCCACCGTCTATCTGATCGAACACGAACAGGTCTGCCTGATCGATCAGATCACCGGCGAACGCGCCAGGCTGATGGCGGAAGACGCGGCCCGGGCAGCGGAATACATGGCGATTTTCGGAACCGAGCCAATCAACGATTACCCGGATTGTCAGTCCAATATAGGTAGCTGGGTGTTGCCGCTGCTGCTGGTCTCGATTGCGGTCTACTTCTTGTATATCGTCCGCGTATGGGGCTTTCCAATTGTTGCCGTAGCGGTTGTGATCTTCGCTTATACTCTGCTTTCGTCGGCAGCCTGGTATTTTGAATGGTCCGACAATCGCTATCTGTCTACTTCCATAGGAACCGTATCGGAAGGCGTCAGGGGGTACACCGCAGGGGTGGTGGCGGCGCGCAATCCCATCATTCTGGAATCCAACAGTATCTTCGGACAGTTTCTCAACATTACGGTGAACGTCGTGTTCCCCTATGTGGTTCTGGGTGCCCTGTTCGGTGCCTCGGCCGGCGGGCGGTCCCTGATCAAACTCGCTGTCGTTATCACGCGAAGGCTGCGCGGCGGCACCGCCCACGCAGCCATCGTTGGATCTGCGACGTTCGGGACCATTTCAGGCGGGCCCGTCGTCAATGTGCTTGGCACGGGTACGCTTACCATTCCCATGATGATCAGTAACGGATTCACCCGCACCTTCTCCGGCGGTGTCGAGGCAGCGGCATCAAGTGGCGGCCAAATCATGCCGCCAGTTATGGGCATTGCAGGCTTTGTGCTCGCGGCGTTGTCGGCGGTGCCGTATTCGGACGTAATCGTCGCAGCCTTTCTGCCCGCGCTGGCCTATTTCTTCAGCCTGTTCCTGATGGTGATTTTTGAGTCTCGGCGGCTAAAAATTCGGCCGGTGGGCAAGCTTTCGGAAGACCAGAAACTTTCCCGGTCAGACTGGATAAACCTGCTGATGATCGTGGGACCAATCCTTATCATTCTGGTTTTGCTGCTCAGCACCAAGGACAACGTCGCCACCGGATTGCTGGGCTGGATTTCCGGATACGATCCCAATTCCGGCGCCCCTCTGCCTTGGTTCCTTGAGCTGTATCAGAATTCGGCTGGCGATCCGGATTCGGCCGGTTTCTGGGCGGTTATCCTGCTCGTGATCCTGCTGTTCATTGACCCCGAAATCCGCAAGGCGCCGCGTAAGGTTCTGACGGCTCTTGCCGATGCCGGCGGGATCATTGCCCAGCTGTTCCTGCTGCTTGTCGCTGTCTCGGTGATCGATGTCTGCGTCAATTTCACGAACTTCACTGGCATCCTTACCATCGACATCCTGAACTGGGTGAAATCGATATCGACGTTTTCGCTCTTCGGACACGACGTGACTATGACCACGGAAATATACCTGCTGGTAGCTTTGTCCATGGCGATGATCGCGACGATCCTGCTGGGGATGGGCATGCCGACCCTGCCGGCCTATGTGAACGTGATCCTGATTCTAGGCCCGCTGCTGGTCGCGCTGGGCACGTCGTATTTCACGGCCCATATGTTCGTTTTCTACTTCGCGGTCGCGTCGGCGATAACTCCACCGGTGGCGATCGCGGCATTTGCCGCGTCGACGATCTCCAAGGCCGAACCGCTGGCCACCGGCTTCGCCGCCGTACGCGCCGGCATCGTGATGTTCACGATCCCGTTCGTCTTCGCGTTCTATCCGGAACTGCTGCTGATCGAACAGGCTCAGCTAGCACAGTCTTTGGATGGCGGCGTCAGCGCCAAGAAAACCTATCTGCCCGGTTATGACGGCACCATCGACCTCGCCGGGCTAGGCTGGCTGCTGGTCCGATTGATCGCTGCCCTGTATCTCGTCGCAAGCGCCCTGACCCGGTTCGACTCCGGTCACTTGCCAAGCGTTGAAGTCGCGCTTCGGATGCTTCTGGCGTTACTC
>DKQG01000043.1:15568-19875 GCA_002471575.1 Alphaproteobacteria bacterium UBA7314 | reverse complement strand
TGCTGTTGAAGATACCGGCAATCGCCACGTCCGCATTGGCTGTCGCCGTGGTTCTGGTAGCGTTTCACAAATTTAGGAATTGGCGGGCCGGTGACAAACCTGACGAAGCACCGGGTTAGGCTTTCGACTTAGTCTTTCAGTTTCCAGCCACGCGCGAACATCTGGTGACATATCACCCATAGGATCACGTTCAGCGCCGTGATCACCACTATGCCGGTCCATATCGGCGCGTCCGATGTGCCGATGAAGCCCGACCTGAACCCGTCGATCATGTAGAAGAACGGATTGAACTGGGCGACGGTGTGCCAGAAGCCGGGCAGACGATCGATCGAATAAAACGTACCCGACAGAAACGACAGCGGTGTGATCACAAAGTTGGTGATCGAGGCCACGTTGTCGTATTTGTCGGCCCAGATTGCCGTGATCAACCCGACCAGTGACAGCATTATCGACGCACCAACGCCGTGAAAGATCACGATCCAGGGATTGACGATCTGCAGATCGGTGAACAGCCACATCACGGTGCCAACCAGCATGCCCACGACCACCCCGCGCGTGACGCTGCCGGCGATAAAACCCAGCACCAGTTCGCCTGCCGTCAGTGGCGGCATCAGCAAATCGACGATGCTGCCCTGTATTTTCAGGATCAGCATAGAGGACGAAGTGTTGGCAAAAGAATTCTGGATAATGGCGAACACGATCAGCCCAGGTGCTAGGAACACTTCGAACGGCACGCCCTTAACGGTCTCCACCGCGCGCCCGAGCGCCAGCGTGAAGACAGCCAGAAACAGCAGCGTTGTCACCATCGGCGCAATCAGCGTCTGGAACGCCACCTTCAGGAAACGCTGCACTTCTTTCGAATAGTGCGTCCACAGCCCGATCCAGTTGATACGGCCCATGTGGCGGGAGGATGAACTCATGCCACTCTATTCACCGTCATCTTCGACATTGTCGACACGGTCTGTGCGGGCTGGCCGTTCTGGGCGCTTTGGCGCGTCCTCTTTTTTATTCTCCCGGCGATCGCGTATCTCGATATAGCCGGGCGGCGCATCGCCGGATTTGTCTTCGCCGAAATAGATCGTCTGATGCGGGAACGGGATTTCAATTCCGAGCTCGTCGAATTTGCGTTTCATGCGGCGATTGAATTCGCGCCCGACCTCCCACTGCTTGATGGGTTTCGTGGTGAGCCGCGCACGGACGATCACGGCGGAATCCGCAAACTGGTCGAGTCCCATGATCTCGATCGGTTTGTTGATAAGCGGCCCGTAATACTCGTCTTCCTGCAGCTCGTCGCCGAGGTAGCGCAGCACGTCGATGACCTCGTCCACATCCTCGCGATAGGAGATGCCGACATCGAACACATAGCGCGAGAAATCCTTAGTCATGTTTTCGACCATCTCGACAGAACTGAACGGGATCATATGCACGTTGCCGCCCAGGTCGCGCAGTCGAATGGTACGGATCGTGATCTCCTCCACTAGTCCCGACTTGCCATTGACGCGCACGACGTCGCCGACCGCGAATTGATCCTCCGCCAGGATGAAGACCCCGGTGATGACGTCCTTGACCAGCGTCTGCGAGCCGAATCCGACGGCGAGGCCGATGACGCCGGCACCGGCCAGCAGCGGGCCGATATTCACGCCTATTTCCGATAGCACGATAAAGCCGACAATCGTCGAAACCACAAATAGCAGGGCTTTACGCAACAGGGGCAGCAGGGTTTTTGCCCGTGCACTCAGTTCGACCTCGCCATCTTCACTGCGCGCCAAGTACCGTTCAATGACCGACGAGACCATCTCCCAGAATACGACCGCGATGACGATAACGAACAGACTGGAAACCGCGCTACCGACAATGCGCCGGCCCGTGTCAGTGCCGACCCAGGTGAATGAATCAACCCCCCATGCCTCCAGCGTCGCGAATACGGCGACGGTCGCGATCATGGCGGTGATGACAACGTGCAGGATCGAAAAATACCGGTTCGCGCGGTGTGTCAGACCCGGATGCTGCGCTAGCACCTCCTTGCGGACGCCGAATCCCCGGTTCACAGCGTGCTGCGATCCGATGATTAATATCTTTGCAGCGAAAAGGATGACGATGCTGAGAGCGGTTGCACGGAAGACGTAATCGAAACCGCCAGAAATTTCCAGCGCCCAGACGGTATAAACGACGATGACGTAGATAACGGCCAGAACATGCCAGATATCGCCGAGCCGGTGGCGCAGTAGTCTCAACCCCGAAAAGCCGGATTCCTCCGGCCCGTGCACCCAAACTGCGACCACGCGGCGATTCTGCAGGATAAAAATGACTAACAACAAGGCAGTCAGTAATCCGATTATCTTCATGAGGGTGAGATATCCGCCCTGCGGCAGACCCAGAAGCAGCGCGGCCTCGGCGATAAAATAGCCGTACACGGTGATATTGGTCAGTCGCCGGATCCACAGGACGATGTAATTCGCGCTTTCATCGCCGATCTGAAGAACCCGGATATTCGTCGCGCGCGGCACGAAGAACATGCGCGCAGCTGCCATAATCGCCCGGGCGATCACGTTCGCGTTCACAAGCGATATCGCCAACAGACGCGTGATTTCATCCGGGTGAAGCAAGGGTAGGACCACATATGCCGCGCCCGCGAACGCGGCGATCGGGACGATATCGAGCAATGTGCGGGCCAACAGGAACGGGGCCCGCATCCAGACAGAATCGCGCTCCTGTTCTTCCACCGATTTTCGCGTCCGGGCCAGCAACAACCGCACTGCCCACTCCGCAACCAGTCCGGCGGCGAGAACCACCACTAATTTCCACAAAACCTCGAGCCAGAGCCTCCGGTTTTCGGGAACCGACATCTGTCGTTGCACCCAGTCGACCAGCCGAGGCGCGTTGAGAACCATCGTTGCGCCACCGACCAGCTCTTCGCTGATGCGGTTGATGCGGTCCGAAAGCGAGTCCACGATGCGGCCGCCAAACCGGCTCGGTTGATATTCCGAAGGAAGCGCAGCGGCGTCAGCGCCCGCTTTCAGCGTTTTCAACTGATTGAGCAGCCGGTCGCGCGCGTCCGGATCTTCCAGTGTGCCGATCAGATCTTGGACAGCGACGGCGCTCAATCCCGCTTCTTCGAGCGCCCGGCTATTGGCGGTGGACTGTGTCTGTGTGCCGCCCTGCGCATGCTGCGCCTTGAGCATCGCGGGCGACTGAGCGGTCGCGGTTTGCAGTGCGCCGGTCAGGAAAAGCAGCAGCGCAGTCACCGCGAATTTCAGAGATGTTCGAAAATTCAGGATCATGGATAATACGTGATTACAGCCGCGGCGAATTTATAGGGTCGGAAGCGAGAAGTCACACAGTTTGGAACCCGGACAGACATGAAAGGATGATGGCGTGACGAAGGATAGATGCGATGTTCTGGTCATTGGGGCCGGCGCCGCCGGGCTGGCAGCCGCGATCGAAGCGCGCACGCTGAGGGCCAACGTCGTCCTAATCGAAAAGAACGACGCACCGGGCGGCACTACCGGCTGGTCGATCGGGTCTTTTACTGCAACCCAGACCCCGCATCAGATATCCGCGGGCATCAAGGACAGTACCGACGCGCATTTCGATGACATGCGCAGGTTCGCGGGCAAGGATGCGGACCGGGATAACCCCGGTCTGCGTCGTCTGTTCGTGGAAAATTTAAGCGATACGCTGCGCTGGCTGATGTCGATGGGCGTCGAGTTTTTCGGTCCGATGCCGGAACCGCCGCACACCAAGCCCCGGATGCATAATGTCCTTTCCGCTGGGCACGAGGGTGCTGAACGGAGACGTCCTCTCAGGCCCAAATCTACGCTTCGTGCCGCCGCCGAGAGAAACCATTGACCATCGGCTGCCGCCTTCGCGCATCGTCACAAAGATCATGAAGCTGGGTCTCGGGTACCCGCCCGGATGCCTGTTGCACCCGTTTGTGCTGCGCTTCACTACCACGTCAATGGCGCCGGAGCTCGATTTCTTCCGAAACGGCGCTTTGCTCGTCGACAAAACGGGAGCGCGGATCGATGCGCCGGCGGCGGAACTGGCCCTGAAAACGGCAGATCACCGAGACAAAATCGGCTTTGTCATTCTGGATGGGGCGCTGGCTCAACGGTATTCGAAATGGCCCGATTTGATCGCGACCGCCCCCGGTGTCGCCTATTCCTATTTCGACGATTTCCGCAAATCTCGCCCCGATCTGTTCTTCACCTCGAACAGCATTGCCGGACTGGCGGACTAACTTGGTATGTCGCCATCAACGCTTGAATACGCCGTAGCAGCGCCCAACGTAGGCGACAATCCCGCGC
>DKQG01000043.1:0-15200 GCA_002471575.1 Alphaproteobacteria bacterium UBA7314 | reverse complement strand
TTGGCCCCGCCAAGAGCTATATCGTGCTCACCTATGGTGGGCTTGCGGTCGACACGCAGCCTCGGCTGCTGGGACATGGTGACCGGCCCATCCCTAGTTTGTGGGCGGCGGGTTTGGCGGGTCAGGGCGGGTTGATTCTCAAAGGGCACGGTCATCACATCGGCTGGGCATTCACCTCCGGTAGGATCGCCGGACGGCAAGCAGCGGCCTCTCTCTCCGGGAATTCGTAAATTCGGCCTGCCGGGCGATTGGTTTGATCTCGCCGCCTCAAGTTTGGACTTGCAGTTGATGATTCCGTATTTTCACGCCTACCTTCTCTGGTCTTTATTCTCAGAAGCGGACCCCCGACATGGCCGACCAGGGTACGGATATCGAAATCGCGCGCGCCGCGAACCAGCTTCCCATCGCCGACATCGGCGCAAAACTGGAAATTCCGGCGGAAGCGTTGCACGCCTATGGGTCGAATAAGGCCAAGGTGGATTACGGATTCCTGGACGAGATTTCGGACCGGCCGCGCGGCAAACTGATCCTGGTCACCGCGATTACGCCGACGCCGGCAGGCGAAGGCAAGACCACGACCACCGTCGGTCTCGGCGACGGGCTGAATCGGATCGGCAAAAATGCCGCCATCTGCGTTCGGGAACCGTCACTGGGCCCGTGCTTCGGCATGAAAGGCGGCGCCGCCGGCGGCGGCTACGCCCAGGTCGTCCCCATGGAAGATATCAACCTTCATTTCACCGGCGACATGCACGCTATCGGCGCGGCGCACAACCTGCTCTCGGCGATGGTCGACAACCATATTTACTGGGAGAACGAACTACGGGTCGACTCACGGCGCGTATCATGGCGCCGCGTCGTCGACATCAATGACCGTGCGCTCCGCGACATTACGGTCGGGCTGGGAGGCATCGCCAACGGCTTCGCCCGCGAAACCGGTTACGACATCACCGTCGCGTCCGAGATCATGGCAATTTTCTGTCTCGCGAATTCTCTGTCCGACCTTGAACGCCGCCTTGGCAATATCGTTATCGGCCAGACACGAAAGCGCGAGGCCATCACAGCCCGGCAGCTCCAGGCTGACGGGGCGATGGCGGTCCTGTTGAAAGACGCGTTGATGCCCAACCTGGTTCAGACACTGGAGAACAACCCCGCCTTTGTCCATGGCGGACCTTTCGCCAATATCGCTCATGGCTGCAATACCGTTATGGCGACCGAGGCCGCGCTACGTCTGTCGGACTACGTGGTCACGGAAGCAGGCTTCGGCGCCGATCTCGGCGCCGAAAAATTCTTTGACATAAAATGCCGCAAGGCTGGGCTCAAACCCGATGCCGCCGTCATCGTCGCCACCATCCGCGCGCTGAAGATGCATGGTGGTGTGGCGCGCGACGATCTAGGTATCGAAAACGTCGGCGCTATTCAGGAAGGCATCGCCAATCTCAAACAACATATCGAGAACGTGAAGAAGTTTGGCGTACCACCGGTCGTTGCCATTAACCGCTTCTCCACCGATACCGACGCGGAAATCGCTGCCGTCGCCGACGCCGCGAGCGAAGCCGGCGCGGATGTCGTGGAATGCACGCACTGGGCAGACGGTTCTGCGGGAACGGAGGCACTGGCTCACAAGGTTGTGGAAATCGCCGACAGCGGCAGGGCATCCTTTGCACCCGTCTATCCCGACGACATGGGACTATTCGACAAGATCAATACGGTCGCGAGGGAAATCTACCGCGCGTCGGAGGCGGTTGCGAACAAGAGCCTGCATGACCAGCTCAAACGCTGGGAAGACGAAGGTCACGGACATCTGCCGGTCTGCATGGCGAAGACGCAATACAGTTTTTCGACAGATCCCGACCTGAAGGGTGCGCCGTCGGACCATATCGTCCCGGTGCGCGAAGTGCGCCTGTCGGCCGGGGCCGAATTCGTGGTCGCGATCTGCGGCAATATCATGACCATGCCGGGCCTGCCGCGCGTGCCTGCTGCAAACTTCATTAGGCTGGGGGAAGACGGGATCGTGGAAGGGTTGTTCTGATCACACCGTCATTTCCGCGAAGGCGGTAGTCTTCCTGAACGCAGTTCCTAATGGCGAAAAATCCACGCTTGCGCGGGGGTGACACGAGTAAGGGAAAAGGTGGACCCTTCTTACCCATTTCCCAACTGCACCAAATCCCCTAAACCCTAGCATATGGCGCTCGCCCCGACCCTTTCCGACGATATCGCCGCAGGACCGCCGCACCCTTATCGCTGGACGATGCTGGCCGGAGTGTGGCTGCTCTATTTCGCGTTCGCGGTGGCGAGCGCGTCGATGGCGCCGCTGGTTTATCGTCTGATGGCCGATCTCGGCATGCACCGGGGCGAGATGGGCACCGTGCTGGCCGCCTGGCAGCTGACCTATATCTTCTGCTCCGTCCCCTGCGGCGGACTGCTCGACCGGTTCGGCCCGCGCCGCATGATGTTCGCCTCGGTCTTGGTGATCGCGGCCTCGGTCGCGCTGCGCGGCTTGGCGACGGACTACGTCACTCTATTGCTCGCCGTGATGGTGTTCGGCCTCGGCGGCCCCCTGATTTCATCCGGCGCGCCCAAGGTCGTCAGCCTTTGGTTCACTGGCAAGGAGCGCGGCCTCGCGATGGGCATCTACTTCACCGGGAACGCCACGGGGGGCATTGTCGCGGTCGCGCTAACCAACAGCGTTTTCCTGCCCGCCATCGGGGGCGACTGGCGCGACCTGATGTCGGGCTATGCCCTGTTTATCGTCGCCGTAGGCGCTATCTGGCTGGCCATCAGCGCCCACCCCGCCAGCCGCGACCTGGAAGCCCGGCTTAAGGCAGAAGAAAAACGCCGGTCGATGGACGTGTTCCTCGAATTGATTCGCGATCCCGTCGTCCGTCTTGTCCTGCTGCTCGGCCTGTTCATCCTTTTCTACAATCACGGCATGAACCACTGGCTGCCGGATCTTCTTCGGTCCTACGGGATGACGCCATCCGAGGCAGGATACTGGGCCGCGGTCCCTACGCTGTTCGGGATGGTGGCGTCCCTGTCGTTACCGCGTATGGCGACGCCCGATAAACGCTTCGCGATCCTGCTCAGCCTGTTCGTCTGTGCCGCCGGTGCGACGGTTCTCGTTTGGTCAGCTTCGGGGCCGATGCTGGCGGTCGGGCTGATCCTGCAGGGCATGTGCCGCGGCGCGATGACCTCGATCTCCATTCTGCTGCTGATCGAAAGCGGCGACGGCAACACCAGCCGCGTCGGCGCGGCGAGCGGGCTGTATTTTTCCGTCGGCGAGGTCGGCGGCGTGCTGGGCCCCATGTCAATGGGCGCACTGGCACACGCGACCGGCGATTTCGACGCATCGCTATTCATGATGTTCGGCGTGGCCTGCATTCTGATGTTGATCCTGATGCGCCTGCGGACTGTGCAGGAACGGCACTAAGAAGTGACGCTTTGCGCCAGAGCGTTCGGTCAGGTCGTTTAAAGTTCCACCCACATGTGAGGTTGATCCGACAGATAGCGTCACACAGGGGAATTGAAGGCCTTCACTGTCTCTGATGAGTACGGGTCTTTGCGAACGCCTCCCCCTTGCTGGCGAAAACCGCGGCATCGAAGTCAAATACGCCATGTTCGACCACCCGGTTTCTAAACGCCATCGGCGCAAAGGCAATCTCGTCGCAGCGCTTTATGAAATGGGCGAGGACCTTGCTTGCGCCTTTGCTGCGTTACTGAACGAGATTGGCAACATTCCAGCTGGCCAACAGAGGGCGGTTGTCTTGGGACACCGGCAACCTGCGCGCCTCATAGTGGTTGTCCAGCGGCGAAATTTCGTCGGCGCATCGAATGTTAAGTAGCGGGGTTGGTTCCCTATGTAGCGGGGTCGGGTCCTTATACTGAATGGCCATAGCTGATCCTTCATGTCAGTAACGCGTAAAACGCGGAGTTCTATCGCACACCAAAGTCGAAGTACTCGGAAACCAACTCGAAGGGGATGGGGCGAAAGGCGGCGTCCCCTTATGAAGGCCCAGCCGCCGTGCTAGATTGGCACATCGAAATTCTGCAACTGGGACGCATCAAATGACAACAACGGATCTAAACGGCACCACCTGCATCGTGACCGGCGGCGGCCGCGGACTTGGACGGTCGATGGTTCATGCGCTCGTCGGCGCTGGCGCTAACGTCACCGCGGCCATGCATATCGCCGACGACATCGAAAGCGAAACGAGAGACCTGGACGGGAACGTGAAAGCGATGGTCGCCGATATCCGCGACCCAGCGGCCTGCACACAGATCGTCGCCGAGACTGTGTCCGAATTCGGCGGAGTCGACATGCTGGTGAATAACGCTGGGGTCGGCATGCTCCTAGTTTCCGACACGTTCAACCGAACACCGACCAAGTTCTGGGACGTGAAAGCCGACATCTGGGCGCAGATCATCGAAACCAACGTAAATGGCGGGTTCCAGATGGCCCGCGAGGCCGTGCCCTACATGCTCGAAAAAGGCTGGGGCCGGGTCGTCAACGTCACCACGTCGATCCACACCATGCAGCGCGCCGGGTTTTCACCCTACGGACCGTCGAAGGCGGCGATGGAAGCGACGACGAGCTGCTGGTCGGAAGATCTCGACGGCACCGGCGTGACCTGCAACATCCTGATCCCGGGCGGCGCCGCCGATACCAACCTACTGCCCGGCAACCCGGGCGACGAGGGCCGGTCCGGCGCAGACGGTATGCTGGTCGATCCGGTCGTGATGCGCGCGCCCATCGTGTGGCTGGCGTCGAAGCAGTCCGATGGATGGAACGGCAAGCGGTTTATCGGTCGGCTTTGGGACGAAAGCCTGGCACCCGACGATGCCGCGGCCGGCTGTTCGGCGCCGGCGGGTTTCGGGGACCGGGCCTAGGCGTCACCTTCCTTCCCGTCTTAACGGGAATGATGGAATGAAATTCGGCAACTAATTTCAAGTCATCGCCACGAAAGCGGGGATCTCGAACCACCAGCCTTGAGGGCACTATACGCTCATGGACACCTGGGTCGTCATAACCATTGCGGCGGCGTTTCTGCAGAACGTTCGCTCGACGCTTCAGAAATACCTGAAAGGCCATATAGGCACGACGGGGGCGACCTTCGTGCGGTTTGGGTACGGGCTGCCCTTCGCGTTCCTATTCCTAGGCATCCTCTATTACTTCATGGGCTATCCGCTACCCCGTCTGCACTGGGTGTTCGCGGGGTGGGTGGTGCTGGCGGCACTGGCCCAGATTTTCGCCCAAGCCTTGCTGATCCACCTTTTCAGCTTTCGCAACTTCGCGGTCGGCACCGCCTATTCACGGACCGAACCGGCGCAGGCGGCCCTGTTCGGTCTGATCTTTCTCTCCGAAACGGTGTCCTGGGTGGCGCTGCTGGCGATCGCGATTTCCGTTGCCGGCGTGATGCTGATATCGGTCGCCCGTACCGAGCTTAAGCCAAGCGCGCTGGTCACTTCGCTCGCGACCCGCAGCGTCGCTATCGGGCTCTGTTCCGGCACGTTTTTCGGCATCGCGGCGGTCGGATACCGCGGCGCGTCGTTATCGCTGGGTGGTCCAAATTTCCTAATGCAGGGCGGGGTAACACTATGCGCCGCCATCCTTTTCCAGACCGTGATTATGCTGGCATTCATTACACTGCGCGATCCCGCCGAACTGCGGCGCATCTTGGCGGCTTGGAAACCTGCGCTGGCGGTCGGGTTCTTCGGCGCGTCTGCATCGTTTGGCTGGTTTACCGCAATGACCCTCGAAAAAGCCGCGGTCGTGAAGGCCGTCGCTCAGATCGAGATAATTTTCACCTTCGCTTCGACGGTATTCATTTTCAAAGAGAAGATCAACCGGCTGGAAGTCGCCGGTTGTATCGCCATCGTGGTCGGCATTCTGGTACTTCTACTAACCTGATCTACGGCTCCGGCTCTCTCCACCCGCGCAACTTGCAAGGTGGTCGCCAGGGAGCTACATAAAATGAACATAGATCAACACCTTTTAAAGGGTAACGGGATGACCAAATTTGGAATCGGACAGGGTGTGCCGCGCTGGGAAGACCCGCGCCTGCTGCGTGGTGGCGGGCGTTACTCGGACGATTTGAACCGGCCGGACCAAGCCTATGGCTACGTGCTCCGATCTCCCTACGCTAACGCGAAAATACTGTCGATCGATACCTCGGCAGCGGAGAATGCCGCTGGAGTACTCGGTGTCTGGACCGGCGACGATTATGCCGCGTCTGGGCTTGGCAATATTCCCTGCGCCGTGCCGCGGCATAAGCCCGACGGCTCGCCCATGTTTCTGCCGCCGAATGCCGCTTTGCGTGCCGGCGCCGTTAAAATGGTAGGCGACCCGGTGTGCTGGGTGGTCGCAGAAACCGCAAAGCAGGCACAGGACGCCGCGGAACTGATAATCGTCGACTACGACGAGCAAAAAGCCATCACCAGCACGGCCCACGCCCTAGACACAGACGCCGGTACCGTCTGGGACGAAGCGTCAGACAACGTTTGTTTCGTCTTCGAGCTTGGCGACAAGGACAAGACCGAAGCGGCCTTCGCAGACGCGCACCACGTTACTAGGCTGGACATCAATATCAGCCGAGTTTCTGTCGCGCCGATGGAACCGCGCGCCTGTATCGGCGAGTACGATGAATTCGACGAACGATACACCCTAATGACCGGCACGCAGGGACCGCACGGGGTGCGCCAGGCGTTGGCCGAGCCCATCCTTAAAGTGCCCCAGAACAAGCTGCGTGTCGTTTCCGAAGACATGGGCGGCGCGTTCGGCATGCGGTCCGGCCCGTACCCGGAAAATATCCTGGTACTCTGGACGGCGAAGCTTCTGGGTCGCCCAATAAAATGGACCGGCGACCGGACAGATGCGTTTCAGTCGGACGATCAGGCCCGCGACAACGTCGTCACCGCCGAACTGGCGCTGGACGAAAACGGCATCTTCACCGGCCTGCGGGTCACGACGGTTGCTAATCTAGGCGCTTATCTGACGCTGCTGGGGCCGCATTCGTCGACCAACAACCTGGGCTCGCTGTCGAACACATATAAAACCCCAGCAATCTATACCCACGTCACCGGCGTGTTCACCAACACCAATTCCACCGGCCCCTATCGTGGCGCGGGGCGGCCCGAAGCCGTTTACTGTGTCGAACGCGTGATCGATACCGCTGCACGTGAAATGGGGATAGATGCCGCCGAGATCCGGCGCCGTAATCTGATCCCCGAAATCAGCGAGCCCTACAGCACAGGGTTCCTGTTCACATACGATTCCGGCGAGTTTGAGAAGAACATGGACGCCGCGCTGGAGATGATAGACTACGCTGAGTTCACGGAGCGCAGGGCGGATTCCGAAAGCACCGGCAAACTGCGCGGGATCGGAATCGCCAACTGCATCGAACAATCGGCCGGCGGCCCGCCCGAATGGGCGCAGATTCGGTTTGATCCGTCGGGCACGGTGACCCTGATTATGGGTACGCACAACCACGGCCAAGGTCATGAAACGATTTTCCGGCAGATGCTGGCCGACATGCTGGGCCTAGAATTCGAACAGGTGCGGATCGCTCAGGGCGATTCCGATGTCTCGATGATGGGAACCGGTACGTTCGGATCTCGGTCTTCTGGCGTCGGCGGAGCATCGATCCAGCTCGCGGCAAACAAGATCGTTGAAAAATGCAAACCGCTGGTCGCCCATCATCTGGAAGTCGCGGTCGAGGACATCGAGTTCGACGACGGCACGTTCACCGTCGCAGGCACCGACAAGACCATGAACCTGACGGACGCGGCCAGGCATGCGCACAATTTCATGACCGCGCCGCCCGGCTTCGAGCTTGGTCTCGACGAATGGGCGGCCTGGTCGCCGCCGGCGCCAACTTTTCCCAACGGATGTCACGTTGTTGAGGTCGAAATCGATCCCGATACCGGCACAACCGAAATCATGCGCTACTGCATGGTCGACGACGTCGGAACCGTTATCAATCCGATGCTGCTGGCCGGACAGGTACACGGCGGTGCCGTGCAGGGGATCGGGCAAATTATGTGCGAAAACGTGGTATGGGACGACGAGTCCGGCCAGATGGTTTCCGGATCATTCATGGATTACACGTTGCCGCGCGCCGACGATTGCCCCGGTTTCGAAATGAGAGAAAACGAAGTACCGACCCCGACCAACCCGATGGGCATCAAGGGCGCGGGTGAAGCCGGCTGTGTAGGCGCCATGTCTGCCGTGATGAATGCGATTTGCGACGCGATGGCTACTCGCGGTGTGAGGACGTTCGACATGCCGGCATCGCCCAACCGTGTCTGGCAGGCGTTGAATAGCACCCCCAACCAAGCAGCAGAATAAAAGAAGGAGCCACCTATGGATTTCGACAACAGTTTCGAGGTTCCCCTGCCGCCCGATCAGGCATGGAAGACCCTGATGGATATCGAACGGATCGCGCCCTGCATGCCAGGGGCTGAGCTGACCGAAATTGTCGACGACAAAACCTTTAAGGGAAAGGTCTCGGTCAGGCTCGGCCCGGTAGCGCTCACGTTCCAGGGCACGGCGACGTTTGAAGACATCGACGATGCCGTGCATACCGCCACCGTGAAGGCGCAGGGTGCCGACGCAAAGGGCCGCGGCGGCGCGAACGCGAATGTCGGCTTTCATCTGGAACCCTCTGATGCCGGATCGTCGGTGAAGATTCACACCGACCTGCAATTGTCCGGGTCAGTGGCGCAATACGGCAGGGGCGCCGGCATGATTCAGGATCTTGCCAGCCAGATCATCGGCCAGTTCGCCAACAACCTTTCCAAACAGATCGAAGCGGATCAGTCGGCTGGCGGCGATGTTGCAACAGCCGCTGCCGAAGACAGTGCGGCGATGCCTTCTGATGCAGCGGCGCCACCACCGCCCCAGCCGGCGGCCGCGCCAGCGCAGGTGGGCGGTATGGCGTTCAAAGTTCTTTGGAACCAGATCGTACGCTCGATCGGGGGACTTTTCGGCAAGAAGGGCTGATCAATAGTTCACCCTTCTGCGCTGTTATCCCTGCGAAGGCGGGGATCTCTTTGCATTAAATAATCTGGTGTTAGATTTCCGCCTTCAAGGGAAGGACGAATTTACCTTACCGAATTCGTCAGTTCACCGGCCCCGCCGGGCCGTTGTCTTCGACCTCCGGGCGAACCGATGTCGGCCCAGCCTGGTGATGAACCATTTTCCATACCCTCCCCTCGCGAACGAACACGTTGGTCGCGACCAAGAAATTACCGGCGATTTCCTCAAAACAGATGACATAGGCCGTCTCGCCGTACACATGCGCATGGGCGTCGTGGCACAAAATCGGTGGTGAATCTGGATTGCGGATGATTGCCGTCCAGCTCGACAACACCTCTTCGCGACCGAACAGCGGCCCCCAGCCGGGGTGCAGACACGCGATCTGTTCCGACGCGGACCACAGATCATCCATCGCATCTTCGTCGCGGTCGGCAAAAGCGCGGTAAAAGGCTTCATTGGCAAACAGAACGGCATCGGTATCGGACATTCGATAATTGTAACGCGCTGGCGGTCAGGAAGCGAAACATTATCGAATCCGGATCCGTTCGGTAAATAATCAACGGGTTGACCGCCTGTAGCCGTGCAAATACGATTGCTACAACTAAAATCGTGCCGGAATAAATTCGGCCTGGCTTCAACAGGGAGAAACCCCATGAAACTTCGCAACGCTGCCATTGCGGCCGCGGCTCTTGCAATCGTGCTGCCTTCAGCCGCCGTAGCAGCCGATAAGATCACCCTCAAGTACCTGACCGCCTGGGACAACCGGGTGCAGGGAACGCCGAAAATCGCCTACAAGTTTGGCGACATGGTGAAAGCCGCCACCAACGGGCGGATTACCATGAAGTTCTCCGGTCCGGAGGTCATCAAATCTCGTCAGCAGTTCCAGCCGACCTCGCGCGGCGTCTTCGACATGAACCTGTCAGTCGCCCCCTACTACGTGGGCACCACAGGCGTTCACATGGCGGCATTCGCTCTGCATGCGGACACCGAAGACTGGCGCAAGAAGGGCTACTGGGATTATTTCGACAAGGAAATGAACCGCTTCAACATGAAAATGATTTCGCACGTGATGGGCGCCACCGGCCCCGACGCGTTCCATGTTCTGCTAAAGCGCCCGCTGGACAAAGGTCCGCAACCTCTGAAAGGCCGTAAGATCCGTGCCAATGGTTTCTACAAGCCGGTTATCGTGCCGCTTGGGGGATCGATGGTGAACCTGAATGGCGGCGAGATCTATTCAGCGCTGCAGAAAGGTGTTGTCGAAGGTGCTGCCTGGCCGGTCCAGGGTGCGATCGATTTCAAATGGTACGAGCAGGCCAAATACATGATGCGCCCGCGGTTCGGCGTTTCGCCCTACACGGTCACCATGAACATGGACCGTTTCAAGAAACTGTCCAAGGCTGATCAGACCCTTATCCTTAAACTGGGTCACGACATCGAGAAATCGGCTCCTGAATCATTCAATGCCGCTACGTTGAAAGAGATAGAGCTGCTGAAAGCCAAGGGAGTGAAAGAAACTCACCTGTCGCCGGAAGTTTACAAGAAAATGAATGACGGCTTCGTCAAGGGCGTCTGGAACTTCGCGATCAACTTCAACAAGAAGTCGAAGCCACGGGTTGAGGCGCTATACGAAATGGCCAAAAAGAATGGCGATGCGCCTGACAGCCTAAAATAGCTTGGCGAGCTAAACGAGGCCGAGTAGTCCGGCAATGAGCCTGATACAACGACTTTGTCGAGTGCATGACGGTATATCCGACTTCGGATACGTCATCGGAACGCTCGGCCTCGCTTCCATGGCGGCGATGTACTGCTACGAAGTACTGACACGCTATTTTCTGGGCACCGCGACCGACTGGGCCAACGACATGTTTTCGAACGTGTTACTGGTTACGATTTTCGCCCTGGTCCCGCACGCGACCCGCATGGGTCAGCACATATCGATCAGCCTGCTGATCGAACTTGTCCCGTCGCTCCAAACGGCGCTCCGGATTTTTGCGGGCCTCTTCGGCGTCGCAGTCTGTCTTCTGGCCGCCTGGATGAGCTTCGAGGAAAACCTGCGGCACATCGAACTTGAAATCGTGACTGAACAAAATCGCCCGATCCCGAAAATCTTTATGTCGATCTGGCTGACTTTCGGGTTCTTTTTCGCTTCGTTTTACTTCCTGCGGGCAATGTTTTCGTCGGACGCGGTTAAACCGGTTTCATGGATCACGCCGGGGCGGGCGGCGCTGGCGGGCGAAGAAACGGAGCCGGCTCTCTAATGGAATGGTACTGGATCCTAACGATCGGTATATCGATACTGGTCGCGCTGTTTTTGACCGGCGCGCCGATCTTTCTAGCGTTTTTCATTATCATTTCCAGCGGGGTTGTCTTCATGCTGGGACCGGCGGCTTTCGGAATGGTATCAAATTCCGTATACGAAACCGCCACCACGGCCTCTCTCGGCACTGTTCCGCTTTTCATCCTGCTCGGCGAGATTTTGTTCAGGTCGGGTTGCATGGAAGTCTTGCTCGATTCCATTGACAAGCTCGTTGGCCGAATCAAAGGACGGCAATATGTGCTGTCGATTTCGCTGTCGACTGTTCTCGGCGCGCTGTCCGGGTCCGCCATCGCCGTTGGCGCGATGCTCGGCCGGTCGCTGCTGCCGATCATGCGCGAACGCGGTTACGATACGAAACTTTCCATCGGTACAATCCTAGCTGGTGCCTGCCTTGCGCCGATCATCCCGCCGTCTATCCTCGCGATCATCGTCGGCACCCTTGCAGACGTCTCCATCGCCTCGCTGCTGATTGCCGGCGTGCTGCCGGGATTGCTGCTCGCCAGCCTGTTCATCGCCGCCTGCATGGTAAAAGTGAAGATCGACCCCAGTCTAGCGCCGTCTGAAGAATCAGGGGAAAAGATCAACGTCATCGGCAAGCTGAAAGCGGTTGCCGGGTTGCTTCCGTTCTCGGTCATCATCTTCATGGTCATGGGGCTGATCATGCTCGGCGTTGCAACACCTTCGGAATCCGCCGCAACCGGCGTGCTGGGCGCGATCCTGACGGCAGCGTATTACCGGCGCCTCAGCTTCAAGATGATGTACGAAGCGGTCGGCGAAGCTGCGCTGCTCGCCGCCGTCATCCTGCTTATTCTCTGCAGTGCGGTCATGTTTACGCAGCTGCTTGCGTTCACCGGCGCGACGTCGGCGCTGACCGAGGTCGTCACGTCGTTGGAGGTCAACCGATGGGTTATGTTCTTTATCCTGATGGCCCTGCCGTTCATTCTCTGCATGTTCATCGATCAGCTCGGCCTGATGCTGATCGTGGTGCCGATCTACCTGCCGATCCTGAAAGCGCTTGAATTCGATCCGGTCTGGTTTTGGCTGTTGTTCCTTTTGAACATCACGCTTGGCGCGATTACGCCTCCGTTCGGTTACGTAATGTTCGCGGTAAAGGCCGCCGCGCAGGATGTCAGCATGGGAGAGATTTTCAGCGCTTCTTGGTTGTTTGTCGGCCTTACGCTGCTTGGCATGTTCATCATGACCGTCTTCCCGGAGATCGTCACGTTCCTGCCAAATCTGGCGAATTCCCTGGCACAGTAGAAGCCCCGTCCGGTCACAAAAAAACCCCGGCTCCTGAGCCGGGGCTTTTTCTGTTGCGCGTTCGGCCGGTGCTACTTCAACTGTATGCCTTCGTTCTCCCCGTCCAAAAATATGTTCGGCTTGAGGAACATCGACAGGATCAGCGCACCATCCGGTGCCCACGCGTCGTGCCGGCTACCGGCCGGCCGCCACACGTAGTTCCCGGCCGTCACCGTGCCTTCGTCATCGACCAGAGACCCATCCAGCACGAATGTCTGTTCCAGGGCGACATGTTCATGAAACGTGAGTTTGGAGCCCGGCGCCCACTTGAACAGTGCCGTCATCATGCCGGTCTCCTCATCCTCCATCAGCACCTTCATCTCAATCCCATCGCAAGGCGTGGGCTTCCAAGGAATTTCGGCGACATCTACGAAACGCGATGCGAGATCAGGCAGATCGTCGTGTCCCTTGAACAGCGGCGTTACGACAGCCATATAGGTTACCTCCGGTTAATTGTACGAAAAACAGTTTCGTATGCTACGCTGCCGGAGGTCAAGCAGCCACTAGGGTTGCCTGCCCAATCTGCGCTATGCGGCGATGATCGGTGCCATAGCACCTGCTGATGGCGCTGAGTTGCGGGTTATCCCTCAGTAGCCCGACAAACTGTTGTCCCAGTTCAACCGGATTTCCGTCATCGAGTTCTTCAGCCTTGTCGAGCTCTTCATGACTGCAACGCGAAGCATTGGCCCGCAGCCTAAGTACCCTGTCCAGCCCGGCGAGTCCCTCTCGAAATGTGTCGGGTACACGCAGTTGACCATAAAGTATGCCGGCAATGCATCGGTGGCACAGTCAACCTGAAAGATCGCCCTCTTGAGCGGTTCACCGCTCGGCAGTTTGCCATCGTTTTCCTCGGTCGACGAATTCGCGGAGCGCTATCCACCCCGCGCGAATGTGGGTATGGACGACATGGCGGACATGTTCTCGGCGTTGGCGGACGGCGGTATCATCCTATCCAAAATTGTCCACGATCGTGAGTTGCTGCCCCGTCAATTGATGCTCTACCGCGAAATGGTGCGCGCCGTCTTTGTCGGTAGGGGCAATTACTAGAGCGCCTCTGCGGATTTAGCTCATATTTTCGTGAAATCAGACGGACGGCACAAAACCTGCCGGCTCATCGCGCTATATTTTGGGACATTGAGCAGCAAGCTGCTGAAATATCAACTTTACAATCTGCGGTACGGTTTCTTGACGATGATAGTGTGGATCGTCGCGTGTGCCCTCTCCGGGGGTGCCCGCCAACCTGCCTGACTGTTCAGGCCGCGGCCGCGAACGCCGCTCGCGGCGTTTCTCCAGCCACCGTTGTCCGACGGAGAACCCGGGCCATTGACGGGTCGAACCAGGTCCGCGCGTGAAGCGTACATAGATTGTCCCACATCACAAGGTCGCCCGGCGTCCATACGTGTTCGTAATAATGCGCCGGATCCTCCAGCACCTGGAACAGATCTTCCAGCAATGCATCGCTTTCGGCCTTGTCCATGCCGACGATATGATCGGTCATTAGTCTATTCACGTACAGCACAGGCCGCCCTGTTTCAGGGTGACGGATCACGACGGGATGTTCATAGCGAGGCGCGTCGGGAGAGCTTTCATTCGTTTTCACGGTCGCGTTCGCATCGTAATCGTAAACGTTTTGCGCTTTCAGGCCCTTTAGCCGCTCCTTCAGTGAATCGTCGAGTGCATCGTAAGCACGATAGGCATTCGCAAACTTCGTATTGCCGCCCTCGGCAGGTACTTCCAGCGCAAAAAGGATCGTGGCCCGCGAGGGCGTTTTGTAATAGCACTGATCGGTGTGAAACTGCATTTCGCCTTCCGGCAGTACGCCATCCATGCCGTCGACGCTCTTGTTCGCGACATACATGAAATTTTGGGGTCCTTCGTCCACGACTTTCACTGTGCGCACTTCTTGGCGCGGGCCGAACCACTCGGTAAAGGCAATCTGATCGTCACCGGCCATATCCTGGCAGGGAATCACGACCACAAAGTGGTCCAGCCAAACCTGGCGGATATCATTCATCGTCGCATCATCCAGGCCGCCGCGGAGATCGACCCCCGATATCCGGGCGCCTATGGCCTCCGACAAGGTTTCCACTGAAATAGCCAATCTATGCCTCCGGCCAGAAATACTTCGATTTCTAAGTATTATGGTAAAAGATCGGCTGCCGCCTGTCAAACCGGTAATAAACGCAATCCGTTGAACGGAACTTGATCTTGATCGTCTTGCTTTTTCTGACGGTATTGATTGTCTGATTGTCGATATACTCGCTCTACCGTCTCCTCAGGGTGTATGTCGTCGCATCGCGGCTAATCTGGCGGCAGATTAAACGCGGGTTTGAACGACTGCGGCCGTATGCAGTCTCCGACTACTCTGCCGCCTCGATTTTCGTTACTGCTCCGGTACGCGAATTTCCAACGGCCAGGTCCTGCCAGCGGCCCGATTGCGGTATGATCGTGTCAGGAACGGCAACGACCTCCGAATAGTCCGTAACCTGCAGACCCAGCGGGTCCTTACCCGCATCGTTCAGAGCGACCGAATCCAGCAGGCGCCGCCGCAAC
>DKQG01000019.1 GCA_002471575.1 Alphaproteobacteria bacterium UBA7314 | reverse complement strand
GTGTGGAAACCACGGTACTACGTCAATACAAAACCTGGGCTCCTCCAAAGCCGATATAGTGATCCTCGGCAGGCTCGTCGTCCACAAGGGAATGGGGTACCTGTCGTATAAGGCTTTCGCCCCGGAGACAGGCGTCATACTGGCCGCGACGACCCCTCGAAAAATAAATGTCCGTTTTTCCCGGACATCTCCCTTGGCTGAGGAGCATTCGAAGCCGCCGTCAGTGGCTCCTGGTGAGTACCTGGAGCCTTCCCGATGGAAGATATTTCGACTGCAGAGGGATCTCGAACTTCTGGGGTTTAGACCGGGGCAAATAAACGGGTATCTGACAAGACAGACGCGTCAGGCGATCCGCCGATACCAATGGCATCACGATATGGATCCTGATGGGAATGTCACGCAGGAACTGCTGAAACACATTCGAAAAGCAGTCGTGCTTTCTCCGTGGCAAAACAGAGGAAAAGACACCCTTGGTCGAAGCGGTGCCTGACCTGAAAATCCTGACCAAATTGGTCGCCGTGATTGCAATATGCGGTCTTGCCCAGAGCTGTGTAAGCACTTCCTACCACAACATGGGAAAAGGAAAGGCGGCGTCACAGATCAATGAGAGAATGGTATCTTTTTGGGTGAATGACCGTGTCTTCAGTCGAATGTATTCATGTGTATTTGTGGTGCCTGCAAAAGAAACCGCTTTCGGCGTGTTGCAGGTCGCGGAAAGGTCACTCCAACGCCACCTTTATGAAAAATTCGACAGGGTCATTCCAGGTCATTCGGTGAAACGTATTGCTCGGCGGAAACTGATTGAAATCGGAAACACGAGAGGCATCAGGCGTTTTGGAGAGGAAATGAATTGTCCTGTAACGGCTTCGATACAGGTAAGGGAGTTGAAGAATGATTTCATGGTGTTCTACGCCCGGAAATCTCTCAAACTCGAAGTTAGTCTGAAGGACGCAAAAACAAATGAACTTTTGTGGCAAGCCTCTCATAACGCCGGGAGAGGTGATGGCGCGCTTCCTCTTTCACCGCTATCGGCAGTCTCTTCCGTCATCAGGGCAAGCCGTCTTTCCGGAGACGGTGAGCAGTTCGCGTCTATTGTCGATGACGCCGTTCGCAGGATGGCGCGAACACTTCCTTCATTCAGGCTGGATCACCTTGAGGCTTCTCCGCCAACCAGACTGAACCGTGGTTAGAAATCCCTCGATCTGGTGCTTCCCCTGAGGCCACCTTTCCGCGTCGGAGCACTCTGAAGACTTCTGTCATTCCTTCGATTTATGCCGACACCGCCGCGGTCACGCACCCTTTTATTTTGTCTGGCCTTGGAGACCAGGGCACCGGCAGCCTCACTTGCATTCCATGAAACAACCGATCCGGCGATGCCGCCATTGGTTACGGGGTGAATACCATTCCAGTCTATGACTTGTTTCAAACCGTTTATTGGACGAAAGCCGGCTTTCTGTTCCATCCGAGACATCGTCTCCTTGTTGAGTGCCGTTTTACTGACCGCATCCTTAAATGATTTCACGGTCTGGCCGACCTTGGCGGCCTGTTGAACGGCGACAGTTTGATTAATGAAAAGACGTATCATTCCCTCGGCGCGGAGTTTGGCAGTCTCTTTTGCCGCGAGTTCTTCATTTTCATCACCATTTCGATATCCGGCCTGACCGAACGCGACAAGGTTGACCTGCCCATTTTCATCGAAAAGAATATTCAGTCCCCACATCGTCACTAGCTGAAAAACACCTTGAGGATTACTTGGGTCGGGTAGCTGTTCAACCAGTGGGATATCTGGCTCCAGCTGCGGCGCATTTGTAAAATCGCGAGCCGCCATCATGTCTGCCATACGTTCTGATCGTGGTGAATATTTTAGAGCGACACATATCTGGGTTTTTGCTGCCGCGTTAGGCGAGAGGTTCTCACTGGTGAAGGCTGAATAGATACCTTTCATCCTTTCCTGAGCGACAGCCTTAATTATTTCTTTGAAGTCACGCCGCCCGGTTATCCTTTTTGCTTCCTTTTCCGCGGCCTCGGCTTTGGCGATAAGCTCTTTTTTTCGGGCGGCATTTTTTTCATTCAAAGCTTTTTGCTCGGCATCTACATCATGACCCAAGGCCTTGAGTTCTTTGTCTATTGCTGCGTTTAGAAGACGAAACCCCTTTGAAATTGTGCCCTCGACACCGACGCTCTTATTTTCCGATCCTGTTTCTATCCCCGCCGCCTGTTTTCTCAAGGACGCCGCTTTCTCTGCAGGGGATATCTCTTCCCTTTGACTGGAACGGGTCTTGAGGACGCGGGACGCATCGGAACTTACCTTTGACTCCAATGCCTTCGCCATCGCGCCATTGGCGACGATCCAAGCCTCCCTAAAGGCAACATAACGACTGTCGACGTATCCATCGCTTGAAATCTCCTCTGAAACTGGCGCAATTCCGAGGGCGACGGTAAACTCGTTTGGTTTACCTGCGTTATTGAGGCCCTCATTCCATCCTCTTTTCCGCAGGTATCCGCCACACGGGCTACCAGACGCCGAACTCGAGATCTTCCTCTTAACCATAGAACCCTGCGTCGGAGTGAAGCCGGTAATTTCGCCATTGGCGCTAATACTTGGTGGCGTTAGCTGCCCTTGTGCCTGCGCCGCGGTGGAAAAAAGGACGCCAGAGGCGGCGAGAGCGCCGACTGAAGAAATCCAGAATGACATTAATTTCATTGTTTTAACCCGGCTCCAGTTAACTTTTCGGGAAGCTGTTTAACAGACTTAGAATTGAATTCGAGGCTTACCATTTTTCTTTTTTGTCCTCCTCGTCGTCCTCGAATTCCTTGTCGAATTCCTTTTCGAGGTCTCTCATCCGCTTTGCCTTCTTAGCGACTGCGGAAGTACCTTTTCGCGGCCGTACAATGAATTCATCGCTTAAGAGTGTGTCGAGCCCAATGTCCAGCTTGAGAACCTTTGCCGTTGAGAGCTTGGATTGTGTATCTGTAATTCGAACTGACCCGACAATGGTCTCACTTTGGCCAAGCCTTTCCTGAGTGTAGGGGTCGATGATTTCCTTACCCAGTTTTACAAGTGAGTACACCGCGCCTTTTTTTATTGTGTCACCCCCTTGCCCAAGTGTGAGCTGATCACCCTCCACGGAAAGAACATATACAGGGAATATAGCATTCAGGATTTTCTGTCCCACTGAGGCAGCAATTCCATCGGCGACATTACTAATTTTTCCACTTTCACGATGGATTTTTGCAGTTGCAGCAAATTTAACCTGTGTGCTTGCAACGTCGAGAATTCGATAGGTAACTCTGGCTCCGATCTGGGGTGTCGTGATTACCTGACCGGTTGTCTTCATTTTGAATTTTTTGGAATTGGAGTATGCCTTCTCGACAATCCCGGTCACGAGATAGTCGGTTCCCACCCTATTTCCAATCCTTGCTAACTCTTCTGTAGCTGTGCCGCCTGCAAAATTCCTACCCGATAAGGTGCTATGCTTTTTCGGCTCAGTCGTGTCTCCGTTTTCACCGTTAAAGTAGAAATCGCCTACGAGAGAGGAATTCTCCCAAGGGATCTGCTTGCCATTACTTAGTTTCTGGGCATGGCTGCGAACACTTTTGAAAAGAGTTTCGATGCTCTGGCCCGGCTTTCCCAGAAATTTTGTTAGCGAGGCGGAGTAAACTGTCAAACCTTCGGAACCAAACTCCCCCGCATAGGCGACAGTGCCGGGGGCAGTCGAAAAACTAATGAAGGTATTATCTCTCGGTCTAGGTGGGTCAAAGGCCCGAGTGTTTTGCAGCCTATTCCCACTTCTGCATGCATCGATAAGGACAATTTTAACACCCTTATAATTTGTTAAAAAACTGTCAAAAATGAGCGGCAAAGGAACTGCCACCTCATCGATCGTATAAAGCGCATTTGAAGAATTTATACTTGCGCCATGGCCGGAAAAGAAAAACAAAGATGTCGAGTCGCTTGGAGCGGTCAATAACGTTTTTTTAAATTTTTTCAGTGCTTCAATGAACTCACCAAAGTTCAAGTCTGTTTCCAATTGTACTTTGAATCCAAGGGTGCGCAGCTTTTTGGCTACCAATAAAGCGCTATTAATTGTCGACTTGAATGCTGTATTTTTTTGATAGGCCCCCATTCCAACAACAAATGCATATCGCTGTTTTCGGGGTGAAATATCCAAGGCTTTTGAACGAGCTTTATGCGTACCATCCTTACCCAGAAGAAACGAAAACTCATCGTTCTGTTCTTTAATGAAACTTCGGTCGAGCATCGCGAAGCGCCGCGTTTGCGTCAGATAGTTTTCAAGGCCGCGGCGGAATGTCTCCTCAAACCTTACGGCGATCTTGGACCCGTTCAACGAATTGTCCATCCTGAAGGGGACAACTGCCATCCTTAGTCTTTTTAACTGAGGTGACTTACGAAAAGTGGCGACAGTCACGCTCAGCGTTACGCGGTAGAGTTCAGACCCCTGACGCCTTCCCTGAGACAGGATCTCGTAACGCTTAACAATCCCCTTTGTTTTCTTCGCAATTTCTTCCTGAAAAGATTTTTTGCTTTGCGAGACCTTTTGGCCATCCATTGTGCTGGATCTTACGTCGAGAGCGCTTCGAGCGCGGCTGGCGATCGCTGCGCCATTAACCTGCGTAATCGCGCTTACCAGCGCACGATTGATCGCCTGATTAATTGTTGTCCCATGACCGGTAACTTCGACAGTCTCTGAACCGACCCGTGCCTCACCCGCGGCCGGCAAAAGACAGGCAAAGGCCACAAATAGTAGCCCAACCACTGAACATTTTACACCAGCAATCACCAAGCGTTTCCTCTGACGATCACCAAAATATCCGCAACCTTGTAAGACCATGTTTTATCGCAGGCCTTTTTCCCTCATGGTGGCTGTTATTACTTCACCAGCTTTTTTTCCTGCAAGTGTTAATGCGTTAGTCCTGGCCGCATCCTCATTCGGGGCCAGCCCCGGATATTGCTTCGGCGGAATTGTTGCGACCTTTCTCGGCAAACGGCGGCTTATGTCGTAAACAGTTCCCTGAACGCGGACGATCACCATTTTCATTCCGCTCTGATGTGTCCGCGCCACGTCAGCCGTCATCGTTCCAATGGCAAAGTATTTTGCCTCACATCGACGTGACGCCTTAATCGCGCCTCGCCGTTGTTTGGATGTGAGCTCTTCTTCCTCGGTAAAGGTTTGGGCAATCGCTGCCATCTGCGGGCCATCACATTCACCCTCGACGTCTGCATATTCTGCGGCCTCATATCCGGCCTTGGAGAGCGGTTGCGAGAGGGCGCCGTTTGCTGCACTCGCACTAATCAATTTGTAGCGGGTTTCATTAGAGCGACGAAGGGTACTGCCGCTGGATTCTGAATTCGCTGTCGAGGTAACCGAAGCGCTCGTCTTTGATTTCGATTTTGATTTCTGTTTTGTCATTGAGATGGCTTTACCGCCTGACGCCATCGACTGCTCTTTTGCGGCAGATTTTGACTTTGATTTTGCTGCCGCCGAAGTTTGAAGGCCAGCTGTCGCTGATGCGGAACTCGTGCGTGTCGCGTCGAAAACCTTCTCAGAAACCGCCTGTCGAGCAACAAAAAGAGTAACGAAGACACTTCCCTCGCCAGAGGCAATTGGTTCCGGTTTATCCTTTATATTGAGGCTTGCCTTAAGCCGATCCATGTCAACGGTAATACAGTTTTTGGCGATGATTTTTTCACTGTCGGGGTCGTATTTGTAGCTGAAATTTTCTCTAACGTAGAAGTTCAGTTCACCCAATACCTTATCTTTGTTCTGCATATAGGCCCTTAAGAGCGGTACCTCCATTTTTTCGGCAAATGCCGTCCAGGCGGCCATCATGGACTTGGCTTTCGCCTTTTTTATATCGGCGTTGTCGGGTTCGTCGCCTTCATCTAGGCCATAAACCGAAATACTTGCGGTTCCATTGACGCAATTAGCGTTGGCGTCGCTCTGGGCTCCTACAAACGAGGCAATGAACACCAGGACGACCAGATATCTTGAGATCAATGGCAAGATTTTTGCGACTAAAGCAAACATGGTTGTCCCCTTTTTAAGCTCTGATAATTGACAGAGTATCGAAGTGTCTTGCGGGATGCGAGGGGATTAGGGAGACTTTGATTTGAACGCATTTTTTTACTCAAAATTGTCGCTTGACCCTGAACCAGGGTCCGCAAACCGCCAGTTCTGAACTCCGAGAGGAATTGTAAAGTGTCATCGAATAATAGAATTTCCCGACGGGATTTTGGAGCGATTGCCGCCGCATCCGGCCTCGGGCTGATTGCGAACTCGCCCATTCCCGCATTTGCCGCTCCGCAGAAGAGCATCATTTGGACTGGAGTAAATTTTATTCAAGACTGTGCGACGGGCAAAGACCTTAATTGCGAGGCCATTGACCGAAGCTTTCCCAACCTGGCGCCTCATTTTAAAGACAACAAAAAAAAGTTTTTTCTATATTCGAAGCTCCCCGGGACATGGGGAGCAGCCGTCGGAAAATCCAGACAACACAAATTGGTGTGGACAAATGAAAAAGCCTTTGCGGGAGATGAGGTTTTTAAAACCGACCTGGCTGTAATATTGGGGATCACGTCGGATCGAACCATCGCAACTAATTATTACCCGCCACCAAAAGACGTCACGTTTATGGTCTACGAGGTGCAAAGCTATCTGCTGGTTGTAGACGTAAAGGATTTTGAAATTGTCCAATCCTACCCGATCAGGATCCTTTCGATTGGTAAGGAGGCTGGCAAGAGAACCCCAATACAGATCAAAGAAGACCTCAAAAGTAAAATGTGGAGGTCATTATCTGGAGGGGACGACAAAAAAGCCGGTTCTCGCCGTGTTCCCGGAGAATTGCAGCGCGTCCTTTCCTCAATCGACTTCGACAACCTGAAAAAAGCAAACGTCAGGGTTACGAAAATCCTCTCCACATCGGGCGCAAAAAAATGGATTGGAAAGGCACACCCCCAATCGGCCGCTATCGACCAAAAAACTGCTGACAAAGATTTCAAGTTTCTGCTCGGAAACGCCGCCACAACGGCTATCTCTGAACATTTCGGGATTGGTATCCAGCCGTTTACCCCGAACGTATCGCTGGGAGTGGTCGTGCGAGATTGGGGAATGCTCAGTCAAAAAGACCAAATGGTCACGCAAAAGCTCCTCAATCTCGGGAAGATTGACCTCGACATACGGGTGATTGTCAAAGGTGTAAGGTTCACTAACCAGAAGCAAGAAGGCTATAAGGATGTCTATCTAAAAAAATGCGTCATGGTTTATGAAATACAAGCCGGTCGCTACAAAAGGACGTTTGATGATAGCGGCACGATAGAACAATCTGCAGAACTCATCGGCGAGTTCATTCTAAAGCAGAACCTTCTCGCAATGTCACAGGAAATGACCACCGGTGTTTTTGATAACGATTGGTACTGGGTGTTAGACATGCAACAGCGGTTGCTTGACTGGTTTTTCCTTGCAATCGCTAAAAACAGAGATTTGTCTAGCCTGACCGAGGGACAGCGTAATCGTTATGAGGCAAGGGAATTTTTGACGAGAGTGTACACAAAAGATTTTGCGAGGTTTGAAAGAGAGGCCAAGGCATTCAGAGAAGCGTTGCTGACCGATCGGTGAACCTCAATCCATATACTACCCAACGTCTAAACAGATTTACGGCGTCTGGGAGACTTCCGTAACCGCCGTTAATCAGCTTTTTGTTCTGGGTCAATTAAGTCCGCCGGTATATCGTTGCTTTTGAGCGGTTTTGCTTCCAGCTTGATTTTTTTCTTTGCAGTGTAAGTATCAATCGCCTTGTTAAGTTGGCAGGACAGACTTCTAGTTCTCTCAGCCGCCTTTAGGCCAGCTACTACTCCTCCAAGGAGTCTGCCGGAGCCGGGCGCGAGTGCCAATGTGTTTGTTGCCATTTTAAAAGCCTCGGTTGCCACATAAACTGCTCCCTGCTTCGCTTTTGTTGCTAACTTCAGACCCTCTGGCCCTAATTCTTTATTATTGTTTGCGATATGATTATTGAGTTCTTCGGCTACGTTATCTTCCATTGATATTACTTTATTCACCACTTGAGCGTTACCGTCCGCTTTATTTCGCAGGTCCTCAAGCGACCGGTTTTTTTCAGCCAGCTTTTTTCCGTAATCAAAGGCTTTTGCGACCATAATTTGTGAGTTTTGTCTGATGGTGGCAAGGCGTTTAATTTTCTTCTGAAGAGCGCCTTTGGCGCCTTTGTCGATTTGTTTTTGAAAAGCGGCGCGCATCTGCGCCGCCTGAACAGCTAGTGACTGGTACCGCTTGTGGTCCTTGTACGCTGGATCCGTTGCAAAAAGTGTCCACAGCTTTTCGGGCTCATCCCACAAGTCTGGTGGTTGCTCGCCGTCTTCCTCTGCTTTTTCAATAATTTCGTTAACCCTTCGGTAGGCAGCGAAGACGAAGTTTGAGGCACCATTCACATCCTTAGGGTAACTCAAGCCTTTGTAAATTCTGAGGCCTCGTACATAAAGGGCGCCAATCGATTCCTCATTCCAAGCTGATTTTAGGTATGCTTCAACCGTGTCTTTGCTTTTAAGTTCGCCTGCGAAGTGCGCCAATGCTAATGCATAGCCAAATTTTGCGTCGGCCCTAACTTCACTATCTAAATCGCTATCATTCGCGGCTTTTCTAAGTCTGCCGGCAATGCGCAGCCGCTCTTTCGGTTCTTTGACCCAGAGTTCTATTTCAAATTTAATTTTTTTTGAGAGAAATGAGCCGGCGTAGAAACCTACGTTGTCCGCCCATTGAAGCCCATCAAACTCGGGAATAGGGGGGTTCATAATCGCAAGTGTGTTGGATCTACCGGCCGTTCCCGGGGTTACACCAATATCTTGCAGAACCCTGTCAGACCATTGATTAAGCGAGGACTTTGAGGCTTTGCCGTAAAGCGCCGATGTCTTTTTCGAGCCTTCACAAGCAAGCCTCAACGTACCGGAGCCTTGATAGGAGTCAGAATTACCCGGCGAGGCTTTGTCGCCGCCACCTAACATTCCTCCAGGCTTTCCGCTACCACCTAAGGGACCTCCGGGGTTTTTCCCACCAAAAAGGCCACCAAGGCCGGACCCCTTCGCGTCCTCCTTATTTTTGAGATCATTGAGTTCTTTGTCAGTTTCGCTGTCACCAGAAGATTGCGGCGGTGCCACCGTTTCCATCATTTTTTTCAGATTGAAAGCGTTTGCACTCTGACCCACTGGAACTGCGGAAAAGACGAGAAGACACACCAGTGCGCCGAACAAATGTTTGAGTTGCATTGTGCTTCCTTTCACGGATGAATAGCAGATTTTACAACCAATGAAGTATTACCTGCAACGACCACTGAATGTGCTCTTACGCAAACCGCGGCGGATAGAAATGCCTTCGGTCGGGACCATGACAAAATCAAATAAAGAAAAGTCGAACGACGTAGCCGAGATAATTGCCGCGCTCTAGGCGACAAAGCTGAAATATCTCAAGATTGATTTTAATCGTCACGGCAATTTAAGGGTCAGGGTTCGCCGGTGCAGAAAATCAATCGCTGCTACATTTGGCTGGAGTACCGATAAACAAGCTGACGTTTACAAGGCCGAGGCGAATAAAACGAAACTGGAGACGAGTGGACTAGAGCGTATTAGAAACGTATCTAGAGCACCCGCCCCCAGCAAAATGGTACACCCCTCCGATTAATCTCAGAAATCTAGGGATCGGTGAAGGGGGGTGGCTCCTCGGGAGGGGATGCCAAAACTAGCCCAAAACAATGGGTTAGCTGAGGGTGTGCCATCGATCCCTTCATCAATCTCGCGGAGATTGAGCTATGAGGTGCTGGTTTGAGGGAGCCGCCAAGCTGGCAATTCCGCTTATGGAGATTGGCCTACTGTTTTCGATCTTATTGGCTTTGGGGGGGTGCATCCCTGAAAGACGTGGCACACGGCAAGCTCACATGCACTACTGTGCAATTAGCTCAGTGTACAACTGATTGATTAGTATAAGACCTTATCAAACACCCAACAATTCCCTGAACCGCGCGTCCAATGGGTTGAATATTGGCCGGTTCTGCTCCGGCGAGCTTTTGTATGTTCAATCAGTTTGACCGGGCGCCTGCGATAAGACGCCATAATAATACTTCACATACAAAATATTGATACCCCACATCCATATTGTATGATGATACATGGAATGCTGGGCGAGTGTGTTGACCGCCCTGGGGAGACCAAACAAATGCTTTCAGCTGAAGAAAACGATATTCTTACTAAAGTCGGTCCAGACAGCGATTGTGGACGTTGGCTACGTTCATTCTGGTTTCCGATAGCACTGTCGGACAATCCGGTTGGTCCCACTGCACAACTTCAGCTTGATGAGCCTTTTCTTTATAATGATCGACCGGGTACAGCTACTTCTTTCGGTCAAAAAGCCGCCACGTTTGAGGGAAACCCTCTCGCGGTGCGCATACTTGGTGAGGATCTCGTTTTGTACCGTGACCTCTCAGGCGACCTAGGTTTAATGGATATCAATTGCCCTCACCGTAATAGTTCACTGGAGTATGGCCGGCCGCGCGAAAGGGGTCTGGCTTGCCCCTATCACGGTTGGACTTTTGATAATGCCGGCGAATGTCTCGCCATGCCCGGGGAACCGAAAAACAGTAACTTTAAGAATAAGGTGACGATCAAGGCATATCCCGTTAGGGAGCAAGGTGGCCTAATCTGGACCTATATGGGTAGTGGCGAAGCTCCGATGCTTCCTCAGATTGACGTGATTGCTGCGCGGGGCGGGGTACGGATTGTAGAAAATTTCTGTTTATGGCCGGCTAATTGGCTACAGATAGTAGAGAACTCCGTCGACCAAGTTCATACCGGCATTCTTCACGGCGAGGGATCGACACGGGCCGACGTGTGGAGCCAGATACCCGAGGTCGACTGGCATCCGGACGACTTCGGGATCCAAACTGTGCAAATACGAGGAGATTACGGACGCACTAATTACCTCCGTTTTCCAACTACGATCCTTCTGAACCAACCTTGGCCGGGTGGAAAGTTTAACTGGCCAAGATATTCAGCGATATTTCGGACCCCTGTTGATGATAATCACACATTACTATTTCACGTTACACACGTGCCCGAAGTGAACGGAAAATCACCAGAACTACCCGAAGGAATGGAGTTTCCAGCCGCTGGTCAAGTTCAGACATTGTTCGAGCAAGACTATCGCGCGATCGTAACCCAAGGGCGGCCGGTGGACCGGACGATTGAGCGGCTTGGTGTTACCGATCGGGGCATCATACTGCTTAGGAAGATGGTCATGGAAGGGATTGACGCGGTACGACGGGGCGAGGAACCAAAGGGAGTACTGAGGGGTGCCGAAGGCGAGCAAATGCTTGTGTCGGCGGAAAAAGTAACAGATGCACTCATGAATACCGAAGCAGCAGAATAATAATTATTCATTCACGTTCTTTAAGGAAAACTCTGTTTAAAAGAGAACGCTGACACTGAAAGCCCCGGATACCTCGGCGTGAGCTAATACATTAGGCCTTTTGCCAGCCTTAGTGATTACAACAGAGGCGACCACTTTGCTGGAGGTAAATGTCGCCGGGGGTTCACGCTGGCAATATAAAATTGCACCAACCAAGCGAATTAGAGAAAACTAGGGGCGAGTGGACTGGAACGCATTAGAAACGTATCTGGTACACTCGCCCCCAGCAAAATGGTACACCCTTCCGATTAATCCCAGAAAACGAGGGATGGGTGAAGGGAGTGGCTCCCCGGGAGGGACTCGAACCCCCGACCCAGCGGTTAACAGCCGCTTGCTCTACCAACTGAGCTACCGAGGATCATTGCGGTGACGGCATATAACATCGGACGATCTGTGTTTCCACCCCTTAGCGACAAATTTGCGCAATAGATATTGCGATTTTGTTAATCGGAGCGCTGCGGCATCCGCCTGTTAACGAAGCACGGCAACCAGGTCATGCTACTTGGAGATTACATCGCTTTCGATATGGACCCGGTGTTGAGGGAAGGGGATCAATATGTTGGCGTCGTCACCGGCCTCCTTCAGCGCTTTGTTCAGTTTGACGAAGACGGTCCAATTATCTTCCGTATTTCCCCAAACACGAACGCATATGTTCGCCCAACTGGCCGCCATTTCACCCACTACGTAATAGGACCCCGGGTCTCTCAGGCTTAACGGTTATTTATCGAAGACCTTTTGCCCGTTTCGATAACAGGATTGATGCTATCACTGTATCCGATCGCGAGGACCATTTGGTCATGGGGCGTCGAAGTGCGGCTGAAATTGGTTGGCGCCCCGACCCCGAGCTGGCTATTTGGCGCAACGATGAAAATACCTTCGGCGGTTGTAATTTCTGTCGTAAACAGTTCCAAGTTGACTACCCCGCCGAATAGCCACCGCCCTCGATGAAATCACAGGCGCCGAAGGGCCCAAAAATTATCAGCATCACACCGGCGGCCACGTTCGAAAGCGTTCCCCTGCAGTGCGAGGCCAATGGCTACGCCGGCATTTTTGGGTCAATTAAAGGACATGGCTGCGGTGTCAAAGAAAGCGGCGATAAAACGGCGCATAGGCGAAGAGGGCTGCAATGCTCAGTCCTAACATCAGTCCGCCAAAAGGGATCGCCGAGCCGTCATGAAGCGCCCCTATCGCAACCGCTGCAATAGCGCCGGCCGTGGTCTGATAGAACCCGATCAGTGACGATGCCGCGCCTGCATTTTCCGGAAACGGTGCGACTGCGGCCGCCATCGATTGCGGGTAATGAAGACCGTGACCGAACATCCACACCAGTGCGGGTAAGGCCACCGCAAGCCCGGTCCGGATTTGCATGTATCCTAACAACAGGATCATAGCCGCTGCGACGATAGCGATGGCGCTACCCGAGATAATGAGCTTGTGTGGTCCGATACGGGTACCCAGTCGCCCTGCGAAGGCTGCCCCAGCCATAAAACCGGCGGATCCGAAGGCGAACAAAAGGCCTCCGATATCAGGGCGAATGCCGTACCCGTCGACGATGACCAGCATGCTGCCGGACAGCCAGACGAACATGGCGGAATACATCAATAGGTTCGTAATGCAGTTCAGCGCAAACTGTGGATTGGGTGTTAGCCGCACGTAAAGTGCAAACGTTGTGGACAGTTTAAAGGATGTGGGGGCGCTCTCCGGCCGGGTTTCCTTAAGGTAGACAAATACCGCAGCGATCGTCACGAGTGCATAAACGGCGCAAAAGAAAAAAGATGCCTGCCAGCCCTTCCATGCAACTAGGATACCCCCGATAGCGGGCGCTCCGATGGCGAATATTCCGAAAGCCGACATCACGTAGCTCATTACCTTCCGCGAACCGTCCACGCCGTATAAATCGCGGATGACTGCCCGAGCGAGAGCCGGGGCAGCGGCTGCAGCTGCCCCCTGCAGCGCTCGCGCGCACAGAAGGGTTTCGAACGTCGGAGCGAAGGCACAAAGGACTGTTGCTACGCAATATAGGCTCATCGCGATCAACAGAACGGGGCGTCGTCCGAAGCGGTCGGCGATTGGGCCGTAGACGAGCTGCATAAAACCGAAGGCGAAGACATAGGTGCTGAACACCAGATTAGCGCTGCTGGTGCTGACCCCGAAGAAATCCCGGAGCGCCGGGACACCCGGCGCCAGCGTGTCCGTACTGACCGGATTGGCCGCAACCAGAAGGGTAAGGACCGCTCCGATAACGAAGACGCCGGGAGCGGTAGCTGACTTGTTCAAATGTCTGGTTCCTGCAACGACCTAGCCACGCTTGTCGATAAAGCGTTGCTGTTTCACCTGTAACTGAAATTCCTGTTCGAGCGTGCCGGGGATGAGCATTTCGACTTCTGCAGATACTTCGAATATCTGGCGAACCTGCTTCTTCAGCACATCGATTGTTTCTTCAGGGAAAGCGTCAGTGCCGAGCTCGATCGAAATCGTCATGCTGTCGAGGGTCTCTGTTTCGGCGACTTCGACCTTGAAATCATTGATCGCCAGCTGCCGCAGCATAAAGTCCTCGAAATCGGCATGATTTATATTCACGCCCCGAACCTTGAAAAATCCGGACGTGCGCGCCGCGTGGCGGATCATGGGATAGACGGATAGCGGGCCGTCCGTCGCACCCCTCTCGATATACGATACATAGTCGCCCGTTTCCCAACGAAGGAACGGCGTCATCTCTACGTTCCAAAACGGTGTGAATACCAGAATGCCGTTTTCGCCCTCCGCGACCGGCTCACCGGTGTTTTCATCAACGACTTCAAGATCGAACATATCAGTCCAGTAATGCATGCCGTCATGATAACTGGACTCGCTCGCCATGAACGATCCTTCTGTGCAGCCGAACTGATCGTAGAGTTCCGCGCCCCATAACGCCTCGATGCGTTCCCGTTTTCCGGGGGAAACAGGCTCGGCGGCTGTCAAAAAGGTTTTAACCGAACTATTTGCGAGATCGAAGCCCATCCGTTCAGCCACCTGGGCCAGCTGTAAGCCGTAGCTGGCCATCCCGCAGAACACGGTCGGTTTTAGGGTCCGGATTAGGTCTACCTGTACTTCCGATGGTGTTGAATTCCCGGCGCCGCACCAGTTCACGCCGACACCCATCTGCTGGGCGGTCCGGCAATAGACCTGACCAACCGGATGTATGCCCAGCGGAAACGAGACATGCGCAAGGTCGCCTTTCTTTATGCCGGCGGCTTCCCATGCCCGTCTGAATCCTTCCCGGGCGAGACGCAGATCGTTGAACGACCGAGGATAAAACAGCGGTTGTCCTGTCGAGCCGCCGGATCGCCAGAACTCGATAACTTCGTTGCGCGGTCCGACGCAAAAAACGTCATGAAAATCCTCAGCAGGAATGGCGCGGAGCTCGTCCTTTGTCAGTATCGGTACCTTTGCCCATTCTTCCGGTTCATGCAGATGATCGAGATTGATGTGGTCGAGCTTGCCGGCAAAAAAACGTGACCGTTTTGCCTGCTCGATGGCGCGCCGACGGCCCTGCTTGCTGATTTCCGCGATCCGTGCGCGCGATTCGACGGGAAAGGGAAGTTCGGGTGTTTCCCACATTTCCCCTATCCTTCGTCCCGCTCGCCCAGTTCTTTCGCCCGTTCTCGGAGGATAAACTTTTGTATCTTGCCGGTTGAGGTTTTCGGTAGGGGACCGAAAACAACCGTACGTGGTACTTTGAACCGCGCCATGTTCTCGCGGCAGAACTCAAATATCTCTTTGTCAGTCGCGTCCTCGCCTTCCCTCAGCGTCACGAAAGCACAGGGACTCTCGCCCCATTTCGTATCCGGCCTAGCGGCGACAGCGGCTTCGAGAACTTTGGGGTGCTTGTACAATATACCTTCAACCTCGATCGAAGAAATATTCTCGCCGCCGGAAATGATGATGTCCTTGGAGCGGTCTTTTAGTTCGATATAGCCGTCTTCATGCCAGACGCCGAGATCGCCGGAATGAAACCAACCGCCGGCAAACGCTTCTTCAGTTGCCTTCGGATTCTTGAGATAGCCTTTCATCACGTCGTTTCCACGCATGAAAATCTCGCCCATGGTTTCACCGTCCTGCGGGACCGGTTCCATGGTTTCGGGGTCGCCGACCATCAGCGCCTCCAGGACGTGATAACGCACCCCCTGTCGCGCTTTCAGCGCCGCCCGGTCAGCGATTGGCCGATCGCCCCATTCACCTTTCCATGCACTGACCACCGATGGCCCATACGTTTCCGTCAGTCCGTACACGTGGGTGACATTGAAGCCTTGGCTTTCCATGGACTCGATCACCGCGGCGGGCGGGGCGGCGCCAGCGGTCATCGCTTCGACGTTGTGATCGAATGGCTTTTTCTGACTGTCTGGCGCATTTGCGATCATGTTGAGCACAATCGGCGCACCGCAGAAATGGGTGACGCCGTGCTCAGAGATGGCGTCGAAAATCGGTTCCGCTTCGACACGACGCAGGCAGACATTGGTTCCGGCAAAGGCCGCTACCGTCCATGGGAAACACCAGCCGTTGCAATGAAACATCGGGAGGGTCCACAAGTAAATCGGGTGAGGAGGCATTGCCCAGACCAGCGCGTTGCCGATGGCGTTCAAAAACGCACCGCGATGATGATAAACGACACCCTTCGGATTGCCGGTCGTTCCAGACGTGTAGTTCAGCGAACAGGCGTTCCATTCGTCGGTGGGCCATGCCCAGTCGTATTCCGGATCACCAGCGGCGATGAAATCCTCATATTCGACCTCACCCAGCAACTCGCCGCCTTCGTAGGTGACGTCGTCGACGTCAATTACAAAGGGTTTGTCGTCCAATTGGGCCAGCGTGCTTTTGATCGTCTCCGAAAATTCACGATCGGTAAGTAAGACTTTGGCCTCGCCATGCTGCAGGATGAACGCGATCGCATCGTTATCCAGGCGGATGTTCAGGGCGTTCAGAACGCCTCCCATCATCGACACGCCGAAATGCGCTTCCACCATCGCCGGTACGTTTGGCAGCATTGCCGCGACGGTCTCGCCGGGTTTAAGTCCATGCCTTTCCAAAGCGCTGGCTAGACGCCGTGATCGCATATAGGTCTCGGCCCAGGTTCTCCGAATATTTCCGTGGATCACCGCAGTGCGGTCGGGATATGTGGCGGCAGTGCGTTCGATAAAGCTCAGCGGCGTCAACGACTGAAAGTTCGCCGGGTTCTTCTCTAGGTTAGTCTCGAATGGATTCGCCACGTCGCAATTCCCGTGTTGCATTGTCTCTCCTGACTACAATACGGACAACGTGACACAGAACAAGAAGCTCCCAGAAAATTGAATAGCCCATCCGTCAGCTTGTTGTAGACTCTGCTGCTTAAAAGAATTCGTCTCAAGGTCGGGTTAAAATACCGGGGGTACCGATGCGCGATCCGATATTTCTTCTACTTGCACTGGTCGGATAATTTATTTTCACAGCGGCACCCGCCTAGGCTAGATATCCAATGGGATGCTTAGGCAAGTATTACGATAAAAAGATAGCCAAAAAACAGAACGCCGATCGCGAAAAAAACACCGCCGACCAAAGAGTTTTTCTCTCGCAGCCTTATGAGGAAATGAAGATCCCAGGGGCCCCGTTGTTTCATGGGTGTGATGATCCACTCTTTTGGGGAAAAATGTTGCAGCCCGGAGCGGGTCCCTTCAAGTAGCCCATTTCAATGGGTTAGCATAGAGAAAGACACCGAATCCTGTTAGTGATCTCGCGGAGATTGAACTATGAGGTTTTGGTTCGAACGCTTTGCCGAGCTGGCAATACTGCTATCCGGCATCGGTCTTTTCCTGTCCACCCTGATCGCCTTTGGTGAGGTTCACCCATTAGCGGCGAAGCGCAGGGTAAGCTAACGCCCGATTACCAGGCAAGCGGTTCGATGATTGCTACCCTAGCTGGCATGAGCCCGTACCAGACGCCGAATGATTGTCTCAAGCGAGCGTTCAATGCTGTCGATAATGGCGGCGTTTATTACGGCGAGCGCGAGTACATCGAAGCAGCTGAATGGGGCAACAAACATTAGGGCGACATCCTCCAGGGAACGATGCAGAAGTTCTCCATTGAAGCGGATATAGAAATCGTTCAGCCGTTAGCGCATTCGACCTTACCCCTCGCGGTTAGTCTGGACGGGATCGGCCACTGCAATGATATAAAATTTACAACTGACCCAAACCAGAACGTTAATGGTATAGGCCGAAAATTCTGCCTAATCTGTGCCGCTGAATAGCGGGAGAGAGGCGCGTGAAGGGAAATTCGAAATAGCGCTATTTTTACAAACGTGCAAAAGGGGATAAAAATGCATCGTTTCATTTTGTTATCGACGACATTGACCTCACTGATGAGTGTTTCAGCGTGCGTTACGTCCCCGATTGAAAAACCAGCCTACAAAAGCGAAACGTTGGTGTTTTCCAGTGCAAGCCGAGGTCAAGAAAAATCCGTTGTGGCAATGATTGCCACGCCTTTTGGCCCAAAAGACAAGCTACCTCTAATTATCACTCAACATGGTAGCAACCGGGATGGTGTTATTTTCCCCGGCGGAGTGGGTCGAACAGATGAATATTCTTCGCGTCTGATGCGGGAGGGGACGAAACGGGGTTTCGCAGTTGCCGCTCTTGATGCGTTCTATAAAACCTCTCTCAATCCGCAAGATAAAGGGAAATTTCCGAACGCTCATAATTATGCTCTGGATCTAAAAGAAATCTTAGCCAAGGACCAACGCTTCGATCCCAACAACTTCTTCTACACCGGATTTAGTTACGGTGCAGGGCAGGTAAATAAGTCAGTTGATATTAGGACGGATTTTAAATTTCTTCCTTGGCGCGCCGTTGCAGCTGCCGAACCCGGTTGCAACATAATTCCAGAACCCGCGAAAGTTCCATTCCCCGTTTTGATGATCAAAGGCTCGGAAAGCCATTATCATATCGAACCATGCCAGTATTTCGCACGACTACTTAAATCTGCGGGCGTGAGTATTGAATTGACTATTATAGAAGGCGCCAATCACTTTTTCAGCACAGATGGCCGTATTGTTGAGGGGAAGGCTGTGAACGGATGCCGCTTCAACCCGGTCATCCGGAAAAAAGACAGGTTCGAATTTGCAGATGGGACTCCAGCCACACGCGCTTCTATTCGGCAAAAATGCTTTACTAATACGGGTGGTGCGGGAAAGAACCGGTTGCTCCTGGATGGCGTTATTGAACGGGTTCTCCGGTATTTCGATAGACATAAGACGTGATATTTGGTGGCTGCGGTATTTCGTGGCAGACCGAATTCCTCTGAATAAGCGGCAGGAAAGGTGAAGGACGCTAGAGAGGAAAAATTTGAGAAAGGCGCGTGAGTATGGGTGCGACCATCACAATACTCCGGGGTTTTCTCTTACTTGAGCCCCAAGCTATGAAGGTTACGACCTTTTAAAATGTAATATTTCAGAACGGCGATATTACAATCGGCGTTTGGCTAGATATTCTCGAAGCTGAGGAGCTATTAACCCGAATAGGCGAATAAAAGAGATATAGCAACGAGTGGACTAGAACGTCTCGAAAACAAAAGTGTCCTACCTGTTGCTGAAAAAGTATCCTACCCCGCAACTAAATCCCAGAAAATAAGGGATCGCTGACAGGTATTGGAGGCCCGGAGCGGATTCGAACCGCTGTACACGGATTTGCAATCCGCTGGATAGCCTCTCTCCCACCGGGCCTTGAGGGGACAAGGCGGGCTATATAAGCGCGGTACCAATGCCGGTCAACATCCGGATTCTCACTTGGAAATGTAGTTGCCGCCACACACGGGGTATTATACTTAACGCGCTTATAGCCTTCGACGTACAATTTGCCCGCAGGTAACAAGATTCGTGCGAGAATTATCGCTCGGAGTGACAGGGTTAAACCAGGAAGCGAATATTGGCAGATGCCAGATTTTGAGAGCCTCAGGCAGACAATGGTGGATACCCAGCTTCGGACCAACAAGGTCACGGACGACCGTATCCTCGCGGCAATGGGCGAGATCCCGAGGGAGAATTTCACACCGGACGACCGTTCGGCACTGGCCTATATCGACGAGGACATTCCGCTCGGTGCCGGAAGGTGCATGGTCGAACCCATGATACTGGCGCGCATGATCCAGACGACTGAAATCGATGCCGACGACGTGGTACTCGATGTCGCGAGCGGGTCGGGATATTCGGCGGCGGTGCTTAGCCGGATCGCGCGCGCAGTCGTTGCGGTTGAGTGCAATTCCGATTTGGTTCGAAAATCATCGGAACTGATGATGGAACTTGGGATGGATAACGTGGTGGTAGAGCAGGGACCCATTGAATACGGCTGGCCAGATCAGGCACCGTACGACGTGATAATTGTGAACGGTGCCTGTAGTGACGTGCCGGACACGCTGTTCGAACAGCTGGCCGAAGGCGGACGGCTATGTGCAGTTACGGTTGGCAAATCCGGTGTCGGTTCGGCTCGGCTCTGGACCAAGCAGAACGGGCACGTGTCGAACAGGTCTCTGTTCGATGCCAATATTCCAGGGCTTCCCGAGCTTCAACGCGAAGCAGGGTTTTCTTTCTGATGAATTACTCAAAAATATGTTTTTCGCTGGCGATTGCCGTCGCAGGCGTTCTTCCCGCTGGAGGGGCATCGTCCCAAACACTAGAAGAGACCCTGGTCAGGGCGTATGAGGAAAACCCGACGTTGCGGGCAGAGCGCGCCCGGCTACGGGCAACCGATGAAGGGGTCACCCAAGCGTTGTCCAATTGGCGTCCTACCCTGCAGGTCAGCGGCAGCTACGGCTGGAAAAGATCCGACAGTACAACTACAGGGCCCGCCAACAAAGAAGGTGAGGTAACCGATCCTGTGATTGGCACCCTGACGGTGACCCAGCATCTTTATCGCGGCGGGCGAACCGTTGCCGCAACCAATGAAGCAGATAACAACGTCAGGGCCGATCGCGCACGTCTGGCCTCTGTCGAGCAATCGGTATTGCTGAGCGCGGCGACGGCCTATGCGGATGTCGTCAGGGACCAGGCGGTGCTAAAGCTCAACAAGAACAACGAACGGGTCCTGCAACGTCAGCTCGAAGCGACAAAAGACCGGTTTGGTGTTGGGGAAGTAACCCGCACCGATGTATCCCAGGCTGAATCGCGATTTTCCCGTGCCCGCGCAGACCGGATTTCAGCGGAAGGCAGCCTGACGGATTCGCGGGCGGCATACGAAAACGCTGTTGGCGAATTGCCGAAGTTATTGGAACCGGCGCAACCGCTAACCGATCTGCCGACATCGCTGCAGGAATCCGTAGACCGCGCGAAATCCAGTAATTTCGGCGTTATCCAGACCCGTTTCATCGAAAAAGCGGCGCAAAATAATGTTCAAGAAATAACCGGCGAATTGCTGCCGACGCTGACTTTAAACGGCTCTGCCCGGATCAGTGAGGAAACATCCACGCGGCGCAGTGAAGCGCAGACATTGTCGGTAACGGCCCAGATATCGATGCCGCTTTACGCGTCCGGGTCCGTTTCGTCGAGGGTTCGTGCCGCCAAACAGGTGGTGTTGCAGCGCCGGGACGAATTCAACCAAGCGGTTCGCGACGCGACCGAAGACGCAACGGAAGCTTGGCAGGTTCTCGAAACGGGCCGCGCCCAGATCCAGGCCTTAAGTTCCGCGGTGCAGGCGGCCGAGATCGCCCTTGAAGGCGTTCGCGAAGAAGCCAACGTCGGATCTCGAACATTGCTTGATGTTCTCGATGCAGAACAGGAACTCCTGGATGCCCGGGTTGGCCTCGCGCGGTCGATGCGCGATGAACTGGTTGCGACTTACCAGCTGCGCCGGGCGGTTGGCGAGCTTACTGCTGCGAAACTCAGTTTGCCGGTGGATTTATACAATCCGGAGACACATTATCGCCGCGTACGGGGCAAATGGTGGGGTCTGACCGCCGATGACGGCAAATAACCGCCATTTTGCGGGCCTACACAGAAAGATTTTTGTTTAATTTTGGTTTATCGTTTACCGTCAACTAATCGATAACCTTTCGTCCTAATTGGGGGTAGTCGTTCTATGAGCGACCCGAACGCTGAACAAGAACCGTCAATGGAAGAGATACTCGCGTCTATCCGGCGCATTATCTCGGAAGACGGAGAAGAAGACACAGCGGAACAACCTGGGCTGAAACCCGAACCCGAACCGCCAGCGGGGCACGAAGAAGGGGTGCTGGAGCTCACGGACGAGGTTCAGGATGACGGGACCGTGGTGAATCTCAAGACGGGCGAAGAAGTATCCGAGGAACCGGTCGAGGAAGAAGACGTCGGGCTGGAAATGATCGACGCCGAGGGAAAACCTGAACCGGAGCCTGTTATCGAAGCTGCCGCCGAGGCGGTCGCAGCCGAAAAACTGGTCTCCGAGATACCGGGCATGGAATCGGTCTCTGCGCTCTCGGGACTTGCCGCCGCCGTCAATAACCATCGGCGCGCGGTGGATCCCAGTATCGGAGCAAGAACTATCGAAGATCTCGTCAAGGAGGTTATGAGGCCGATGATCCGGGAATGGCTGGACGACAACCTGCCGGCCCTAGTTGAGCGGCTGGTCAGCCGGGAAATCGAGCGTCTCACGCGAGAGGCGGAGGAAATTTCGCAGCGCTAAATTGGGCCGCGGCGCCAAAGACCGGACGTCGATCCAATCAGAAATTAAGCCCTTGAATTCGAGCACGTTGTCGCTAGCTTCGACAACGTTACGAATTGTCGGCTCATTGGTGCGGCCGGCGGCAAATTATCTTTGGGATAACGATGCAAAAGACCTATCAGCCCGACGCCGTCGAGGCACGGATTTACGCACAATGGGAAGAAAACGGATCGTTTGGGTGCGGGCATACCCGCAGCGCAGAGGCCACAAACGCCTCGTACTCCATCGTTATACCGCCGCCGAACGTGACCGGCAGCCTGCACATGGGCCATGCGCTCAACAATACACTGCAGGATATATTGGCGCGGTTCGAACGCCTGCGCGGGAGGGATGTTCTTTGGCAGCCGGGCACTGACCACGCCGGTATCGCCACCCAGATGGTCGTCGAGCGACAGCTTGCCGAGGACGGCAAGACCCGCCATGACCTTGGTCGCGATGCTTTCATGGATCGTGTCTGGGAGTGGAAAGCGGAGTCCGGCGGCACGATCATCGGTCAACTTCGTCGTCTTGGTGCATCCTGCGACTGGCAGCGCGAACGCTTCACTATGGATGACGGTCTGTCTGCCGCCGTCCGAAAGGTCTTTGTAACCCTACGCAAGGAAGGCCTGATTTATCGTGACAAACGCTTGGTGAACTGGGATCCCAAGCTGCACACCGCTATTTCCGATCTTGAGGTGGAACAGCGCGAGATAAACGGAAACCTCTGGTATTTCAAATATCCCGTCGAGGGAGACAACGGCAGTTTCATCACCGTCGCCACCACCCGGCCAGAGACGATGCTGGGGGATACCGCCGTCGCGGTTCACCCGGAAGACGACCGCTATGCCGATCTGGTCGGGAAGAACGTTGTCCTGCCAATCGTCGGCCGTCCGATACCGATCGTTGCCGACGAATATTCCGATCCCGAAAAAGGATCTGGAGCAGTGAAAATAACGCCGGCGCACGACTTCAACGATTTTGAGGTCGGCAAGCGTCACGAACTTCCAATGATCAGCATCTTCGATATCGACGCAAAGCTGAATGAGGAGGTGCCAGAACACCTGAGGGGCCTGACGAGAGAAGACGCACGGAAAAGGGTCGTCGAAGAAATGGACTCCCTCGGACTGCTCGAGAAGATCGAAGACAACCCGATGGCAGTCCCTTACGGCGACCGATCCGGCGTCGTAATCGAACCCCGTCTCACGGATCAATGGTTCGTGGATGCGGAGACGCTTGCGAAACCGGCGATAGAGGCGGTTGAAAAAGGCGACATCCGGTTTGTACCCAAACACTGGGAAAACACCTATTTCGAATGGATGCGGAACATTCAGCCGTGGTGCGTTTCCCGTCAGATTTGGTGGGGGCATCAGATCCCGGCCTGGTACGGACCCGACGGAGAAATTTTCGTGGAGATGACGGAAGAAGAAGCTCAGGCCGTGGCCGATGAGCATTACGGCAAACCCGTCGAGCTGGAACGCGATCCCGACGTGCTCGATACATGGTTCTCGTCCGCGCTGTGGCCGTTTTCGACTCTTGGCTGGCCAGAAGAAACACCCGAGCTTGCGCATCACTATCCGACCAGCGTTCTGGTCACCGGGTTCGATATCATTTTCTTCTGGGTCGCCCGGATGATCATGATGGGGCTCCATTTCAGAGACGGCGTGGTCCCGTTCCGCGACGTATACATCCACGCGCTTGTCCGCGACGAGGATGGACAGAAAATGTCGAAGAGCAAGGGCAACGTCATGGACCCGCTCGAGCTAATCGACCAGTACGGCGCCGATGCGTTGCGCTTCACTCTAACCGCGCTTGCCGCGCAGGGCAGAGACATCAAGCTGTCGGCGGGTCGTATAGAAGGATACCGGAACTTCGTGACGAAAATCTGGAACGCTGCGCGGTTCACCCAGATTAACGGATGTAGCTCGGTCACCGATTTCGATCCTGCAGCGTGCGGGCTCACGGTCAATAAGTGGATCGTCGGCGAAACCGCCCGGGCCGGCGCGGATATTTCACAGGCGCTGGAAGGCTATCGCTTTAACGACGCAGCACAGGTCGGCTACCAATTCGCCTGGCACCAGTTCTGCGACTGGTATCTCGAATTCACCAAACCGATCCTGCAGAACGGCGATGAGAGGTCTCAGGCCGAAGTCCGGGCGACGACGTCTTGGGTGCTCGAGCAACTGCTGAAATTTCTCCATCCGATTATGCCGTTCGTAACTGAGGAACTCTGGGAACAACTTGCCCCGGAGCGGGGGCGAGACGGTTTATTAATAGACAGCAGCTGGCCCGATCTCGGCGACCCGCTGCGTTCGCCGGAAGCGGAGGAAGAAATGGCTTGGCTGATCCGAATGATCGGCGCAATCCGGACGGTCCGCTCCGAAATGAACGTCCCGCCGAAAGCGGAACTTGCCGTGACTGTGGCTGGAACGTCGGATGCGACACAGGCACGCCTTAAAACGCACGATACGCTGCTCCGGCGCCTTGCGAGGCTTGTCAGCGTCGAGCTTGTAGAAGAAGTACCGTCCTCCGGCACTGTACAGGTGGTGGTGGACGAAGCCACTGCCGCGCTTGCCGTGGGCGACGTAATCGACATTTCAAAGGAGACTAGCCGGCTGAAAAAAGAAATCAGCAAGGTCGAAGGCGAAATCGGCAAAATCGAAAAAAAGCTGGAGAATATGAATTTCATTGCGAAAGCCCCGCCGGAAGTCGTCGAGGAACAGCGCGAGAGGGCGGCCGAGTACAGGCAGTCGCACGACAAGCTATCGGAAGCGCTGAACCGGCTCTCGACGCTTTAAGTCCTTACCGACGCAGTCAGCGATCAGCCGCTCGCTGCCGGCAGCACTTCGGTTCTCCTATGATCTGATCGTCTGTTTCATGGAAGATAGCGGCCTAGCCTCCACCTGCTACCTTGTGTAAATCGCGGCGATAAATCTTTTGCCCTTCATTGTGTTTCTGTTCAATCTGCTGGGGCAGGCCAGTTAAGGCGACTATACAGTTGGGCGTCGAGAATCTCTCGATGTTCGCGATTTCGCTGTTCCACGTTTTTCCGACCCTTGCCCGCGGCTCTGGGATGTTGTTCCAGGCGGTATCGCGGCGTGCCTTCTGTTGACAGACGCGATTAAACTTTTTTCTTTCTACCTTGAGAGCTTTGCGTCCTATTCCGGGATTTACGGAAGCCCCAGCGTCGTGATTTCGTCGATGATCATTTTCTATATAGTGGGCGCCATTCTGGTTCTGGCGTCAGAATTCAACGCTTTCCGCGTGGATCGGTGACAGACGGAGAGGGAGAAAAAGAGAAAATGACACGGATAAGAATCGGAACCTCCGAGAAAGGCGGAACCTTCTGGACCGAGGGAGAGGCCATTGCGACCTTACTTGAACGCGATTGCGGGGTCGCTTCCGATATTCTGGATGCAGAACAGGCCAGCATCGAAAATGCGCGCCGGCTCGATTCTAGGTTGATCGAGTTCGGCTTCATGGCCTCAAATTGGATCGGCCGTGCGTATCGTGGGGATGCGCCGTTTGAAGGGCCGGTCGGGATCCGAATGGTTGCGCCAGCAAATTCCGGGGCGATGTTTTTTATCGCCCGCGCTGATGCGGGGCTAGGAAACGTTCGGGACCTCATCGGAAAACGCGTGTCGATCGGGCCCGAAGGCAGCGGGATGGTTCAACACATTCACACCATGTTTGGCGTCCTCGGTATTTCATTTGACGATTTCACGCCGGTCTATCTGTCCTTCGAAGACGGCGGCAAGGCGCTGGAGGCCGGCGACGTGGATGCGCAGTGGCAATGTCCGTATCCCAACGCCGTGATGCGCGAAATCAGCGAACGGATGGATGTTTGCGTGCTTGAATACGATTCCCCCGATCTTGCGGCGATACTCGACTGTGTCGATTATTACAGGCCGATGACAATGCCGTCAGGCTTTTTCAGGGGTGTTGAACGGAAGACGGAGCAGCTTGCCGTCGTCAATATCGTTGCGGCACACGAAAGCACCGATGCAGAGATCGTCCGGCAGTTCGTAGCAACCATGCTCGCAAACCTCGAAGAATTGGCCGAAATCAACCCGCTGTTTGAAGGGCTCGACAGCATATTCGAACCATTGAAATCCGATGGCACCGCCGCGATAGAGTTCGGCGGCACACCCCTTCATCCAGGAGCGCTGCAGGCATACCGGGACGCAGGGTATCTGTCCTAAAACCGCGCCAGAACTTGATCCTAATCTATGCAGGATGCGCTGACAGGACTATTGTCCGCCCCAACACTATACCGACAGGAGACTGACATGCCCGACGGATCGGGTGCCGCGAAGCGCGCCACGAATAAGCCGGCGAAAAAAGCCAAACGCAAGTTCAACAAAAACAAGTTGCCAAGCCGGCATACCACAGTCGGCCCCGAACGGGCGCCGCACCGCAGTTATCTCTACGCGATGGGGTTAACGGAAAAGGAAATCGCGCAACCCTTGGTCGGCGTCGCGACCTGCTGGAACGAGGCCGCGCCCTGTAATATCTCGCTGTCGCGTCAGGCGCAGGCAGCGAAGCGCGGTGTAAAAGCCGCCGGCGGCACACCCCGTGAATTTACCACGATCACCGTCACGGACGGGATCGCCATGGGCCATGAAGGCATGAAATCGTCCCTGGTTTCTCGGGAAATCATCGCGGACTCGGTGGAGCTGACCATGCGCGGTCATTGCTACGACGCTCTCGTCGGCCTTGCCGGGTGCGATAAATCCCTGCCAGGAATGATGATGTCGATGGTTCGCCTGAACGTGCCGTCGGTCTTCGTTTATGGCGGCACCATACTACCAGGTAAGTTTCAGGGTAAGGACGTCACAGTGGTAGACGTGTTCGAGGGCGTCGGACAGTACGCGGCAGGTAAAATGAGTGCAGGCGAACTTCAGGAACTGGAAAGCGTCGCCTGTCCGTGCGAGGGATCCTGCGGTGGCCAATTCACGGCAAACACGATGGCCTGCGTCGCCGAAGCGATGGGAATTGCGTTGCCGACGTCGTCCGGTGCACCCGCGGCCTACAAATCCCGCGACGACATGGTCAGGGCATCCGGTGTCGCGGTTATGGATCTGCTCGCCAAGAACATTCGGCCGCGCGATATCGTGACCCGTGAGTCCTTGGAAAACGCCGCAGTCGTGGTCGCGGCCACGGGTGGGTCGACCAACGCAGGGCTTCACCTGCCGGCGATCGCCCATGAAGCGGGAATAAAATTCACCCTCGACGACGTCGCGCGCATCTTTAAGAAAACCCCATACCTTGCCGACCTGATGCCGGGTGGGACCTATACTGCAACCGACATGTACCGTGCCGGTGGCGTTCCCGTCGTTATCAAAGAACTGCTGGATAACGGCCTATTACATGGTGACTGCATGACCGTTACCGGGAAAACCCTGAAACAGAACCACGCCAAAGTGAAATTCCCGGAAAAGCAGAAAGTCTTTTACCGGGTCAAAGACGCGCTTTCACCGACCGGTGGAGTTGTCGGCCTAAAAGGTACGCTTGCGCCGGAGGGTGCCATCGTCAAGGTGGCCGGCATGGACGACAAGCTGACGTTCGAAGGCCCCGCAAGGGTTTTCGACTGCGAGGAAGAGGCATTCGAAGCGGTCGTAAAGAGGAAAATCAAGGAAGGAGACGTGATCGTCATCCGATACGAAGGGCCTAAAGGCGGTCCGGGTATGCGGGAAATGCTGTCGACTACGGCGGCGCTTTATGGTCTTGGCATGGGCGATAAGGTCGCACTGATCACCGATGGCCGTTTTTCGGGCGGCACCCGCGGTTTCTGCATCGGCCACGTCGGGCCAGAAGCTGCCGTGGGCGGACCGATCGGCCTTTTGAAGAACGGCGATATCATTTCGATCGATGCCGAGAAAGGCAAGCTGAACGTCAAGCTTTCCAAGGCCGAACTGGAACGCCGCCGCAAGAAATGGAAGCCCCGCAAGCATGACTATCAATCGGGCGCGCTATGGCGCTATGCACAGACGGTCGGAAACGCGCGGGAAGGGGCCGTAGTGCATCCGGGCGGCAAAGCCGAAACGCATACCTACGCTGATATCTGACATACGGGCAGACACAACCACGTGAAGGGAGCTTAGCCTGAATTTACCCTGTCCTACTTAAACAGGTAGCCGTGACCGGGAACGAAGGAATTCCCGTGGAACCTTTTTAGATCGGTCTGATCCTCGCTGCGATCGCCGGCTGCAGCGGTGTATCTAGCGGGCGCACCAAAACCGAACAGGTGTGAAAGACGCGAGTTCCTAACGCAGGCGATGCGGCCCATGACAGTCGGACACATGGAGTTACGGAAGCAATTTACGGTCCATTCGGATTGGCAGCTACAGGTTTCTCAAAGCGATGACAGCGCGGCGCAAGCCCCACATAATGAGGCCCGCCACACCAAACACGATCACCGGCCCGGCAAGTTGGTTTAAACTCGTGATCGTTCCGTTGGTGTACACAATCGCCGCCCAGACCAACCCGAACCCAAGACCGATCAGAACGTAGCGAAGCGCCTCCCGCAACATCGGCTTTACTCTAGTTCACACCAGACCGGTGTGTGGTCTGATGCCTTTTCCTTACCGCGCGGACCGCGGTCTATATCCGCAGTCTTCAGCCGATCCGCAGCCTGAGGCGACAGCAAAAGATGATCGATACGGACACCGAAATCCTTCTGCCAGGCGCCGCGCTGATAATCCCAGAAGCTGTATTTGTGAGGTTCCTTGTGAATCACGCGGTAGGCGTCCGTCAGGCCTAGATAGAGCATCCGGCGAAAGCGATTGCGGCTCTCGGGAAGGCATAACGCATCGTTGGCCCAGCCTTCCGGATCGTGCACGTCGTCGTCGGTCGGCACGATATTATAATCGCCGCCGAATACGATGGCTTCGTCCAACGTCAGGCGTTCTCGCATGTGATCGCACAAACATTCCATCCAGCGCAGCTTGTAGTCGTATTTATCGCCCGGCGCTGGGTTGCCGTTCGGCAGGTATATCGAGGCGACCCTGAAACCCGCAGTGAACGCCTCGATATAGCGGGCCTGGTCGTCATCGTTATTGTTGGGCAGGCCGCGGGTTATGTCTTCGATCGGTGACTTGGACAGAATGCCCACGCCGTTAAAATTCTTTTGCCCGTGAATTTCGACGTTGTAGCCCCTGTCTTCGATTTCCAGCCTGGGAAAAGTTTCGTCGGTTGCCTTCAGTTCCTGCAGCAATGCGACATCGGGCTCGAATTCATCGAGCCATTCGAGAACCCTGGGCAGGCGGGCGCGGACGGAGTTTACGTTCCAGGTAGCGATAACGGTCAAAGCGGCTTCCGTTGCTCGATTACGAAGACCGCATGTTGTAGCGACTAACCGGTCCCAATGAAATACCGGCAGTAACGATTAGCCCGCAGAGGAGCGTTGATTATGTTTTTGCCAAACACCCGTTCGATTATCTTAACCTGCAGCCACTTGTATGAATGACACGCCGCACGGGTCGAATTGTCGTTAGGCATTGAATTCGCCGGCGGGGTTGATATATCTGCCGGGTCTCATGCGACGTACGCACCTCGAGACATGCATGACGGGCTCATTAATTGTTGCCGTAGCGCTTGAGACACCCCAGACGAGGACGCCTACGACGGCGCAGGCCTACTCTTCGCCGATTGCCTCTTAGAAGGTCACTTCTTTAAAAGTTTGCCTGCCCCCACGCTTACCTCCCGTACCGGGAATGTCGGCACAAAGATACCCGCAGAGCACAAATTAAACCTAGGTAATGATTTTATCGGAAAGCGCTGCCGGATTTTGCAAATTCAAGATTCAGTCAGGCAAAATATTGTCTGATACTTCAGAGATGGGCGCACTGTCCCCTACAGTGCGAAGGACGTCCCGCAGCCGCAAGTCGATGCGGCGTTCGGGTTGTCGATCGAAAAATAAGCGCCGATCAGTTCGGTCTTGTACCCAATTTCCGATCCCGCCAAATATTCCCAGGACATTTCATCGATAACAATGATTATGCCATCCTTTTCAATGGTTTGGTCATCATCGTTGACCTGATTATCGAAGGTAAAACTGTACTGGAAGCCCGAACAGCCGCCGCCTCCGACTGCGACGCGCAGCATCATGCCTGAGTGTTCGTCTTCGGCCTGCAATTCCTTAAGTCGGGCAACGGCTGAGTCGCTGACTGTGATTTGCTTGGCTGTATCAATATGACCGTCGAGCATAGCAAGACTTCCGTTTCAGAACCTATTCTATTTTAGTTGAAGTAAAGCTTCCGTCAATGTTGTCCAAAGTTGTTACCAAGTCCAAATCGGCGTTGCCGATTCCGTTGCAGTGCCGGATTGCCGGGTTTAACTTAACTGAATGAGCCCCGCCGACGGATCACTGCCTGCATCCAGCCTCGCGCCCTATGCGTGTCATCCGGCGCTGACGCGCGGTCGGGTGTTTCCCGAAGACGAAAGTCCGACACGTACGGTTTTTCAGCGCGACCGGGACCGAATTATCCATTCCGGGGCGTTTCGCCGTTTGAAGCACAAAACCCAAGTCTTTGTGTATCACGAAGGCGACTATTACCGCACACGTCTGACGCATAGCCTCGAAGTTGCGCAGATCGCCCGGTCGCTGGCCCGGTCGCTGTCTGTTGACGAAGACCTCGCAGAGGCACTTTCGCTTGCGCACGACCTGGGACATACACCTTTCGGGCACGCTGGAGAAGAGTCGCTTGACGAGGCGATGCAGCCCCACGGCGGTTTCGACCATAACGGCCAGACATTACGTATAATCACAGAGCTGGAAGCCAGATACGCCGAGTTCGACGGATTGAACCTTACCTGGGAAACCCTAGAAGGGATCGCAAAGCACAACGGGCCTTTAACAGGCGAACTTCCATGGGCGCTAAACGAATACACGTCCAGATATGACCTGGAACTTCACACTTGGCCGGGTATCGAAGCCCAGATAGCCGCACTATCGGACGATATCGCCTACCATTCCCATGACGTGGATGACGGCCTTCGCGCCGGATTGTTCACGACAGAGGATCTATCCGACGTTCCTATTTTGGGGCCAATAATCGGAGAGGTCCGGAAACGGTATCCCCAATTGGAAAACAGCAGGCTTTTTCACGAAACCGGCAGGCGGCTGATAAATGTCATGGTCAACGACCTACTGGCCGAAACGGGACGACGGATTTCCGACGCGCGTCCGCGTTCGATTGATGAGGTCCGCGAACAAGGCGCACCGCTCGTCGCGTTTTCAGATACGCTAGAAGCTGATAACAGGGCCTTGAAGGAGTTCCTGTTCGAGCGCATGTATCGGCACTATCGGGTCAACCGAATGACCAGCAAGGCAAGACGGGTGGTCGCCGACCTGTTTACGCTGTATGTGGACGAACCTGAATGCCTACCAGAGGAATGGCGTTCAGGGGCGGAACAGCTGGATCGGACCATGCGGGCCCGCCATGTGGCGGATTATATTGCTGGCATGACCGACAGGTTCGCTCTGGACGAGCACCGAAGGCTCTACGACGTATACGAAGAGAACAGATGAACGTTTTCAACAAGTATCGGCAGGCTATTGAGGAAATCGTTAAAAGCCTGTCGACCGAAGGCAAATTGCCTGCTGGCCTCTCGCTCGATCGGATTTCCATCGAACCACCCCGAGATCCGTCACACGGCGACATTTCGACCAACGTTGCCATGGTGCTTGCAAAGCCTGCCGGGCAGAAACCACGCAATCTTGCCGAACTCGTCGCCGCTAAGCTTGTTGACGCGGATGGTGTCGACAGCGTGGAGATTGCGGGGCCCGGCTTCATAAACCTGCGACTTGCTGCGGTTCTGTGGCAGCAGCAGATCGTTGAGATCCTGACTGCTGGGGTCGCCTATGGCGATACCGATATTGGCGGCGGACAGGCTATCAACGTCGAATACGTTTCAGCCAATCCGACCGGACCAATGCATGTCGGTCATGCGCGCGGTGCCGTGATCGGCGATGTTCTTGCCGCCTTGCTTGCGAAGGCGGGCTTCGACGTTACCCGAGAATACTACATCAACGACGCCGGCGTTCAGATTGATGTGCTCACACGCAGCGCTGTGCATCGGTTCAAACAAGCGCTTGGCGAGGACGTCGGAGAAATACCGGATGGACTATATCCGGGTGAATACCTGATCCCTGTCGGCAGAGATCTTGCTGCCCTCGAAGACGATGTAATTTCTGCAGCAATTACAGATGGCGATACAAAGTTTGTACGAGACTTCGTGATCGATGCCATGATGACCTTGATTCGAGAGGATTTGTCAGCGCTTGGCATATCGCACGATGTTTTTACATCCGAGCGGTCGCTTCATGAAAATGAAGCAATCGGCGAGGTCGTATTCGAGCTCGAAGCGCGCGATCTCGTTTACTGGGGCAGACTGGAACCGCCCAAGGGTCAAAAGCCCGATGACTGGGAAGACCGCGAACAATACCTGTTTCGCTCGACCAGTTTCGGCGACGATATCGACCGCCCACTGAAGAAATCGGACGGGAGCTGGACCTATTTCGCCGCTGATGTTGCCTATCATTTAGATAAGTTTCGCCGCGGCTTCGGCGAAATGATCGATGTCTGGGGCGCGGATCACAAGGGGTACATCAAACGGATGCAGGCGGCGGTTGACGCAACCACCGGCAGCAAGGCCGTACTTGATGTTCGTATCTGCAATCTGGTGAACCTGTTCGAGAGCGGCGAACCCGTCCGCATGTCAAAACGGGCAGGGACATTCGTCACGCTTCGCGAGGTTGTCGACCAGGTCGGTAAGGATGTCGTCCGCTTTATGATGCTGACCAGGGGCAACGATGCGCCGCTCGATTTCGACCTTAAGGAGGCGCTGGAGCAGTCCCGCGACAATCCGGTGTTCTATGTTCAGTATGCCCACGCACGCGCCTGTTCCGTTCTGAGAAACGCGGTCGAGCATATGCCGGGGCTATCGGTTGACGATTCGACCCTCGCGAAAGCTGATATGTCCCATCTTACCGATGAAGCGGAACTGGCTTTGATGAGACTGCTCGCAGGATGGCCAAGGCTTGTAGAGACGGCCGCTCTGGCGCGTGAGCCACACAGGATCGCCTACTATCTTAATGATATCGCGGCTGCATTCCACGGTTTGTGGAACAAGGGGAACGAAGACGTTTCACTTCGGTTCATAATCGCCGATCACGAAGTACTGACGGCAGCTCGTCTCGCGATGGTCAGGGCAATGGCTGTGGTAATCGCGTCGGGGCTTGCCGTAATGGGTGTCAAACCGGTTGAGGAGATGCGCTGATGGCGGATGATTTTCGATCTGTGGAAAGCAATCGGATCGACCCCAGGGAAACTACAATGGACGTCTCCCGCCACAGTCGACGCGGGCGTCATATCATGACCGCGCTGGTCGCCATTGCGGCGGTACTCGGTTTCTGCGTCGTAATTCTCTACGCCTACAACAAGGGGCGTCAGGCAGCCGAAACCAAGGTGCCTCCGGTGATTCAGGCACAAGAAGGACCCGTAAAGGTCCGCCCCGAAAGCCCCGGCGGCATGAAAGTCCCCAACCGGGACAAGGAAGTTTTCACGCGCCTCGAAGCGGAGAAACAACCGGAACGCGTGGAGCGTCTGCTGCCGCCGCCAGAAAAACCGATGACGAGCCCGACAACCTCCGCAATTGCGCCGAAACAGGCCATGAAGCTCGAGCTGGCAGACGGAACGACCGCAGCGCCGAAAGCGCCTTCCTTGCCGCGGCCACCGCCGCCGAAGTTGTCAAAAAATGAACCAAAAATACCCGGACCGCCGCCCCCAACTGCGCCTGCAAAAAAGCCCGTTGCCAAGAAACCACCGGCGAAAACGCTGTCGGCGGCATCCAAACCTCCGGCTGGCGGACGTTATCGGGTCCAAATCTCCTCGCTACCTTCTGAGACTGCTGTACGGAAAAGTTGGACGTCGATCAAAGGAAAGCATAAGGACTTGCTTGGGAACCTTCCGCTTATAGTGGAACGCACGGTGCTGAGTGCCGGACGCGGTACGTATTACCGTATGCAGGCGGGTCCTTTGTCATCAAAGAGCCAAGCGGCAACCCTTTGCACACGGCTTAAACAGCGGAAGCTGAGCTGTCTCGTTGTCCGGCGCTGATACTGCACCGGCGGCGGTCGTCTTTGGCTGCGCCGGACTATCGCTAACGCCGGACGAAATCTCTCTATTCAGGGACTGCGAACCGGCGGGGCTTATCCTTTTCTCCCGCAATATTGACACGCCCGACCAGGTTCGGCGGCTGACAGACGTATTCAGGGAAATATCAGGCAACGGGAGAATCTTGATCCTGATCGACCAGGAAGGCGGTCGGGTCCAGCGTCTGCGGCCGCCGCACTGGCCTGAGTATCCACCGATGCGCCTCTTCGGCGAAATGGCAGCTTCGGATCGGGACGAAGCTGCGGCGTGTGTGGCTCTTAATTATCGTCTCATAGCTGCCGATCTTGTTACCCTGGGTATCAACGTTAACTGTGCGCCGGTGCTCGATTTACCCGTCGAAGGCAGTCACGAAATCATCGGTGACCGTGCCTTCTCCGACGACTCGGCGCTGGTCTCGACGCTGGGCCAGGCGGTATGCGACGGACTTCTCCGCGGCGGTATACTGCCGGTGATTAAGCATATACCCGGACATGGCCGGGCGTTTGCCGACAGTCATCAGGAGCTGCCTCGAGTCGATACGCCTGTGGGGGAGCTCCGCCGGACTGATTTCGCACCGTTCCTAGATTTAGCAGGTGCACCGGCGGGGATGACTGCTCATATCGTCTATTCGGCGATCGACCCAACCTGTCCGGGCAGCTCCTCGCGTCGGATAGTAAATGACACGATCCGTGACGAAATCGGATTTGATGGTTTATTGTTTTCCGATGACATCTGCATGAAGGCCTTGTCGGGATCGCTCAGTGAACGGGTGGCATCGGTTCTCGACGCCGGATGCGACCTTGCGCTGCATTGCGACGGCAATTTTGAAGACATGGTTTCGATCGCCGAAACCTGTCCGCCTTTACGGCCGGATTCCGCGGCTCGTCTAGATTCCGCCGTAGAGCTGATAGGTGATTCGGCGGAATTCGACAGGAATGCGGCAAAACGTCGGATTTCTGCGTTTCTCGGAGGTGGCTAGCCACTGGTTCGACTGGGTTGGCGATTAGCCTGCATCTCAGGGAAGCCTTATAATTTGTGATACCAGCGTTATTCGTTATGTCAGGAATTGCCGACACCATGTCCGAGATAACGGACACATTTGAAGAAGGCCCCGTCCGGGAAATGTACGATCTCGTCCTTGATCTGGACGGGTTCGAAGGCCCGATTGATCTGCTGCTGACGCTGGCGCGTCAGCAAAAGGTCGACCTAACGAAAATCTCGATCCTGACACTGGCGGAACAATACCTTTCCTTTATCACCGCTGCGAAACAGCTTCGGCTCGAAATCGCAGCTGATTATCTGGTGATGGCCGCTTGGCTGGCGTATCTAAAATCCCGCCTGTTATTACCAGAGACCGAAGAAGACGAGGAAGCTTCAGGCCCCCAACTGGCCGAAGCCCTGACCTTCCAGCTCCGGCGATTGGATTCGATGCGTGATGCCGGCGAGAAGCTCCTGGTCATGCCGCGCCTCGGACGTGACGTATTCGCGCGCGGGGCGCCCGAAGGGATGGAGGTAATCCGGACACCGGTTTACGAGGTGTCGCTTTACGAGATGCTAAAAGCATACGGCGACAACCGGCGTCGCGCGACAGCATCGCAACTGACGATCGAGGCATCGCAGCTCTTTTCGCTGGGCGAGGCGATCGAACGTCTCCGCGGAATTATCGGCCATGTCGGCGACTGGACGTCGCTCAGCGCATTCCTCCCCGACGGATTATCGGACGGGATCGTGCGGCGGTCGGCGGTCGCATCGACATTCGCCGCCAGTCTTGAACTTGTAAAAGAAGGCAGGGCGAATATTCGCCAGTTGAGTGCCTTTGGACCGATTTTTGTAAAAGGTAAGGAAACGTCTGCAAATGGTTGAAATATCTCAGGAAATTGTTGACTCACCCGAAGGTGAAATCGACGAAGATCTGGCTGGCGGTTCCGTTGGTGAAGCTACGGACACCTTTGAAGCAGATATCACGCAGGAGGTCCGGATCGTCGAAGCGCTGCTGTTTGCAGCTACCGAACCGGTAAGAACCGATTTTCTTGCCGAACGCTTACCCGAAAATACGGATGTCGGTGCCGTGCTGGAAGAAATCCAGTCGCTGTACCAAGGACGGGGCGTCAATCTGAGCCGCGTCGCGGGCAAGTGGTCATTGAGGACCGCCGAAGACCTATCGCCGCATTTGCGGATAGAGAGAAAAGTGAGCCGGAAACCGTCACGGGCCGCCGTCGAATCCCTGGCGATCATTGCCTACCACCAGCCGGTCACCCGCAGCGAGGTGGAGGAAATTCGTGGGGTTTCGGTGAGTAAAGGATCGTTCGATGTTCTGCTGGAGGCCGGCTGGATAAAACCCGTGGGTCGTCGACGCACGCCCGGCCGTCCGACTACGTGGGGCACGACCCCTGCTTTTCTTGAGGAATTCGGACTGGATTCTCTGGCAGATTTGCCCGGACTGGACGAACTCAAGGCGTCGGGACTGTTGGACACCCGCCCGGCAGGGACCATTATCGGCGATACCGGAGAGATGTATGAGGACGCGGTCGCCGAGGTCGCACCCGAAGAAGAGGAACCGGAAGCATTGTCCGACGGTGACGACATAACCGCCGAACCGGCGGACGTGGGGACCGAAGAACCCTCTGCCGGAGAAGAACAACAATCCCCCTGATCCACTGTCGTTTAAAATTACAACCTTTCGCAACGACTTCCCGTCGCCGTAAGGGTCGGGAGGCGGCAAAAACCGGACTATTCAGCTTCTGTATAGACCGGCGTTACTCGTAACGAACGGAATGTGTTTGTTTTTGCGGCGAAAAATTACGGATACCTGCCGTTTTCGTTGCGGCTATCCGGGCTTTCTGCGATTATCCACGGGTGCTCTATTATTGTTCGTGAGAGATCGAAATGTCTTTAGGACCATGGCAAATTGCCCTAATTGCGCTCGTCGTCATCCTGTTATTCGGCGCGGGCAAGCTGCCACGCCTGATGGGGGATGCGGCGAAAGGGATCAACGCTTTCAAGAAAAACCTCAAAGATGACAAGTCGGATCCGCCCAATGATCAGGCGATGAGCGCCGATACAGGCGGTGCCGTGCCGGACCAAGCGAAAAAGGACGAAACGGCGAAAAGTTGACGTTTCACCTCGTTTAATTTTTGAAGAAAGGCGCACACCGCCATGTTCGACATCGGCGGCTGGGAATTTCTCCTGATTGCCATCCTGGGGATCATCATCATCGGCCCCAAGGAATTGCCGGGAGCTATTCGGGCCGTGAGCATGTTCGTCCGCCGTGCGCGCGAGATGGCGCAAGAATTTCAGTCTGGACTGGAAGAAGTCGCACAAGAAGCCGAACTCAACAAGCTTGCAGAAACGGTCAAAACAGCGGTGGACCCAATGGAAAGGGTCCGCAGGGAAATCAAGGACAGCGTCGATCCCGACGGAAATATCAAAGATGCGATAAATTTCGACAATGAATTGACCAATGACGATCTCGTCTACTACGACGACCCGGAATTAACCAAAGACAATGAAATAGCGCCTTCCGACCCAGAACATTCTCCTCGGGAAGAAGAAAATCCTGAAACGGAACTGGACAAGCCGGAGAAATCGGTATGAGCGAAGAGACGGTCGACAAAAAAAGTATGCCCTTGCTCGACCATCTCGTCGAGCTTCGCACCCGGCTCATTTACAGTCTCGCAGGCTTCGTCGCTATGTTTCTCGTCAGCTTCGTTTTCGCACAGGACATCTACGACTTTTTCGTTCGCCCGCTGGCTCGCGCGCTGGAAGGCCAGGATGGGGCGCGGTTGATATTCACCGCGCTTTACGAACCGTTCCTCGCTCAGATCAAGGTCGCGTTCTACACGGCGCTGTTTTTCGCCTTTCCGATTATTTCCATCCAGGTCTGGATGTTCGTGGCGCCTGGCCTTTATCAGAATGAAAAGCGCGCTTTTCTGCCGTTCCTGTTCGCGACCCCGATCCTTTTCTTTATTGGCGGCGCGCTGGTCTACTTCTTCATCATGCCGCTCGCCTGGGACTTCTTTCTGACCTTCCAGACACTGGGCGTTGATGGAGCGCTTCCGATACAGGTCGAGCCGAAGGTCGATCAATATCTGACGCTAGTGCTTCGCCTGATATTCGCTTTCGGCCTCGCCTTTGAGCTTCCGGTTTTTCTGATGCTTCTGGCCCGGGCCGGATTGGTAACTTCGTCGGGGCTTGCCGCGAAACGCAAATACGCCATCGTCGGCGTTTTCGTGATTGCGGCCATAATTACGCCACCTGACGTGGTCAGTCAGATCGGCCTCGCTATCCCGATTATCATCCTCTACGAACTATCCATTGTGGGAGCACGGCTGATTGAGAAGAAAAGGACGCAACAGCACGACGACGATTACGAAGATGCCGGCCCGGCACCCGATAATCCCGCCGCCTGAGATTCGTCGCAAAATCGGCTAGAAGATTAGATCATGCATGACATAAGATGGATTCGGGACAACCCCGATCAGTTCGACAGGGCGCTTGCGCGCCGCGGGTTGGCGCCCCTGGCAGTCCGCGCGATCGAGATCGACGCCGCGAACAGGTCGATCACGACTGAACTGCAGGAGCTACAGAAACGGCGTAACGAAGCGTCCAAGCAGATTGGTGTACTCAAGGGTAAGCGCGAGGACGCGGATGAGCTAATCGCCGAAGTGGCTGACCTAAAGGACCGCATGGCCAAACTTGAAGAGAGCCAGAAGCAAGGCGTCGCCGCCGTGCGAGAAGTTCTTCAGGGCATACCCAACCTACCTTTCGATGATGTACCGGACGGAGAGGGCGAAGAGGACAACATTGAGATTCGCGCCGAAGGAGACAAACCTGCCTTCGAATTCGACGTAAAGGATCATGTCGATATCGGGGAGGGGCTCGGTCTGCTGGATTTCGATGGTGCCTCCAAGCTGTCGGGATCCCGTTTCGTGGTGACACGCGGCGCACTGGCGCGGATGGAACGCGCGCTGGCCGCCATGATGCTCGATATGCACACAGGTGAATTCGGCTACACCGAGGTCAATCCGCCGCTGCTGGTGCGCGACCAAGCGGCCTTCGGCACCGGTCAGTTGCCAAAGTTTTCCGAAGACCTGTTCAGGACCACCACCGATCACTGGCTGATCCCAACGGCCGAAGTGCCGCTGACCAACCTGGTCGCCGGCGAAATCCTTGCTGAAGAGGATCTCCCGAAACGTTTCACCGCCCATACCCCGTGCTTTCGGTCCGAGGCCGGGGCGGCCGGCAAGGACACCCGCGGCATGCTGCGCCAACACCAGTTTCCCAAAGTTGAACTGGTTAGCATCGTTCACCCCGACGAGTCGGAAGATGAGCATGAGCGTATGACCGCCTGTGCCGAGGAAGTCCTGAAACGGCTCGGCCTGCATTACCGTGTGGTGGTGCTGTCGACCGGCGATCTCGGGTTCTCCGCGCGGAAAACATACGACATCGAAGTCTGGCTGCCAGGACAAGACCGCTACCGTGAGATTTCTAGTTGTTCGAACTGTGGTGACTTCCAGGCGCGAAGGATGAATGCGCGATACCGACCGTCCGATCGCAAGGGAACAGCGTTTCTTCACACCCTGAACGGATCGGGGCTCGCGGTCGGCCGCACGCTTATCGCGGTGCTTGAAAACTACCAAAACGCGGACGGCTCAGTGGCGGTCCCGGACGTCGTGCAACCCTACATGGGTGGATTAAAAAAAATCGAGGCGGCGGGCGCTGACTGATGCGGCTTCGCAGCGCCCGGGTTCTGGTTTCCAACGATGATGGGATTAATGCGTCGGGACTGAGGGTTCTTGAACGAATTGCCAAATCGCTGTCTGACGACGTCTGGGTCGTCGCGCCGGAGAGCGAGCAAAGCGCATCCGGCCATTCGTTGACGCTAACCTTGCCGCTGCGTGTCCGGAAAATCGGCGCCCGAAAGTTCGCAGTAAACGGCACCCCCACGGACTGCGTCCTGCTAGCAGTTCAGCACATCATTCCCGGCAAACCGCCGGACCTGGTTCTTTCCGGCGTCAATGCCGGCGGCAATCTGGGTGAAGATATTACCTATTCGGGCACCGTCGCGGCGGCCATGGAAGGCGCGCTGCTAGGTATCCCGGCAATCGCTCTCAGCCAAGTCCGTGTGTACGGAGAAAACGTCCGCTGGGCGGCGTCGGAACATCATGGTCCGACGATCATTCGCAAGCTGCTGCACGAAAAATGGCCGCACAATGTGCTGATGAACGTTAATTTCCCCGATCTTCCAGCCGCGCAGGTGGGAAAGACCGAGATCACGGTTCAGGGGCGGCGCAAGATCGGGAATAAAGTCACCACTGGCCGCGATTCCCGGGGTTACGACTACGTGTGGATCGGCACTGAACGCAACGAAGATCCGTCATTCGAGGGATCAGACCTGAAAGCCGTGAGCGAGGGACGAATTTCCATCACGCCACTCTGCCTCGACCTGACGCATCGTCGCACCCTGACATCGCTGCGAGCGGTTTTCGAATGACCCTGGAAGCGAACCGTATCCGGCTCATCATGGAGCTTCGAAAACAAGGGATCACTCAGTCGGACGTTCTGGGCGCGATTGAGCGCGTTCCCCGTGAAGCTTTTGTGCCTGAAACCTTCCAGGATCAGGCATACGAAAACATGGCGTTACCCATAGGCAGTGGTCAAACCATTAGCCAGCCGGCGGTCGTGGCGTTCATGACCCAGGGGCTGGACGTCGGCCCACGCATGAGGGTGCTCGAAATCGGGACGGGATCTGGATACCAGGCGGCAATACTCGCAAAACTCTGTCGCCGACTTTATTCGATCGAGCGTCACAAGGAGCTGCTGAGCACCGCGGAAGAGAAATTTCGGGAACTCCGCATAAACAATATCACCGCAAAGGCGGGCGACGGGACTTTGGGATGGCCGGAACAGGCGCCGTTTGACCGGATTATCGTCACGGCCGCAGCAACCCGGGAAATCCCGCGAACCCTCATCGATCAGCTTGCCCCCGACGGCATTATGATTGCGCCTATGGGAGATACCGCACGGGATCAGCATCTCTATAAATTCACCTTCGACGAAGCGCGTGAAATCCAGACTGAGAGGATGTGGCCGGTCCGGTTCGTTCCGCTTGTCGGGGATGATGCCTCGGAATCTTCTGGTTGAAGTTCCGTTATGCCGAATTTAGTTTGACGGCGATGGGAAACCCGATGTCCGGAAAAGCGAAATTCGCCCTGTGGCTTTTGATAGGACTGTTCCTGTCGGCATGCGGACAGAGGGTCGGCCTGGCGCCGGTCGTTCATGGCGGCAATGGTGAAACGGTTCCGCCGGGATCGACAATCAGTGCCGTGGCGGGGCAGACCATTACCGTGCAGCGTGGCGACGCGCTCTACAAGATTGCCCGTCGTTACAACATCGGGCTCCGCAACCTGATCGACGCAAACGACCTGAAACCTCCGTACACTATCTTTCCCGGGCAGAAACTTAGCCTGCCGTCGTCCGACGTCCACGTCGTCCGGAGGGGCGAAACCGTCTATCAAGTCGCCAACCGATACAATACCGAACCGGGAACACTGGTTCGGCTCAACAGGATTTCTCCGCCTTACCGCCTTTACCCCGGGCAAAAGATCGCCCTCCCTGGAAGCTCGGCGCGTGAGGCATCAACAGCGCCGAGAACGGTATCGACGAGCAAAGCCGCCGGATCGCGTAATGCCGCGAAATCGTCAACGCAAATGAGGCGGAAACAGGTGTTGTCGCAGGAACCCAAAACCTTTCGGCGCACGCGGGTTGCCCGGCCGAGCATCAAGCCGCCACCGCGAAGCAGTGGAGGGTTCCTCTGGCCGGTCAACGGCCGAGTGCTGTCTCGGTTCGGAACCATCGGCAAAGGTCTTCAGAACGATGGCATCAATATATTGGCCCAAAAAGGCACGCCGGTCCGAGCCACGCAAACGGGCGTCGTCGCCTATGCGGGAAATGAGCTGCGGGGGTTCGGCAATCTGCTTCTGATCAAGCACTCGGGTAACTGGATCTCAGCCTACGCCCACAATTCCGAACTCCTTGTTCGCGCCGGACAGAAGGTCAGACGAGGGCAGATCGTTTCGAAAGTGGGCCGTACGGGCAGCGTCGACAAACCACAGCTTCATTTCGAACTGCGCCGCGGCAATCGGGCAGTCGACCCGGAACGGTTTCTCGGGCGGAAGACCGCCGCCATGCGGAATTAGTCGAGAAGCTTTTTCTGCCGCCCGGCGAGGTCCTGGATATACTGCCAGGCCACGCGTCCAGACCTCGCACCCCGCGTCATGGACCACTCGATCGCCTCGGCCTGCAGGATGTCTCTATCGATTTCCAGGCCGTACCGCGCCACATAGCCCTCCAGTATCTCGAAAAACGTTTTCTGGTCGCAGTCGTGAAAACCCAGCCAGAGCCCGAACCGGTCGGAGAGCGATACCTTTTCCTCGACTGCTTCACCCGGATTGATGCCGGTGGAGCTTTCGTTTTCGATCATGTCTCTGGGCATCAGGTGACGCCGGTTGGACGTTGCGTAGAACACCACGTTCTTCGGCCGGCCTTCGATCCCGCCTTCGAGCGTAGCCTTCAGGGATTTGTACATGGTGTCATCGCCGTCGAACGACAGGTCGTCGCAAAATAGGATGAACTTTCTCTCGCTGTGACGCAGGACTGCGAGCAGTCGGGGCAGTGAGGCTAGATCTTCGCGATGGATTTCGACCAGCACCAGAGCACCGGACGTCTCGACCAAGACGGCCCTGTGCACTGCCTTGACCAGCGAACTTTTGCCCATGCCGCGCGCACCCCACAAGAGGGCGTTATTGGCCGGAAAACCCTCTGCAAAACGTCTGGTGTTAGCCAGCAGCGTCTCCCTGGACCTCTCGACACCGATCAACTGTTCGATGTCAATACAGTTGATCTCCTCGACCGGCTCTAATCGGCTGTCTTCCGCATGCCAGATGAAGGCGTCTGCTTCATCCGGGACCTCCGTCGTCGCCGGGGCTGGCGCAAGACGGTCCAGCGCATCGGCTATGCGCATCAATAGGTCTCTGGTTTCGGTGTCCGTCATTTCGTTCCGGGCCGGTTGAAATCGGCGCGGACCCTATCACAAGGGAACCCCGGGTCAAACACAGGGCGCTGGTGTATGGGAATATGTTGCATGCTGTCGGCGGACCGCTATATTCCGCAAACTTTCACTCAATGCGGAGAAAAGCATGTTTGTTTCACCGGCATGGGCGCAGGGCGCCGGCGGTAGTGGACTGGGCGGAATGGAACAGCTCCTTCCCCTCGTTCTCATTTTTGTCGTCTTTTATTTCCTTCTGATCCGGCCGCAGCAGAAAAAGGCAAAAGTGCATCGCGAAATGCTGGGCAATCTACGCCGCGGCGATCGCATTGTGACAAATGGCGGCCTCATGGGCACAATTACGCGTGTACCCAACGAAACCGAGCTGATCATCGAGGTCGCGGACGGGGTTAAAGTCCGTGTTCTACGTGGCATGATCGCCGAAAGCCTGAGCAAATCCGAGCCGGCGCCGGCTAAGTCCAAAAAGGACCAGATCGAGGATGAGCAGGACCACGACGAGGCGGAAGATGATTACGATGAGGATGAAAACGCCGATATCGAAGAAGATAAGAAAGACTAATTCTGCCGCACCCGTCCCAGCCTAAACGACAGAGCACGCCCTAAATGGTCTATTTTGCCAAATGGAAAATGGTTCTGGTCGCCATCGTGGCAGTGTCGGGTTTCCTGTTCGCGTTTCCCAATGCCCTGAGCGAGGAAGACACCGCCGCACTGCCGAACTGGCTGCCGAACCAGCAGATGAATCTCGGCCTCGATCTGCAGGGCGGTTCCCACCTATTGCTGGAAGTCGACGTGGCGTCGGTTCTGGCACAACGGCGCGAAGCTCTGGTCGATTCTATCCGCGACGGCTTTCGCAGGGGATCGCCACGTATTGGTTACCGGCGTCTGGGCGCCCGCAGCGAATGCGTTGGCTTCGATCTCCGTCGCGATGAGGATGATAAACGCGCCCTCGAAATACTCCGTAACATTGAGCCCAACTCTTTCGATCCACTCTACGAAGTATCGACGGACGGTCTATCCTACACGGTCTGCAATACCGAAACTGGCCGTCGGGAAATCCTGACCTCCGCGATCGACCAGTCGATTGAAATCGTTCGTCGCCGCATCGACGAACTTGGCACACGCGAGCCGACCATTCAGCGTCAGGGTGCCGAACGCATCCTGGTTCAAGTTCCCGGCTTGAGCGAGCCGGAACGTTTGAAAGAACTGATCGGCACCACAGCGAAGATGACCTTTCACCTGCTCGATCGCGACAATTCCGCGGCTCAGTCCTGCGGACCCGGTCGCCGCCGCCCGGCCGGGACAATGTGCCTACCATCGATCGACGAGCGGGACAGTAACAACAATGCCATCATGTACCTGGTTAAAAGGCGCGCAGTGGTTGATGGCGAGGACCTGGTCGATGCGCAGGCCACCTTCCAGGATGGTCAGGCCGTAGTGTCGTTCCGTTTCAATGCCGTCGGTGCGAGGCGCTTCGGCGACGTAACGCGGGAAAACGTCGGCCAGCCGTTTGCCATCGTCCTCGACAAGGAAGTTATCAGTGCCCCGGTCATTCGCGAACCCATTCTAGGTGGCAACGGGATTATTTCCGGTAACTTCAATATCCAGTCGGCACAGGATCTCGCATTGCTGTTGCGGGCGGGGGCATTGCCGGCGCCGCTGACGGTACTGGAGGAACGCACGGTGGGGGCGGAAATGGGCGCCGACGCCATCGCGGCCGGCAAATTTGCTAGTGTACTGTCGATCGTTCTAGTGATTGTTTTCATGGCTGCGGCCTACGGCATGTTCGGGCTGATGGCGGATGTCGCCTTAGCGCTGAATATCGTATTGATTGCGGCTGTGCTGTCCATGCTGCAGGCAACCCTGACCTTGCCCGGAATCGCCGGGATCGTGCTAACGATCGGTATGGCGGTCGATGCCAATGTCCTGATCTTCGAGCGTATCCGCGAAGAGGAACGTAACGGACGAACACCGATATCGGCGGTCGATTCCGGTTATCAACGCGCTCTGACGACAATTATCGATGCGAATATCACAACGCTGATCGCCGCCATCCTGCTATTCCAGTTCGGATCCGGACCGATCAAGGGCTTCGCCGTAACACTGGCGATCGGCCTGCTAACCTCGATGTTCACCGCGATCATGGTCACCCGCCTGATGGTGGTCACATGGCTGCACCGCAAGCGGCCCAAGAAGCTCCCGTTGTAAGGGAAAAAGAAGATGCGCCTTATCAATCTTGTTCCCGTCGGCACGAAGATCGACTTCATGCGGTTTCGCAAAGTTGCCGCGGTCCTATCACTTGTCCTAATCGCCTGTTCTGCCGGACTGTTCTTTACAAAGGGTTTAAACTTCGGCATCGATTTCCGCGGCGGAATTCTTATGGAAGTTCGCACGCAGGGACCGGCAGACATATCGAGACTCCGCAGCACGCTGAACGGCCTGGCTCTTGGTGAGGTTCAACTTCAGGAGTTTGGCCAGCCGACCGATGTCCTGATCCGTATCGAGCGGCAAGCCGGTGGCGAAAAGGGTCAGCAGGCCGCTATCAACAAGGCGAAGGCGGCGCTTGGAGACGAGGTGAATTATCGCCGCACGGAATTCGTTGGCCCCAAGGTCGGCGGAGAGCTGATCGAGGCCGGCGTGACCGCCGTCCTTCTCGCGATGGCGGCGATGCTCGTCTACATCTGGTTCCGATTCGAATGGCAGTTCGGGGTGGGTGCCGTCGCTGCGTTGCTGCATGACGTCGCGCTCACGATCGGCGTGTTTGCGTTATTGGGGCTGGAATTCAACCTATCGACCGTGGCGGCAATCTTGACCATCGCGGGGTATTCGATCAACGATACCGTAGTGGTCTACGACCGGGTCCGCGAAAACCTTCGCAAATTCAAGCAGATGTCGCTGAATGACCTGCTGAACCTGTCTATCAACGGCACACTGTCACGGACATTGCTGACGAGTGTCACCACGCTGATCGCGCTTGGGGCGCTTTACTTCTTCGGCGGTGAGGTAATCAAGGGCTTTAGCTTTGCGATGATCTGGGGCGTCGTCGTCGGCACCTATTCATCCATCTTCATTGCCGTCCCGTTGCTGGTCTACATGAACCTGCGACGTACCGGCCTTATCGTCGGCGAAGAGACCGAAGACGCACCGACCGGCAACCCCGCCGACCAGGGATGAGCGACATTACAGCGGCCGCGCCTTCAGGCCGGCAATTGATACAGGGATATGGCGCCCACAAATTCCGCATCGCGGGCGAAATCTGTCACGGGTCGGTGATTATTTTTCCCGAAATGACGATCTCGTGGGATATCGCAGCCTATGATGACATTACTGCGGCTTCTCTCGCCGCTCTGGCCGATGCCGCCAATGACGTCGAAATTCTGCTTATCGGTTGCGGTGCGCAGATGGGAATGCCGCGCGCCGACATTCGCGACTACCTGAAAGAAATAGGTATTGTGCCGGAATGGATGGATACCGGCGCCGCCTGCCGGACGTTCAACGTATTGCTGGCAGAAGACCGAGCCGTGTCCGCAGCCCTGATCGCGGTGGAATAGTCTCGTACGGGAAACAAAAAAGAAGGGGGCCCTGGGGCCCCCTTCGATGCGTTCTGAAGTATAGATCAGAACAGGTTTTGGGCTGCGACCATCGCATAAAGCATCGGGATGGAGAGCATTGTGTTAGTTCTCGAGAACAGCATCGCGGTACGCCCCGCTTTCGCTTTCTCGTCGGCTTCCACCTGCACGATGCCTAATGCCTTCTTCTGGTTCGGCCAGATGATGAACCAGACGTTGAACCACATGATCGTGCCCAGCCACATACCGATCCCTATCGCGGTGTGTTTCGGCACCCCATCGGTCAGGCCAATGGCAATCGCATCCGCAAGATAGCCGTTAAGCCAGGCAAGGATTAGGCCGGTGATGAGCGTGGACATGGCACCCCAGCGGAACCAGAACAGGGCCGCCGGCGCAATCACGCCGGTGATCGCCGGTTTCTGCTCGTCCGGAATGTTACCCATGTTGGGTATCTGGACGAAGTTAAAGTACCAGAGGATACCGATCCACATCACGCCGCTGAGAACATGCAGCCAGCGGAAGATGAAAGCCCACCAAGCCTTGTCGAGCTCGAGACCGGCGTCGTGCCAGCCCACGAGTATAATAACAAGCACGACCGCCAGGACGATGCCGGCAATAATCGTACTTGTCAGATCAGATAGTATTTTAGCCATCGTCAAATCCCTCAGTTTTCGTACCATTTCGATGCTAACGGGTATGAATCCTCGGTTCAACGCGCATGCAAAATGCATCACGCTCCGTAACGATGCGCCCTCAGTCCGGATTAATACAATAAAAACAACAGGTTATTGATTTTTAAGGTCGCTTATGGACTGTTCTCACGCTGAGAGCCGAATCGTGATCCGCTCACTCAGCGTTTTCCGAGATCGCGGTCTGAACCGCCACCGTCGCCATGCTGGCGGCACTAAAGCCCGACAAAACGCTGCCTTCAACAGTCGCCGGAACGCCGGTATCAGTCCAGTCGCCGGCGAGGAAAAGGTTTCTGATCCTAGTCGCCGTGCCCGGTCGGGCGTTAACCTGGGATGGGATCTGAGCGAACGTTGCCCGGCGCTCTTTGATAATGCGCCACGCGGGCAGGCGAGTCGCGGTAGGGCCCAGAACCGCGCCTGCCTCGGACCAAAGTTTGTTGGCAATTTCCCAGTTAGGGCTGTCCGCGTGATTGTTGCCTGCGCTGATCGTGAGCGAAACGATGTTGTCGCGCACAAATATCCAGTGTGTCTCGGCGTTCACAAGGCCGAGAAATGGCATGTCCCAAGGCAGGCTTGAAGGGGTGTCGAGACGGAAATGGGCATTGACAATCGTCTGCGCCTCGGTGGGCGCGTTCGCTTCCGGCCATATTGCATTGCAGGCTTCTGGCGAAAGGGCCAGTACGACCGCATCTTCCCGTGCTACGCGCAGCATACCCTCCGGGAAATGCAGAGACGTCACCCGGTTATCGGACCAGCGGATGCCGCGAAGCCGAGCCTTGAACCGGATCTGGGCGCCTTGGTCGGTCAGAAATTTCTGCGCCGGGCGGACCAGTGCCGCGCCAAGGCCTTTGTAAAAGAGCCAGGGGCGGCAGGCTTCTTCGCCGCGCAGAAAGGTTTTCCGGATGACCCTCCACATCAGCGAGGCTGAAGCCTCCGCGGCATCGGTATTCAGCGCCGCCTTGCATATTGGCTGCCAGAGGTTCTCGTATAGGACCGAGTCCGTTCCGACCGCCTGCGCGACCGTCTCGAGATTTCCAGCACGGCGCAGTTTGTTGATCTGTCGGAAATACTCCATCGGTCGCGTATTGGGGACCCGGCGGTCTCCCGAAAAAATCCAGGTCGGCGGAAAGTTTCTGCCGGGCCTGACGCGCCAGCGTTTCCCGGACTTAAGATCTAAGAACGGAAACGCGGCAGGCCTGATTTCTCGGATCGTGTCTCGGGCGTCGATATCTGCCAGATAGGCCCGCGTCGCTTCATTCGCGCCCAATAGCAGATGATTACCGTTGTCGATCATACACCCGAGGCTTTCGTCGTGGAAAGACCGTGCACGTCCGCCGGCATGTCCGGCGGCTTCGTAAACCGCGACATCCACGCCGGACATCACCGCGCGTGTCGCGCAGGCTAAACCGGAAACTCCGGCACCGATGACATGGATCGTGGGCATTACCCGTCTTCTCGCAGATGGAAGAGTCGCGAATTTTTCACTGACTGGGCTTTTTGCGCAAGTGCAAGCTGACGGCAGCGATAATCCGGTCCCAGAAACCAATCCGGACCTCGGTTACGTCGCAAGGATCCGCGAGAAGCCGTCTCAACCGTTTTTCCAACAGTTTCCTTTCCAGCAGCACAAGGGATTCGAATTCCGCGTTGCGCGGAACCGCACCTGATATAGAGACACGAGTCGCTGTTTCCCTCGCTCTTTCGACGATTACCGCTAGGACGGGACGGGCGGAGACACTGTCGATCTCCTCTCTTTCTACAGCATATTTGCGAAGCAAATCTGCTGGGATCAGCGCCGGGTACTCCCGGCGTCTCACCACAAGCTCGGTCAGGAACTTTGAAACGTAGAGCGCTTCTAAGCCGGTGGCGGAGGACGGCAACCTGTAAATGGCGGCGATGGCGGAACCGATCGACCCGGCGCCAAACTGGGCAAGGGTCAGCAATTCGCTAATGCGCATGATCTCTGCACCGGACGCGACTTTTTCTTCCGCTTGCCTCAAACGTTCGGCGTAATCCAGCAATTTGTCATTCATTCCCGATATATGGTCACTAAGAGCAGTAGCTTCGAGCTCCTGAAGCGCATGCAGTGCATCTCCCTTGGCATGAAGTTGCGCTTTCGCCAATAGATCCGACATTAGTGACATGGATGCATGATAAGCCGCAGTCTGTACGACTCGGTATGGCATCCTTACACTCCGATACTGATGTCTTCCCGAAGTGACAGCGAATACTGCGCCGGACAGGTTCGAGCATACGACTACGACAGGTATTTCTCCGCAGCCTTCGCTCCAGCCGAAACACGGCGCGGCCTATTCGCCCTATATGCATTCAACATCGAAATCGCGTCAGCACGGGAACGCGTCAGCGAAGCGTTACTGGGCGAACTAAGGCTGCAATGGTGGCGCGAGGCGATTGCGGAAATTTATAACGGCTCGATCAGAGACCACGCCGTTGTCGCGGAGCTTGCCCATGCCATCGAGAAGTTCTCGCTTCCCGGGGATACGTTCGAGCGCATGATTGATGGGCGTTTGTTCGATATGAGGGAGGAAGCGCCTGAAGACATCAACGCACTAGACAATTACATCACAGCAACTGCGGGCGAACTCGTCTGCGCCAGCTATCGCATCTGCGGTATCGTTGGGCAGGACGATCAGGCACGGCAGCAGGGGAGCATTTGGGGCGGCACGGGATTGCTGCGAGCGCTGCCGTTCCATTTGTCACAGCGCCGGGTCTATTTGCCCAAGGATCTGCTGCGCAAAGCGGGAACCACTGCATCGGTCGTTGCCGATAGTGGTCCCCGCCTCAATTTGTCGCCCGCGACCGCGGAATTGGCCTGCATTCTACACGCCAGGCTAAACGACAATCGAAAGATCGAAAAACCGGTGCGTCCCGCAGTCGCATATCTCGCTCTCTCGCGGAACTATCTCAGGCGACTCCAGCGCAATGGCTACGACGTATTTGCGCAGGGGCTCGAGGGGCCACGGAGCTTGCGGCAGTTCGGTATCCTGCGCTCGATGGTGAGCGGTAAAATCTAATTACTCGGCGGCGAACTTTACGCGGACCAAGTCTCGAGGTCGGCCAGCGCACGATCCGAATGCGCTTTCTTGCGTTCGCGCCCCTTTATCCTGTTCTCGAAAGGCGGAAACAAGCCAAAATTCACGTTCATGGGCTGAAAAGTATCGCTGTTGGCCCCGTCGGTTATGTGATTCACCAATGCCCCGAGCGCCGTCGTAATCGGTGGCCGGCAAAAACTGCCGCCCAAGACTTCCTGCGCCGCCATTCGGCCCGCCAACAGTCCGACGGCAGCACTCTCCACATACCCCTCGACACCTGTGATCTGTCCGGCAAACCGAAGACGGGGCTGGGCTTTTAACCTGAGTTCGTTGTCGAGCAATCGCGGTGAGTTCAAAAACGTGTTGCGATGTATTCCACCAAGCCTGGCGAAAGACGCATTTTTAAGTCCCGGGATCATCCGGAATATGCGGGTCTGTTCGCCGTGCTTCAGCTTGGTCTGGAATCCCACCATATTGTAGAGAGTAGCCAGCGCGTTATCCTGCCTCAGCTGAACGACGGCGTATGATTTTTCGTCTTTGTGCGGATCGGTCAGGCCGACCGGCTTCATCGGGCCGTAGCGAAGCGTGTCCTCGCCGCGCGATGCCATCACCTCGATCGGCAGGCATCCTTCGAAATAGGGCGTGTTTTCTTCCCATTCCTTGAAGTCGGTCTTTTCCCCGTCGCGGATAGCCCCGAGAAACGCGATGTATTCATCCCGGTCCATGGGACAGTTTATGTAGTCCTTGCCGGTTCCGCCGGGGCCAGGTTTGTCGTACCGTGACTGATACCAGGCTTTGTCGAAATCGATAGAGTCCGTATGGATGATCGGCGCAATGGCATCGAAAAATGCGAGAGAGTCCTCTCCTGTCAAATCGCTGATCGCACCCGCCAGCCCCGGCGACGTAAGCGGTCCAGTGGCTACGATCACGCTCTGCCAGGACTCAGGAGGCAATCCATCGACCTCGCCCCGTTCGACGGTGACGAGATCTTGCTCGGAAAGAGCGACGGTGACAGCATTTGAAAACGCATCCCGGTCCACGGCCAGCGCACCGCCTGCCGGGACCTTGTGCCTGTCAGCCATGGCGATGATTAGTGAATCGCAGCGCCGCATTTCCTCGTGAAGCAGGCCGACCGCATTATATTCGGCATCGTCCGACCGGAACGAATTGGAACATACTAGTTCGGCTAGACATTCGGTCTGGTGCGCGTCGGTGGACCGGTCGGGGCGCATTTCGTGCAGAATAACGGAAACACCCCGCCGCGCTACCTGCCAGGCCGCTTCCGAGCCTGCCAATCCGCCGCCAATGATATGGACTGGATCGCGATCCATATTCAGGACAGTTCCCGCTCTACCAGATCGCACAATCGCCTCATCATCGGATCGTTCAAACCCAGTTCTTCCAGATGCTGCGTGGTGTTGAACAGGTAGTCTGTGCATGGACCCAGATGGCCGCAACCCCGGGCAATATAGCGAGCGATCTCCTCCGGTGGGCGGCGCCCGACATATTGCTCAGCATCATGATTGGCAACGAACGTTATGGCGTCTACCGTCCCTTTATCGGTGCGCACTTTGCCCCACTTAGCGTGATAGGTCTCGCCGGTCAGCTCGCGCATGAACACGCTGGTCAGCTCTTCCTGCGCGCGTTCGCGTTCGACGCCGAGAACCACACCTTTACACGACCCGCCGCGGTCAAGTGCCAGCATCATGCCCGGATTTTCGGGTGTGCCACGGCCAATTTTCGACCAAAAGCAGAATTGCCGGTGATAACCGTGCAGTGTGCCGGTGCGCATTTCGTCATAGTCGAAGGCGGGATTCCAGATCAGTGAGCCGTAGCCGAATACCCAGACCATGTCGCCCGCCGGCGCTTCACAGACCATCTCGTCGCGCCGCGCCATGCGAACTTCAACTGGGGTTCGTTTCATTAGTTTTTCCAGCCCGGATTCGACGATCATCTCGTCGTGTCGTCCGGTCAGGAAATCCTCTTTCGAGAGCTGTTTGCCTTGGACGGGGGTATTGTTGCGCAATTGGGTACCACTCTAAAATCGGAAGCTCGGAAAATGCCTTATTCTCTCGTCCCGGTCGAGTACGTATCGGGCACAGCATAGATCGAAACCGGGTTTCCACGAAGACGGCTATGCGATCGATATTTGATCCATCAGTGACAATGCGGTCGCCCAGTCACTACGCGATGTCGCCGGGCGCCGAAACCTCCGACGCTCCGTCGATTAGCCAGTCTAATTTTAGAACGATGTCGGCCATCTTTTCCGCTCGGCGATCGTTGCATACGGTGACGTCGCTGTTTCCCCGAGTCAGGTGGATTTCTTCGATTTCTGGATCGGCGCATCGAGATAGGGCGCCAGAAACTGCCCGGTGTGGCTCCTCGCAACCTTTGCCACGTCCTCCGGCGTGCCAGCGGCAACGATCTCTCCGCCGCCGTTGCCGCCTTCAGGACCCAGATCGATGATCCAGTCAGCCGTTTTGATAACATCGAGATTGTGTTCAATCACGATTACTGTGTTGCCCTGGTCGACCAGGGCCTGCAAAACTTCCAGTAGTTTGCGGATATCGTCGAAATGAAGCCCGGTCGTCGGTTCGTCCAGAACATAAACGGTTTTACCGGTGGCTCGCCGGGACAATTCCTTGGACAGTTTCACGCGCTGCGCTTCGCCGCCAGACAGCGTTGTCGCGGATTGTCCGATCTTGATATAGCTCAATCCCACCATATGAAGCATTTCAAGCTTGTCCCTGATTGATGGGACAGCCGAAAAGAACTCAACGCCTTCCTCAACGGTCATGTCAAGGACATCTGCTATAGATTTGTTTCTAAAAAATACTTCCAGAGTCTCGCGGTTGTACCGCTTACCCCTGCAGACATCGCACTCCACGTACACGTCCGCGAGAAAATGCATCTCGATTTTGATCACGCCGTCACCCTGACAGGCTTCGCAGCGGCCACCTTTTACGTTGAAAGAAAAGCGTCCCGGCTTGTATCCGCGCGCCTTGGATTCCGGCAAGCCCGCAAACCAGTCGCGGATCGGCGTGAACGCCCCAGTATACGTGGCCGGATTCGAACGCGGCGTGCGGCCTATAGGAGATTGATCGATATCGACAACCTTGTCGACGAATTCCAGTCCCTTGATATCCTTGTGATCACCCGGGATCACTCGGGAATTATTGATACGCCGCGCCATCGCCTTGTACAGCGTTTCAATGATGAGGCTAGATTTGCCACCACCGGAAACGCCCGTCACGCAAGTCAGCACGCCTAGCGGAATATCGACGTTGACGTTTTTCAGGTTGTTCGCCGTCGCACTCAAGACTCTCAAGGCACGTTTCTTGATGATTTTCCGCCGCTCGGCGGGAACTTCGATTTTCAGGTCGCCACGTAGGTACTTGGCGGTCAGACTCTTTTTGGAACGCATAACGGAAGGCGGCTTGCCAGCAGCCACGATATTTCCCCCATGCACACCGGCACCGACGCCGAGATCGATCAGGTAATCGGCGCTGCGGATCGCCTCCTCGTCATGCTCAACCACGATCACGGTGTTGCCGATATCGCGCAGGTGCCGCAGGGTTTCCAGCAGCCGGGCGTTATCGCGTTGGTGCAGCCCGATGGACGGTTCGTCCAGAACGTAAAGGACGCCCGTCAGACCCGATCCAATCTGCGATGCCAGCCGGATTCGCTGGCTTTCTCCGCCCGACAGGGTGCCAGACGCACGTGACAAGGTCAGGTAATCCAGACCGACATTGTTCAGAAAACCAAGTCTTTCGTTGATTTCCTTCAGAATTCCACTGGCGATTTCGTTTTGTTTGTCCGTCAGGGTCTTCGCGATTCCGGAAAACCAATCGCCCGCTGCACCGATGGAATAATCCGCGACTTCACTTATGTGCTTGCCATCGATTTTTACGGCCAGCGCTTCCGGCTTCAGCCGCGCACCGCCGCATACTTCGCACTGCGATACAGCTTGATATTTGCTGAGTTCTTCGCGCGTCCAGTTGGAGTCCGTTTCGCGAAACCGGCGCTCCATATTTGGCACAACGCCCTCGAACGGACGGTCAATTGTGTAGGACCGCTTGTCGTCGGCGTAAATCATCTTGACCGATTTATCGCCCGAACCATAAAGGATCGTATCCTTCGCCTTTTTCGGCAGGTCGCTGAACGGCGTATTGGTCGAGAACTTGAACGCCCTGGCGAGCGATTCCAAGGTCTGGTCGTAATAGCTGGACGACGAACTGCACCAGGGTGTGATCGCGCCGTCCTTCAAGGATTTTTCCGGATCGGGAACCACAAGCGCAGGGTCGAAATACATTTTGGTGCCCAGACCGTCGCAAGCCGGGCAGGCGCCGTGCGGATTGTTGAACGAGAACAACCGGGGTTCGATCTCGTCGATGGTGAAGCCGGACACGGGGCAGGCAAACTTAGCCGAAAACAGTGTGCGTCCGCCGTCATCGGCGTTTTCCGCGATAGCTAGGCCATCCGTCAAGGCAAGAGCAGTTTCTATGGAATCCGCGACACGATTGCCGAGATCGGGCCGCACGACGATCCGGTCGACGACGACCTCAATATCGTGCTTGAAATTCTTGTCTAACGTCGGCGCATCCTCGATATCGAACATCTCGCCGTCGACCCGGATGCGGGTAAAGCCTTTCTTCTGCAGCTCTGCGAACTCTTTCCGGTACTCGCCCTTGCGTCCACGCACGATCGGTGCCAACAGAAACAGCCGAGTACCCTCGACCATCTCTTCGATCCGGTCGACCATCTGAGAAACGGTTTGGCTCTCGATGGGCAAGCCGGTCGCCGGAGAGTAAGGGATGCCGACCCGGGCAAACAACAGCCGCATATAGTCATAAATTTCAGTGACCGTGCCTACCGTCGAACGCGGATTCCGCGATGTAGTTTTCTGTTCGATTGAGATCGCCGGCGACAATCCTTCGATAGAATCCACATCGGGTTTTTCCATCAGTTCTAAAAACTGGCGGGCATAGGCCGACAAGCTTTCCACATAACGGCGCTGGCCTTCGGCATAGATAGTGTCGAAGGCAAGCGTGGACTTGCCGGACCCCGACAAGCCTGTCACGACGACCAACGAATCCCGGGGAATATCTACGTCGACGTTTCGGAGATTATGTTCGCGCGCGCCTCGGACGACGATCTTTGATTGCATCGGTATTTGTTAGGGCTAATAAAGATGTCTGGATGAAGGAAATAATAGGGCGACATCGGTGGCAAAGCGACTCGATAAGCCGCCCAGCGTATGGAGAGGTGTGGATCAAATGAAGAAACTGGCCATTTTGGACGATTACCAGAATGTGGCGATGGATATGGCGGACTGGTCGTTGCTCGACGGCGACATCGAGATCGCCGTCTTCAATGATCACTTGTCGCACGAAGACGATGTAGCGGCGAGGCTGACCGAGTTCGAGATCGTGATGCTGATGCGCGAACGGACGCCTTTTCCACGTTCCCTGATTGAAAAGCTGCCGAAACTGGAACACATCGTTAGCAGCGGCATGCGAAACCTATCGATTGATATCGACGCTGCGACCGATAACGGCGTGGTATGCACTGGCACGCCGTCGCTCGGTTACCCGACTGCCGAACTGACCTGGGGGCTGATTCACGCCCTTGCCCGAAATGTTACCTTGGAAGACCGGGAAACCCGGGCGGGAGCATGGCAAAAAACCGTCGGCATTGGGCTTCGCGATAAGGTTTTAGGGATCATGGGGCTAGGGCGGATCGGCACCGACGTCGCTCGTGTCGGTATCGCGACCGGCATGCAGGTGATTGCCTGGTCCGAAAACCTGACCCAGGACCGTTGCGACGAAGTTGGCGCCCGACATGTGTCTAAAGAAGAGCTGCTCGATCAATCGGACTTCCTTACCATCCACCTTCTGCTCAGCGATCGCACACGCGGTCTGCTGAAGGCGGGCGACCTAGCACAAATGAAGTCAAGCGCCTATCTCGTGAATACGTCGCGGGGGCCGATCGTCGACGAGGTGGCTCTGATCGACGCCCTGAAAAACAAAAGGCTCGCTGGCGCCGGTCTCGATGTATTCGACGTCGAGCCCTTGCCTGACGATCATCCGCTACGAAACATGCCGAACACCGTCATCATACCCCACCTTGGCTACGTGACCGTGGAGAACTACCGCAACTGGTACGGCGGAACGGTGGAAAACGTCCGTTCGTGGCTCGACGGCAAGACTATCAACCAGATGTCTGGTAGGGACCCGACCACTCCCGGTTGAATATTCGAGTTCATTGGCTATCAAGTTTTCGGAAATTGGCTCTATAAAAAATACCGCATAATTTCCGGATCAATTGAAGCCGTTCCGGCGCAACCGGATGCCTAAATTCCTGCAACAAGACCGAGCAGGCGCTTTCTCGACCAAATCAACCGGCTTTTCATAGTAGTTCGGCCCACAAAAGCCACCCTTCGCGCGCACCGTTTGTCATTTTGTCCACCGCTATTCGCAACAGATTCTCTATTCGCCGTGGCACGAGGCGGGCAGATTGTTATGATGCCTACCAGTTAATGCGGCACCTGTTTCGGTGCCGAGAACCGGGAGACGGGAGCAAGTCATGGCCGGCAGCGTCAACAAGGTAATTCTTATCGGAAATCTCGGTAGAGACCCCGAAATTCGCCACACGAATGATGGGCGCCCCATCGCTAATCTGTCGGTCGCCACGTCGGAGCAATGGCGCGATCGTTCGAGCGGAGAGCGCCGGGAAAAAACCGAATGGCACCGCGTCGTAATTTTCGACGAAAAAATTTGCGAGGTTGCGCAGAAGTACCTCCAGAAAGGATCGACGGTTTATCTCGAGGGGTCTCTGCAAACCCGCAAGTGGACCGATCAGCAAGGCCTTGAAAAATATACAACGGAGGTCGTCTTGCAGCGTTTCAGCGGCAAGATGACGATGCTGGGATCTCGGGACGGTGGCGGCGGCGACTTCGGAGACAGCGGAGGCGGAGATTATGGAGGTGGTGATCCCGGCGGCCCCATGGGCGGGGGTGGACCGGCACCCGGTGGGGGCGGTGACCTCGACGATGAGATCCCGTTCTAGGATCGCCGGATGAGCATCCTTCGCCGGGCGCTTTTTATGGCCGCCAAGCGGGCGGCAGCCGATCCCCGGGTTTAGCAGAAAGCACAACTGGTTCTGCGTGAAGAAGTGATGCCCCGGCCGCAGGAGTTTGGTGAACGTGCGCGTCCGAAAGTGGAAAAAGCGCAACGGCGGATCAAAATGGCAGCCGGCGACCTGGAATGGAAATTGACCGACGCAGGCGACTACGACTGACAGGCCCAGGCGGCCCGTTCAGGCGTGTCGTTTTTCTCTGTTTTTCAATAATTTAGGTCGATCACAAGACATGCCGTTTTCTTGTTCGAATCGGCGGACAAGGGTAAATTTTTCACTGTAAAATTTGATTTCCCGGTACGTGGCCGGAGGCAATCCGAAAGACTAGGTTTTTGGCAGACGAACCTTTACCGCCGCAGCCCTTCGATTCCGATATCGAACAGGTCTCGATCGAAGACGAAATGCGCAAATCCTATCTAGATTACGCAATGAGCGTGATCGTGAGCCGAGCGCTGCCGGATGTTCGAGACGGCCTCAAACCCGTTCATCGCCGCATCATGCACGTGATGAACGAGAGCAACTACGACTGGAACCGGCCGTACCGTAAATCCGCCCGTGTAGTCGGAGATGTGATGGGCCAGTACCATCCCCATGGCGACCAGGCCATCTATGACGCGATGGTACGGATGGCGCAGGATTTCTCCATGCGCCTGCCATTGATTGACGGGCAGGGCAATTTCGGATCGATGGACGGTGATCCGCCGGCAGCTATGCGGTACACCGAAGCACGGCTTGAACGCGTTGCACGCGAATTGCTAGACGATATCGATAGGGAAACCGTTGATTTCCAGCCCAACTACGACGAGAGCACCAAGGAACCGACGGTTCTGCCAGCCAAGTTCCCCAATCTCCTGGTCAATGGCGGCGGCGGTATCGCGGTCGGCATGGCAACCAACATCCCCCCCCACAACCTAGGCGAAGTTATCGACGCCTGTTGCGCTCTGATCGACAATCCAGACCTTTCGATCGGGGAACTGATGGAAGTCATTCCGGGTCCTGATTTCCCGACCGGTGGGATTATCGTTGGCCGTCAGGGGCCTACGTCAGCCTTCGAAACCGGACGCGGCTCGGTCGTCATGCGGGGCCGAGTCTCGATCGAAGAAATCCGCAAGGACCGCGAAGCCATCATAGTGTCCGAGATTCCCTATCAGGTGAACAAGGCCCGCATGATCGAGCGTATTGCGGAAATGGTGCGCGACAAGAAAATCGAAGGCATTGGCGATCTGCGCGACGAATCCGATCGCGATGGCGTTCGTGTGGTGATCGAAATCAAGCGCGATTCCCTGGCCGAGGTCGTTCTCAATCAGCTTTATCGCTATTCCCCGCTGCAAACCAGTTTCGGCGTCAATACGCTTGCACTGAACAACGGCAAGCCCCAGCTTCTGAACCTAAAACAAATCCTGGAGGCATTCGTCGATTTCCGGGAAGAGGTCATCCGGAGACGCACCGAGTACGATCTGTCCAAGGCGCGCGACCGCGCCCACGTGCTAGTCGGGCTTGCCATCGCAGTCGAGAATATCGACGAGGTCATCGCCCTGATACGGGCAGCCAAGGATCCGGTCGAAGCCCGGAACGGACTAATGGGTCGTGATTGGGCGGCGGAAGAAGTTGCGTCCCTGATTGCCCTGATCGACGACCCCAATCACGTGGTGGTCGACGGACGATACCGACTGTCAGAAGCCCAGGCACGTGCGATTCTCGAACTGCGGCTGCAACGTTTAACGGGCCTCGAACAGGAAAAGATTGCCGACGAACTGAGCGGTCTCGCGACCGAAATCGAGGATTTTCTCGGTATTCTGCGGTCACGCGATCGCATCCGGTCGATCATGCGCGAAGAGATGCTCGCTGTGAAAGAACAGTTCGCCACGCCGCGCCGCACCACGATCGAGGAATCCGAGCTCGATACCGACATTGAGGACTTGATTCAGCGCGAAGACATGGTCGTCACCGTGAGCCATGCGGGTTACATCAAGCGCGTCGCGCTCTCCAGCTACCGGGCCCAGCGCCGCGGAGGAAAAGGCCGAGCCGGAATGAGCACCCGCGACGAGGATTTCGTCAGCAGCGTGTTCGTCTGCAACACCCATACGCCTGTGCTGTTTTTCTCCTCACGCGGCATTGTTTATAAGCTGAAGGTATACCGCCTTCCGGAAGGCAATCCCCAGGCGCGGGGCAAGGCTCTGATAAACCTGTTACCACTGGAAGAGGGCGAGACGATCACGACCGTCATGCCCATGCCGGAAAACGAAGACAGTTGGGGCGACCTGTTCATCTTGTTCGCAACAGCATCCGGCGGCGTGCGACGCAACCGGCTGTCCGATTTCACCAATATCATGGCCAACGGCAAGATCGCTATGAAACTGGACGACGGCGATCAGCTTATCGGCGTCCAGACCTGCACTGAGGACGAGGACATCATGCTGGCTGCCGACAGCGGGAAGAGCATCCGTTTCCCGGTCACTGATGTCCGAGTGTTCTCCGGCCGCACGTCTACCGGTGTGCGCGGCATCCGTCTGGCGGCCGGCCAGAAGATCGTTTCCATGACAACCCTCAATCACATTGAGCTCGAAACCGATATCCGGGATGCCTATCTGCGTATGTCCAAGGCACAGCGGCGTCAGGAAGGCGACGAAGACGACAACGGCGCTGATGAAGCGGCGGCGGCTGTTAACGGGGAGAACACTCAGATCGCACTGAGCGAAGAAGAGTTCGAAAAGCTGGCCGAGACCGAAGAGTTTATTCTCTCCGTCACGGAAAACGGCTACGGCAAGCGTACTTCGGCTTACGAATACCGGATCACCAAACGCGGCGGGCAGGGGGTCGTAAATATCACCACCGAGGGACGTAATGGGCCGGTTGCAGCTTCGTTTCCGGTCGAAGACAGTGACCAGATTATGCTGGTCACGAATGGCGGCAAGATCATCCGCAGTCCCGTCGCCGATATCCGTATTGCCGGCAGGTCGACTCAGGGTGTGACGCTGTTTGACACTGCGGAGGACGAACAGGTCGTATCGGTGGCCCATCTAAAGGAAACGGACGGCGACAATGATCCCGGCGACGGTGGGGAAACCAATACGGACGCCACGGATGCAAGGGCAGCTGACGAAACACCCGCGGATATCGATGATGACGAAGTGGACGATGCCGCCGGAGACGCGTAAAAAGCCCTAAACCAAGACATCGCGGACGGGGATTATGGCGTCAGAAAAAATCGGGATTTATCCGGGAACTTTCGATCCCATCACAAACGGACATTCCGATATTATAGGACGGGCCGCGCGACTGTTAGACAAGCTCGTAGTCGGAGTGGCGATAAATCCCGGCAAAGGACCGATTTTTACCATCGACGAACGGGTTGAACTGGTTCGCGAAGAGATCAATTATCTAAAAAATGGGTTAGCGGACCGGATTGAGGTTCGGCCGTTTACAGGGCTGTTGATCGACTTCGCCCACGAAGTCGATGCGACGGTATTGATCCGCGGTCTGCGGGCCGTCTCTGATTTCGACTACGAATTCCAGATGGCCAGCATGAACGCCAAAATGGCGCCAGATGTTGAAACAGTCTGCCTGATGGCTTCCGACAAGTATCATTTTATCGCATCTAGCCTGGTTAAGGAGATCGCGAAACTGGGGGGAGACGTGACCCAGTTCGTATCGCCGCGGATTTCAGAACGTCTGGCCGAACGCCTGTACGGTTAAATCTTGCTGAAATTAAAAGGATTCTATTGACCCGGTATTGGGGGCTACTTATGTTGCGCCTCGCTGCTTTCGAGGCAGGCTAGCGCCCATAGCTCAGGTGGTAGAGCAACTGACTTTTAATCAGTGGGTCCCAGGTTCGAGTCCTGGTGGGCGCACCATTTCTTTTCAAGGGCTTAGCAGGGTTTTCTCTGCTGAGCCCTTAAATGGTTGTCACTCACATCTTACAATGGTTGTCACTTTTTACTGACATTCGGTCAGCCTTTGTTCTTTTTGGCGTCGGTTAATTTGACGATGGCGGCTTTTGCCTGGCGCCTTTTTGACACCTCTCGCCCGTATTTTTCAATCATCTGAGTCGTTATGTGACCGGTAATTGCCTTCACCTCATCGGGTGTGCAGCCGGCTTCGAGCAGCTCTATCGTGGCATTTTTACGCAGACCGTGAAGGCTATAGCCGTCGTGC
>DKQG01000022.1 GCA_002471575.1 Alphaproteobacteria bacterium UBA7314 | reverse complement strand
CACACAAACTTGTATAATACGGCGACCTTCCTCTCGAGTATCGGAAATCGCGCACCATGCCTCTGCGTTTAGAACCGCGGGTTAGTTTAGACTGTCTGTCGGGCGGTGAGTACCCCTTAGCCTCCCATTCGCGCAGGGCTGATCGCCGCTGTGAGGCATGATGTTCCTGTTTTGCACCCACCGCGACTGTCGCGCGGTGTGGAGGATATGTGATATTTTCGGGACCGTTACATCGAATCGGGGTTCAATGACATATCCGGGTAGGCGGAGACTGCGGGTCCGTCAGTTAAGCATCCTGTTCGGCAGGATCAGCGCGATCTGCGGAAAGGCGACCACGGTAAACCACCCCGGGCTGGGCGATGTACCCATGGTGCACCAGCCAGTGAGGGTTCCGGTACCGACCGGGAATTCCAGCGCCCAGTGCCCTTGCTCGGCGAGCATACGTGGGAGATCCTGGCCTCGATGCCGGCTATCGACGAAAACGAACTCGACACCCTTGGAAGGGACGACGTGATCTAGATCACGCGCGATACACGGGAGAGTATTATGAACTCTAATGACATGCGCCGTAACATGGGTGAAATCCGAAGCCCGGTGGGCACCGAACTGAACGCGCTGAGCTGGGCGACCGAAGCGCCACTTCGGATGCTGATGAACAATCTCGACCCCGATGTCGCCGAGCGGCCGGAAGAACTGGTTGTCTATGGCGGGATCGGGCGCGCTGCCCGCAACTGGGATTGCTACGAAACCATCGTGGAGCAGCTTAAAACGCTTAAAGACGACGAAACCCTTTTGGTGCAGAGCGGCAAGCCGGTCGGCGTTTTCCGAACCCACGCAGACGCGCCCCGAGTGCTGATCGCCAATTCCAACATCGTCGCCAACTGGGCGACGCTGGATCATTTCACCGAGCTCGACCGGGTCGGGCTGATGATGTACGGCCAGATGACCGCGGGGTCGTGGATCTACATCGGCAGCCAGGGGATCGTGCAGGGAACGTACGAAACGTTCGTCGAGGTTGGGCGCCAGCATTTCGATGGCGACCTCACGGGCAAATGGATTCTGACCGGGGGTCTTGGCGGCATGGGTGGTGCTCAGCCGCTTGCGGCGACGATGGCCGGCGCCAGTATGATCGCCGTCGAATGCCAGCCAAGCCGGATCGAATACCGCATGCGGACCGGATATCTAGACACTAAGGCCGATACGCTGGAAGAGGCGCTCGCGTTCGTCGAGAATTCGCACGCCGACGGCAAGCCGGTGTCGGTCGGATTGCTCGGTAATGCGGCTGAGATCTATCCGCAGATTCTTGCTGGCAGCGTGCGGCCAGATGTCGTGACCGATCAGACGTCGGCGCATGACCCGGTCAACGGTTATCTGCCGATCGGCTGGACGGTTGAGGAATGGATTGACCGCCGCGAACGGGAGCCAAAGGAAGTCGAGAGGTCATCTAAGGAATCCATGGCCCACCAGGTGCGTGCCATGCTCGGGTTCCACCGAGAGGGGATTCCGGTGCTTGATTACGGCAACAATTTGCGCCAGATGGCGCAGGATGTGGGCGTCGAAGATGCGTTCGACTATCCCGGATTCGTCCAGGCCTATGTGCGTCCCCTGTTCTGCCGGGGTGTAGGCCCGTTTCGCTGGGCGGCGCTATCCGGCGACCCGGAGGATATCTATCGTACAGACGAGAGGGTGAAGGAACTGATCCCTGAGGATCCGCATCTTCATAATTGGCTAGATATGGCGCGCGAACGGATTAAGTTCCAGGGGTTACCGGCACGTATCTGTTGGCTTGGCCTGGGCCAGCGTCATCGCATTGGGCTCGCCTTCAACGAAATGGTTAAAAACGGCGAATTATCGGCGCCGATAGTTATCGGGCGCGATCATATGGACTCTGGCTCAGTCGCTAGTCCTAACCGCGAAACCGAGGGTATGAAAGACGGTTCCGACGCGATTTCCGACTGGCCGCTGTTGAACGCCCTGCTGAACACCGCCAGTGGTGCGACCTGGGTGTCGATCCATCACGGCGGCGGCGTCGGGATTGGGTATTCGCAGCATTCAGGCGTGGTCGTCATGGCCGACGGTACCGACGATGCCGCCAGGCGGATCGAACGGGTGCTGTGGAACGATCCGGGGACCGGCGTGATGCGCCACGCGGATGCTGGTTACGAAATCGCCATCGAATGCGCCAAGGAAAACGGCCTCAACCTGCCTATGATCGGCAAGTAGCGGCGCGCTGCATGGTCGGCGAGCGCGTCTTCAGACGTTGCGTGGGGCGTCAGATTTGCGAACGCCGATCTAACATTCATGCAGCGAGACCCGGAGAGACAAGCTGCGCGTCAAAATCGATCGCAGTGCCGTCATGGATCAGCGTGTGCAACGGGTTATATCCAGCCCAATAGGCCAGTTCCGCTGGTTGACCGATGTTCCAGATCGCCAAGTCTGCGCGCTTGCCGACTTCCAGCGTACCTCGATCCGCGGCGAGGCCTAGCGCTTTTGCCGCGTTGCGTGTCGCACCGGCCAGCGCCTCCTCCGGCGTCATGCGGAACAGGGTACAGCTCATATTTAGCATCAGCAGCAGCGACGGTACCGGCGATGACCCCGGGTTGAAATCGGAGGCGATGGCGATATCGACGCCGTGTTTGCGGAACAGATCTATAGGTGGCAACTGGGTTTCCCGAAGAATGTAAAACGCGCCCGGTAGAACGACGGCCACGGTACCAGCGGCAGCCATGGCGAGAACACTATCCTCGGATACGAATTCCAGGTGGTCCGCCGACAGCGCGCCGAACCGGGCCGCCAGCGCTGCGCCGCCAAGGTCGGACAATTGCTCTGCATGCAGCTTGACTGGCAAATCATGGGCCTGCGCCGACTTGAACACAGCCTCGGTTTCGGCCGCGGTGAACCCGATGGATTCGCAGAACGCATCGACGGCATCGGCGGTTCCGCTTTCGGCGACTGCCGGCATCATTTCCTCGATCACCTGTTCGATGTAATCGGCTTGCCGTCCCTTGAACTCCGGCGGGAGTGCATGAGCACCGAGGAACGTCGTCTGAACATTCACGGGCAGAGATTCTCCCAACGTGCGCGCGACGGAAAGCTGTTTGATTTCTGCCGATTTTTCGAGGCCGTAGCCGGATTTGATCTCAACCGTGGTGCAGCCTTCGCGGATTAGGTTGGACAGGCGCGGCAGGCTCGCACGCACCAGCGCTTCCTCGCTGGCTTCGCGCGTGGCGGTCATAGTCGAGACGATCCCGCCGCCAGCGCGGGCGATTTCCTCGTAGCTGACGCCCTGCAGACGCTGTTCGAATTCGCTAGCGCGGCTGCCGCCGAACACCAGATGCGTATGGCAATCGATCAGTCCTGGTGTGACCCATTTGCCAGCGATGTCAACGACATGGTTGGCCAGGGTATCCGGTTTGCCGGTCAGGGCATCCATCGATCCCACCCAGACAATACGGTCGCATTTGGCAGCGATTGCGCCGTTTTCGATCTTACCATAGGGCATGCCGGTGCCCGCCATGGTAGCGAGATTGGCGTTTATCCATATCGTGTCCCAGTCTGCCATGCCTCCCTCCTCGCACACTTTTCATTGCGATCGTCTGTGTGTCATTTTATACCTATGGGGTGAGGTGATGAACCTGACGACCCCTGAAAATCATACAAAAATGTTTGCTTTCAACCGAATTTTCGCCCCCGTCCCACGATGTGGTCCGCTGGTTGCGCTTTCGGGTAGCAAAGCGAGATCATGACTGTTCCTGTTATCGATATTCAGCCCGGCGACGCGCCGTTGATCGTGAACGTGCCTCATGACGGTCGTGAAATACCGGCCGGTATCGGGGCTACGATGACAATGGAGGCGCTGGCGTTGCCCGATACCGACTGGCATATCCGTGACCTGTACGCCTTTGCCTCTGATCACGGGGCGACGATTACGTCGGCGCGTTTTTCACGCTATGTCGTCGACCTGAACCGGGATCCGTCCGGCAAGTCGCTCTATCCCGGCGCCGATACGACCGAGGTCTGCCCGACGTCCACGTTCCACAAGCAACCGATCTATCGAGAAGGACAGGAACCGGACGCGCGGGAAATCGACCGACGGCTGAAACTTTACTGGCAGAGCTATCATGCTGAACTGGGACGCGTGATCACAGAACAGCAGGAAAAATATGGGACGGTCCTATTGTTTGACGCCCATTCCATCGGCTCCGAACTGCCTCGGTTTTTCGAGGGCCGGCTGCCTGATTTCAATCTCGGCACCGCAGACGGGGCGAGCGCCGATCCTGGCCTCACCGGGAAAATGTTGGACACTCTAGACACCGCCGATGGGTACACGGCCGTCCTGAACGGCCGGTTCAAGGGTGGCTACATCACTCGCCATTACGGGAACCCTGATGCCGGTATCCATGCGATCCAGCTCGAAATGGCGCAGTCCGTCTATATGGATGAGGACGCGCCGTATCGGTTCCGGCCTGATCTCGCCGATCGCGTGCGCCCGGTTCTGCGCAGTTTACTGGGCATCGGGCTAGAGTGGATCCGAAAACGGGGCGGAGCCGGATAGACAATGCCGATCTTCGGTTTCGATCATCTTTACGGCGCGGCGGGATGGCTGTCGCCGGGATACGTTTCTGTCGACGCCAATGGCTGGATAACCGACGTGTCCGGCGATGCGCCCGAAGAGGGCGTCGTATTTCAGGCGGGGGTCGCCATCCCAGGTGTTCCCAACCTGCACTCGCACGCGTTCCAGCGGGCCATGGCCGGGCTGAGCGAGTATCGCACCGCCGCAGCACAGGACAGTTTCTGGACCTGGCGCGACCTGATGTACCGTTTCGTTGGCCGGCTGACGCCTGACGACCTGGAAGCGATCGCCGCGCAGCTTTACGTCGAAATGCTGAAATCCGGTTATACGGCAGTGGGCGAGTTCCAATACCTTCACCACGGGAAAGACGGCGGCGCGTTCGACAACCCGGCCGAGATGAGCCTGCGGGCGCTGGCGGCGGCGCAGACCACGGGCATCGGTGCGACTTTGCTGCCGGTGCTTTATCGGCATGCAGGGTTCGGTAAACAGCCGCCGGGCGACGGTCAGCGCCGTTTTATCAACGGCACAGACTCGCTTCTGAAAATATACGAGATACTGGCGAAGGCGACGGGACCTGACCACGACCGGCATACCGGTGTCGCGCCACACAGTCTAAGGGCCGCCGACGAAGAATCGATTCGCACCGTGGTCTCAGTAATCGATGCGTCCGCACCCATCCACATTCACATCGCGGAGCAGGAGAAAGAAGTCGCTGACTGTATCGAATTTTCCGGCAGGCGGCCGGTGGAATACCTGCTTGATATGCTCGATGTCGATGGCCGCTGGTGCTTGGTTCACGCGACGCATATGACGGCGGATGAGGTACGCGAAGCGGCTACATCTGGCGCAATCGCCGGTTTGTGCCCGACGACGGAGGCCAATCTAGGCGACGGTATGTTCGATCTGCCTAAGTGGCAGTTCGAAAACGGCGCATTAGGCGTCGGATCCGACAGCCATATTTCCGTCAGCCCGGTGGAGGAACTGCGTTGGCTAGAATATGGCCAACGCCTGCGCGACCGGCGCCGAAACGTTGCGGCGGACGACGAGGTATCGACCGGAAGGATGCTGTTCGACGCTGCGGTATCTGGCGGGGCGCGGGCACTTGGGCGGTCGGGCGCGACTGGAGAAACCGGGCTGCGGGCAGGCGCACGCGCCGATATCGTGGTGCTTGACGCGCAGGCGCCGGTATTTGCCGGTCATGGCGTCGAGACGTTTATCGATGCTTGGGTTTTTTCCGGAAACCTGCCGGCCGTGACGGATGTATTTGTCGGCGGGGCACAAGTGGTAACAGACGGGTATCACCCGCAGGAACGAGAAATCGCATCCCGCTATAACGATGTTGTCCGTGCGCTAATTGCCTGAACTGCGAATGTTCTAGTTGCCGCCGCTAATATCCAGCGTGGTATTGCTCCCCGTTGCGCCAACAACCGATCCCGCGGATGTCATCTCTGCGGTGGCGGCAACTTCCCCGGCGAGATACCCGTCGGACTCCAGCCGGGGGACTGCGTCCCGCAACGCGGCGACGACTTTATGCAGACTGCTGCTGGTCTTTAGGGGGTGTCGGAATTCCACGGCCTACGCCGCTATCTCGTTGCTCGCGGCCCGCGCGGCGGGATCGGCGGCGGCATCGACATCGGGCATTTTCGACAGGTCCAGCCGCACGCTGATGCCGTTCCTATACATTTTGGAAAGCTGGGACGGGGTTGCCGCCACCGGAGTGAGGGTGAGCGTAACCATCGTGTGCCCCGCTTGTTGAAATAGACCAATAATTGCCGATTTATAAAAAAATTGCGTGGTAGTAGATAATTAGCCGGAGCGAGGCCCGTTTCGTGAAAGAGTAGACATGTCAGCTTGGATAAAAATGATTGCCGATGGCGATGCGGACGAAGACCTGCGCGATGCGCTTTCCACCGCGCGTACGCCGCACGGCACGGTAGACAACGTGTTGCGGGTTCATTCTCTTCGTCCGGGCACGATGCGGGGGCACATGGCTTTGTATCGTGCAATCCTACATGATGACACGAACACCCTTCCCACTTGGTTCCAGGAAACCATCAGTACCTATGTTTCCGTCCTGAACGACTGCGAATATTCGCTGGCCAATCACTGGGCGAATGCCAGGCACCTGATCGGTGACGACGACCGCGCCGCCCAAATCGAGACGGCGTTGCACGCGCGGCGGCCGGAAGATGCGTTCGACGGCCGTGAACTCGCGCTTTTGCGCTACGCCGAGAAACTGACGAAGTCGCCCGCCGAGATGGAAAAATCGGATGTCGATGTGCTGAAAAGCGAAGGGCTGGATGACGGCGAAATTCTCGAAGCCAACCAGATCATCGGGTACTTCAACTACGTCAACCGATGTATTAACGGGCTCGGCGTCACCACGGATGGCGATATTGTCGGATATTACGCAGAAGACTGATTGCTGTTTGCAAGCCCAGCCGCCGACTAATTGAGATGGATATGAATTACGCAAAAGCAAAAGAACTCGACCCCGACGCTATCCCCGTGGTCGACATCAGGTCGCTGCGTGATGGCAGCGATCTAACCGTTGTGGCACGGGCGCTAGACGCAGCAAGCAAGAATCTCGGATTTATCTATATCGAGGGTCACGGTATTCCTGCCGACACCATCGCCGCGGCACAGGACTCCGCTATCGCATTTTTCCGGCGTTCTGCCGCGGAAAAAGAAGCCGTGCGCGTATCGTCCAAGCATCGCGGCTGGATCGGTTACGGCGGCGCAAAGATGTACGACACAGCCAAGGCCGATCTGAAAGAGAGCTTTGTCTGGGGCTATCAGGACGGGGCTGGTAACACACCGGATGATCACCCGCTACGCGGACCTAACCAGTGGCCGGATTTCGATCCCGGCATGGAACGCCATGCAATGGAATACTTTCACCGGGCACACGATGTGGCCCATCATCTGATGCGTGGATTTGCCATCGGTCTCAACCTGGACGAGAATTTCTTTCTTCGGACCACGGATCAGCCACTGAGCCGGGCGTCTTACGTCTATTATCCCCCCCAACCGGCGGAAGCAGGCGCCGGGAGCTTCGGTGTCGGTCCTCACACTGATTTCGGGGTGTTGACAGTGCTGTGCCAGGACTCCGTTGGCGGCCTGCAGGTTCAGGATGTCAACGGCGTCTGGCTGCATGCGCCACCAATCGAGGGAACGCTGATCGTCAACGTCGCCGACCTTTTGACCCGTTGGACGGATGGCGCTTACAAGTCGACGCCCCACAGGGTGGTGAATCAGTCGGGCCGCGAGCGGCTGTCGCTGGTACTAGCTTACGATCCCGATCCCGGCACGGTGATCGACGCTCGGGATGTGTTCGGTCGTGGTTACGACCCGGCGGAAGAAGCGATCACCTGCGGTGATTATCTGGTGTGGCGGTTCGAGAAAGCCTTTTCGTACCGCAAGCCCGAAGATGCCTGACGCGCTGAACGCCGAGGCCAAGAACGATGGCATCAACCTGGCGATCGGAACGGCGCTAAGGGATCTGCGTGCTTCACGAGGGTTGTCGGCTAGGCGTCTCTCGGAGCAGGCCGGTGTTTCCGCCGCTATGATCAGCCGGATCGAAAGCGGGCAGGTGTCGCCTTCTATCTCCAAGCTTAACGGCCTGAGTAAGGCGCTCGACGTTCCGCTGGTTAGCCTGTTTCGCGAAACCGAGATCGATCATGCAGACTTCACCCATGCGAAAAAGGGGGAGGGCGTGCGGTCCACCCGGAAGGTCGACAGCCATGTGCACGAATACGTTAATCTTGCGTTTCACAGGAGGCGCGATCTCCAGTTCGAGGCCCGAAAAGTGACCCTTGTGCGCCAGTCGGCACAGCCGCCCACCTATGTCGGCCGTGGCGCCTTGTATATATATGCACTGTTAGGAGAAGCCGTGTATCGCTGCGGTCAAACCGAAATAAAGTTAAAGGCGGGCGACAGCCTGAGCCTGGATGCGGAACTCTGTCACGGATTCACGGAAGTGCTTAGCCCCGAATTTACATTTTTAAGCGTTCAGGCGGAGAAACGCGGATGACCGGCGCGCCCGATCTCGCTGCGGGATGCCGCAACATGCTGTTGAATTGTGCCCATCTGAAGGCCGGCGATTCCCTGCTGATTGTGCATGAAGACCCGGCTCTCGGCTGGTACGACAGCGAAATGGCAGATGCCCTGGCCGATGAAGCCCGGACGCTCGGAATCGAGCCGCATCTGTTGCAGGTCGCCGGGCCCGAAGTCGAGGCGGAAGGGCCTCGCGTTGATGCGGCAAGCGTCGATCACGACTGTATCGTCTACCTTGCCCGGCTTGGCGATATGGACCGATTTGAAGCGTCGACCGACAATAAGACGCGCGTCATGTCCTATGCCCGGGACGCCAGTATGCTGGCATCGGCTTACGGCACAACGGAATATCAGGTGTTTCTGGACCTCAAGGAAGCGGTCAACGATGTGCTGCTGGCGGCCGACCGGATTTCGGTGACATGCCCCCTTGGCACGGATTTATCGGGAACCGTTATTGATCGAGAGCGGGAGAACGCCGGCGACGTGAAGGTCAGGCGGTTTCCCATGGGTGTGCCGCAACCGGTCAGCGCCTCGACGTTTTCAGGAAAAGTGGCGCTGGCCCGATACCTCACGCCGACAGGTTCCCAACCTTACGAACCGGCGGCGCTGCGTATAGATACGCCCGTTCTCGCCCGTGTCGAGAATGGGCGCATTGCCGGTTTCGACGGTGACAAAAAGACGGTGGCCGATATACGGTCGCACTATGAATTCGTCTCCGGGAAATTCGGCATCGACCCGGACGCGATCCATTCCTGGCACGCGGGGATGCACCCCGCCTGTGCCTATGAAAGGGAGGCCGCGCGCGACCCCAATCATTGGTCCAATACCGTGTTTACCAACCCTCGGTTCCTGCATGTGCACACCTGTGGTGCGTATCCGCCCGGCGAAATCTGCTGGATGGTTCTGGACCACACGGTCAAGGTCGATGGTGTGGTGTTATGGGAAACCGGTCGGCTGCGTACAGACACGTTCGACAGCATTGCAATGTGCGTCGACAAATGGCCGGTGCTTAACGCGCTATTCGCAACTCCGTCTGACCGCATCGGCATCGCGGAATGACGGCCGTTTTTTCCCGGCTTTTGCTACTAAGCGGCCACTCGACCGCCGATGACGGGCTAGTTTCAAAGAAGTTGTGGAAACTAGTGTCCGACTGGATGTTTTAGAACGAATTCATATAAAATGGCGTCGTCCAATTCGGCAATTAAGCGCGCCGGAAATTCACCCAAGAGAATCAACTCATGAAACTACGTAATTTGCTTTTTGCTGCGGCAGTATTTGCCGTTCCCGTAATACCCATGTCGGACGCCGTTGCAGCCGATAAATTCGTATTTACCGCGATACCCGATCAGGATGAGAGTGCGCTACGAAAGCGCTTCGACAAAGTGGCGAAATACCTTTCCTCGACGCTGTCCATGAAAGTCGAATATGTCCCTGTTAAATCCTACGCGGCAGCTGTGACAGCCTTTCGTAACAATCAGGTCCAGCTTGCGTGGTTTGGTGGCTTGTCGGGAGTTCGCGCGAGGGGTCTTGTGAAGGGATCAACGGCGATTGCACAAGGTAAGGCCGATCCAAATTTCGAAACTTATTTTATTGCCAATGCCGGCACCGGACTTACCACGTCGAAGGAGTTTCCGAAGCAAATCGCTGGAAAGACCTTTACGTTTGGGTCGAAGGGTTCGACGTCCGGGCGTCTGATGCCTGAATATCACATTCGGAAATATTTCAAAAAAACGCCTCAGGAGGTGTTCAGCCGTGTTGGATTTAGCGGAAACCACTCCAGAACGGTAGCACTGGTTCAGTCCGGCGCCTACGAAGTCGGGGCGACCAATTTCAAGGTCTGGAAAAAAGGGATCAAAAACGGAACGATCGATCCCAAAAAAGTCCGCGTGATATGGAAAACGCCCGGATACCCTGACTACAACTGGTCGATCCGTGGCGATGTCGATAAAACATACGGGGCGGGTTTCATCAAAAAGGTTCAATCGGCACTGCTGTCTATGAAAGATCCGGATCTGTTGAGTTCGTTCCCACGGGAGGCCTTCATCCCGGCCGATAATTCTGACTACGCGCCGATCAAGGATACGGCAAAAGAGCTCGGATTGATCGACTGATGCCCCTGCTGGAACTCCGCGATGAGTCGGCGGGCTATGACGGTAGGTCGATCCTTCGCGAAGTTTCCCTAACTGTAGAGGCGGGCGAGCGCATCGCGCTCGTCGGAGAGAGCGGAGCAGGGAAATCCACCCTGCTCCGTCTTTTGTACGGCAAGCTGGGCGACGCTGCTGCCCTGATGCCGCAGGACTCGGCGCTGGTGCAGGCTCTCACGGTTTTCCACAACGTCTATATGGGGCGGCTGCACGAACGGTCGGTCTGGCGCAATCTGCGTAACCTGTTGCTTCCCGCCGCCGCCGATGTGCAGGAGGTTCGTGAAGTGCTGGCGCCTTTACGCCTGGAAGAGAAAATGTTCGCCAATGTCGGCCAACTTTCCGGCGGCCAGTATCAGCGTACGGCGCTGGCGCGCGCGTTGTATCATCCCGGTCGCGTTATCGTGGCGGACGAGCCCGTGTCATCGGTCGACGAACACCAGGCGCGAGAGATTCTGGCGACTATGAATGAAGAAAAGGAAACCGTTCTGCTGGCCATGCACGACCGCTCTCTGGCGTTGGAATTTGCTGATCGTATCGTCGGTATTCGCGACGGTCGCATCGTCATGGATACGCCCTCGGCGGGCATGACGCCCGACGATCTGGACGAATTGTACCTATCGAAAAGTGCGATCGCGGCGTGATCCTGCGGCGGGAGTCTTCGCCGCTGGGGCGTGCAACATCTGGTTTTCTGCTGATAGCATTCGTGTGCTTGATCTTTGCCGACATCGCGATATCGACCGGCGATCCGTGGCACGAATTCGGCTTGCTGCTGACGGGGATCGTCACCCCCGATTTCTATCAGACCGACAGCCTCGCGCTCGCCATTGCCTATACGTTGGCATTCGCGTTGCTGGGTGTGGCATTTGCGAACGTTATCGGGTTCGGGCTCGCGCTAATATTCCACTATCGTATCGTCCGGGTCGGTTGCGCCTTTATCCGTGCCATTCACGAGCTGTTCTGGGCATTGATCTTCCTGCAGATGTTCGGGCTGTCGCCGCTCACCGGCGTACTCGCAATCACAATTCCGTATGCCGGCATCATAGCCAAGGTTTACGCCGAAATTCTGGAGGAAGCCGATCAGCGGCCTCTCAGCGCGTTACCGGTGGGGGCGGGGCGGGCATCGACGTTCCTGTTCGTGCGCCTGCCGGATGCCTGGGCGCATTTCCGCACCTATTCCATGTATCGGCTAGAATGCGGTCTGCGGTCGAGCGCCGTGCTTGGTTTCATCGGGTTGCCGACATTGGGTTTTCATTTGGAAACCGCGTTCAAGGAGGGCCTTTATTCGGAGGTCTCCGCCCTTTTGATCCTATTCTATCTGATCATCGCCACCATGCGTGTGTGGATGAAGAAGCCGCTGCTGCCGGTCTATCTGATCGGCGCTGCCGCGATCCTTCCCTGGGGTGTGGCGTTTTCCTGGGCCCATATAGGCCGGTTTCTGACCGAAGACATCATCCCCTATCCGATCCGGGCCGGCGGCGACAACATGATGGCGTCGCTTGGCGACTGGGTTTCGATGCTGATGGTGGATCAGATATGGCCCGGCACTATCGCGACCGTCCAGCTGACCATGATTGCCCTTGTCGCGACCGGCTTCCTGACAATGGCGTTTTTCCCTTTGATCTCGCCGTTGCTTCTGGGCCGGGTGGCGCGCACCGGCGGACACGTTTTTTTGGTCGTCGTCCGGTCGACACCTGAATACATCCTCGCCTTCGTGCTGCTGAATTTGTGGGGGCCGTCGATGCTGCCGGCGATTGTCGCTCTCAGCCTGCATAACGCTGCGATCATCGGTCACCTAATCGGCCGTTTTACGGAGACGCTGCAGCTCCGCCTCGACGCGGTCAGAGGGGTGAACCGATATTTCTACGAGGTGGTGCCTCGCATTTACCGGCCAATGCTGGCATTGCTGTTCTATCGCTGGGAAATCATCATGCGCGAAACCGCGATCCTCGGCATTCTCGGGATTGCAACATTGGGGTTTTATGTGGATAGCGCCTTTGCGGATCTGCGTTTCGACCGCGCGCTCTTCCTGATCCTGATTACCGCCATGCTCAATATCTGCGTGGATGCGATTTCCCGGACGATAAGAAACCGATTACGTCTCCAGACAACGCTTGAGGAACGATGAAAAGATGAACTCCGAGACCCCTATCGTGAAAGACCTCGTCCTTATCGGCGGGGGACACAGTCATGTGGCGGTTCTGAAGCGGTTCGGGATGAAACCGGTGCCGGGGGTGCGGTTGACGCTGATCTGCCGCGATGCACACACACCCTATTCGGGCATGCTGCCGGGCTATGTCGCCGGGCACTACGATTACGACGAGGCGCACATCGATCTTGGCGCGTTGGCCCGGTTCGCCAATGCGCGGTTCTATCATTCCGCCGTCACCGGCCTGGACCTCAACGGAAAATGGGTCCTGTGCGACAACCGTCCGCCGGTGCCGTTCGAACTGCTCTCGATCAATACGGGATCGACGCCCAATACGTCGCTGGTGCCGGGCGCGACCGGTAACGTCGTGCCGGTCAAACCGATCAATAATTTTCTCGACCGCTGGGAGGCGCTCAGCGCGAGGGCGATGTCGCAGGAGGGACCGATGCGCATTGCCGTTGTCGGCGCCGGCGCCGGTGGTGTGGAAATCCTGCTTGCGATCCAGCACAGGCTGGGCCGGCTGCGGGCGGCGGCGGGTAAACCGCCGGATAACATCGAATTTCATCTGTTCAGCAACACCGAGCACATTCTGCCCACCCACAACACGAAGGTCCGTGCCGCCTTCCTGAAGACGCTGCAGCACCGGAATGTGGTACTCCATCTCGGCGAGCCGGTTACGCAGGTGGAGCCCGGCATTCTGAGAACCGACGCGGGAGACGCCATTGCCGCCCAAGAAATTCTCTGGGTCACGGCAGCCGGCGCACCTGACTGGCCGGCAAAGGCGGGTATAGATACCGATGCTGGCGGGTTCATCAAAGTGACCGACACACTGCAATCGACATCACACCCTGATATCTACGCTGCCGGCGATATTGCAGCTATGGTCAATTACCCGAGGCCCAAATCCGGCGTGTTCGCCGTGCGCCAGGGCAAACCGCTGGCGCGTAATCTGCGCCGTGCGCTGCTCGGCAAGCAACCCAAGGCGTTTCGGCCGCAGTCGAAATTTCTCAGCCTTATTTCAACCGGCGACAAATATGCCATCGCTTCGCGCGGCGGCTGGTCGGTGAAGGGCAGGACGATCTGGACCTGGAAAGACTGGATCGACCGGCGGTTCATGGACAAGTTCAACGATCTGCCCGACATGGACGAAAAAGAAGACACCCAGCTGCCGAGCGGGTTGGCAAGCGCCGATGTCGTAAAGGAAATCTCCGCCATTGCCATGCGCTGCGGTGGATGCGGCGCAAAGGTCGGCGCCACCGTCCTGTCGCGCGCGCTGAATTCGCTGACGCCCGCGCCGCGCGACGACGTGCTGATCGGTCTGCATGAACCGGACGATGCGGCAGTGGTCGAAGTACCGCCAGGCAAGGTGATCGTGCACACGGTCGATTACTTCCGCGCCATGGTCGACGATCCCTATATTTTTGGAAAGATTGCGGCAAATCACAGCCTTGGCGATATTTTCGCCATGGGCGGCGATCCGCAGACCGCGCTGGCGGTCGCGACCGTGCCCTTCGGCATCGAATCCAAGGTAGAGGATACGCTGACCCAGATGATGAGCGGCGCGATGGAGATCTTGAACGATACGAACTGCGCTCTGGTCGGCGGGCATACCAGCGAAGGGCCGGAACTAAGCCTCGGTTTCGCCGTCAACGGCCTGATCGACAGGCACAAGATCATGCGAAAGGGTGGCTTGAAGCCCGGCGACAAGCTAGTCGTTACTAAGCCCATCGGCACCGGCACCCTGTTTGCCGCCGACATGCGTCACAAGGCGAAGGGCCGCTGGATCGCGTCCGCGCTAGATCACATGGTGATGTCGAACCGGCTGGGCGCCCAATGTCTGGTCGAGTACGGTAGCCGCTCGGCGACCGACATCACCGGTTTCGGATTGTTGGGCCATCTGGTTGAAATGGTGCGTGCATCCGAAGTCGACGTAGTGTTGGACCTGAATTCCGTGCCGCTGATGGATGGGGCCGAGGACACGGCGAAAGCCGGCATCCTGTCGTCGCTCCAGCCTCAGAACGTGCGTTTGCGGCGCGCTGTGGCTAATCCCGAGGAGGCCGGCAAAGACCCGCGCTATCCCCTGATCTACGACCCGCAGACCGCCGGCGGCCTACTCGCCAGCGTGCCGGCCGAAAACGCCGACGCCTGCGTCGCGGGGCTGATAGAACTTGGTTACGCACGCACAATGATCGTGGGCGAAGTGTTAGAGCAGTCGGAGCGCCTAGAGCCAATTACGGTGCGGGTTTAGACGTCAATTGTCTTCGCCTGCCTTTGGAAGAAGCGCCGCGTATACGGTCTGGCATACCGGTGTCGGGATATCCGCTTCGCGGCCCATTCGCACCACCGCGCCGGCCAGCCATGGCAGTTCCAGTCGGTTGCCGGCCTTCAGATCGTGGTGCATCGACGTGGTCATCTCAGCCGGGACGTTGTCAGCGAAATCGAGGCGACTGTCGCCGAAATTCGCCGGCAGGTCCACGCCGCGCGCCCGGCCGACGGCGGTGACTTCACGAAACACGCTGAGCAAGAACTCCCGGCCTTCCGGATCGGTACGTATCGGGCCGATCTCGCTGTTCATCAACGTGGTGGTCGAGCTCATGCCGACTAGAAAGACGAATTTCTCCCAAATCGTCCGTTCAATATCGTCGCTGATCTCTGCGTCTATGCGCCCTGCGGTCAGGGCATCGTAAAGCGCCGTGACGCGGCCGGACGAAGATCCGTCGGGCTCTCCTAAGACGATCCGCTGCATTGAGCCGACATGCTTGATGGTGCCCGGCTTCGAGATCGAGCTGGCAATAAACGCAACACCACCAATCAACCGTTCCCGGCCCACGATAGGTTCCAGTATGTCATCTCCGTCGACGCCGTTCTGCAGGGAAAGCACGATGGTGTCGGGGCGCAACATTGGTGCGATGACGCGACCCGTTTCTTCCGTATCCCATAGTTTGACGCCCAAGATAACACAGTCCACAAGCCCGACATCGGCGGGGTTATCCGTCGCCTGGGCAGGGTGGATCACGGCATCGCCCAGTTCGGCGCTGTCGATTCTAAGTCCGTTATGTCGGATAGCATCCAGATGGCGCCCCCGGGCGATGAAAGTGACGTCGGCACCTGTGGCTGCCATTCGACCGCCAAAATAGCCTCCAATGCCACCGCTTCCCATCATGGCAATGCGCATATTTATTCTCCCAGACTCTTCAGCAGTTTACGCCACGCCGCCTTTTCCTTAGCCGGTGCATAAAGTGGCGCGAGTTTTCGGCACCGGCGTTCCAGATCCTTCAGAAAGGCAGGATCGGTCTCGGCGCGGGTCAGCAGTTTCGCTAGCGCGGCTTCGTCCTCTGCCGGATAATATGCCGGATAGTCCTCTCCCAGCATGCCGACATTGCCGTCGATGCGCGATGCGATTACCGGTACTCCGCACACGATGGCTTCAGATACGATATTCGCGCCACCTTCCATGACCGAGCTTATCACCATGGCATGGCTACGGGCGAACTGGCGCCGAACCTGCCAGCCCGGCACCTCGCCTCGCCAGATATAACGCGGGTTCGACCGCATTTCCGTGCGCGCGCCCCTCTCCCATTTCCCGTCATGCGCTTTTCCAAGATGGACGACCCGTAACCGGGACTCATTAGGAACCATTCGGGCAGCGTAAGCCGCGCGCAGAGAGTCTTTCTCATCGCGCAGGTGCCCGGCCAAGACAGTTTCAAACCAGCGGGTCGACGGTGCGCGCGGAGTGGAAAGCGGCGGCGAAGACTGGTGTATCACTCGCAGTTTTTTCGCGTATTTCTTCGGGATCGCCCGGTGCACCAGTTCATGCAGGCAAACCAGTTCCGTCGCCCGATTCATGGAGCTCAGCGTCTCTTCCCGATGGCTGTGTTGGAATTTGTAGATATCCGTCCCTGCGAGCAGCACGACTAGCGGTTTATCGGGGTATCTGTCGGAAAAAGCATGGATCGATTTTGCCGAGCGCCAGGCATGCACGGCGACCAGCATGTCGGCGTTTTTTCCGTCGTCTTCCTCCGCGATCGCTACCTGGTGGCCCAACTGGCGGAGGATTCGGGCCCAGCGCACGGTAGTCGTGCGGTTTCCGGCGCGCGACTGTTTCCCTGCGGGTGTTACAAGGCTAATCTTCATCGCTCCAAACTAGCGCAGAAATATGACCGCACAAGTTACCACCGACTATCTTATCGAAATCATGCACAGCGCCCGGCAACGAACGCTGGAACTGCTCGAAGGGCTCAGCGACGAACAGCTCGTAGGCCCAAAACTGCCGATACTGAACCCAATGATCTGGGAAATCGGTCATGTTGCCTGGTTCTATGAATTCTTCATCCTGCGGCAGGAATACGGGTGCCAGCCCCTGCTGGAACGGGGTGATGCGCTCTACGATTCCATTGCCATCGCGCACGATACGCGCTGGGATCTGCCGATCTATCGACTGAGAGAGATAAAGGATTATATGGCGCGTGTGCTCGATACGCTCGTCGACCGGCTAGACGGCGGATTAGCGTCTGAACGCGACAGCTACCTCTATCAGTTCACGACTTTCCACGAAGATATGCATGACGAAGCGTTTACCTGGGCGCGACAGACGCTGGCCTATCCGACCCCGTCCTTCGCTCCCGGCGGGCCGCGCGCGGGAAGAGTGGCCGGAAGCGGCTCGCTTGACGGTGATGCGGTCATCCCCGGTGGCGAATTCCGCCTTGGCTCCAAGCCGGAAGATGCTTTCGTCTTCGACAATGAAAAATGGGCGCACGACATCAATGTGGCGCCGTTCCGCATGGCCCGTGCAACGGTGACCTGCGGCCAGTTTGCCGAGTTTGTCGAAGATGGCGGTTACAAGACTAACAGCCTCTGGTCGGAGGACGGGTTGGCGTGGCGGCGCGGAAGAGACGCGTCGCATCCGGTCTACTGGAAACACGATCGTTCAGGCGGCTGGAAGGTCCGCCTTTTCGATAGGTGGAACGATCTGAACCCGGACAGCCCGGTCGTTCATGTGAACTGGCATGAGGCAAACGCTTATTGTGTCTGGGCCGGGCGGCGTCTACCGACCGAGGTGGAATGGGAGTTCGCCTCGACCATGCGCCCCGGGCCCGATGGCGTTCTTTTCAAGACTGACAACCCTTGGGGTGATGAACCCGTGACAGCTGTTCATGCCAACATGGACGGGTTCGGTCTTGGCTGCGCCGATGTGGCGGACTACGAGGCGGGCGATAACGCTTGGGGCTGCCGCCAGTTGATCGGCAATGTCTGGGAATGGACGGCGGACACGTTCACCCGGTTCGCCGGCTTCGTGCCCGACGATTACAAGGAATATTCTGAGCCCTTGTTCGGTGCGACTAAGGTTTTGCGCGGCGGATCCTGGGTGACACGCAGCCGCTACGTTAATGCCAGGTACCGAAATTATTTCGGCCCGGAACGGTTTGATATTTTCTGCGGCTTTCGCACCTGTGCCGCCGAGTAACTATTTCATATGAAAATATTTTATATTTTAGAGTATATGCATCTGCAATAAAACGAACTGAACGCCGACGATAAGGTGCCGCAAAACACGCAAGGAAGGATGTCATGCAAGGTAAAATTGCGCTCGAAGAACATTACGCCATTGAGGATACGCTTCAGGATTCGAACGGCTATCTGCCGTCGGAAACCTGGGAGGAACTATCCGGGCGTTTGATGGATATCGAGGGGCGCCGCATCGACGAGATGGATCAGAATGGCGTCGAGATGATGATCCTGTCACTCAACGCTCCGGCCGTGCAGGCGATTTACGATCGTAATCGCGCCAACGAGATCGCGAAAAAATCCAATGACATGCTGGCCGAGTGGGTGCAGCGCAATCCGGGCCGGTTCCGGGGGTTCGCTGCCTTACCGCTTCAGGATGTCGACATGGCATGTGCTGAAATGGAGCGATGCGTCAAGGAACTGGGCTTTGTCGGTGCCTTGGTCAACGGCTTTTCGCAAATCGATACCGAGGAATCGGCTGTCTATTACGATCTGCCCCAATACGCCCCGTTCTGGGATGTGATAGCCGATCTTGACGTGCCGTTTTATCTGCATCCACGCAACCCGCTACCGAGCATGGCGCAGATTTATGAAGGCCATCCCTGGCTCTTGGGGCCGACCTGGGCTTTCGGCCAGGAAACGGCCGTTCATTCGCTACGTCTGATGGCGTCAGGTCTTTTTGATCGGCATCCGAATCTGCAGATTGTGCTGGGTCATATGGGTGAGGGGTTGCCATACAGCATGTGGCGGATCGACAACCGAAACAAATGGGTTGGCGACGAACGCGCCTATCCCGCGAAAAAAATGCTGGGCAACTATTTCCAGAACAATTTTTACATCACGACGTCGGGTAACTTCCGGACCCAAACGTTGATCGACGCGATGCTGGAAATCGGTTCTGACCGGATCCTATTTTCCGCGGACTGGCCGTTTGAAAACGTGGATCACGCAGCGAACTGGTTCGACGTTTGCACGATCAGCGAAGACGACCGCTTGAAAATAGGCCGCACCAATTCCATGCATTTGTTCGATATCGAGCTTTAAACTGACTAACCGGCACGCGCCCGTATCGGAACCGCAAGCGTGACGACAAAGATGAGTGCCGCGGCGACGACGATCGCCGGGCCGGACGGCAGGTCCCACAACAGAGATCCCTGCAACCCCAGTGCTACGGCAATCGATCCGGCGACTGCGGCAAAGATCGCCATCTGTTCGGGCGTGCGTGCAAACCGCCGGGCCGCCGCTGCCGGGATAATAAGCAGTGCCGTCACCAGCAGAATGCCGACAATTTTCATGGCCATCGCGATGACCAGGGCGAACAAAATCATAAAGGCGATCTGGGTACGTATGATGTTGACCCCCTCGGTCCTGGCGAGATCCTCGTGTACCGTGATGGCGACCAGGTCTTTCCAAAGCCACGCCAGAACGCCCAGCGCCACCGTTCCTCCGCCGTATACCCATCCGATATCCGTCGGCGTGATAGCCAGAATATCGCCGAACAAATAGCTCATGAGGTCGACCCGCAGGGCGGATAGGAATGAGACCGCGACCAACCCAAGCGCCAGTGAAGAGTGAGCCAGAATGCCGAGAAGCGTGTCTTCCGCCAGGTGGCGCTGGCTGCGGAGATATACCATCCCGACCGCAATGAAGAGGCAGACGCCAACGATGCCGATATTGACATCTATCCCAGCAATGAATCCGACCGCGACACCAAGAAGCGCTGAATGGGCCAGCGTATCCCCGAAATAGGCCATACGCCGCCACACAACGAAAACGCCGGTTGCTCCCATTACGGTCGCCACACCGATGCCGGCGATGAGCGCGAAGAGAACAAAATCAGGCATGATGATGGTCGTGGTCGTGCGAATAGAACGCAACGGCCGAAGCGGCCTCGCCGAACAGTTCTAGATAGGCCGGGTCCCGAGAGACGGCATCCGGCAGACCGGAACAGCATACATGCCCGTTCAGACAGACCACGCGGTCTGTTGCCGACATCACAAGGTGAAGATCGTGGGACGCGAGCAGAATGCCGCAACCTCGTTCGTCGCGAATTTTTCGTATCAGTTCGTAAAATTCGGTCTGTCCATGGACGTCGACATTCGCTGTCGGCTCGTCCAGGACCAGCAGATCTGGTTCGCGCAGCAGGGCGCGCGCCAGCATAACGCGCTTCAGCTCGCCGCCAGACAGCAAGCGGATTTCTTGATTGAAAACGGCCGATGCCCCAACGCTGGTGAGCGTTTTCTGTAGTATTTCAGGATCGCTGATTCCCGACATCGCGAGAAACCGCTGAACGTCCAGCGGCAGTGTTCGGTCGACGGTCAGCGATTGCGGCGTGTATCCCACACGCAAATCGGCGGATGAGGTAACGGAGCCTTTGCCCGGTTTTTCCAGGCCCAGCAGAACCCGCACCAGCGTTGTTTTCCCTGATCCGTTAGGACCGATCAGCGTCACCAGTTCGTTGCGGTGGATCGCGATATCGACATTGTCCAAAACGGTGCGACGTCCGTGCTTTACCTCGATCCCGATGCCGGATACCAGCGGTCCCGGCGCGGTGATAGCACCGTCAGACATTGGCGGTTGTTACGCAATCTCGGCACAATCCAATGATTTCAACAGTCGGATGGCCGACTTTGAAACCCAGCCCGGCAGCCTTTTTTTCGATCAGACCCGCGATTTCCGGGTCGTCCAGTTCGCCCACCTGGTTGCAGCTTTCGCAGATCAGGAACTGGCCGGTATGAGCTTCGCCCGCCCGCCCGCATCCGACGAAGGCATTCAAGGATTCGATCTTGTGTACGAAGCCGTGCTCGACAAGAAAATCCAGCGCCCTGTATACGGTTGGGGGCGCCGCGCTCCGTTTGCCATCATGCAGCTCTTCCAGAATGTCGTAAGCCCCGGTTGGGGAGTGCCGGTTCCAGACGATCTCCAGCACCCGCCGGCGCAACGGCGTGAACCGTAACCCCAAGGATTTGCAGCGTTCTTCAGCGGCAGCCAGCGCGTCCGCGCTACAGGCTTTATGGTTGTGCCCCAAGGCCGGAAACGCTTCTTGTCGATCAGATGGTGTCATCGGGATCTCCTGCAATTGACGCAACAGCTCGTGTGTGTCACGTATCGTTACATTATAACAAAAAGTTGTTTGATGCCTACCCGTCTCCAATTTGCCCTGTGCAGCCTTTGTCTGTTGCTAGCCCATGCGTCTTCGGCGCTGGCGCAGCCCCGCGTGGTAACTACGATCCCGCCGCTGCATTCCCTGACGGCACTGGTGATGGAGGGGGCCGGCTATCCGCAGCTTTTGCTGAAGGGCTCGGAATCGCCGCACCGGTATTCGCTTCGTCCGTCACAGACCCGATTGATTGCTTCGGCGGAAATCATCGTCCGGGTAGGGGCCTCGTTTGAAATTTTCATGAATAAGCCACTGCGGGCTCTCGCCGGCGATGCCGTCGTCATCGACCTCGACAAGATCCCGGGTATTCAGCACTTCTCCGTGCGCGACCACCACGAACATCACTATCACAAGCATTACGGTCACGGACCGGCCAGGGATCCGCACATTTGGCTTCATACCGGTAACGCCGCGGAGATGGTAAAGGTGATCGCCGGTATTCTTGCAGGTAAAGACCCTGAAAACAGTGCCCTTTATGCCGGTAACGCAGCCCGCACATCGATCCGTCTCCGTTCCCTTAAGATGGAAATAGACCGGATGGTTCAACCCGTCCGGACACAACCCTTCGTCACGTTCCATGATGCGTGGCAGTACTTCACAGCGGAATTCGGATTGAAGTTCGTAGGTGCACTCACTCTGAACCCGGAGAGAAAACCGGGGGCGCGTCGCCTGGCGCAGGTCCGGGAGACCGTTCGAAAGACCGGCGCACGCTGCCTGTTTTCGGAACCTCAATTTCCGTCTTCGCTTGCGCGCGTGGTGGTCCGCGGCACGCCCGCAAAAATCGGCGTTCTTGACCCGGTGGGGGCCAAGCTGTCGCCCGGATCCGGTCTCTATTTCAGCCTAATGCGGCAGACAGCCTTGGAAATGACAACGTGTCTTGGGAGTTCTGGCGGTTAAACTGGCTCACTCACATAAGCCGGAGCCGAAGATAAACAAGGAAACCCCTGCCACCCGATATCGATCCCGGTTCGAGCTGACGATCGCAGCTGCCTGATCCCGGAAGACTCGATTACGTCGGCTTCTGCCCTCGGTTACGAGCAGTGTACGCGGGGCGATCTCGTCAATCTGGTAGGTATGGATGCAATGACGGCGACCGTCCTAATCGCCTTTGACTCAAATTTGTCCGAATGCGTGGAACCGGGCCTACCTGCCGTCTGATAGTTCAGACGCCCGCGCTCTCGTCCGGTTCCAGGTCCACTTCCAGCGCCTGTAACACTCGCGAATGCGAGATATAAGCGCCGATCATCAGGGTCAGCTCGACGATCTGTCGGTCCGTAAGATGGTATTTCAACGGCGCGAAGACGGCATCTGGGACGACAATGTCCCGCGCCATCGCGTCTACATAGGCAAGGACCGCGCCCTCGCCGCAATCGAAAAGGTCGGAATTCTCCCAATCGGCCAGCGCGTCGCATTCGGCCTGGGTCATACCTTCGTCGGCGGCGAGTTTCGGCACATGCTGGCGCAGAACATAGGCGGACGATGTCAGGTGACCCAGCCGAATGATAACGATTTCGCGCAATCGCCCGCTGAGTTCGCTACCCCAGCGGATCCGGTTTATGTGATCGAACCAGCTTTCCGCCAGTGGCGGGCTATGCAGCAGCGTGCGGTATACGTTGATCAGGCTGCCGCGGCGGCGGCCGGCTATCCTTTCGACCAGATCGCCATGATCTGGCAGATCCTCCGGGTTCAAAAAGGGGACGCGGGCCATGTTTGCCTGTACTCCTGAAGGTATATGATCGTCGGCAAGTTTAGCGCCTACAGGAGATCCATGACATGGCTAACATCGTCGTACAGGACGACAAGATCCTTCGCTTCCTGCAGGTAATTCTCGATCCCGATGTCGCGCCGAAACGCGTGGATGCATTCCGCGATTACCTGGCATTTGACGTGCCCGACCCCGATGCCTGGTTCGAAGAACAACGGCAGGCAGCCTCTGCCGTTTATCCGTCGAAGATAGTGATGGTGGGTGATGAAGACGCCATGCGGGCGGCGCTGCCGGACGCTGACGCCGTGGTTAGCGAGAGTTTCCGCGTCTGTTCCAGCGACCTCGCCGCCGCCCCCGGTTTAAAGCTAGTGCAGAAATTTGGTATCGACGTGCGCAACATAGACGTGGAAGCCTGCCGGAAAGCCGGCGTTCCGGTGCGGACCCTGCGTCGCCGCGTAAACGGTACGGTGGCGGAACACGCGATCCTTCTGATGTTGGCGGTTGGCCGCAAGCTCATCGAAACCCATGGCGCGCTCGACTTCGTGTCGTTGCAGGCGTTAGGTTACCAACCTGCCAAATTCGATCCTGATCATGTCGCCGGTGCTAACTGGGCACGGATACACGGATTGCGCAGCCTGCAGGGGGCGACGCTGGGTGCGCTCGGCCTGGGCGAGGTTGGCCGTGAGGTTGCGATGCGGGCCAGTGCTATGGGTATGGAAATCCTGTACTACCAGCGCACGCGACTGCCGGAGGATATCGAAGCGGCGTGTTCCGCGACTTACGTGTCCTACGAAGAACTTCTGGAAAGGTCTGATTTTGTCAGCGTTCACCTGCCGCTCAATGCGGTGACCGAAGGTATGCTGAACGCCGACGCCTTTGCGCGGATGAAACCGGGGGCGATTGTCGCCAATATTTCCCGTGCCCATATCATTGACCGGGATGCTCTGATCGCCGCGCTCAACAGCGGGCATCTGGGCGGCGCAGGGCTAGATGTACACTACGAAGAACCAGGTTCATCCGACGAGCCGCTGAAAAGTTACTCGAACGTAGTGCTTAGTCCCCACATCGCTGTCGCGCAACGGCCACATAACCTGGCCGACACGGCGGAACTAGTGGGTAATCTGGTGGAGATACTGGGCAATTAGCTGAAGATCCAATTGTCGGCGACCAGCTCAGTTGTAGTTTAGTTCTGAAACGTGGCGACGCGTAGGTAGTCGCTGCTGCCAGACGTGTCTATTGCGACGATCGCGTCGGCGCCGCTCTATTGGGTGCGAACCCGGACGTCGCCCAGTGTATCTGCGCGCCGATCGCGGGCGGGGTTGTCGGTCTGAAGGTGTCCACGCTTGGTGGTATCATTGCGCTCGGCGAGTTACTTGTGGATGCCGTTCTGGTAGATGATTCACATCGTCGAAGCGAGGGTAATGCCGAAGGATATCGACATTGTAAGTAACGGTCTGGCCGCATAGGCGCGGTTAACGGCGTTGAGCCAGCGTAACTCCGTGCCGGTCGAAGGCGATGTCGTATCGGTGTCTGCCAACTGGCTGGCGACCAGTTCATCCCCGAAAGACACTAGCTGGCAAGGGCGATCCTGTCGTCCGCGGCGAAGGGCGCGCTCGGGGGCGTTCACCTGCTTCCCGACATGCGGGCCGAGGTAATGATCGTGACCGGCGCACGCACCGCGTTGAGCTAATTCCTGAAACCGGTAACCGACAGTTTTATCTGATCGTTCCGCAAAGAATTAGTTTCGCCAGAGATTTCCTGACGAGACGAATTGGGATAAGAGAGATCCAGTTCCATCGATAGCGGCAGCTAGCAATGAAATTCGGTGTATTCGATCACGTCGATAAGTCGGGCCGCGCGCTCGCCGAACAGTTCGCGCAGCGCGTGGACTATGTCGCCGCCGCTGATCGGCTGGGGTTCTACTGCTATCATGTGGCCGAACATCACGCGACGCCGTTGAACATGGTGCCGGTGCCGGGGGTATTCCTCGGGGCGGTAGCGCAGGCGACCGAGAGTATCCGGCTTGGCCCGCTCACCTATCTGCTGCCCTTGTATTCACCTCTGCGCCTGATTGAGGAAATCGGCATGTTTGATCATCTGTCCAACGGGCGGATGGAAATCGGTGTCGGCCGCGGGGTGTCGCCGTTCGAGTTGAACTATCACAACTACGATCCCGACACGGCGCGCGAAGTTTACGGGGAGGCTCTGGAAGTTCTGCTGGAAGGCATGACGTCGATCACTCTTAGCTACGAGGGCCGGCATTTCAATTATAACGAAGTGCCGATGGAACTGCACCCGCTTCAGGATCCGCATCCGCCCATCTGGTACCCGTCGTCCAACCCCGGAGGTAGTGCCTACGCAGGAGAGAACGGTTTTCACTACTGTACGCTCGGCGGGATCGACGCAGCGAAAGAGAGCATCGCGGCTTATCGCGAGGCATACGCAAAACGCGGGACGCCGCTCGGACCCGAACGGCCGTTTCCAGGCGGAACCGCGATCGGGATCAGCCGCCAGGTCACGGTTGCCGAAACCGATGAAGACGCGCTGAAAATTGCCGGTCCCGCCTTCAAGGTTTGGCATGCCAGTTTGACCAAGCTGTGGCGCGAAAACCAAGTTGAAGGCCCGGTATTTGCCCGAAACACGGTCGATACCGTCGAAAAAGCCATGGCCGGAGGCGCTCACATTGCTGGATCGCCGGAGACGGTTACCGAACTACTGGCAGAGCAGATCGACACGCTAGGGGTGAACTACATGGTGATCGCGTTTAACATCGGTAACATGGCGCATGAAGACGCCATGAGGTCGATCACTATGTTCGGCGAGGAAGTGATGCCGAAACTGCAATCGCTCTAATGGAGACGGCTATGCAGGCGTATTCGGTGCGGAAAACCGCGAAATGGAAAACCCACGAGGAACTTCCGCTGACGCGTGAAAACTTCGAGGCGCTGTGCCGGTTCGAAATACCGTGCCTGCGCATCAAAGGGTTCGCGACCAATTCCGAGTGCGATGACTTGGTGTCAGCGATGGATGCGGTGGGCCTGCACAAGACCTACAACGTTCCAGGGCTGTTGGAGCCGCCCAGATATGTCGGGCTGACGCAGTTCGAAAAGCGCAAAGCGACAAAGGAAGACTATTTTGCCGAAGTCGATCAGGCCTGGGCCGAACACGAAGCCGTGCTGGCGCAAATGCGCTGGAGTCCGTTCGAGCGTATGTGGGGCCTTATGCGGGAACTTTATCCCGAGAATACCCTAAACCTTGCGGAAGAACCCGGTTATGGGCGTTACTATGCAGGCATTATCCGCGAAACTAGCGGCGGCGGCACCCTGCACGCGGACGTGACCATGTACAGCGCGCGCGACTACGTCATCAGCCGGGTCGCCAGCCAAATTACTTGGAATTTTTTTGCCAGCCATGTCGAGGGTGGGGGCGGGAAGACGACCCTGCATAACCGACCCTACCGCGTACAAACTGCGACCGGCGATAAGGTCGAGATCGAAGGTTTCGACAGGTCCTATGTTGATGGAGCGGAGACGCATGTCTACACGCCCGCCAAAGGGGACGTAATCTTGTTCAATTCCCATAATCCCCATGAATGGACGGCAGTCGACGAAGGTCAGCGGCGGATGGGCGTCAGCACCTACATCGGGCGATTGGCCGACGGTAATTTTATCTACTGGTCCTGAGATGGCGCAACGTCGATTGCGTCAGGCGCGAGGTGACCGCGCCTGGATGAGAGAGTTTCGATCGCATTCCATACGGTCCGAAGCCAGACAGTTCTGGGTATGGGCATAGTCGTCGATCGTATAGTGCAGGTGCGCCGCACAGATCGAGAAGCCTTAGTCTTCTTTGGACAGCCGGATCAATGTCAGGTCGGGATCTTCGAAAACCGGTCAGAGCAGGCCGACATAGGTAGTAATGTCGGGCAGGGCAGCAACATGCCGCACCCCGATTTTCTTCAGGGCCGATATAACGGAGGGGCGCCAGGGTTCCGACGGGTCCGTTAAGGTCAGGCCGCCACAGAAAGTTTGCTGAGGAATTCTGACAGCGCGGCGTTAACCGCTTTGGGATTTTCGATATTGGCAATATGTCCCGCACGATCGACAATTACATGCCGACAGTTGGGAATCGCGGCGGCGGCCTCGGCCAGGATTTCTGGCGGTGCGCCCTTGTCCTGGGCGCCGCCGATGATCAGTGTCGGTACCTCGATTTTGCTCAAGCCTTCGCCGAACGCGAGGCGTTTCAGCGCCTCGCAGCATCCTTCGTGGCCTACCGGGTTGGTCGACCGTAGCATGTTGCGTACCTTGTCCAGCGACGGCGGGTTTTCCTCTACGGTTTCCGGCGTGAACCAGCGGTTAATCGTTGGCTCGACAACGCCTTCCATGCCCTTTTCACGGGCGGTGTCGATGCGGTACTGGAAATAGGCGGCATAGTCCGGCGGCGCGTCTGGGCGGGAATCGCAAGCCGTCAGCGACAGCAAGCGATCACCGTGGTTCTGCGCCATACCGTATCCCAGCATGCCGCCGATCGACAGTCCGACCCAGTGGGTCTTGTCGATGCCGAAATGATCCAGCAACGCACAGGCATCCCTCATCAGATCGTCAAATGAATAGGGGCCGGTCGGCGCGTCGGATCCGCCGTGGCCGCGATGATCGTAGCGCAGGATGCGGAAATCATCCTTAAGCAGTACCACCTGATCGTCCCAAAGCGACAGATTGTTACCGAGCGCGTGGCTGAATGTCACCCAGGGTGCCCCGTCTTTCCCTTCTATCTCGCAGTTCAGTTCGAAATCACCAATGCTGACTTTCATTCGTATCTCTCCGTTAATCCGACGCGGGAACTATATCAGAGCGGAAACCGCTATTGTTAGTGGCGCAGAGCTAACCGGTTTCGTTGATCTCCGCCAGAAACGGTTCGGCAAAATCACGCAGCTTGGCGGTACCGACGCCATGTACCTCGGCGAATTCATCCTCACTTGCCGGTTTGCGGCGCGCCATATCGACAAGCGAACGGTCCGTGAAAACGACATAGGCGGGCACGCCCTTATACTTCGCGAGCTGCAGCCGCAATTCCCGCAGTCTACCGAGCAACTCCGTATCAACGTCCGGAAGTTCTGCGTTGGCGGCAAGATCCTTCACCCGTCGCCTGGCGGCGCGGGATTTCTTTAGGGTGTCCTGTCGGTAGCGAAAATTTTCTTCGCCGCGCATCAGGTCTTCGCCCTTGGGAGTGATCGTCAGGCCGCCGTATCCCTGAACATCCAGCTGCAGAAACCCAGCGGCAACGAGCTGGCGAATAATTGATTGCCATTCATGCTTGCGCAGATCTGCCCCGATGCCAAAGACCGGTTGCCGGTCGTGCCCCGCTTTCGAAATCTTCTCCGTCTGTACCCCGCGCAGGATATCGATGACATGTGCAGCGCCGTAGATACGTCCTGACTGGTCGATGGTGGCCAGCACCTTCTGGCCGTACTCCGTGCCATCCATCAGCTCAACGGGATTGGTACAGACATCGCAATTGCCGCACGCATCGATGGTTTCGCCGAAGTAATCCAGCAGAGACCGGCGGCGGCATTCCGGTGCCTCGCAATAGCCGACGAGGGCATCCAGCCGTTTGTGTTCGCGCCGCTTGCGGTCCGGTCTGGCGTCTTCGTCCTCGATGAACACGCGGCGCATGCGAATATCCTGCAGACCGAAGATCATGTGCGCGTCGGCGGGTGCGCCGTCGCGTCCTGCGCGGCCGATCTCTTGGTAATAGGCTTCGACGCTTCCCGGCAGATCGACATGGAGGACGAACCGTACGTCCGATTTGTCGATCCCCATACCAAACGCGATGGTTGCCACGATAACCACGCCGGGATCGGTCATGAACGCATTCTGGTGCGTCTGGCGATCGAAATGGTCCATACCGGCGTGGTAGGGCAGGGCGTTGATACCCCGGTCCTTCAAATAGCGCGCGGTTTCCTCCGTCTTCTTGCGCGATAGGCAATAGACGATGCCGTTGTCGCCTTCGTGGCGCGACAGGAAATCGGTCATCTGCCGCTTCCAGTCCTGCTTCATTTCGACCGACAGGCGGATGTTGGGCCGGTCGAACCCGAGTACAACCGACTTCGCATTGCCGCCGAACAACTGGGCAACGATATCGTCACGGGTGACGGCGTCGGCAGTGGCGGTCAGTGCTGCCACGGGGACGTTCGGGAACAAATCTCGCAGCTGAGACAACGCTTCGTATTCGGGACGGAAGGCTGGACCCCACTGGGAAATACAGTGCGCTTCGTCGATGGCAAACATCCGGATATCAAGCTTCGCCAGTGCCCCAAGCATACGTTCGGTCATCAATCGCTCCGGCGCCATATACAGCAGCCTCGTCTCGCCTGCCGCGGCACGCCGCCAGGCGGTTACGTTTTCTTCGCGTGGGCGGGACGAATTGATTGCGTCGGCAGCAACACCCGCCAGTTTTAGTGCCGCGACCTGGTCTTCCATCAGTGCCACCAACGGAGAGACGACGACGGTCAGCCCGCCCGAGACAAGTGCCGGTATCTGGAAACACAGCGACTTACCCGACCCCGTCGGCATGACGGCTAGCACATTCTGGCCTGCCAACAGGGCATCGACTGCTTGTTCCTGGCCGGGTCGGAAGGCATCGAAGCCGAAAACGTCTTTCAGGATTGCGTGCTTGGCCTTCGGTGGGGTTATTTCAGCGACGGAATGCATGGCCGCAGTTTAGGCGGATCGGCTGATTCGGGCGATGGCGCGTGGTCGGTTCAGCTGGATTCCAGTGCTTCCCGTTTCAGCTCCAGCTCCAGCCATCTCTCTTCCTCCGCCGCCAGATCTGTTTCCGCCTTCTGAAGCTCTTTAGCACTGGCGTCGAATTTCTGCGGGTTCTTTGAGAAGAGATCAGGATCGGCAAGCGTCTTGCGTAGAATCTCAATCTCGGCCTGCAATTCCTCTATGCGGCCGGGCAGCGTGTCGAGCGCATGCTGGTCCTTGAAGGTCAGTCTCTTCTTCGATTTCGGTGCGCTCTGCCCGCGCGGGTCCGCATTCTTTTTCTTCCGCGCCGGTTTTGTGTCCTGCTTTTCCGGAATTAGATCGCTGCCGCGTTGCGCCAGCATGTCACTGTAGCCGCCGGAATATTCGATCCATCTGCCATCGCCCTCGCTCGCAACGACTGATGTAACCACGCGATCGAGAAAGTCGCGGTCATGGCTCACCAACAGCACCGTTCCGGCGTATTCGGCTAGGAGTTCCTGCAGAAGGTCCAGCGTTTCCAGGTCGAGATCATTGGTCGGTTCGTCCAGCACCAGCAGGTTCGACGGCTTGGCGAAGGCGCGTGCCAGCATGATACGACCGCGTTCGCCGCCCGAAAGTACTGTCACGGGCGTGCGCGCCTGATTTGGCGTGAACAGGAAATCCTTCATATAGCCAATTACATGCCGCGTCTCGCCGTTGATCGTTAACTTATCGCCGCCGCCGGTAAGTGCCCGGGCAAGCGTGTCCGCAGGATCGAGCGTTTTGCGCTGCTGGTCGAGATTCTCGATTTCCAGGTTCTTGCCGAGACGGATGTGACCTAAGTCCGGTTTTACCTCGCCGGTCAGTAGTTTTAATAGGGTGGTTTTTCCGACCCCGTTGGGACCTACGATCCCTACTCGATCGCCGCGGGCAATTAGTATCGAAAAGCCGTCGACAATCGACCGCTCGCCGTACGATTTCGAAATTTCCTTCGCCTGACAGACCCGCTTTCCCGATATCTCAGCCTCCGAGGCGACCATGTTGACCACACCGGTCGGCCCCCGGTCGGTGCGACGCTTGGCACGGAGATTGATTAGTGCCCGCAGTCGGCCCATGTTGCGCTTGCGCCGCGCGGTCACGCCCTTGTGCAACCAGTCCGTTTCGGCGGCGATCTTGCGGTCCAGCTTGTGGCGTTCAATCGCCTCGGTCTCTAGAAATTTCTCGCGCCAGGCCTCGAAATGGGTAAAGCCGCGATAAATCCGGTGGGTACGGCCTTGGTTGATCCATAGCGTTGCCTGCGACAGGTTTTCGAGGAAACGCCGGTCGTGGCTGATGAGCACCAATGCTGAGCGTATAGAAGAAAGTTCCTCTTCCAGCCATTCGATGACCGGCAGGTCGAGATGATTGGTCGGTTCGTCCAGCAGCAGGATGTCTGGCTGCGGCGCTAGCGCACGCGCCAGCGCCGCACGCCGGGCTTCACCGCCCGACAAGGTTGCCGGATCACCGGCATCGGTCAGTCCCAGCATATCTAACAGCACATTGGCGCGTTTCGGATCGTCTCCCGCTTCCAGGCCGTCGCGGACGTAGTCGACGACGGTGTCGAAGCCCGTCAGGTCAGGTTCCTGCGACAGATATCGCAGCGTCGCGCCGGGCTGTAGGAAACGTTCGCCGTCATCGGCCTCGATCTCGCCGCTCGCAATTTTCATCAATGTCGACTTGCCGGATCCGTTGCGTCCCACGAGACAAAGGCGTTCGCCTTCGGACACGGACATTTCCGCGCCTTCCAGCAACGGGGTGCCGCCGAAGGTGAGATGGATATCGCGCAGCAAAAGTAGGGGGGGCATCAAGTCGGTATATCCGGATCGTTATCGGTGAGCCTGTGTCCAACATCCGCTATGGTGATGTCAAACGTGAAAAGGATACACCATGGAAATCAACATCCCCGAAATCGTCGCAGAAGTGACGGCGGCGTTCATGGCCTACGAAAAGGCGCTGCTGGCGAACGACGTCGACATGATAGACGAACTGTTCTGGGAAGACGAAAAGACGTTGCGCTACGGACCTAACGGGACGGTCGTCAGTCATGAGGCGTTGTCCGCGTTTCGCCGTTCGCGCGATATCTCGCCGTGGGTCCGCACCTTGAAAGACACCCATATCGTTACGTTTGGGCGCGATTTTGCAGTGGCCAACACGGAATCCACCCGTCCAAACGCGGACGGCATCAGCCGCCAGAGTCAGACCTGGGTGCGTATACCGGAAGGATGGCGAATTGTTTCCGCTCACGTATCCGATCAACCTTGACGACCCGCTTGCGTGGCAAGGGACAGGTAGGTTGGTTATTAGCCGGTTCTCGATCTCCATGCGCGGGCAAACATCACGACCCCGACTAGCGCAAGGGCGCTGCCGGCCCAGTGGTATCCGCTCAGGACTTCGTTAAAGAAGATCGCCCCCAGCGCGTCACCGGTATTTTTCCGGCAAGTGTTCCGAATATTTGGCACGGATGCGGTCATCCAGTTCCTGCGACGACCGCGCCACGGCGGGAAATTCGCCGCGCCTGCGGAACGGAATGCAGGCATCCACCACTACCCGCGAATTACGCCGGTCATTGTCATCGTCAAAACACATCGGATCCAGATGGGTACTCCAGCAGCCGTTTATTACGTCGATGCCCTCGCGGGGATCGTGCCGGGTGCACATCGCCCAGACGACGTCGTTCATGTTGGAAGGGTCAATGTCGTCGTCGACCACCACTACCCAGCGGTTGGCATAGGCACCGGCATGGCATTGCGAGGCGATCAGCCCTGCCTGTTTGGAATGGCCGCCATACATCTGTTCGATCGAAACCGTCAGCCACATGCGGCTCCCACCCGCTTCGTGGGCGTAAACGCCTTTAACCCCGGGAATACCCGCGGCTTCCAGCTGGTTCCAGACGGCAGCGGCACGATAGGCGCCCATGTAGTAGGTGTTGTCATTGGGCGGTACCGCCGGGATGGCGCCGGTGATTACCGGGTTGTCGCGATGCATCAAGGTTTCGATCCGGATAGCCGGCTCGGGGCGCTGTCCGCCCGCGTAGTACCCTGTCCATTCGCCTAGCGGGCCTTCGAGGATTTCGTCGTTGACGTCGATGAATCCGTCGAACGCGATTTCGGCACTCGCAGGAACGGGCAGGCCGGTCGCCGGCATGTTGATGACCTCGACGCTTTCGCCGAATATCCCGCCTACGACATCGAGTTCGTTGGTTTCATACGGTACCTCGAAGCCACCGATCATGAACATTACCGGATGGACCCCGGCAACCACCGCGACCGGGCATTTTTCGCCGCGGTCATGATATTTCTTCATGAGCAGCCGTGCATGCTTACCCGGCGACATCATTACCGTGGCGACGCGCGGCTCGTGCGCCTGTACCCTATAGGTACCGTAGTTTACCCAGCCCGTATCGGGGTCACGCATGGCGACGATACAGCCGGTGCCGATGAAATTGCCGCCATCGTGCTCGTGCCATTTCGGGGATGGCAGGCTCTGGATATTGACCGCTTCGCCTTCGGCGACGTTTTCGACCAGCGGACCGCCATTAACTTCGACCGGCGGGTGAGCGGGCGCTTCGCCGAGGTAGTGCCGCCACCATTTGATCAGTTCTTCTTCCGTCGCGTCCGGCGGCAGGCCCAGCGCCAGCGCACAGCGCGGGCGAGACATGATGATGTTGGCGAGCACGCGGTGCCCGGTGGGAAAACCCGGGACGTCGTCAAAAAGCAGCGCCGGGTTGTCGAGATCGCGCATGAAGATATCGACCAGCCCGCCGATGTCTTCCTCCGTTTCGGCGCCGCTAATCCGTTTAAGCTCACCGATATTTTCGATTTCCTCGAGAAAATTACGAAGATCTTTGTTGGCCACGTTTCGTCTCCTTGCGCTTAGCGTATTTGAGAGACCGACAATTCTATTTTAAGGAGCGGCGGTCAAGCCGGGCCAATCAATCATGCCATTCGGTAATGGTCAATCGGCGCAGCAGCCTTTCCTCGGAACCCGGAAAGTCCGTTCGCGCGTGATTTAGGCACCGGTTGTCCCAGATCAGCAGGTCGTTCATCAGCCATTTATGGGCGTAGACGAATTCGGTGCGTTCGGCATGGTCGAACAGAATGTTTAGCAGATCATCGCTCTCCCCACGATCCATGCCGACGACATGCCGCGTCATTAATCTGCTGAGATACAGGGATTTGCGGCCCGTTACCGGATGGGTTTTGACAAGGTTGTGGGTCGCAGCAGAGGTGTTGGGTTCGGTTTCTTCGGTGGTTTCCTCGCGAAACGTATCGTCGTAGCCGTACAGATTGCGGACCTGTAGTTCATCGATGCGGTTTTTCGTGTCGTCATCCAGCGCGTCATAGGCCATCGCCAGGTTCGCAAACAGGGTGTCGCCACCGACGGACGGAAGCTTTATCGCATAAAGTGTTGTCGCGGCGTAAGGGATGTCTCTGTGCGCGCCGTCGGAATGGAACTGCATCTCGCCATCGGGGAGCGAGCCGATCTGTTCACCATTCTTTCGGATATTGCTGACCAGCATGACGCCACGGTTTCTAGTCTCCTGTCCGCCATAACCGGAGCGGACCCGGAACCCGGAATCCACGGGGCCGAAAAGATCGCCGAACCTGATCTGATCCGAAGCGGCGAGTTGCTGGCCTCGGATGCACAGGATCGAGTTGCGGGAGAATGTGTCGCGTAAAAGGTCGGCCGTCGTGTCATCTAACGGACGTGTCAGGTCGACGCCCTCGACGATTGCGCCGACAACGTCGCTCAAGGGGCGGATGTCTATTGTCCCGGTCATCAAGAAAAATATGCACCGAATGCACCAACCCTGTCAAAAATTCAGTAGAAAAACCAGCGTCATGAGGGGAGATTGGACACATGGCCAGCTACAGGCTTCTCAATTATGCGGGCGTCGTGGGCGAGCCGCGTCCCGGTATTTTGGTGGGCGATAGCGTTGTCGATCTGGAAGGCGCGGGTATTCCTGGCTCCACCTACGAACTGCTGCAGAACTGGGATGAAAACGATCCGCTGTTGTCTGCGCTGGCGGATGATGCGGCGGCGCAGGGTTCCCGGCCGCTGGCGGATGTTCAGCTGCTCGCGCCGGTCCTGTATCCCCCGGTCGTCTATAACGCCGCCGCAAACTATGTAGATCATCAGAAAGAGATGTCGGGTGGCAAGCAGCTCGTCAAAGAAGACACGCACCCGTATTTCTTTCTCAAAGCAGGCCCCCATTGCGTCATTGGCCCTGAGGCTGATATCCGGTTGCCCGCTGTATCCGATTTTATCGACTGGGAGGCAGAGCTTGCGGTCGTTATCGGAAAACCGGCGCGCAACGTGAAGGCTGAGGACGCGCTGGATTACGTCGCTGGATATACGATCTTTTATGATCTGTCGGCGCGCGACATGAAACCGGTCGGGCGTACGTTCAACGTTCACTGGTTCGCGCACAAGAACTTCGATGGCTCTGGCCCAATGGGACCGTGGATGGTGCCCGCCTCGGATATTCCCGATCCGCACGATGTCGATATCAAGCTGTGGGTGAACGACGAACTGAAGCAGGATTCGAACTCGAAATACCTGTTCTTCAACATCAACGAACAAATCGAATACATCAGCGCCCGGATGACCATGCGCCCCGGCGACGTGATCGCCACCGGAACGCCATCGGGCGTTGGTGCTCCTTACGGCGGGCGCCTGAAACCGGGCGACACGGTTACGATTGAAATCAGCGGTATCGGTAGGCTCGTCAACCCTGTAGTGCAGGGGGATTGACGCCTTTTTAGACCACTGCCGCGCTCTGATCCGAATAGTTGATCGTCACGGTGAAGCTGCCCTCGTTCATCGACCAGTTCCAAATGTCGAATTCGCGCAGGCCCTCGGCATGGAAAGGGTCGCCCATGGCGATTTCGTGGGCTTCCTCGAACGAGGCCGCCCGGACAATAATCATGCCGGTCCGGGGCTTTCCTTCTTCTTGGGGCTCCATCGGGCCGGCAGCGAATAGAATACCCTGTTTCTCCAGCTCCACCTGCCGTTCCAGATGTTTGGGGAGCAGCTCCATGATCTTTTCCTTGGGGGCAACCGGTCGGGTGAAGATCACATACAGATCTTTTCGCAGCATATCCGCGGTGTTGGGTGTGTTAGTGACGACCATTCGTGCTTCCTTTTATAAATTGTTATCTCGATAATGGGCGCAGGGCCGGGGAATGCAAGCGTCGCTGGGCGTGATAGTCTGTTGTCATGATCATCAACATGCATACATATTTTGTCCCAGTAGAGATGGCCGCAGCTTTCTGGCAGCGATCCGAGCCACCGTGGATTGAGGGGTTGGATGACGGCAACGGACGCATGGAACATGCCGCAGAAATCCTAGGCATGGCCGGGTGGTTCAACCGCAAGATCATCGACGGTGTTGCGACATATGCGAGGGCCACCAATGAGCGCGATATCGAGCCCCAGAGAAAGGTCGATATCGACGGTCAAAAGGTGGCGTATTACCACGCCAATATGATGCCGCCGCCCGACCGGCCGAAGCCATTTCCGGTAGACCGGAAAGCCGCGTTGAAGGCCGAGGGACTGTTGGCAACTTCGGACGAAGCCCGCGCCCGGGTGGCCGCTGGCGGACCGACGCCAGATCATTACAATCCGATGTCCACCATCGGCGAAGGCGAGATCAAGGCACGATCGATCAGCCCGCACGCGGACGATTAGGTGGCAATGAAAATATCGATCTACGGTGCCGGTGCCGTCGGCGGGGTCCTAGGCGCCGTTCTCGCCAAACAGGGTCACGAGGTCGGGCTGATCGCGCGTGGTAATCACCTGGCTACACTGAAAGCCAACGGTTGTACGCTAGAAAGCGACGACGACCGGTTCGCGGTTCATCCGGCATGCTCGGACAACCCAGCCGATTTCGGGCCGCAGGATTTTGTCATCGTGACCGTGAAAGCCCCAGCAATGCCGTCGGTGGCAGACGGCATCGCACCGTTGTTGGGGCCGACTACCGCCGTGGTTACCGCCATGAACGGCGTGCCATGGTGGTTTTTCGATGGTTTCCCGGAAAAGGGCCCCGAAGTCACCATGTCTGCGCTCGATCCCGACGGAGCGGTTGCAGATGCGATTTCCACTGATCGGGTGATTGGCGGCGTGGTTCACATGGGCGCGACGGTAACGGAACCAGGTGTCATCCGGCGGGTCGCCGACAATCGTCTGATCCTGGGCGAGGCGTCCGGCGGCATGTCGGATCGGTTGCGGGATTTTGCTGCGCTTTTTGACGACACGCTGATGGATGTTTCTATTGCCGAAAATCTGAGGCAGGAAATCTGGCTGAAGCTGCTCGGCAACTTCAACTTCGCGCCGGTCTCATCCCTGACGGGGGCTACCAACGGTGAGATTGGAGCCGATCCCGGGTTACGAAAAATAAGTGCCGACATGTTCGAGGAGGCGGCGGTAGTAGGGCGGAAAATAGGCCTCGACCCCGGCATGACGGCAGAAGAAAGAATCGATCTTGGTGCATCGATGGGCAGCTTCCGGACATCGATGCTGCAGGATTTCGATCGGGGCCGGCCGGCGGAGATAGATGCCATCGTTGGCGCCGTGGTAGAGCTGGGGCGCGCAACCGGCACGCCGATGCCGGTATCGGAGGGCGTGCTGGCGTTGTTAAAACAGATGGCTCGCGGTCGGGGACTGTACTAGAGAGTGCGCGTGGTACTACTTGTCGAGCGTATTCGGAGAAAACACCTCGCTTAGCTCCAGTTTTCGCGGTGTCAGTCCCTGTTCGTATGAATACAGAGTGATCGCCTCCAGCTCCTCGCGGTTGGCAATGACGCCCTGCTGTACCAGCGGAGTCCGCAGGGCCGCTTCGGTCTCCGGCGGTAGCAAGCCGGTCTCCAGATGGTTGACGACCATTGCCATGCGTTGTTGCTCGACGTAGTTGGTGGCGTCCTCAAATACCTTGAAGATGTTCAGGATCGCCCAGGGGTGTTTCTCCGCGACTTCGCGCTTGATCACCATGCCGTGGTTGATGGGATAGAGATTGTTCTTCGCGTAATACCTTTTGCCTTCCGCATAGGGGTCCGGAAACAGCGGTGCAAAGTCGGGGTGGTTATGCAGGTCTGCCGTACTTCGGTCTACGAGATTGCCGCCGGGCAGATAAAGCAGCGTCGCGTCCAGTTCCTTGGCTAGCAGCATTTCGCCCATGTTGGTTTCGGCGGGGATGCGATGGACGGTGACGCCTTCTGGCGGTTCGAACCCGGTGGATCCGCCATGGCTGATATCCGGCGTACGTTCCATCCAGAATTCCATATCCTTGGGAGCCACACCGAATTCGTGTTCCAAAATTCCGCGAGACCAGAGCGCCGCGGTTTGTTGGTATTCCGGCACGCCGACGCGCTTGCCGGCAAGATCTTCGGGTTTCTCGATGCCGGCGTCCTTGCGGATCAGAATCCAATTCTGGAAGAAATAGTGCGTCGAGAATATAGGCAGGCCGATGAAGCGGTCGTCGCCGCTGGCGATAAGCATCAGCATGGACGACATAGACATTTCCGACACGTCGAACTCGGCGAACTTCAGCTGACGCCAGAACAGTTCCGAGGGGTGTAGTTCCAGCGGCGTCATCTGGATTCCGTCGGCGTGGAACATCCCATCCAGTATCGGCCGCGTGCGTAGGTTCGGCGTCAGCGCAAGGCTCAGTGGCAGCCCGCGGCCACCGCCGCCGGTCCGTTCCTTGACTGTTTCGGGTCCCATTGAAGACATACTCGCGTTCTCCTGTTTACGAATTTTTGGCGGCACGGCGGCACCAGACTTCCCAGGCCCGGTCGAGGCTGATTGGCGCCTGTTGCATGGCCGTGCATTCTTCGATCTCGGTATCGGTCAGGTAATCCGGCTCGCCGATCATCATCGTCTGAAGCTGCAACTTGGCATTTACCTGCAGATAGATAGCCTTCATGACGGTTTCTGCTACCGTCGTGCCGGTCACGACGCAGCCGTGACGTTTCATCAGCGCGATAGTGCCGCCGCCCAGCGCGGCAGCCAGATTGCGCCCCTGCTCCATGGTGACGACCAGATGATTGGTCTCTCCGAATTTGTCGCGTATATCCCAGACGGGAATATCCCTGCCAATTGGCGCGCAGGTATGGGTGACGGGGCGCAGAGGGGTACCTGTCGATGCAAACGGGATGACCTCGTAGGAATGATTGTGGATCACGACGTTCACGTCGGGGCGCTGTTCGTAGATGGCTCCGTGGATCATACGTTCGCTGTACGGTCGCCGGTCACCGGCATCGATCGCGTCGCCGTCGAGACGATAGGTGACGATATCGTCTGCTTCGATCAGTTCCGGTGCACGGGCGCGCGACAGCAGGTATTTTTCCGGATCGTCGGGGTGACGAAAGCTTATATGGCCGTAGGCATCGACCACTTCCTCATGGGCGAGTATGTGGTTTGCGACCACGATGTCGCGAAGTGTTTCAGGGCTGGCGGTCATGTTGAGGTTTCGCCTTTAAGCACGATCAGCTCGGCACGATTTCGCGTGTCGGTGCGCTCGAAACCGATAACGCGAGTATAGAAATCTACTATCATGTCGATATCTTTGACGACGAGCCCCATGTGACTATACCGCGCCCGTATTTTGTTGTCTGAAGTTAGATCCGTGGACACAACTGACCTCTTGCGGGAATTTACTCTCGTATTTTGTAGCACCGCCTCGCCGAACACAAACCGGTGCGTGATTCAATTCATTCGCAAGCTGCCCTTTGCCACACTGGATTTTTAAAAATGTGGGCGTTCCCGGCATGATCATTCCCGGGATATTTCTGTTCGCCCTGATGGATCTGTTGTTCGCGATGCTAATCTTGGGCCGGTATCGCTAGGACCTGGTTGCATTTTCGGTGTCTCGTATCTCGCGGTCGGGGTTGGCTGTACGGTGGTTTTATACGTCCTGTTCGGCATCGTGCGGTTGCGCAAATCACGCTGTATTTAAAAGGGGCGGGCTGGAAATTCCCGCCCGCCCCTGAAGGCAAGTATCTGCGTATCCCGGTTCAGCGGGACTCAAAGAAGTTAATCAGTTTGACCACATCCCCGGCTTCGAGACGGCCCAGCGGACCGTCTGCATAGCTGGACGCGACAACCTTGTTGTCAGGTCCGAGGATGAATTCGGATGGCTGGATGATGCTGCGGCGGTCTTCCCACCACGATCCCAGCGCATCCGCGATTTCGCGGCTTACACCTTCGCCAACCGGAAAGTTGACCTCGTCGGCAACTTCCTTCGATTCGTCTCCGGTGTCGATGCTCGCTGCAACGACAGACACCCCGAGCTTGTCAAGCTCTGCCTTTTTTTCTGCGAAGCCGACCAACTGCCGGCGACAGAAGGGTCACCAGTGACCCCGGTAGAACAGGATAACCTTGTACTTGGTATCAAGGCCTCCCGGCAGGTCCAGCGTCCCGCCACCGACGAGATTAACCGTAACGTCGGGGAAGGTATCACCTATCCCTAGTTTTTCGGACATAAGTCCTCCTTTTCGTCAGATAACCGTGGCAGGTTGACGCCACGATGGCGGAACTATGCAGGGACGCATTCCAGAAATCAACGAGGCGGCTGTGCGCCGCCCCTAAATTCGTTTTTATCGGGACGGATTATTCAGCTGCGGATTTTCCCTCTGCCGCCTCCAGCGCTTCTTTTTGGTCACCGAAGACGTTGATGCCGATTTCAGAACGTAGTTCCACCGTCGCATCCGCTTTTGTCTGTTCGAGCGGCGCGCCGGTCGCGTCCGCGATCCTGTCGATGCCATTGAACAGTGCTGCTACGGCTACCGAATCGACCAGCGCTGAAGCGCCCATCCTTTCTGCCACAGCTAAGCGCGCCGTCTCAAGCCGCGCATCGTCTGTATCAAGTATCGCTTCGGCAAGTTCGATCAGGATTACGCCGTGTTCGACGCCCGTATCACCCGCTGCTGCACCGCCAATGATCGCGCTGTAGTCCAAGCTTTCTCCAGTCACTTCGCTGCCCGCACGGAGCAGTGCCGCATGGCTGGTAGTTCAATAGGTACACTGGTTCAGCGCCGACACCCGTGCCGCCAGCAGCTCGATCTGAAGGTGTGTGATGGCGCGGAATTCTCGCGAAAAATCGCGCATCTGGGGGCCCGCTAAATACTGGGCCGCGACGACGTCGAAGAACCCGCGGGCTTCATCCGGCACCAGCGTCAGGGCGCGGCGGATATTCGCTTCTGGCCCGACGAAATAATCTGCCTCGTTAGGGCCGAATTCGTCCCATGCAATATTGGGCGCCCATGCTTGATGCTGACGTGCCTCGGCAGGGCGATAGTTCGACGGTTCGCCCGTTTGCGGCGCCGGAAGATCGCGGACTGGCACGCCGATACCCCTCGCAAAAGTATCGATTGCGGTGGTGTGCGCTACGATACTGACGATCTCGACGAAGTGTGTGTCTGGTATACCGCTGTCCAGCGTCTTTTTGTACCAGCTATGGGTAAGGCGGCCCGGATCGGCGACGATGAGGTGGATCATGTTGACCCAGTTTTGCGGCAGATCAGTCCCGGCATCGTGCGCGTCGGTCACCGTGAATGGCGATAACGCCTCTTTCACCTTGGCGCATGTCGGACACGTGCGGGCATGGCGCGTTTCCGCCATCACTTTGGTCCGTTCCTCTCCCGTCAGCCAGCAGCCTGCGCTGGATATCCTGTCCCAGGCACGCTGGTGAGCCGCGACGATATCGTCACGGACTTTGTATTGGGAGTCGTCGTAATGGATGTCAGGCATGGCGTATCTCCAATTCCAGTCATCGAGCTCATTTTGGCGTCATAATGTGGTTAATTTCCACGCTGGAAATCGAACAAAGCTTCCGGGTTCGTCTCGACGATTGTCTCAATTTCTGCGGCGTCGAAACCTGCATCCCGAAGTGTAGTCAGTGGATCAAGGTCGCCCGGCGGGAAAGGAAGGTCCGTTCCCAATAGCATCCGGTCCAGACCGACGAGGTCGCGAAGGTACTTTAGTGCCGGCCCGTGATGCAGGATTGTGTCGTAATAGAATCGTTTGAGGTAATCGGACGGCGTCTGCGCTGCTATGTTGCCGGTGACCTTACCATCTGCAGCCCTGTGCATGCGGTCGAACCGGCCAATCAGGAACGGTACCGATCCTCCGCCGTGCGACAGGATGAATTCTAGATTTGGGAACCGGTCCATGACGCCGGCAGATATTAAAGATCCAACCGTCAGGGTGGTGTCGTTGGTGTAGGCCACAATCTGGTTCAGGGCGAATCGCCCTGCACGCGGCGGCGCGGTGGGTTGAGCCGGATGAATGAACACCGGGGCGTTCAATTCCATGCAGGCGGACCAGTATTCATCCAGATCGCATTCACCGAGATTTTTTCCATCCACGTGGGCGGCAACGATCGCGCCCACGGCGCCTGCCTTCATGCCGCGTTCCAGTTCGCGCGCGGCGGAAGATGCGTCCTGTAGCGCTCCGGACGCCAGCCACGAAAACCTCTCGGCATGGGTGTCGCACAGCCTTGTCATGCTGTCATTCAAGGCTACATGCCAGAGGTTGCCTTTATCTGCGGGTAGGTCGTAACCGAAGATATCTGTCCAGATGCTCAATATCTCTCGATCGACGCCTTGCCGGTCCATCTCGCCCAGCCGGTGATCGGCGTTGGTGAGGGTGTCGAAGAAGGGGCGGATCTGCATGCCGCTCTCAAATTTGCAGCAATGGCAGCCCGGTTCGGTTTCAACCAGATCTATGCCGAAATCCCGCCCTCGGTCGGCAAGGGTCTCGATTACATCCGGCGGCACCAGATGCGCGTGTACGTCAATCACGGTCATGATTAGGTATCCCCTTGTTCAGGCGCCGGCGCCGCGCAGCAATTTACGCAGACGGTCCGGCGTCAGCGGCAGCTCGTTGATTGATACACTGTACGGCTTCAACGCTTGGGCAACCGCGTTTCCGACGGCGCCTGCAACAGCGACAATCCCGCCTTCGCCGGCACCCTTGAAACCCATCGGGTTGAATTCGGACGGCGAATTTTCAAGCGCGATGGCCGTAATATCCGGCAGCTCGGACGTCGTTGGTAGCAGGTAGTCGGCGAGACTACCCGTCAGCAACTGGCCGTCTTCGTCGTATACGAAATGATCCAAAAACGTGCCTCCCAGCCCCTGAATTACACCGCCGATCGCCTGTCCCTGAACCATCGCCGGGTTCAGGGCGCGGCCGATCTCCTCGGTCAGCCAGTAGCGTTCTACCTCGACGACCCCGGTGGCGATATCGATGGCGATCTGTGCAGCGTGCGCGCCGTACGAATAGGACATCTTCTTTTCGTTATCGAACAGGGCATCGGCGGAAAGCATCTCGCCCCTCGTTTCTGCAAAGGCGGCAAGTTCCTGTAGGGTCAGGCGATCGGAATCCTGGTGAACCGCGCCATCGTCGTAGGCAAGGTCTCTGGCGTCGCAGTTCCAGCGCAGCGCTGCCAATTCAGTCGCCCGGTCTTTCAGTGCCTCCGCCGCGGTGCGCGTCGCATTACCCGCCATTACGGTATTTCGGCTGTGAAAGGTGCCGCCGCCAATCCCGACTAGCGTGGTACTGCCGTGGAGAACGTCGATCCGGTTCATGTCGATATCGAGGAATTCAGCGCATATCTGGGCGAGTCCGGTCTCCGTCCCCTGACCGACTGAGGATGCGCCGGTACGGATTTCTACACCGCCGTTGGAGAATACCGTGATCCGTGCGGATTCAGGCGGGCCGGCCGCGCTGCTTTCGATGAAGCAGGCGATGCCCATTCCACGAACCCGGCCATCGCCGGTTTCCGCTCCGGGATCCCAATCCGCATAGCCGCATTCATTCAGCAGATGTTCCAGCGCCGCCGGATAATTGCCCCTGTCGAGGGTCGCATCCGGATCGCCGGGCACCAGTTCGCCAATGCGATAAGGCAAATCTCTCGGCGTCAGCAGGTTTCGTTGTCGCAATTCCGCCGGGTCGATACCGAGATCGTCGGCCATCATGTCCAGCATCCGTTCGCGGCAGAAATTGGCTTCGAACCGGCCAGGTCCGCGAAACGTGCCGACAGGGGTCTTGTTGGTGACCAGGAACTGCACGTCGCAGGAGAAAGAGGGTACGCGATAGGGACCCGGCAGAAACTGCGCTGCTTTTGAAGGCACCACTCCGCCGTTTGTTCGGATATAGGCTCCCATGTCGCCCTGAACGGTCGCGCGCATGCCGAGGATTTCGCCCTCTGCGGTGGCAGCAATTTCCAGCTCGCATACGATGTCGCGCGAATGGTTGGTGGCGGTTAGGTTTTCGCGCCGGTCCTCGATCCATTTGACGGGTCCGCCGGTACGTCGGCTGGCGATCGGGACCAGATAATCCTCGGGGTACAGCTCGCCCCTCGCGCCGAAGCCGCCGCCGACATCCGTCTCAATCAGTTCGACGGATGTTTCCGGCAGATCGAACGCCGCGGCCAGATGGCGGCGATTGAAGAAATTGACTTTGGTCGCTCCGTGGAGACGCAACAGGGGGGCTTCGGGATCGAATTCCGCGATCAGGCCCCTTGTTTCCATTGGCACCGCGCCGTGCCGGTTGGTGACGAAGCGTTCGCGCCGCGTATAGGCCGCGTCGTCGAACGCCGCCCTGGCGTTGCCGCGGGCGACGGTGTACCGGGTGCCCATGTTTTCGCCCGCCGCTTCATGTATGAGCGTATTGCCGGCAGCGGCCTGCTCGATCGTGGAAATTGTTGGCAACTGGTCGAACTCCACCTCGATCAGCTCCAATGCGTCTTCGGCAACGTACCTGTCTTCCGCGATCACCACCGCGACGGGTTCGCCGACATAGCGTACCTTGTCGACGGCGATCGGTCTTTGCAGAAACCGTTCGAACCCGTCGAAAGGTGCCAGCCGCAATGGGATGACCGGCAATTGAGCGTCTAGATCGGCGGCGCAAAAGGCGTCGATCACGCCTTCCATCGCGCGCGCTGATTCGAGGTCGATGCTCTGGATGCGGGCGTGAGCATAGGGGCTTCGCAGGATCGCCATGGTCGAAATGCCCGGCAGCTTCACATCGTCGATGTAGTTGCCTGCGCCGGTCAACAGGCGGCGGTCTTCCAGCCGGGTCACCGGCTTTCCTATATAGGTCCGGGTCATTCAGACCCCGCATCGCGCCGTCGGTCGGCGGCGTCCAGAATCGCATCGACGACGGAGATATATCCAGTACAGCGGCAGAGATTGCCGGAAATCGCGCTTTCGGTCTCCGCTCGGGTGGGCGACGGGTTCTCTCTCAGAAATGCCTCAGCAGTCGTCAGCATTCCCGGGGTGCAAAACCCGCACTGCAGCGCGTGATTGTCGCGAAACGCCTCCTGAAGCGGCGACAGGTCGCCGTTGTTGGCCAGACCTTCGACGGTTGTGATCTCCATACACTGCGCCTGCACCGCGAACATCAGGCAGGACCGAACGGCGTCGCCGTCGGCGAGAACCGTGCAGGCTCCGCAGACGCCGTGTTCGCAGCCAAGATGTGTGCCGGTCAGGTCGAGCTTTTCACGCAGGCAGTCGGCAAGCGTCATTCGGGCGTCGATCTCGCAGCTGTAGTCTGCACCGTTAACGTTTAGCGAGATATTGTGACGATCGCTCATCGTCTGCGCTCCCAGGCTGTCTTGAGAGTCCTGGCGACTAGCACCGCGGCGACCTCCCGCCGGTAATCGGCGCTGGCGTGGATGTCGTCGAACGGTGCGATGTCGCCGGCCACGGTTTCCGCAGCTTTCTCGAATAATGCGTCCGATGGTACCGACCCGGTCAGCGTCTGGGCCGGACTGTCGAGCAGCAGGGGAGTATCGCCTGCACCGATCGCGGCGAGACGACAGTCGGATATTGCGCCTGATGCGTCCATGTCGAACCATGCAGCGATCCCCACAAGAGCGAAATCTCCTTCGCGGCGGGAAATTTCCTGAAACGCCCAGCACCGCTGTTCGGGCCACGGCGGAAAATACAGCTTTTCGATCAGTTCGCCATCCGCGAGTGCTGTTGTGAATACTCCGTCGAAAAATTTCGCGGCTTCGATGACGCGCGCACCGGATAATCCGCGTAGGTGGATTTCAGCATCGCAGACCAGTGCAATGCCTGGCAGTTCCGCTGCCGGATCGGCGTGTGCGAGGCTGCCGCCGATGGTGCCGCGGTTTCGAATCTGGGTGTGGGCAACGTAGGCAGCGGCAACGGCGATCAACGGATTGGCCTCGGCGATTTCAGGATCGGTCTCGAGCTGTCGCGTTCGTGCCATCGCGCCGATATGCAAAGCGCCGTCGTTGTCTATACGAACGTTGGACAATTCCGGCACGCCGTTCAGATCGATCAACGCCGTAGGCGCGGCGACGCGAAAATTCATCATCGGCACGAGGCTCTGCCCGCCGGCCAGAAACCGCGCGTCTTCTCCCTGCTGCGCGATCAGAGAGATTGCGGCATCTATGCTGTCGACGGCGTAGTAGTTGAATCTGGATGGTTTCATTTCCGGTTTCTACCCATTGATCAGTCGCTTAACCTACCAAACAGGTTAATAAGGGTCTTCCGTATCGCGTTTTATCCAGGCGGCGTGCCCGAACAGGATTTCGTCTTCACCAAGGCCTGCCATTATCTGAAGGCCGGTCCGGGGCACGGCGCTGGATAGCGGGTTCGGCAGACCAACGACGGGGTTGCCGATCAGATTGCCAAGGCACGTCAACAGGGTCATGGCAACAACGAGGGGCACTTCGGCCCCGCCCAGCAGAACCCGGCGTGCCTCGCTGTGTGGCGGCGCTATGGGCAGGGCCGGGGATATAAGCAGGTCGACGGGGTCCAGCGTCGCCTGCATCCGGTTGGATGCCGCCCGCGACCATTCCCACGCCGCATCGACAGCTTCGACGGACAGATTTTCCGCGTGACGCAAACCGGCGACAGCGGCCTTTCCCAGACGGCTGCGTTCGCCGTCCGTCAGATCTGCATAGATGTTGCCGGCTTCGGAAAGGACGATGACGCCATGCGCCTCGGCGATCTGTTCGCGGCCCGGGATGGCGATGCGGGTGATAGTGTGACCTGCGGCTTCAAGTCGTTCCGAGAGGGCATTCAGCTCTTCGGAAATGGCCGGCTCGAACAGGCCGGCACGATCGGTTTCAATGCCGATGCGCAGGTTGTCCCTCTCGCCCTCGGGTGAGGCGGTGCCGTCGATCAGCGCCGTTCCGGCGCGTGCCAGAATATCCAAGTCGCGCGCAATAAGGCCGACATGGTCCAGTTGCGGCGACAGTGGCCACACGCCGTCATTGGAAACCCGGCCATAGGTCGGCTTGAAGGAAGTCAGACCAGTACATGCCGCCGGGATGCGGACGCTGCCGCCGGTGTCGGTTCCTACCGCGAAATCGCAGAATCCGGCTGCGACCGCTGCCGCCGATCCGCCAGACGATCCGCCGACGATCAGATCGGGGGCGATGGGGTTAGACGTTTGCGGCGTCGACGCGCCGAAGCCGCCCGCGTCGGTTTGCGCCATGCCGACAAACCCCGCCCCCGCCTTCAGCAGAATGTCGACGCAGGGTGCCGTCGCGGTTGCGCGCCGTTCGGCGAGCAGGGGATGGCCGGCGGTGAACGCTTGGCCTTCAACGGCTACGTTGTCTTTCACCGCGAAGGTGAGACCCGATAACGGGCCGGTATCGGCGCCGTTGATGCAGGTGCGCTCGACGAACGCGTCAAAGCGGTCTTCAGTCGGGGGCATGGGTTGGTCCGCTCGTCCGCCGCCCTATCGGTCGCGCAGTCGGTCCATAAGTGATTTTTCCTGGCCGCCGTCGATTTCGATCTGGGTGCCGTTGACGAAATGCATCAGCGGCGAGGCGAGCATGACGCATAGATTGGCAACCTCCTCGGTCTCCGCGATGCGACCAAGCGGAATCGACGATGGTGCCAGCTTGTCGGCTTCCTCGAACGACAAGTTCATATCCCGCGCCATCGCGTTGACCAGACCCGTCCATCGTTCGGTGCGGACTGGCCCCGGGTTGACCGCGACGAAACTGATATTGTCCTTGCCGTACTGACCGGCCAGCGACATGGTCAGGTTCTGTCCGGCGGCATTGGCGGCGCCCGGAGCAATTTCCCAGTAAGACGGTTTCACGCCGTCATTGCCGATCAGATTGACGACGCGTCCGCCACCCTGTTCCTTCATGATCGGCAGTACGTATCGCAGGCAGCGTACGTAACCCATGAACTTCAGTTGCAACGACTGTTCCCAGTCGTCTTCCGACAGATGTTCTATCACGCCTCCCGGCGACGAACCGGCATTGTTGACCATGATGTCAACGCGGCCGAGGTCCTTCGCGCTATCCTCGACGAATTTCCTGGCCTGGTCGTTGTCGGTTAGGTCGCAGGGCAACACCACTACTTTCACGCCCGTGGTATCCCGGATTTCCTGCGCCGTGGCTTCCAGCGGGCCCGGTCGGCGGGCGCAAATCGCGACATCTACTCCTTCCTTCGCCAAGCCCATGGCGATGCCTTTGCCGATGCCTTCGCTGCCGCCGGTGATCAGGGCGGTTTTACCTTTGAGTTGTAGTTCCATATTGGGTCTCCCCTTTTGCCTTGTTTTCGCAAATATCAGTTGTTCGTGCGTTTGTGGTTCATCCAAGATCCGTCCATCGCGACGGCGAAGAAATCGCGCAACGCCGCGTTGACGATATCCGGTTCTTCCATCGTGATCGTGTGTCCGGTTCGCGGTACGATTTGCAAAGCCGCGGTCGGTACCGTGCGTTTTAGGAACAGACTGCCGTCCAGGCAAGGATGATCCTCGTCACCGACCAGTACCAGCAGCGGCGGCGAGAACTCCCTCAACGCCACTTCCATGTCCCACAGGGTGGGGCGGTCGCGCTGCAGGTTCAGCATAGTCAGCGCCGCGCCTTCCTGCGAAAGCCCGGCCAGAATTTTCTCGAATTCGGCGAAAGCCACTGGATTTTTTGATTCGAACGTATGACGCATGGGGAAGCGGGCGTATTTGGCGGCCGCGTCGGCGATCGGCTCTTCGCGGAACATCCTGGCTATGTTTTCACACAGACCGCGTGCCGTTTCGCGTTCGTCCGGGTGCGATCCCCAGCCGCAGCCGAGGGCCGCGACAGACAGGCAGCGATCCGGATGGTCGATGCCGACATGCAGCGCCGTATAGGCGCCCATCGAATGTCCGACGATATGGGCATTTTCAATGCCCAGCGTGTCGAGCACGGCCACCGCGTCCGATACCGCTTTGTCCTGTCCGTAGTTTTGTTTGTCTTCCGGAACGTCCGAGGGCGGGTATCCTCGCGCGGAATAGGCGATGCAGCGGTAATCGGATTTGAGCACGGCGACCTGCTTGGCCCAGGTGCGGTGATTGCCGGCGAATTCATGGATGAACAGGATTGTATCCCCGGATCCTTTATCCTCGTAAAAAAGCGATACGCCGTCTGTATTAGTAAGAGCGGGCAATGTTGGGCTCCGGATGCGCTGTCTAACCAAGCTTAAAAGCCCTGCCATTTGTATGCTAGTGATGAGACGGAAAATTTCACGACACTTATGGCAACGGAGCCGACTGCTAAAAGGCTATACCCGTAGACGCGGTCTGGCAATGATCGGGAAAACTGGCGGAAAAGAGTGGGAGTCGAACCCACCAGGGACGTCTAACGCCCCTCACCGGTTTTGAAGACCGGGCGCCCCACCGGGGAACGAATCTCTTCCAACGAGCGTCATACATAGCAAAATTCATGTCATAAAAGTATGTCAAATTCTGGCATTCTCGTATTAACCGGCCGATCTCGTTTTATTGAACATGGCGCACCAATTGGATGCAAAAAACGCCAACTATTGGCGGAAATGTGGCAGTTATAACGTCAAGTCTCTGAGGGATCAGGGTTTGGTGGGTCGCGGTTATGGTCAGACTTGTCCCGCGTTCTGCTGCCATCGGAGTGTTTCTGGCCGAGTGTATCATCCACACATCATCGGCAGCGCCCATCACGTCCAACGGAATGCTCAGGAAAATCGACAAAAGCCTCTAGATCGAGGTAACGCTGGCGAATGTGAAACTGCTGGGCGGTGACCTAGTAACGGAACCGCAGATGATCTTACTGATGTTGTTCGGCATTACTGGCATCTTCTGGATGCGCAGTCACTGAGCGAAAGCTCCAATCCAATGGAGCGTCGGGTTATTCTCTACTGAAAGCATCCGCCGCAGGGCGGATAACTTCATGCGCATCGCCGACGCGGCGTGTGAACTTCATCTTATCAAAAAATTCCAGCACCTCGATGGCGAGGTTACGGCCGATTTCTGATGAATCTCGGAACGTGGCTGCGGTTACCATGCCGTTTTCAGCGTCTAAGGCCACTCTCTCCGCGATCTCACCCAATTGGCGCAGCGTCTCCGGCGGATAGAAACGGTTCTTGGCAATGCGTACGACCAGCCCGTGTCGGGCCGCCCGAACCAGTAGGGACTCCACTTTGCGCGGCTCGTTCCCGATTGCCTGGGCGATGTCGATCACCACCGGCGGGCGCAGACCGCCCCCGATTAGCAAAGGTTTGATCTTTTTCCAGTTAGTGGCGTCGGCACCTTGTAGCCTCGGCTGATGCGACGGCAAACGAATGCCCATGCCTTCCTTTACGATGGCGCCTTCGCGCACGAGTTCTGCCGAAATACCTAACGCCGCGTTAGTGGGTAGTCGGATACCGGTACCAGACAGAATACGGTTTTCGCCTGGACCTACTGTGTCCGGCGATTTTTTGTGCCATGCGGCGAGACCATCCAGAACGGCGGTTCGCACGGTGTCCCAGTGCTGTGCAGAAAACCCAAGGGTGCCTGTTTCTGTCGAAACGGATTTCATCGGTACTAACTCAGCCAGCGCTTCCATGTCGCCTGACGCCAAGTTACGAGCGCCGGCAAACTGGTCGAGGAAGAGACCGTGCGGCGAATTTTCCAGCAAGGCCGCGAGCGCTGTACCGTCGTCCGGCTCTTCCATCGCCCGCAGGAAGGCAATGCGTTCCGGTTTCGCACGGCCGCGCGTCGGTGAATAGACGTCGATCACCTGGCCTCCGCCGATGGTCCGTTGCGCCGACTGGTTGCGAATGATCAGCCCGTCGCCGTGGACTGCGCCGATCGCCTGATCCAGGACCAGCTGTACCAGCCCGTCTTCGCCCGGGACAATGCCCCTGTCGCCGAGTACCGCGACCCGACCGGTGGTTTCCGACGCGCCCAGATGGATATGTACCGGCGTCCAGTGCGCCAGCACGCTAGCTTCCGAGCCTAGCACTCGAAGACGGGCATCGATTCTGTGCACCGGTGGGGGCAGATCGCCTGCAACGATCCAGTCGCCGCGGCGGATCAGATCCTTGTCCAGGTTCGTACCGGCCAGGTTGAGGGCGCAGCGCTGTCCCGCCTGCCCGATTTCGGATTCGGTGTTCTGCGCGTGGATGCCGCGCAAACGAACATCCATTTCCGCGCCAAGAACTCGGGCAGAGCTGCTTGCATGTATTTTCCCCGAAAAAACAGTACCCGTTACCACCAGCCCTGCGCCCACGACGTCGAAGCTGCGGTCGATGGCGAGACGGAAATTGCCCGTTGCGGGACGCGGCGGCATGTCGGCGGCGGCATCCAGAAGATGCTGTTTCAATCCGTCGACGCCGTCGCCGGTCATCGCCGAGACGGGAAATACAGGGACGCCCGCAAGGGACGTGTCGGCGAATAATTCGTCGATTTCTTCTGACACCTCCACCGCGCGCACTTCCTCGACCCGGTCGATCTTGGTCAGTGCGACCGCGCCGCGCGATACGCCAAGCAGATCGAGAATCGCCAGATGTTCGAGGGTCTGCGGCATGGGACCGTCATCGGCAGCAACGATGAATAGCACGAAATCGATGCCGGCGACGCCGCACAGCATGTTGCGGATGAATTTCTCGTGGCCCGGAACGTCGATAAAGCCGATGGTTTCGGCGTCGTTCAGCGGAAGGTACGCGAAGCCCAGATCGATGGTCAGGTTACGCTTTTTTTCTTCCGGCAGGCGGTCCGTGTCGACGCCGGTCAGCGCTTTTATCAGAAGGGTCTTGCCGTGATCGACATGGCCGGCGGTTGCAATAATCATCCTGGAAGATCGAGGGCCGAAAGTTGTGCGGTAAAGCCCTCTTCGTCTTCTAGGCAGCGGAGATCGAGGATGAAGGCAGCGTCTTGGATGCGTCCGATCGCCGGTATGGGAAGGTCACGGAACGCTGCAGCCAGCGCGTTCAGGGCGGTGCCGCTATTATTTTTCGGGGTGATGGCCAGCCCGGCGCTCGGGATTATGCGGGTCGGCAGCGCGCCGGATCCGATCTGGCTTTCGCAAGCGGTATCCGTGACTTGCGCGAAACCGTCCATCGCAGCGGCGATGGCCGGGCCGATACGGTTGGCCGCGCTTCGGATATCGTCGACGGGGCGGGCCAGCGCGCGCAGGGTCGGCACCCGCTCCACCAGGCGGTCCGGATCCGCATACAGCCGGAGCACGGCCGACAGGGCTGCGATAGTCATCTTGTCGCAACGCAATGCGCGCTTCATCGGGTTCTTTCTAATTCGGGCGATATAGTCTTTCGTGCCGACAATGATCCCTGCCTGCGGACCGCCCAGCAGCTTGTCGCCGGAAAATGTCACCACATCGGCGCCATTTTTCATGGCCTCCATGGGCGTTGGCTCGTGGGGCAGTCCGAACATTTCCAGTTCTGTCAGCGTACCGCTGCCGAGATCGATCGCGAAGGGGATGTCGTTCTTGCGGCAGAGTTCGGCAAGCCGGGGTTCCGGCACCTCAGCGGTAAAGCCCTCGACCACATAGTTACTGGTGTGCACCTTCATGATCATGCCGGTGTCGGGACCGATGGCGGCGGCAAAATCCTCTAGGTGGGTCCGGTTGGTGGTGCCGACTTCCACGAGGGTGCAGCCTGATTGCGCCATGATGTCCGGCATGCGGAAAGAGCCGCCGATTTCGATCAGTTCGCCGCGCGATGTCGGCACCTCTTTGCCAAGCGCAAACGTATTTAGCACCAGCATCACGGCGGCGGCGTTGTTGTTGACGATGGTTGCAGCTTCCGCGCCCGTCATTTCACACAGCTGTGATTCGATATGTTCGTCCCGGTCGCCGCGTTTTCCTTCCCCTATCCGGTATTCCAGATTGCTGGCGCTCCGAGCAGCTTGCGCCACCGCGTCGATCGCTTCCTCGGGCAGGGCCGCGCGGCCCAGATTGGTGTGCAGGACCGTGCCGGTCAGGTTGTAGACCGGGCGAAGGGAGGGCGCATTAACCTCGGTAAGGTGCTTGGTTGCCATCGACAAAATAGCCACCTCGTCTGGCATGTTGCCACCCGACAAAACGACCGTACGAATGTCGTCCAACGTGCGGCGGATTGCGTCGGTTGCTGGCGCACGGCCGAATTCGACGGTCATAGCCGCAGCGCTGTCGGTCTGGAGCAGCCTATCGACGGAAGGCAGGTCCGCCAGCGGGGAAGAGGATTTTTTCGACATAGCCTAGAGAGAATACCGCCTACATCGTGAATGGGGAATGGAGCTGAACTCGTCCTCGGCGACGGCGGGCCCGATTTCGTGGCGCGTCTCAAGCCATTGGGCGATATTGGCGCTGAAGCGGATATCTTGGACGGCAATGGCGTCTCGCCGCCGAAGCCGAGTGTCACGAATATGCAGAAATGGTTCGGCTCCTGAGAACGGTGAGGGTAATGCAGGGGGATACTATTGTGTCTGTTCCTTGGTCTTGAGGAACCGTACGTCCGGCCATTCTTCAGCAGCATTGTCCAGATGCCAAGCATTGCGGGCAAGAAAGACGGGCATGTCGTCGTGATCGTCGGCAATAGCGCCGCCATTTGCATCCATGAATTTCTTCAGCAGTGTGGGATCGGCTGCTTCTACCCAGCGGGCGGTGTGCAACGATGTGGATTCGAATTTCACCGGCACATCGTATTCTGATCGGATTCGGTCGGCCATCACATCGAATTGCAGCGCACCCAGCACGCCGATAATCCAGTCGGTGCCGAGACGCGGTTTGAACACGCGGGCGACGCCTTCTTCGGCGAGTTGCTGCAGTGCGCGGCCTAGGTGTTTAGCACGCATTGGATCGGCGGGGTGGACCGAGCGCAGCATTTCCGGTGCGAAGCTGGGGATGCCGGTGAAACGCAGTTCCTCACCGTCGGTCAGCGCGTCGCCTATCCGTAGGTTGCCGTGGTTGGGGATGCCGATGATGTCGCCGGCATAGGCGTCTTCAGCGGTTTCGCGGTCGCGGGCCAGAAACAGCATCGGATTGTGCAGGTTGATCTGTTTGCCGCTGCGAATATGGCGCAGCTTCATGCCCCGTTTGAAGTGTCCGGATGAGAGCCTGAAGAAGGCGATCCGATCTCGGTG
>DKQG01000002.1:10771-28482 GCA_002471575.1 Alphaproteobacteria bacterium UBA7314 | reverse complement strand
CATGATGGTCCTCGTTTCTGAATATGACTCATCTGTACACATACAAGTTTGTAGCGGCAAGACGTGCAGATCGAAAACCCGTGACCACGCAACCCCTGGTCTGCTTTAATGATTTCGATTCAGGAGGAGACACATGGATTCTGGCGTCGAAACTACGCAGGAGCTGCCGAAGGAAATAGATGTTAATACCGATACACGGGATATCCTCGCGCGGGCTAGTAGGTATGCGGAAGAGCGCGAATTCAAGGACTGGCTGATCGTCGACGTCGACGCTCATCATTCGGAAATGGCGTCGTGGAAGGAGGTTGTTAGCCATATCGAAGATCCGGTCATGCGACACACCGCGACTGAACTTCAGAAACGGACTGGATCGACCGCGGGCCTTTCAAATCATGTTGGCGGGCTGCGCTATCAGGACGTTGGGGGGCGCATACCTCATCAGACTGCCCTGCGCGAGGAAATCGACGATGACAGCGTCCATCGTGATGTCACGCTGATGCGCCGGGTCATGGATGCGCTGCATATCGATTGGCAGGTTCTGTTCCCGGGTAACCTTTTACAGTTAGGGCTGCATCCGCAGCCAAGGGTCGAGGTGCAACTAGCCTTTGCTTATAACCGGTTCCTGATGGAGCGGATCATTCCGGCCGAACGACGATTAAAAACGTTGCTATATCTGCCGTTTTGCGAGCCCAAAGAGTGCGAACGTATGGTCGAGGAATTTGCCGAGCATCCGGATGTAATCGGATTTATGGTAACCTCGGTTCGCTATAAATCGGTTCATCACGACAGTTATATGCGCCTCTATTCGATGATCGAGGAAACCGGCAAACCGCTTTGTTTTCATGCCGGTAACAACTGGCAGGACGATTACCTGAAGCAGCTGGATACTTTTATCAACATGCACGCAATTTCGTTCGTGCTGTGTAACATGGTGCATCTGACCAACTGGGTAATGCACGGGCTTAGTGAACGCTTTCCTGATCTAGACGTCATCTGGACTGAAAGCGGTGTCGCTTGGGTACCGTTTATGATGCAGCGTCTGGACAATGAATACCTGATGCGGTCATCCGAAGCACCCAACCTGAAAAAGCTGCCAAGTGAATATATTCAGAATATGTTTTTCACCACCCAGCCCATGGAACGCACCAACATCGATTTGCTGGAGGCCAGTTTCAAAGCCATGAAGGCGGACACGCAGCTGCTATATGCATCCGATTGGCCGCACTGGGATTTCGATGCACCGAGCAGCGTCTACGATCTGCCCTTCCTCGACGACGAAGCGAAGAAAAACATAATGGGGCGCAATGCGGCTCGGTTGTTCGGTTTGCCAGACCCGGCCGACTGTGGGAGGGGGATACGCCGGTGATCACCGTACTCGTTACTTACAAGCTGCCGGAAGCCATGAATAGAGCCGCCGCCCATGCGTTGTCGGAACAGGTCGCGCCACGTTTTCAGGTGTTGGAAGGGCTTAGGATGAAGCACTTTCTGTATCAGGAAGAACGGGGGCTTGGCGGAGGTTTCTACACTTGGGATACTCGCGAAGCGGCGGATACGTTTTATACAGAGATGTGGCTTGACTCCATGGAGGAACGCATGGGGTCGCGTCCTGAGCTGCAATACTTCGAGACGGCGGTTGTGGTGGACAACAACTCCGGTGAGGTTTGGGTAGAAGCGGCTTAAAGATCTCTCGCTACTGGATCCGGGAGCAAGGCCAAGACCGCAATCCGGTTGGACGTGACTTGGATTTTAGCGCTTCACCCTGACCTGTTCGACCAGCTTGGCGATCGTGTCATCGCCTTGGCCCATGGGGCGGACGCGTGAAAATTTCTGTCGGTCCTCAGGGCGCCAGGTTGCGGGCTTGGTGGCGTCGATCGCCAGTTTCCCGCCAACGCGCATCACGGTGTAGTCCTCGCGTACCTGAGGGATGGAGATATCCAGCGGGTGCAGGCGCGTGTTTGGAACGACATGCGCCATCGTCTGTGGGTCGCAGCGCGCGGCGATGGCCCAGAGCACTTCTTCTGCATTGTAGATATCAACGTCTTCGTCCACGGCGATCGCGACCTTGACGTGCAGATTTGGCCCTGACAGCGCCGACATCAGCGTGTCGCGAACTTGTCCGTCCCATCGCGCCTCCATTTGCACGATCATCATGAACTGCGAGGCCCATGGCGGCACGAACACGTCGAGGATATTGGTGTTGCCGTGCGTGTCCTTGAGCCGATTGTAATAGGTAGCTTCCATCGGCAGCGTGATCAGCGGTTGGTGATCGGTAAACCACGTCGCCTGCATGTGCCGAAAGATCGGGTCCTTGCGGTGCGTGATGCCAGTAATCTGGAACACGGGGGCAGGACCCTCGGCACCGGCGCCGAAGGTGGTGAACTCTCCAAATGGGCCTTCAGGGGCTCTGTCCTTAGGATGGACGAGGCCCTCAATGACCACCTCGGCATGTGCCGGGACTTCGAGATCAATAGTATCGCATTTGATCATCTCGATATCTTCGCCGAGAATTCCGGCGCCGTATTCCAGTTCGTCGAAATCTTCATGTTTCCCGGACCAGTTCGACATGATTTCGTACACGGGATGTAGGCCGATCGCGAAAGCCATCGGCATCGGTTCGTCCTTTTCGACGTATTTCATATAATGCGCGTAGTTGTGCCGCGCCGCCATCCAGAACGTTGCCTTTCGGGGGTCGTCTGTCAGCATCATGCGGATGATGGCTTCGTTTCGGATACCGGTTTCGGGATCCTTTGTGATCGTAATGCCGGAACCGAGATATCGCCCGCCATCGCCGTGGCTATGCTGCGGGATCGGCAGTGCGTGCAGATCCACGTCCTTGCCCAGCATCTTTACCTCTTTAACCGGGCCATCATTGACCATCACAGATTTTCCACGCTTGGTGGCCATCTGTTCAGCCAGGTAGGGGCAGACTTCATTTGCGCTATCAAGGCCGAACGCTGCGGCCTGCCCGGCGCGGTCCTTGATAAGTATATCTGTGAGCCGCCATTCATCAAAACCCGGCATATTGTGGAACATCAGAGGTCCTTGGCTCTCGGAGCACAGATATCCGATTTGTGTCAGCGGATCGACCGGGTCGTGGATGTGCAGCATCCGGTTGTCGATGGATTCAAGGAAAGTGCGCAGTGAATGCGGCATGTTGTCGGTCCCCGTTATGTTTTATATCCCAAAACTATAACTACCAGATCGTAGTCGTGCCAATGGATAATTGTTTGTATGCAAACAATCATGGTCTATGGTTCGGTTGCCTTGAAAAAGGCTGAGAGAATTTTATTTCAAGTTTAAAAGAAATCATGACCGGCTAGGCCCTTGCTTTTAATATCACCGCCACCGGACTAGACTTAAACAGCACGAAACACCGAAAGGATAGACAGATGGCGACCAACGCATACGAAGCAGACGTGCACAGTCCTCGCGTCTGGGGCAAATTTAACTGGGAAGACCCGATGGCGCTGGATAGCCTGCTGACCGAAGAGGAACGTATGGTGCAGGAAACCGCCCGTCAGTATGCGCAGGAAAAACTGATGCCGCGGATCATCGAAGCTTATAACGACGAAAAGGAAGATCCTGATATCATCCCAGAAATGGGCGAACTCGGTCTGTTGGGACCGACGATCCATGGATACGGCTGCGCCGGTGTTTCCTATGTTTCCTATGGCCTGATTGCGCGCGAGATCGAAAAGGTGGACTCGTCCTACCGATCCACACTGTCCGTCCAGTCGAGCCTGGTAATGTGGCCGATTTACAACTACGGCACCGAAGCCCAACGCGAAAAATACCTGCCTAAGCTCGCCAGCGGCGAGTGGGTCGGCGCGTTCGGGCTGACCGAACCCGATCATGGCTCCGATCCGGGCGGCATGAAAACTCGCGCCAAAAAGGTAGACGGCGGTTATCAGCTTAATGGCGCCAAAATGTGGATCTCGAACGCACCGCTTGCCCAGGTTTTCGTGGTGTGGGCCAAAGATGATGATGATGTTATCCGGGGCTTCATCTTGGAACGTGGCATGGAGGGTCTTACGACGCCGAAGCTGAAGAACAAGCTCAGCCTGCGGGCTTCTACGACCGGGGAGATCGTCATGGACAACGTGTTTGTGCCTGACGAGAACTGGCTGCCGGAAGCGCGCGGCCTTGGTGGGCCGTTCGGCTGCCTCAACAACGCCCGGTACGGGATCGCGTGGGGCGCCCTCGGTGCTGCCGAATTCTGCTGGAAGGCGGCGCGGGAATATGCGCTTGACCGCACCCAGTTTGGCAAGCCTCTTGCATCTTACCAGTTGGTGCAGAAAAAACTTGCCGACATGCAGACCGATATTTTCATCGGGCTGCAATCTTGTCTACAGATGGGGCGCATGATGGAAGACGGATCCTGCGCGCCGGAGCTTATTTCCATGCTGAAACGTAACTCGACCGGCAAGGCGCGGGATATATGCCGCGACGCACGCGATATTCACGGTGGTAACGGCATCACCGACGAGTACCACGTGATGCGACATATGATGAACATGGAAACCATCTACACCTATGAGGGAACGCACGACATTCACGCGTTGATCCTCGGCCGGGCGCAGACGGGTATCCAAGCATTTTTCTGAGGTGGGCGTTAAGAGAGAATAGCGACGGGCGGGTTGTTCAACCCGCCCGTTTCTTATTTCAAGAGTTGATATGACTGATATAAAACCTCTCGACCATCTTCGTGTACTCGATATGAGCCGTATTCTGGCCGGCCCTTGGTGCGGCCAGACCTTCGCCGACCTGGGCGCGGAGGTCATCAAGGTCGAACGGCCGGGCACAGGTGACGATACACGCGGTTGGGGGCCTCCCTTCATGGTGGATGCGGACGGTAACGAGACCGATACTGCCGCTTATTTCCTGTCGGCCAACCGAGGCAAGAAATCGGTGACGGTGGACATCACCAAGCCGGAAGGTCAGAACATCATCCGCAAGCTTGTCGCGGAATGCGATATTTTGCTGGAAAACTATAAAGTCGGCGGACTTAAAAAATACGGTCTTAACTACGAGAGCCTGTCTGAGGTCAATCCCGGTCTGGTCTACTGCTCTATTACTGGGTTCGGTCAAACGGGGCCCTACAGTTCCCGAGCCGGATACGATTTTCTGATCCAGGCAATGGGTGGGCTGATGAGTGTGACCGGCGAGGCGGAGAGCAAGCCGGGCGGTGGGCCGCAGAAGATCGGCGTTGCCTTGTCAGATATTCTTACCGGTCTTTACACCGTGATCGGCGCGCTGTCCGCGCTGGCGTATCGCGAAAAGACAGGCAGGGGGCAGCACGTCGACATGTCGCTGCTGGACGTCACGGTCGCTTCCATGGCGAACCAGGCAATGAACTATCTGATTGCGGGCAAGTCGCCGACGACCATGGGTAACGCTCATCCAAACATCGTGCCGTACGAAGCTTATAAGGCGGCGGATCATTACATAATTCTGGCCGTTGGAAATGATACGCAGTTCCGCCGGTTCTGCGAAGTGGCGGGGCGCGTCGATCTTGCCGACGATGACAGTTATGCGACCAATCGCAACCGGGTTGGCAACCGGGATGTCCTGGGTCCGATCCTGAACGATATCATTGCCGCGAAACCGCGCGCTTTTTGGCTGGAGGAGCTCGAGAAAGTCGGCGTGCCGTGCGGGCCAATCAATAATCTCGAACAGGTGTTCGACGATCCGCACATCAAGGCGCGCGGCGTGCGACAGGAAGTTAATCACCCGGCGGTTGGAGCCTTGCCGACTGTCGCAAATCCGATTCGATTTTCGGAATCGACGATTGATTATGACCGTGCGCCACCATTACTGGGTCAACACAACGTGGATGTCCTGCAAAACCTCTTGGGAATTGATGAGACAACGCTGTCGAAGCTCAAAGACGACGACATCGTCTAGCACTTGCTTGACAGGTACCCACCCCTGCTGCATCGTTTGTATACGAACAATTTGGGAAGTCACCCTATGCCATTGCAGGCAGACCATCGGGTAACCATAAGCTCAAGCGCGGAGAATAGTGACGCCTCCGGTTACGTGCTAGAGGATCAGGCCGGACACCTTCTACGTCGTGCGCATCAGCGCCACTCGGCGATTTTTCAGGCAACGATCGGCGACGATCAACTGACCCCCCTTCAGTTTGCCGCGCTGATGAAACTCTCTGACGTTGCTGAGACGTCGCAAAACCTGCTTGGACGCATGACTGCAATGGATGCGGCAACTATGCAGGGGGTAATCAAACGCCTCATCGCACGAGGATTGATCGAGCGGAGGCCTGACGACGTTGATCGCCGGCGTCTCCTACTGACGCTCTCGCAAGATGGTGCGAAGCTGGTCCGTGAACTCAGTGCCCACGGTAGGGCAATCACCGATCAGACCTTGGAGCCGCTTTCTACCTCAGAACGGGAGACGTTTCTGAAATTGCTGAAGCGGCTGAGTGGACAATAAAAAAAAGTGCGTCCCGATGAGCCGCCCTAGTTCTCCCTGATGACGTCGGGTGCTAACCGTTGGCTTGAGTGGCTTCGAGCGCTGAAATCATCTCTTCCGCTGTGATGAATTTCTTACGCGGCGCTCCCTCGGGAGCGGCTTCGATCTCAAGACAGTCGATGATCTGCCATTCGTCGAACGTAACAACACGTACGCTCCTGTCCGAAAGATGCTTGTCTATGGCGGAGCAACCATCGCGCTCCGCGCCATCAAGTTCGGCGATTAGCTTGTCAACGACTTCCAGCGAGTCGTTCTTGTTGGTACCGATGGTGCCGCTCGCACCGCGCTTCAGCCAACCAACGGCATAAAGGCGGTCGGATACCCTGCCGTCATCGTTTTCAATGGTGCCCCAGTCGTCATTGAAGGGCAGGTTATCGATCGGGAAGGCGCGCGAACCGATGCAAGTAACAACCAGCTGCGCCGGAATATCGACCATTTCGCCGGTGCCCTTAACCTTGCCGTTGGCATCGACCGTCGTCCTCTCGCAGCGGACGCCTTCGACCCGGTTTTTACCGAGAATTTCGACCGGCGACAGGAAGAAGCCAAAATGCACCCGCTTGTCCTTTTCCGCATGGCTCATATCCAGGAAAGACCGCATGGTTTCCACGTTCTTTTCCCGAAGGCGCAGGTCGCGATCGGACATGTAGTCGGCAACTATGTTTCCGGGCAGATGGTCGGGGTCGATGACAGGATCTGCGTTTTCCAGCTCACCCATCTCCCGCAGTTCGACGTTCGTAAACGCGGCTTCGACTGGCCCTCGGCGGCCGAGCATGTAGACGTCTTTTACCGGGGATGCCTCTGTCGCGTTGGCTGCGTAGGGCACCAGATCGGTGACGGACATTTCTTTCTTTGTTTTCACTAGGACACGAGCTACGTCCAGCGCCACGTTACCGACGCCGATAATAACAGCGGAGTCGATTTCGAGATCCGGTGCTAGGTCCTTGAAATCAGGGTGTCCGTTATACCAGCCGACGAAGGCATTCGATCCGTATACGTTCGGCAGATCTTCGCCCGAAACGCCAAGCCGGTTATCGTGCGGCGCGCCGTAGGCAAGCACTACCGCGTCATACATGCCAAGCAGATCGGGAACCGATATGTCACGGCCAACTTCGACATTGCCAAGGTAACGAGCGCGTTCGTCGGACAGCGTGCGTTCGTATGCTTTGGATACCCGCTTGGTTTTCTGATGATCCGGCGCTACGCCGCCTCTGATGAGTCCGAAAGGCGACGGCAGGCGTTCGATCACGTCCACCCGGCAGTCAGGAGTTTTGTCCAACAATCCCTGAACGGCATACATCCCCCCGGGACCCGATCCGACGACCGCGATAGTACGACTCATTGTGAGACCTTTATCCGAACTCGATCTTTTCCGCGCCTTAACGACATCGGTTTAGGTCATCATAACGTTTGTTCTGCACGAGAAAAGGGCGGTCGCGGAATCGTATTGCTCTCCGCTTCGGTTCGGCAAAGAAGCCTATCGGATTTGTTAAGACGCCAGCCGAACGCCTTCGGCCATGGCGTCGAATTTGGCCTAGTTCTATCGGATAATCGTTAAGGTGATAACAGATCCCGAGACGAAACCCGCAATTGCCGAACGCAAGAACATTGTCGTGGCCCAGCAGACTGGTAAAGCGCACCCGGTGCTCAAGGATCAGTTCGAGGTGTTGGAAAAATTGCTGGCATGAATGGTTGCAATTTGTTCGGCAGGTCCCTCCATCGCTTGATCGGTCTCTTGTTGCTATTGTTGGGTTGATATAACTGCGGGGCGCCCCGATGACGGAGAACATCACCTATCTGTCGCCAAACGGTCAGAATATTTCCTATGGGACGGGAACAGTGACGCGGATCTATGCCGCGACGATCAAGGGCGTCGTGACGCTGGATCGGCAACTTCGGGGTAAGCCCTGGGTCGAGTCGGCCCGGACACTGGAAGATTTGCATATCGGTGCGCTGCTTTTCGACCCGGGTTCGCGAAAACTATTCGCGGGCTGTCATCACGACGGCGGTTTATGGGTATCAGACGATGGTGGAAAGGGCGATTGGCGTAAGCTCGAGAACGGGATCAAGCGGTCACACATTTATTCGCTGGCGTCCCGCATAGTAAACGGGCGGGCAACGATCTTTGCCGGGACCGCGCCGGCGGCCTTGTACAGAAGCGATGATCTGGGCGAATCTTGGGTCGAAGTATCGGCACTGCGCGACGTCCCCGGTTCCGAAGAGTGGACCTTTATTCCGCCGCCTCATCACCCACATGTCAAAAGCGTTGTCTTGCATCCGACCGATCCAAATACGTATTTTGTCTTGATCGAGCAGGGGGCATTGCTGAAAACAACTGATGACGGTGATTCTTTTCGGGAAATTGATGCCTATGCCGCCCCCGAAGACCGGCAGTGGAAAGAAGTCCACCGATTGCTTATCCATCCCACCGATCCGGATCTGATGTACCTTGCAACCGGCGAAGGCCTCTACCGGACGCGCAATGGTGGCACGACGTTCGATAACGTTCATCACCGCGGACTGAGAATGGGGTATCCAGAATTCCTATTTCTCGATCCCAGCGATCACAAGACGGTTTTAATGGCGGGATCGCATCTGAATCCGACCGAATGGTTCAAAGACGGCATCGCAGATTCGACGATTCTGCGGTCGATCGACCAGGGAGAAAGCTGGACCGAACAAAATGCGGGGTTTCCAAACCCAGTTATCGGGGCATTCGAGGCGATGAGCATGCATCTATGGTATGGCGGCATGACGCTGGTCATCGGCACGGCAACCGGCGAACTTTATGCGACCGATGATTACTGTCGGTCTTGGGTTTGCCTTTACGACGATGCACCTGCGTTCTCGAAGGAAGATCATCACCTGCCATTCATGTCGGATGAAGACCGCGAGGAGGCGATGGCGCGGCGCGGCCTGATTTAAAAAACGGTGGTCACTAGGACGGCCGAAGCTCTTCCCGATGAGTATCTGCGCGTTCGTTTGCAGGCAGGCATGTGTGAAGATTAACCATTTATGCATAAAATTCTGGCGTATTCTGAAACAATTAGGATCCAGTACTTCAGATCGGATATTTCAGGATGTGACCCCGGGCTGCGTGTGTTTATCAGCGTTTCCAGTTCACCAGCGCCACGCCAACAAGCATTAGTGCTATGGCGATCCAGACCAGCGCGGAATGGCTCTCGCTGAACAGAAGCAACCCGAAAACGACACCGAAACCGACCGATAGAAAATTCGCCTGCGTCATGTAGGTTGGTCCGGCGATGCGGATGAGCTCAAAAATGGCATAAAAATTGACGGCGGCGAGTAGGGAATGCGCAATTAGGGCGGTTTCCCCACGGGTCGGCGGCCACCCCAGAAATTGAAACTTGCCAAGCGCAATCGCAAGGGGCAGGGCGAATAGGGCGGCCGCAAAAAGCGTGCCGCTCGACAGGGTCAGGGAGTCCACATCAGCCGGTCGCGATTTCTCTGATAGCGTTACATAAGCGATGGCATGCAGCAGAGGCGCACCGAAACCGAGCATTACCCAGATTGCCATCGAGGGATCCGGCAGGCTTGACCTGGGCACCACTATCAGCAATGCACCTGTAAACCCAACGATAATTCCCGCCATGCGCATCCAGAAAAACCGCTCTATGCGGACGATCAGGCTGATGGAATAGGTGAAGATGGGTACGAAGCTCATGATCACCGCCATGATTCCCACCGGTACCTTTCCTTGCACGGTGTAGAGGATCATGTTGGCCATCGTGAAACGGACAAGGCCCAGCCTAAGATAGTAGGGCCAGTGCATCCGGGAATACCGGGGTCTCAGTCCCCGCAGCGTCGCCGCGCCGAACAACCAGATTGCGCTCAGCAAGGTAAACCAGAACAGATAGCTGACCGGTTCAACGCCGCCCGTTACGGCGATTTTAATAAGAACGAAGAACCCGCCCCAAAGGGCGCCAATCAGAAAGAGAAGCGAAAGGGGAAGCAGAGCAGAGGAGTGCGTCAGTCCGGAGGGTTCATTCCTAGTCATATAGGAGACATGTAGCACTGCCGAGTGCTGGTCAGATAGTCTTGATGAATTAAATCCCACCAAGAGCCATACAAGATGTTCCGAACAGTATCCGCCTAATGCGGAGGTTAACGGTCCCTGAGGAATTTTTGCCGCATACGCCGGCTCGGGGGTAGTGTCCGAGGCGCAGCGTGTCACACCGGGAATGTCTGTTACGGTGCCTACCTTAGAGGGTCACGGGCCGTCGGGGGCAGAGCGCTGCTGGCATCGGCTTTTGGAGAGGCTCCCTGCCCGTAGGTGACGGCGTGCTTACTCCGCCGCGTGGGCCATCAGATGGGCCTCCGCCGCGATGTAATCGAAAGGTTCGGGGTCGATGTCGCCCGCGAAAATCGCGTTGATGCGCTCCTCGGTCAGGGGATGAGAAAATTCAGCATTTCGCATGTGGATGCGGTGTCGCAGCTGATCAACGACCAGCTTCCCCATCAGTTCTAATTCCTCGGCCGACCATCCCTCGCGATCGAGCCCTGCGATCCCCTCCAGCATATGCCCGAATTCATCTTCGTAGATTTCTTTGCACGCCGCCGCAATGAGCTTGTTGGCAGTATCGAAATTGCCACCAATCTCCGCCGCGCGCATACCTTCGCGGAATAGCGTGCAGTATCCGCCTTCGGTGAAACGGCTGGCGCGAACGCCTAGCTTCCCGTGATCCGCAATATTGTCGTGCCGCAGTTTAGTGAGCTTCACATCTTCGTCCCAGGTCGCGAGTTCGTGCGGATTCATCGTAGGGACGCTATTGGGTTTGATCTGGTCGTAGACATCCGAAAACAGGCAAAAATGCTCGTACTCGTCCTTCATCGTATCCATTAGTTCGAGGACGTAATGGCGGGACACGCTGTCCTTTTCACCGGTATCGATCTTGGGAAACACTTCCTGCAACTCTGTCAGAGGGCCCATGAACACGCCCATGTTCTTGTACTCTCCGATACCGGAACCGTTGAATTCTTTGGAACACTGGCGCCGGATCCACAAAAGATCCGTATCAAGCGTCCGAACCGGAGACGTCCAGTAAGTCCGGACGACCTCTGCCTCGCCAGCCCAAAGCGGCGCAGATAAATTAATGAGCCTTTGAAGTTCGGGGCTGAGCAGCATGGTCTATCCTCCCACAGTGTTGAATTTGCAGAATATTAAATCCCGGGAAATGCGTTATTGCAATCCGATGCTGAGTTATGCCGCTTGGCATGACTGTACCGCAACTTTTCATTGTTTTGATCAAAGACACAGCGTTACCTAGCGATGAAGTCTCCAGATCGAAATCCGCGAAATTCTGCAAACATATTTTGCCGGGATAGCGACACTCTATCCGGCGGCTTTTCACGAAGATCACCTACTAGATTGGTGAGCGAGTTTCCTAGGTAGAAATGTCGTTCCGCACTGCCAGCCATAGCTGGTCGGAGGGTCATATTTCCCCTACCGCCTATTGTGTCGGAAAGGAAGATGTGAAAATCGCCTTCTTGGCGCCGCTTGAGGATGCGCCGCGAGCACAAAAGCGCGGTATCGGCAGTGTGTGTCCCGCGAAGGGTCTAAACGACTGAAGGAGTGTGGTTTCCCTCATGTGGCCGTGCTGGGTGACCCTGCGTATTACGGGCGTTTCGGGTTTAAGCGGGAAAACGTGGTCAAAACGCTTTACGACCTGTTAGCCAAATGGAAAACTGCCCAGTAATGGACAGAGTGGACGGATGATTTTGGTGCTCTGGAGGGCCAGCTTGAGGTTCCCGTGGTGTGGCAGAGACTGGCACTAAGGGGGGGGGATGTTTGCAGAACCACGATTGGTATACATCACGGCCGCGGACGCTGAGGAGGCGACGAAGATCGCTCGGGCGCTGGTAGAGGAGCGCTTGGCGGCTTGCGCAAACATTCTCGATCCGATGAGGTCGGTATTTCGCTGGGAAGGCGAGATTCAGGAAGGATCTGAGACGGTCCTGATCGTTAAGACAACGGCCGACCGGGTCGCTGCGCTTACAGATCGGGTGATGATTTTACACTCATACGATTGCCCCTGTGTCGCGGCGATTCCGATCGACGCGGGTAATTCGGCATTTCTTGAATGGATCGCGGCGGAAACGGCCGCCTGAGCTAGTGGTGGTCCTCCGGCCGGTCGCATGGATTCCTCTGCAGCGCAGAAGGTCTGTGACAGCATCGCAATAGTCCGGATCGGCCACCAATGGGTCGACGTCGATATCGTCATGCGTTCCCGGCAGGTCCCGAGGAAGAACGCGTTTGTGCATTCCATATGCCTAAATAGGTGGCTAAATGATCGCATTCTGATATTCAAGACTGGCTACAATTGGGCACAATATAAAGGCTTAAAAAGGACTTTAAGCATTGTTTTTAAGGCAAAAAATCCAGTGCGATCTGAAGCGTGGCGCGGTAAACTGCCGCCGGTTCCCGGAAAGATAAAATGACAAAAACTTCCCCAAACACCGGTACCGGCGGCGGCCTTGCGCTGCTTTTTGCCAATGTAGCGCATTTCTACAGCCACATGATGATGCTGGTGTATCCAACAGTCGTCATCGCGCTGGAAGCCGCGTTTGACCGACCCTTCGGCGAGTTACTGTCGCTGTCATTTGTCGGGTTTGTGCTTTACGGCGTTGCTGCGCTCCCTGCGGGCTGGCTCGGCGATAGGTGGAGCGCACCAGGAATGCTTGCGGTATTCTTTATCGGTACTGGAGCAGCCGGCATAGCGGCAGGGTTTGCGTCCGGGCCTTTAGGCATTGCCATTGCGCTCGGAGTCATCGGGCTGTTTTCGTCGATCTATCATCCGGTCGGCACCGCCTGGGTCGTTGCCAACGCGAAAGCAAGGGGCAAGGCGCTGGGGATCAACGGCGTTTTCGGGACCGCCGGAATTGCCGCCACTCCCCTGCTAGCGGGTGCGCTGACGGCGATGTTTGGGTGGCGTTATGCGTTTATTGTGCCTGGTGCGGTGATCCTGGTAACAGGGATCGCGTTTCTATTTGTAGTGAAGTCGATGTCGTCGACTGGAGTGACGGCTACGGGCTCGGGCGATCCGATTATCGACCGATCCCAGGCAGTCCGCGGGCTCGTGATTTTGGCGGTCACGGTGCTCTGCGTCGGTTTGCTGGCACAGGCCACAACGGTTGGCATGCCCAAGATTTTTGCGGTACGGGCGCCGGGAGTGGTCGATTGGGCAGGACTGATCGGCGCTGGGGGGCTGGCGTCAGTGGCGCTGGCCATCGGCGCGCTGGGTCAACTGGCGGGGGGCTGGCTGGCCGACCGGTACCGGCTGACCCTGGTCTATCCTCTTGTCTACGTGGCGTTGATACCGGTTGCGCTTCTGGCCGGCAGCCTGTCCGGGCTGCCGCTTGTCGGTGTGGCGGGAACCGTGATGTTTCTGATCACTGCCTCGCTACCTGCCGAAAATAGCCTTGTGGCGCGCTATTGCCCGGCCGACTGGCGCGCCAGCGCCTATGGTGCCAAATTCGTGTTGGGGCTGGGCGTAAGTTCACTGGCAATCCCTCTGACGGGATGGATATACGATGCGACTGGCGGTTTCTGGTGGGTCTTTGCCAGTATGGCGATTGTTGCCGGCGTGATTATCTGTTTCGCGGCCTTCCTGCCAAGGGCAGGCGAGACCACCGCCAGCAATGCAACAGTGAAAGAGCCAGTTGCCGGACCGGCAGCCTAGCAGATGCCATTACGATCAGGTTCAGCAGCCTAGACCACCTTGCGATTACCGCGAGTGATCTTGAGGTAACCATTGACCTTTATTCAAAGGTGCCCGGCATGGAGCGCGTTGAGTTCGGAAACGACTGCCCGCAATGCATTTCGGCGACCATAGGTTCAACATCAAAGATGTAACGACGGCCGTAACGCCAACGGCCAGGCACATTTCCCACGGATCAGAGGATTTCTGCCCTCTAAGGGAGGCGCTGATCTAACAGGTGATTGAGAATCTGCGGGATTGTGACATGGCGATTAAAGAGGGGTCGGTGACACGGTCTGGCGCTGTGGGAACCCTGGAGCCCGTCTATTTCCGCGACCCCGTTTTCAATCCGGTTGAAGTCATGGAAGTTGTTGGTTGGGCGCGCGCGGGGATCAGTCTCGGAGGCCGCGGAGCGCCTGATCAAGGTCCGCGATGATATCTTCAACGGTTTCGATCCCCACGGAGATGCGGACGACATCCGGTCCGGCGTCTGCCGCAATCTGTTGGTCTTCGGTCAGTTGTCGGTGGGTCGTCGAAGCGGGATGCAGGATCAGGCTTCGTGTATCGCCGACATTGGCGAGATGCGATAGCAGGGTACAGCCTTCCACAAGCCGGGTGCCCGCATCGTATCCGCCTTTAAGACCAAACGTAAAAACAGATCCACAACCCTTTGAAAAATATTTATTTTTACTCTTATAAGAGTTGCTAGAGCGAAGGCCTGCATATGACACCCAGGCGACTGCCGGGTGGTCCTCCAGCCATGCTGCGACGGTTTCTGCGTTTGCGACGTGGCGGTTCATACGGAGCGGAAGTGTCTCTATCCCCGTCAGGGTCATGAAGGCATTGGTTGGGGAGAGGGCCGGACCGAAATCGCGCAGCGCCACGGCGCGGATACGCATTGTGAAGCCGAAATCGCCGAAGGTCTCGTAGAAGGTCAGCCCGTGATAGGCGTCGTCAGGCGCGGTCATTGACGGGAATTTGTCGTTCTGTGCCCAGTCAAATTTTCCCGATTCCACGATGATGCCGCCCATCGAATTTCCGTGCCCGTTCAGATACTTGGTCGTTGAGTGGATGACGATATCGGCGCCATGATCGATTGGGTTGAACAGATACGGCGTTGCCATCGTGTTATCCACGATCAATGGAATGCCTGAATCGCGCGCTATGTCTGCAATGGCCTCTATATCTCCGATGACGCTGGACGGGTTTGAGACGGACTCGATAAAGATCGCCTTGGAATTCTCTTTGAGCGCTGCACGGAACGTTTCCGGGTTAAGCGGATCCGCGAAATCGCAGTGCCAGCCCAGCTTCTTGAAGCTGACGCCGAACTGAGTGATCGACCCGCCATACAGGTTGCGGGAAGCGACGAAATGATCGCCTGGTTCCAGCAGTGTAAAAAAAGCCAGAAACTGCGCGGCATGGCCTGAGCCCGCGGCGCAGGCGGCGCGACCGCCTTCGAGGTTGGCGATACGTTCTTCCAACACGGCAACGGTGGGATTGGTAAGTCGCGAATAAATAAACCCAAAGGTCTGCAGATTGAACAGCGATGCCGCGTGGTCTACATCATCGAACACGTAGGATGTGGAATGGTGGATCGGCGTATTGCGCGCACCGGTAGCAGCATCCGGCGCGGCGCCGGCATGAATAGCACGGGTTTCGAAGCCGAAAGCATTTTTGGTATCAAAATCAGTCATTTGCAGGGTGCTAGCGTACGAAACGGGGACGTTTTGAGGAAATAACGCCGGAGTTGATTCCGCACCAAGATAGTTCGTGGTTCAGGCGCCCAAATTCGATCTTGGGACAGCGATCCATGATGACCTTAAGGTCGGCGGCTTCGGCCCGGGCTGCCGCATCTTCATCGATGACGCCGATCTGCATCCAGATAACTCGTATCCCCTTTTCATCTTTCAGCGAGATCGCTTCGTCGACAATACCACTGACATCTTCCGGGCGGCGGAAGATATCAACCATCTCAAAGGGCGCCGGCACGTCAACAAGGCCAGCGTAGCAGGTTTCGCCATGGATCTCGTTGCCGACGTTGCCGGGATTGACCGGAACGACACGGTATCCCTTCTGCTGCAGGTATTTCATAGCGAAATTACTGGGCCGGACCCAGTTTGCCGACGCGCCGACCATGGCGATGGTAGACGTTTGATCCAAGACCCGCCGGATAAAAGCGTCAGGATATACGAGGTCGCTCATTCGACGGCTCCTACGGTGTTCCGCGTTTTGTCTAGCAGCCCGAAGTCGATCCCGTGGCCAACGACAGTGAAAAACCCTATGTCGATAGCGGCGGCCTTGATTTTCTCCGTAACAGTTCGTTTGGTGCTTTGCGTGCCGTCCAGTAAGGGGGCGATGTCGATTTCTGGGGCGAGGGCGGTCATGTCGTTATTCTCCACGCCACTCCGGGTCGCGCTTCTCGAGGAAGGCGTCGATTCCCTCTTCCGCATCACGTGCCAACATGTTTGTCACCATTACCTCGCTCGCATATGCGTATGCGTCCTCCAGCGGCATTTCGAGCTGGCGGTAGAACGCTTCCTTTCCGACTTTCAGGGTCAGTGCCGATTTCGACGAGATGGTGGCGCAAAGGCGGGCAACCGCGTCGTTGAGCGCGTCGGGTGGGCAGGTGCTGTTGATTAGGCCTGCGGCGACTGCGTTTTCCGCATCCATCATCTCGCCGGTCAGCAGCATCTCCATCATCCGTTTGCGTCCAACATTGCGGCTAACCGCCACCATCGGAGTGGAGCAGAAAAGGCCGATATTCACTCCTGGGGTCGCAAATTTTGCCGTTTCGGCCGCAATAGCCAGGTCGCAGGTCGCGACAAGCTGGCAGCCAGCAGCAGTTGCGGTCGCATGGACTTTGGCGATCACGGGTTGTGGCAGTCGGATAATGGACAGCATCAATTTCGAACACTGTGCGAAAAGCGCCTCATAAGCCTCGCGCTGAGGCGCAGATCGTATCTCGCGGAGGTCGTGACCCGCGCAAAATGCCGGACCGTTGGCGGCAATAACGACAACCCGGATGTCTCTATCCGAGGAGATCCCGTCTAGCTCGGTCTGGAGCGACGCCATCAACCCGGTAGAGAGGGCGTTGCGGGCTCCCGGACGGTTCAGGGTCAATGTGGCAATGCCACTGGCGTTGGTGCGTATAAGCACGTCTTCATTTGTTGTGATATCCATATAGGCAGTGCTCATTGAAACATTGAAGATAAATAATTCATACTTCCTTTGCCCCTGCCAACGCATGACATGGAGCGACCGATTATTATCAGAACACGACCGGTCGTCGAGTTCGAAACCACCAGCGTAGCACACGGGTTTATCCCGGTTAAGTTTGCGGGCCCGTGGTCTGCTGTCTCGAAAAATCGGCGTAGGGGCCTATTTTAATATATTTCGTGTTTACATCGGGCCGTTTCATTGATCGAGTTTGAGAATTTTTTACGCACGCCTATAACACAATTACGGGATAGAGGTATCAAAATACCGTTTTTTTAAACTACTGTAATC
>DKQG01000002.1:0-10393 GCA_002471575.1 Alphaproteobacteria bacterium UBA7314 | reverse complement strand
GGTTTTGCTGTCATATTCCGGTTCCGTTGCGTCTGTATTTTGCGGGCGCCTGAAATTTGGGCCGACTGTTATGAAAACAATCTCCGCGAAAGCGGCCGATATTGAGACCAAGTGGTTTCTCATCGACGCCGAAGACATCGTCCTCGGCCGGATGGCCTCTATTTGTGCCAAGATCCTCCGCGGCAAGCATAAGCCGAGTTTCACGCCCCATGTCGATTGCGGCGACGGCGTGATCGTCATTAACGCTGAAAAAGTGGCGATGACGGGCAAGAAAGTGACCGACAAGATTTATTACCACCATACCGGCTACCCGGGAGGGGTTAAGTCCGTTACGCCCGAGAAACTGATTGCCGACGGCAAGGCTGACCGCATAGTGATGAAAGCGGTCGAACGCATGTTGCCCAAGACCAAGCTGGGGCGGCAGCAACTTACCAAGCTACGCGTTTATGCCGGAGCAGAACATGGGCATGAGGCCCAGAAACCTGAGGTTCTGGACGTTGCATCGATGAATGAGAAAAACAAGAGGAGCGCCTGAGTATGGCGGACCAAGACGAAAGCACCGGTGCCGCGCTGGGCGAAGCGCTGAAAGAAGCGCAGGCGGAAGCAGCGGCAGCGGCGGAAGAAACTTCGTCGGCACCTGACGAAGCAGCAGTGGCACCGGTGATGCCGGAACCGTCTGCGGCGCCCGCAGAACCCAAACTAGATGCCCAAGGGCGCGCTTATGCCACCGGCAAACGCAAAAATGCCGTTGCCCGCGTATGGATTAAACCCGGCAGTGGCCGGATGACCGTGAATGGCAAGGACGGTCCGGTTTATTTCGCACGCCCGGTGCTGCAAATGATTATCGGTCAGCCAATGGCGGCGGTAGACCGGTCGACCCAATACGATGTCTGGTGCACCGTTTCCGGCGGCGGCCTCTCCGGCCAGGCCGGCGCGGTCCGACACGGCATCTCAAAGGCGTTGACCTATTTCGAGCCGGGCCTGCGCCCGACGTTGAAACAGGGCGGTTTCCTTACCCGCGACTCTCGCGCGGTCGAACGTAAGAAATACGGCAAGCGTAAGGCGCGTCGTTCGTTCCAGTTCTCGAAGCGGTAATACGAAAAAGTCAAAAACCGTCCTATATCAATAGGTTGTTTCTTTTCCAACCCCTTGATCTGCCCTCAAGCTTAGTAACGGCGGTTTGTTTGGTCTGGTTTTAGAGAGGCGAGACGATAAACCTGAGAGCCGCTGCCATCGTTGCTCAACGTCTTCCGAACGGAAACCTCGTGCTTCATAGACGCTTGGAGATTCAAGTACACCTTGAAGTTCGAGAACTGCAACTCTCTGCCGCCATCGGACCCGAAGACATTGGATCGGACAACACCATCCCGTAAGAGGGGATCGCGGATGCGCGTATAGCTTATGATGGATGAAGCCAGATCACTAATATCAAGTAGCCACGACACGGGCAGACGATACTCAATATCCTTCTCCCGTCCTTATCAGGTAGCGATGACTCCGCGTGAGCGGATCCTGACCTAGTCGCTACGCTGGGTCTTTTCCAGACGTTCGTGACGTTCCTGGGCTTCGAGCCCCAGAGTGGCGATAGGCCGCGCTTCGAGCCGTTTAACGCCGATTGGCTCCCCGGTTTCGCTGCAATAACCGTAGCTGCCCTGTTCGATCCTCTTAAGCGCCTCTTCAATTTTCCAAACAAGTTTTCTGGCCCGGTCCCGGGTGCGGAGCTGGATCGACCTGTCGGCCTCCGAGGTTGCGCGATCAGTCTGGTCGGCAGACCGGGCGTCCTGCTCTTGCAGATGCTGCAGAGTCTGTCCCGCGTCACGCAACAAATCGTCCTTCCATGACACGAGTTTCTGCCGGAAATACTCCAACATAATATCGTTCATGAATGGTTCTTTATCGTTCGGTTGGTAATCAGGTGGGATCGTTGGTGTCATGTTTGCCTGAAACTGTGCGAGCCCCCGACGGAGTATAGGTTTGAGGCTGCCGCGGACGCAAGTACTGGAAAACCCGAAGTATCAGGCAGATCCATCAAGCTTTGCGAGCCCAATCTCGGCCCTCAGCTCAATCTCTTCGACGATTTCTCGTAGTTTCGGATCGGGAAGGTTGCAGAATTGGGCCCGCGCCTGTTCGAATAGCTCTGCGAGCGCTTTGGAGATTGTCCCACGGGACATAAGGATCAACTCGGTTAGGTATCTGATCCGGTATTCCCTCTGACTTTCGCAACTATGCTTGTCTCGAACGTGATCGCGTCGATCGCGCCGTATCTTCTGCTCGTCGCACAGATTGGGCTGGGGTGGGAGCGGAACGCCCCCTCGGGCCGTTATCGGCAAGCCCGATGCTGGCTACCCAGCCGTTGGGCGAGATGTGCCGATTTACATTGCACGCCGTCCAGAGATGAATGCGTGTTTTGTCGAATTCGTCTTTGTTTCTTCCTCCCGAGGAGGCTAGCAGCGAGGGGTGCGACGTCGCTAGGCAGTATTGTTGGTAAGTGGTGACGTCGGATTGAACCAAGATACCTCCGGTCGCCATTGAGTAGGTAAAAAAAGTTTTTGAGTTTGGAGGACGGTTCGAACTTTTGATTTTATATCAGTGTGTTAAAGAAGTGCAGACTAGACAAGCGATAAGGCTGGGACAGCCAAATCAGACTTTTAGGGGCGTCCCGTCGGGGGCGCCCTTTTTCTGTCCGATAGACTGATATCGTCCCTTCCGGGCTGTTTACTGCCTCTTTTTGAAGAGCTCGGAAGGTTTCGGATGTTAGAGATACCGGCGACAGCTGTCGGGTCGATGATCGTGGAGATTATTGCCGCTACCCGCACGATATCCTGCAACGTTACCGCGAATTTGGATTCTTATTAGAGATCTGATGCGGCTTCTCCCACTTCTTTCGTTGTCTCTGCTGCATCAACTGCGGTTTTGGCCTCTTTTATTTCCTTCGCTTCCTCCCAGAGATCTCTCATCCGCTGATACTCTCTCCGTGGTTCGGCAAGTCGGCCAGCGTCTCCGGCCAAGTCGTCTGCTTCGCTGCCGACACAGCGAACTCGCCGGTGCGTGGACACGAAAACACGCTCACAGCGAGTTCTGATGTCACGCTACAAAACGTTTTGAGCCGAAAAGAAACATTTCCTCTCATCGATATCTCGGGTTGAAGCGCACCCGCGCTGGGTTTAATGAGACCCCATGACACACACGATTTTCATAGACGGTGAAGAGGGTACAACCGGACTACAGATTCGCGAACGGCTGGAAGGCCGAGCGGAAATGGATTTAATTCACCTCTCGGAAAACAAGCGCAAAGATACCGATACTCGCCGCGAAGCGCTGAACGATGCGGATATAGCGATCCTTTGCCTGCCCGACGATGCCGCGCGCGAAGCGGTTTCTATGATCGGCAGCAAAAACACGCGGGTAATCGATGCCTCGACTGCGCATAGGGTTGCCGATGGCTGGACATACGGGTTTCCCGAAATGACGCCCGAACAGGTGGACGTGGTCCGCGGTGCCGCGCGCATCTCTAACCCTGGGTGTTACCCGACCGGGGCAATCGCCGTGATCCGGCCCATGGTCGATACAGGCATCATTCCGGTCAACTATCCGGTCTCCGTGAATGCCGTTTCGGGCTACTCGGGCGGTGGCAAGGGGCTGATCGCCCTAATGGAAAATGCGGACGCGGCCAATGCCATAGACAGCGCCTGGTTCGGTTACGGGCTGGCGCTCGCCCATAAGCACGTCCCGGAGATGCAGCAATACAGCGGGCTGGAGCACCCGCCGTTGTTCAGTCCCAGCGTTGGCCGGTTCCGACAGGGGATGGTCGTGCAGGTCCCGCTGCAATTGTGGAGCCTGCCATCGTCGCCGTCGGCCGATGAAATTCGGGAAGTTCTGCAGGCGTGGTATCGGGGTTGCGCGTTTGTGAGCGTTGCTGACGAAACGGAAACCGCAGACCGGGTCGCGCTCCTTGATGCCGAAGAATTGAATGATACCAACCGGCTGAGACTGTTTGTCTTTGCCAACGAGGAAACGAAGCAGGTAATTTTAACGGCACAATTGGACAATTTGGGAAAGGGTGCATCTGGACAGGCGGTTCAGTCTCTTAACCTGATGCTCGGGCTTGACGAAACGGCCGGCCTGGACTGAACGGCAAACGCAAAGGAACGCATTCATGACCCAGTTTCAGGGCAACATCCTGCCGTACAAGGGTAAATGGCCGAAGATCGCAGACGATGTTTTCATTGCGCCCGGTGCCAGCGTCATCGGGGATGTCGAGATCGGAGCCGGGTCCTCGGTCTGGTTCAACACGGTCATCCGGGGGGACGACAACCCGATCCGCATTGGCGAACGGGTAAATATCCAGGACGGCTCCGTCATTCACGTGCATTCGAAGTATCAGGGTACGTATATCGGCAGCGACATCACGATCGGACATATGGCGCTTCTGCATGCCTGCAATATCCATGACAAGGCCTTTGTCGGCATGGGATCGATCGTCTTGGACCGGTGCACCATTGAAACGCACAGCATGCTGGCCGGTGGGGCGATGTTGACGCCCGGCAAAACCGTAAAGGCAGGCGAACTGTGGGGCGGTCGTCCCGCCAGGCCGATGCGCGAACTGTCGGAAGAGGAGATCGCAGGCTTCGACTGGTCTTTCGAAAGTTACGCCGACCGTGCAGAGGAATACCGGATGGAACTGAATGCGTTGCTAAACGCGCGTGGCGCGGCGGAATAAGCACGCCTTCCGCTCTGCACCGGCCTTGCTTGCCGTAAGATGGAAATCTGCTACGTCAAATGCAACACATCATAAGGGAGACCCGCGATGAACCGTGTCCGTATGCTCAATGACCAAGAACTGGAACCCTATAACGAAATTATCGCACCGACAAAGAAACGCCTGGGTTTCGTGCCGAACTCGCAGCGCATCATGGCGCACAAGCCCGAGCTAGTGTCCGCCTATAACGAGCTCGGCAAAGCTGTGATGCTGCAGACGGAGCAATCAATCCCGGGCGGTCTGAAATATATGATCGCGAATGCGTCCAGCCTCGCCGCCGGATGCCAGTATTGCCAGGCACACACGGGCGGCGCATCGAACCTGCGCGGCCTCGATGGCGAGAAGATTGCGGCGATCTTCGAATTCGAGACGAGCGAACTGTTTTCCGAAGCCGAGAAGTCGGCGTTGCGTTTTGCGCAGTCAGCGTCTTCCGTGCCTAACATGGCGGCCGACGAGGATTTTGAGGATCTGCGCAAACACTTCACCGAATACCAGATCGTCGAGATCGTCTCGGTAGTGTCGATGTTCGGATTTCTTAACCGCTGGAACGATACTCTGGCGACCCCGCTGGAGGATGAGCCTATAGAATTCGCAGAAAAGCATCTTGCCGGTAACGGCTGGAGCGCCGGCAAACACGTGAAAACCGCGGAGTAGAGCAGCCATGACACGAATCAAACCCCTTACCGATGAAGAGATAGGCAACTCGATCGATTACCTCAAACCAACGATCGAACGCCTTGGTTTTTTGCCGAATTCACAGCGTATTATGGCACGCAAGCCGGAATTGTTGATCGGCATCAACGAACTTTATAAAGCGATCATGCATCGTACGGAGGAGTCCGTCTCGCCTGGCCTGCTGTATCTAGTCGGTAATGCATCGAGCCTAGCAGCGGGTTGCATGTATTGCGTCGCCCATTCCGGCGGTGCTGCCAATCATTCCGGCGAAGACGCCGCCAAGATTGCTGCGATCTGGGAGTTCGAGACCAGCGACCTGTTTACCGAGGCGGAGCGTGTGGCGCTGCGCTTTGCACAGGCAGCGTCTTCGATCCCTAACATGGTGACCGACGAAGATTTCGACGCCCTTAAGGAACATTACACCGACTACCAGATCGTGGAATTGCTCTCTATCATCGGGCTCTACGGTTTCTTCAACCGTTGGAACGACACATTCGCCACACCACTTGAAGACGGCCCGAGGGACTTTGCCGAAAATGCCATCGGCAATGCGGGTTGGACGGTAGGCAAGCACGCAGCGGATTAAGGGTGATAAAGATCGGTCTTTCCTGATTAAGTAGCCCGAGGCTTATGATTTCCGGGCGTCAGGCCGGTCCACCTTTACCAGCATCGCCAAACCGGCAGCGACCACCAGTGCCGCTGACGCGGTTAGGCTTGGCACGGTGAAGCTCCCAGTTATGCTTGTCACAAATCCTCCAAACGCGGGGCCGATCATCTGCCCGGCGCCGAAGGCAGCGACGATTAGGCCGAGCATGCGACGCGGATCGCCGCCTTCCCTGTTCACCGCCAGCTCGCGGGCAGTCGTCATCCCAACCGCGGTGATGCCCATGAAAGTGCCACCCAGAAGCGCGCCGCCGATCATCACGGCAGCCGCGCTGTCGAATACTACCGTGGTGGCGACGCCAACGGCCTCGACCAGGCAGGCCAGCGCAATGCTGGCTGGATTGCCGAGACGACGGCCGATCCACGTCCATAGCGCGACTGACGGGATCGCAGCAAAGCCAACGATCAGCCAGATCACTGGTTCGATCGTAGCGATCGACGGTGTCTGCCGCACAAGCAGGGAGATGAACGTCGCCGTGATGACGTAGCCGAAACCAAACAGTCCGTATGACAGCGACAACGGGATCATCCGTCGGTCGATCCTGCTGCTGCCGCCTGTTGAAGGCGCCATCGTGTCGTCCTTGCCTGCCGGCAGCATAAAGATTACTAGGACGAGCGCGATCAGTCCGGCGAGGGCGGACACCAGCCATTGTCCGGTCCAGTCAATAGCAATGGTGTCCAATCCCGCGATGATAATAGCCGATGCGGCCATGCCGGTACCGACACCTGCAAAATGAATGTGCATCAGGTTCGGGCGTCGCGCGGATGTTAGCCGGTCGAATACTAGCGCTGAGCCGAATACCATCACTAGCGCACTGCATGCCCCGCCGACGAAGCGGAGGATCAGAAATGCGGGGATCGACACGGTAAGCGCCATGGCGCCCGTTGTTGCAACGCTCAGGGCCAATGCCCAGAGAGCCCATGCACGCCGGTTGCCTCCGAGAAACCCTGTGCTACTGGCGAGAGACCCAACCAAATATCCCAGGAAGTTTGCGGCGGCGATCAGTCCGGCCTGACTTTCCGACAGGGGCACGGCCTCTGACATGAAGGGGAGGATGGGTGTGTAGACGAAGCGGCCGATGCCCATGACGGCAGCCATGGCGATCAGTCCGGCGAAGGCGGTGCGAAGCGGAGAGGGGTATGTTGCCATCGGGGGTCAGTTTACGTGCTGCCCCGCCAACCTGTCATCCGGTTCAGTCCTTGTCAGACCGGACCATTACATAGGATCCCGGTGCATCCTCGATTGCTCTCAGTTTGCCTTTACCGGGTTGGCGTGCGGCGATTTCACCGCCCGCATGCTTGTTGACCCACTTGTCCCAGTGAGGCCACCACGACCCCGGGTGCTCCTTGGCGCTGTCTAGCCATGCATCCGGCGTGTCGGGCTTCTTCGTGTTTGTGCGATAGGAGTAGCGATCCGATACCGGCGGGTTAACGACCCCGGCTATGTGACCTGATGATGCCAGCACGAAGGTAGTGTTGCCGTTGTATAATTGTGTCGCGGCATAAGTCGATTTCCACGGCGCTATGTGATCTTCCTTGGTCGACAAGATGTAGACGGGGACCTTGATCTTGCGCAGATCGATTTTCACGCCGCCCAACTCAAGTCCGCCCGGCTCCACCAGCGCATTCGCCTGGTACATTTTGCGTAGGTAGTACGAATGCATGACAGCGGGCATGCGAGTGGCGTCAGCGTTCCAGAACAACAGATCGAACGGGAAGGGCTCTTTGCCCATCAGGTAATTGTTGATCACGAACGTCCAGATCAGATCATTGGCCCGCAGCATAGAAAACGTAGTGGCCATCTCGGAGCCTTCGAGATACCCACGCTCACCCATTTTTTCTTCAAGGCTAGAAATCTGTTCTTCGTCGATGAAGACGCCGAGTTCTCCTGGTTCCTCGAAATCGACCAGCGTAGTGAAGAATGTTGCGCTGGCGACCCGGTCGTCGCCTTTTTCCGACATGTAGGCCAGCGCGACGGCCGTCATGGTGCCGCCAATGCAATACCCGATGACGTTGACTTTCTCTGTGCCGGCGGCCTGACAGGCGGCACCGATGGCAGCAACCGGACCATCGAGCATGTAATCTTCGAAAGTTTTCAGCGCGAGCTTTTCGTCGGGATTTACCCATGAGACGATGAACACGGTGTTACCCTGATCAACCGCCCACTTGATGAACGAGTTCTTCTTCCGCAGATCTAGGATATAATATTTGTTGATCCAAGGGGGAACGATCAAAAGAGGCGTTTTACGTACTTTGTCGGTGCTGGGGGCGAACTGCAGCAACTGGAAGAGTTCATTTTGAAAGACGACCTTTCCGGGGGTGGTCGCAACCGTCTTACCGATTTCGAACGCATCGGGCTCCACGTGCTTGATGGCAAGTTGTCCCTTGCCGCGCTCTAGGTCCTCCAACAGGTTCGACAGTCCATTGACGAGGTTTTGACCCTGTGTATCTATGGTTTCCTGCAAGACCTGTGGGTTGGTAAGGGCGAAGTTGGTTGGTGCCATCGCATCGACGAACTGCCGGGTGTAGAATTCGGCCTTGCGGGCAGTTTTATCTTCCATACCGTCGGTTTCGCGCACGGTGTCTATTACCCACTTTGACGTCATCAGGTAGGACTGCTTGATGTAGTCGAAGACCGGGTGTTCCTGCCAGGCTGCAGTAGAAAAACGATTATCGTCCTCGTCTGGTTCGGCGAGCGTTTTGGCTTCCTGACCCATCATACGGTTTGCTGTCTGCTGCCACAGGCCAACGTGGCTATTCCACAGGTCCACCTGAGCCCGTGCGAGGCGGGCGGGATCGGCCATCATCCTTCGCGTTATCTCTGCGAACGCCGATCCAATGTTAAGAGGATCGTATTCCAGAGCTCTCGCGTCGCCCTGCCTGCCGATAAAGTCGGTGACAATGCGCTGGCTTTGCTCGGCAATTTTCTCGATTGTTGCCGTCGGTTCCTCGACGTCGGGGGGGGAGGTATGCTCGGTCTTTGTGGCCATCCGGCGATCCTTTATTGCGTTCTGCGTCATAGGGTATAATTTGCGAACTCGCCGATCCATAAGTGATAGCTGCGCAGGCACGCGTACGTCCCGAAAGAGGTAGTAAATGTAACACAAATTGCTGCAATGCATAATAATTGGTTTTTTTGTTGTGTGGCGTTTTGCAGCCGGAAATGGTGTTTATAAACAAGGATGTGCTGAAAATGAGCATTGATCTCGCCAAAAACTTTGAATTACCGAAAAAGTCGAATTTCGCAACTGCGGGAACACTGGTCCTGGTCGCTGCGCTGCTGGCCGGGTGTTCATCCGTACCGAACTGGGCCAACCCGGTCGAGTGGTACGAAGGGGCTGCCGATGCGATTTTTGGTGACAAAGAAACCGAATCGACATCTTCCGGTGATGCCAGGCTACCGACATACACATCGGGCGAGAACAAGGATTTTCCAAAACTGGCGTCGGTGCCGGAGCGTCCCAAGGCTCCGACAATAGGGGAACGGAAACGCTTGGCTGAACGGCTGACATCGGATCGGGAAAACGCAAAATATTCGCAGGAAAAGATCAGGCGCCAAAGCGAGGCGGCTGTTTCGACACCCCCGCCGCCTCCTGCCGAAGCAGCAACGGCTTCGCGGCAGCCCCTACCTGCACCTTTTACCGCCGTAAGGCCTGTCGCACCCCTTGCGCCGGCACAGACCGCCTCTACACCGCCATCATCGATGCGACCGTTAGTGGTACCACCGGTATCCGGGGTATCGCGCTTGGGTCCGACACCAAGTTCCCGGACGCCGGAGTTTGCGCCGCGTCCCCCAACGGCACGAGCAACCATTCCCTCGGGGGCGGCGGTCCGGGCGCTTACCACGCGTCCCAGCCCCAGCAGGCGTTCCGTCGCCCGGCTCGGGAATCCGACCTTCGGCGCACCGCCTGCAGATATCGCGGCGTATCTTGGGACAGGGACTCCCGCCGCCGGTGCGCAGGGATTTGCTCAGCAACCTCTCGCTCCGATCGCTGGAACGGCTTCGGCGTTGCCGCCGCCTGTGGGAGACCCCGTTGGCGTGGTCCGTTTCAAGGCGGGTTCGGCCAGCCTGTCGAGCCGGGAACGTCGGGGATTACGCAGGATAGCGCAAGCATACCGTAAGCGCGGTGGAGCGATCCGGGTTGAAGGCCACGCCAGCAGCCGGACGCGCAACATGGACCTAGTCCAGCACCGTATGGTGAATTTCCGCGTGTCGCTTGACCGGGCCAACTCAGTTGCACGTGAACTCGTTCGCCAGGGTGTGCCTGAGCAGGCGGTTTTCGTTGCGGCTTTGTC
>DKQG01000046.1 GCA_002471575.1 Alphaproteobacteria bacterium UBA7314 | reverse complement strand
GACGGCGGCTATCTGGATCCGAGGCGACATGGAAAATATTTACGGCGTTGATCTTTCGGGCGTTCAGTGGATCCAGGGCGCGATGGAAAAACCCGGGAGTCACGGGGACCCGCCCGCGCCGCCGCAGCTTCTTGAACCGGTGGAGATCATACCCAACACGTCCGACAAGTCGTTGTCGCAGATGCTGGCCGAAGGCGATATCGATGCTGTGCTGGGATCACGGATGCCCGATTCCGTGCGCACCGATCCAGACCGTGTCGGCTACCTGTTTCCGAATTTCAGGGAGGAGGAAAAGCGTTACTACAAGAAACACCGCATCCATCCGATCATGCACACGGTGGTGATCCGCAAGGATGTTTACGCACAACATAAGTGGGTGGCGCAGAGCCTTTACAAAGCTTTCCTGGCGGCAAAGGATTGGGCTCAGGAAGCGATGTATTTTTCGGGAGCGCAGAAATACATGTTACCGTGGCTTTTCGACGATCTGCGCGAGATCGACGAGGTCTTCGGCGGCGATCCTTGGCCTTACGGTATCGACGAGAACCGCCCAACGCTGGAGGCGTTCGTGAAATACATGCACCAGCAGTATTTCATCCCAGAGGTATTAAGGGTCGACGATCTGTTTGCGCCGACACACGGGCGACTGGATTAAGTCGGCGGTCATCTCGGTTTTGTGCCGGGACCCGGAGAACAGTTTGGCGGTTAGGCTGACTCCCGGGCAAGGCCCTAGGTGACACATTGCGCAAAAGTTAGGTCACGGCGCCCTTGCCGAAGATGTCCGTCAGTCGGGATCCTTCGTAATAGGTCTTCGCAAACGCATCGCGCGATGAATAGCGATCGTACCACGCCTTCAGCGCCGGACGGCTGTCGATCATATCGGCGAGGTCGAGGTCGATCATTCGGTCCGCCGTCGGCATGTAAGCGGCATCGACGATGGTCAGCATGTCACCCATGATCCAATCTTTGCCATGTCCGTCCAGTGCCACGGCGACTCGCTGCGCGGCAGCGTCGAGCCGGTCGATGGCCTCAGCGCTTTCTTCAGCGCTGAAACCGGTTTTGTTCATTCGTTTGTAAAAATGCTTCCGAACAGGATGGGCGTCAGCCATCTCCTGATAGGCATCATCACTCATGTTTTCGTAGCGCTTCGCCAGATGCTTGTTGAACGACGGTACCCGGATTGCCGGGGTCGGCACCTCCTCAAGGTACCGTAGCCATTTCCGCATATGCGCGCGTTTCACGAAGTCCTTGGGCGACATTTCATGTTCCGGATAGACGTCCTCCAGATATTCCAGGATAACGGAGGAGTCGATGATCACATCGTCGCCGTCGGTCAGCGTCGGGACCACGCCGTTAGGATTTAGCTCCAGATACCAGTCGCTTAAGTGTTCGCGGTTCTTGTGGTCGACATGCTTTTCCTCGAATTCGATGCCCTTTTCCCAAAGCGCAAGGCGGACCTTTTGGCTGCAGGTCGATTGCGGGAAGCAGTAGAGTGTTATGTCGGCCATCGGATGTCTCCCTTTAATCGCTAGGTTCTCGCGTCGCCGGCTGAGCGAGTCAACTGGCGATTAGCGCCTTGAACCTCCGTGCGGACCGCCGTTTTCTCCTACGATGCGTCGCACAATATCGGCCTCGAACTGAAGGCCGGTTGCGATGCCAAGGGGAAAGTTCGGTGGGCGAAAAACGTTCGTGGCCGCGGAGTTTAACCTCTGAGGAGCCCCGTCCTCTATGTGACTGGGAAAATTTGCAACGCCACTTGCGACAGGTGCATCCCTATCATCGTTGAAAAATAGCGTGTTACACGATAAATACCGGACAGAGTTGCAGATATCAGAAAGTTCCGGAAATGAACCCCTCAAACTTGGCCGTTGAGTTGGCTGCAGACAATGTATCTGCGCTCGAAGGCGCCAGTGTGACCCCTATCAAGGCCTCAATTGGATCAAGGATATCCGGCTACCGGTTCGATGGTAAGTCGATCTCGGATGACTTCCGGGCGGCGATGCGGCACTTACTGCACAACCGTGGCCTCGTGGTGTTTGAACCCGGAACAGTCACGGCCGAAAACTTCACGAAGTTTGGTGGATTTCTTGGCGAATTCTTCCATTACGCCGGCCCTCACACTCCGCGCGCACCGGAGAACCCGGACGCCACCGTGATAAGCGCCGGTAAAGACGCGCATCTGCGAAATCATGTCTGGCATGCCGATGGCGGTTTCAGGGCCGACGCGCCGGCCTTTACTGCCTTGTTCGGCAAGGCGATCCCCAAGAATGGCGGCGATACGATGTATTCGAACACCGCCTATGTCTACGAAATGCTTGATCCGCTCTTTGCGCAGTACCTTGAATCGCTGAACGTCATCCAATCGCCGGATGCGACCGGACACATCACCGACCGTTATCTCGATCCGGAAGAAGCCGCCCAGGCACGTTTACGCATGCCGCCCTTCGAAATGCCGCTCATCCGAACGCATCCGGAATCGGGACGCAAATGGGTGGCAGTTAACGAATCTTATGTTTGCTACATCAAGGGCGTAAGCCGTGTTCACAGCCAAAATATTCTCGGCATCCTGTTCGATATGATCAAGTCGCCGGAAGCTACTTGCCGCTTTGAATGGGAAGAGGGCACCCTAGCAGTGTGGGACAACCGCGTCGTGCAGCACCGCGCAGTAAAGGATTACGAGAGCGATGCGACGCGGCTTCTGTATCGCTGCACCATGACAGCGTGAGAAAGATATGACCGATACCCGTTCGAGCGTACTGATAACTGTCGATGAACTAGCGGACAGGATAGCCGGTGAACCCGGGCTTGTTCTTCTCGACATCAGCGACGACCTAGAAACGGCGCCGCTAGAGCGGCCGGTGGTTCCCGGTGCGATTGCTGTTTCGTTGGCTTCCGACATATCCGGTCCGGCGTCTAAAGAAGGGGGGCGCAGACCACTTCCGGACCCCGGAGCGCTTCAGAAGACATTACAGGGCTTCGGGATTGACGCTGACTCTTCGGTGGTCGTCTATGACAATGCATCCGGTGCCCAGGCGGGACGCGCATGGTGGACTTTGCGCTGGGCTGGTCACGAGAACGTTAGGCTTCTCGACGGCGGGCTCGCGGCCTGGACTGCCGCCGGACACAATACTGCGCCGGACCCGGCGCACGCACCGGGTGGTGGCTCCATCGTTGTCACGCCAGGCGGTATGCCGGTGATCGACGCGGACGACGCGGCCGATATTGCCCGCAACGGCGCGTTACTCGATGCGCGCGGCAAAGCTGCCTATGAGGGGGATCCCGGCAAAACGGCGACGGGACATATTCCTGGAGCTATATGTGCCGGCGCCAAAGACGCCCTTGGACCGGATGGTGTGTTCAAGTCCACCGAAGATCTTCGGGTGATGTTTGAAAACCTGGGAGTGGACGGCTCGCAGCCCGCTGGTGTTTACTGCGGCAGCGGTAACGCCGCGGCGTTCGAACTTGCGGGTATTTATGCCGCAGGGCTGGCGGCGCAGCTATATGTAGGGTCATGGTCTGCCTGGACCGGTGATCCTGACCGCCCGGTCGCGCAGGGACCGGATCGTGGGTAGTCGAAAATCCAGGTAGTACCGGCGTTCCCAGTGGTGATCTGATACGCGAATAAGTGATCCCATAACTTCCCATTTCTGATCGCCAGAGGTCGCTGATCAGTGGTATTTTGCGCAAGTGTTTCCGAGAACCTCATTGTGACAACTGAAAACGTATCCGCCCCGTTAGGCAAAGAACGGATCGACGGGCCTTACGCATGGCTGCGGCTTTCGGTGTCCGTTGCACTGGGCACAATCGGTAGCATCGGCTTCTGGGGCGTGGTCGTAATCCTGCCTGCGGTACAGACCGAATTCGGCGTTGATCGTAGCGATGCGTCGATGCCCTATACTCTAACGATGTTAGGTTTTGCGGCAGGTAACGTCCTGATTGGGCGGTATGTTGACCGGCTGGGGATTGTGATTCCTATTATTACTGCGGCTGTCGCGATGGGTCTTGGATTTGTAGGTGCGGCGGTCGTGAGCGACATCTGGCTTTTCGCCTTGCTCCAAGGCTTGTTTATTGGAATCGGAACGGCGGCGAGTTTCGGCCCGCTTATTGCCGACGTTTCCCACTGGTTCATCAAACGTCGCGGTGTCGCGGTAGCGCTGTGCGCCTGCGGTAACTATATCGGCGGTACAATCTGGCCACTCGTAGTGCAGGCTCTAATGGATGCGAACGGGTGGCGTTTCACTTATGTGGTGATCGCAGTCGTCGTGGTCGTCACGATGGTGCCGTTGGCACTGATGCTGCGTCGGCCGCCGCCGCTGGAAGACGAATTGCCAGCCGCCGCTAACAACACGACCGTTACGGAAAGCAAGACAATCGATCTGTCGCAGCGTTCGCTGATGATAATGCTGTCTATTGCAGGCATAGCCTGCTGCGTTGCAATGTCGATGCCCCAGGTTCACATCGTCGCATACTGTGCCGATCTAGGATACGGCGCAGCACGTGGAGCGGAGATGCTATCACTGATGCTGGCGGGCGGCGCCGTGACGCGCGTGGTATCGGGTTTTGTCGCCGACTATATCGGCGGTGTACGCACGCTGCTGATCGGCTCGTTTCTCCAAGGAATGGCTTTGCTATTCTATCTTCCGTTCGACGGACTTATGTCGCTTTATGTTATCTCGCTGATGTTTGGTCTGGCGCAAGGCGGTATCGTTCCCAGCTACGCCATCATCGTCCGTGAATACATGCCCGCGAAGGTCGCTGCCGAACGTGTCGGTTTCCTGATCATGATGACCATCGTTGGCATGGCTTTCGGCGGTTGGTCGTCGGGCTGGATCTTCGATGTGGCGGGATCTTATCAGGCCGCGTTCCTGCACGGTATCGCCTGGAACGTGCTGAATGTTGGGATCATGGTCATGATCTTATTCCGATCAAGGGGACCGAGGATAGTGACAGCCTGATCTAGGGTGGTGCGGCTGCTCCCAATCACACCGCATTTGTATGCTAAGTAAATTTGGTGGGGAGATTATCGGGGATTTAGTAGGTTGGCACAGATCAAAAACCTGCTATTGGCGCGGTTTTTGGCAATCGCGTTCTCGATGTTCGCCGGTCAGGCGTTTGCTGTGACAGTATTGTTCACCGGCAAGGTCGCGTCTGTCGGTTCCGAAAAGGGCGTAATCGGCCACGATTTCGTTCCAACGGCAACGGTCAATCAGGTTATCCCTGCAATGGGGTCATTTTATTCAACGCTCGGCGTTGCGGGACCCTGCACAGCGCTCTCCAAACCCGATCCCTATGATTTTAAAAGCGTTGGCGAATTGGCGATCGGCGCAAATTCACATGACCGTTGCTTCGGCGCGACATCGCCGGCCGCGCCCTCGTAGACCTGTCTCGCTGTCGAGCCATACACTTAAGCTTCTCCGTCTTATCGGTTCTTACTAAAAAAAGTGGAGCAACGCATTCCGGCGTCAGCCGCGCCGCTCTGCTACATCACACACAGACAGATATCGGTTACATCACACCATAACGCAGGGTAATCCATAACTTCTCCGGCCCTGAGAGGCCTGCATCGTCGTCGAGGTTTTGCCAGCGCCGTGCGATCAGGCGGTCGAGGATGCGTCGGTAATTCATCATCATAACTATGGCCGGTTTGAGCGCGCGGGCATCGGTGTGCGCTAACAGTGCATCGGCCTCGGTAAATTTCTGTCGGGCGCGTTCCGCCACTGAGGCGCAGATTTCAGCGAGTTTAGGGTGGGCGATCATCTCATCAGGCGTTCTGATAGGTACGCCATGGAAATCGAACTGTTCGCGTGGGAGGTAAAGACGGCCCATACGGGCATCGTCTTTCAAATCACGCAGGATATTAGTCAATTGCAGCGCCGTGCCGAGGCGTAGAGCAAAGGTGCGGGCGGAAGCGTCCGAAACACCAAATATCTTGATAGATAACAATCCAACTGCACCGGCCACCCTGTCGCAGTATAGTTGCAACCGCTTGCAGTCCGGTACGATCATGGATGTGTCCGTATCCATCTCCATACCTGCTACAATCTCCAGAAAGTCCTCTTTATCGAGATTGTAGAGAGGGATTGCTCTCGCCAAGGCACGCAGAACAGGGGGTGCTGTTTCGGGACCGTCATCCGTATAAAGTTTGTCTATATCCCGGCGCCAGCGGTCAAGGTGGGCGCGTTTCGTGTCCGGCGGATCGTCACCGTCTGCAATATCATCGACTTCCCTGCAGAATGCATAGACCGCGAACATCGCATCGCGGCGCTGTTCGGGCAGAATACGCATCCCCCAGTAAAACGAGGACCCGGCGGCACGTGTAACAGCGCGCACGTGTTCTCTCGCGGCGACGTCTTGGTCGCCGACTGGAAGCAGACTGGACATCCTGCAATTTTATCTGTCGCCGGCTCGAATCAAAATTCAATGTTTCCGATGCCCCAATGTTGACGCGGTAGGGCCTGCGGCTTAAAATTGTCTCAAATATGAAACATTCGTCTCATATTTGAGACAATTTTAAGCGCTGAAAAATCGGCTGTTCGTCAAACAGGATAACAGAGAAGGTCAGATGGAACAGGAAACCCGAATCCAAGAACCGAAAAATATCGTCTGGCAGACACGGACACATGAGCAGACCGCGTTCGAACGTAGGCTGTCTATGGCAATGGAGAGGGCGTTCGCAGATGGCGTCGACGAACTCAATGCGCTGGTTGAACGTTTGAACCACGACGGCGTGCGCGACGAACAAAACAAGGCATGGACCGTGGAGAGTTTCCGCGCCGTCATGGCCGAACTCGGTGCCTAACCGGGTGGCCGAAACCAGGCTGGAATTTTGCGACGTTACCAAAAAATTTCAGGACTGGCAGGGATCGGTTACGACGATCAGCGCGGTTGAGGGTGTGTCGCTACCGGTCTCCGACGGTGAGGTGGTCTCGCTAATCGGCACGTCCGGCTGCGGCAAGTCGACTCTTTTAAAAATGGCTTCCGGTTTGAGCGACAAAAATTGGCGGAATGGAAGCCGGCGGCAATTCCGGAGTCGGATATCTGATCGTGCTGACCTCCGGCGCTGCAGAAACGGCAAAGGTACTCGCTGCGATCTTTGCTATAACACTGATTGGGACCCCAGCCCATTGCGTGGTGATCCTTATCGATAACTGTGACCTGCATTATAAGCTCAGCCGCGAAAACAGCGGTTTCTGAACGGACGAACTCCACTCCAGCAAAGGAGAGTGAAATGACCGATACGAATATAGCCCCAGAGGCGGTCGAGCAACGCGTCGCCCTCGGACCGCTCAATCGCTGGTGGCCGGTCGCTGCGAGTTGGATGGTTACTGACAAGCCGCAGGGTCTTACTAGGCTTGGCGAACAAATTGCCGTCTGGCGCGATAAGGATGATGCTGTTTACTGTATCGAAGACCGATGCCCCCACCGCGGTGCACGTTTGTCGATGGGCTGGAACCTCGGAGACCGGATTGCCTGCTGGTACCATGGCGTGGAAATCGGCGGCGACGGCGTCGTGAAATCGGTTCCCGCCGTGTCCGAGTGCCCGATGGTCGGCGACAAGATGGTCAAATCCTATCCGTGTTTCGAACATATGGGCGGTATTTTCGTCTGGTTCGGCGATGAGCTGCATGAGGATCCGGACGAATTCGACTTTCCGGAAGAATTCGTATCTGACGAATGGTCAGCGATGCTCTGCACTGCGCATTGGAAATGCAACTGGACCTATGCGGTCGACAATGTAATGGACCCGATGCATGGCGCCTACCTGCATGCCGCTTCCCATTCGATGGCAGCGGGCGATACCGAGGCGAAGATGCAGTTGGATAAAACTGACACCGGATTCGTGTTCGGCAAATCGGACCAGCGCGACGTCAATTTCGACTGGATCGAATATGGCGATACAGGCGCGTTTTGGTTAAGGGTTTCGCCACTGCCCTATAGGCAAGAAGCGGGGCCAGGCGGCAATTTCGGCATCATGGGTTTCGTGACGCCGATTGATGAAGACAACTGCCGCGTCTTTTTCTGGCGAACCCGAAAGGTATCTGGCTGGCGACGGGATGTGTGGAAGTTCATGTATCGCAACCGTCTGGAAACGTTGCACTGGGATGTGCTCGAACAGGACCGGGTGGTTCTGGAAGGCATGGACCCTGGCGCCCGCGGCAAGGAATTTCTGTACCAGCATGACACCGGGCTCGCCAGGGTCCGGCGCGTATTGTCTAAAGAAGCGGAAGCACAACTTACTGCCGTTGCCGAACACCAAGGCCAGGCAATGGAGGCGGCAGAGTAAGCGGCAGATCGAAAGGCCGACCGGACAGAGTCATGAAATCGATATCGCTAAATAGCAAACGTATTGTCGTCACCGGCGGCGCCCGGGGCCTCGGCCGTGCATTTGCTGAGGCCGCGGTCGAAGCGGGTGCCAGCGTCGTTATCGCAGATATTCTGGAAGATGTGGGCCGCGAAACCGTTTCCGATATTTCGAAAAAGGGCGACGCATACTTTGAGGGCGTCGATCTCGGTGATCCGGAAAGTATCGTGACGTTGGCTCAGCGGTCTGTCCAGCATCTCGGGGGCGTGGATGGTCTCGTTAATTGCGCTGCGATAGCCACCGGGATCGGTGGAAAGATGGCCGACGAAATCGACATCGAAACCTGGGACCGAGTAATGACCGTGAATGTGCGCGGTACATGGCTGGCGGTGCGGGCATTTTCTCCTGCGCTTAGAGATGCCGGCAATGGAAAAATCGTCAACATCGCGTCGGATACCGCAATGTGGGGCGCACCAAAATTGCTTCATTACGTCGCATCGAAAGGCGCTGTTATCGCGATGACCCGGTCGCTCGCTCGCGAATTAGGAAATGACGGGATCGCGGTAAATGCCATCGCTCCGGGACTGACACTGGTTGAGGCGACCGAGTACGTGCCTGAAGATCGGCATCGTCAGTACATCGATGGACGGGCGATGAACCGCGAACAACAGCCGGAGGATGTGACCGGTGCAGTCATGTACCTACTGTCCGATGCTGCGGATTTTGTGACCGGACAGCTTTTGCCGGTGAACGGTGGATTTGTATTTAACTGACTGGAGGAAGACACATGGGTGCGGAAGCGGCTTTGAAGATGGGTGCGGACGGCCGGGAAGAAGACAAACCCGGTTGGCACCAGCGCGACGACCAGTCGTTTGCGGACTGGATGGATACCCGGGTCGCGCGATACGAGACGCGCCAGTACGACTGGGACGTTCTGAAATTCCAGGCCGATTACGACCCCAAATATCGGCGCGCACAGATGCGCTATATGGGGACCGGCGGTGCCGGTAAGAGCAGCGACAACAATACGGTTCCGTCCGAACACTTCACCTTCTCAACTATGGTTCTGCCGCCGGGTTGTGAAGGGCCGCAGCATATTCATACGGACGTGGAGGAGGTCTTCTTCATGCTACGCGGAAGTATTCGCCTGACCGTGGTTGACGGAGACAACACCTGGGAGTCCGTACTTAACGAACGCGATCTGATATCGGTTCCGCCCGGAGTTTATCGTGGGCTGGTGAATGAAGGCCATGAAGAAGCACTGATGTGCGTCATGCTGGGTGCGACTAAACCGGTGACGCCCACTTATCCGCCGGATCATCCGCTGGCCTCCATCAAGCGGGAAAAAAAGTAGAACCCGTGCCTGGAGACTCCCGTGCTGATGAGAGCCTCCCGCCGTTGGCGTAAAGAGAAATCGATGACAGCAACACTCAGGTTAGTCGACACACCGCGTGGGAAAATCTCCTACCTAGAAGCAGGTGAGGGGCCAGCGCTCCTTCTGCTGCACGGGATTGGGTCCGGCGCGGCGTCTTGGGTCGCCCAGATTGATGCATTTGCCAATCGATACCGGGTTATCGCTTGGAATGCCCCGGGCTACGGCGAGTCTGACCCGGTCGCCTCCGAGGTGCCTGCTGCGACCCAATATGCTGCGCATCTTGGAGCAATGCTCGATGTCATCGGCATTCCCGCCTGCAATCTGGTTGGGCATTCGCTGGGCGCGATCATAGCCTGCGGATTTGCGCGGGCGGAGCCGGACCGGGTAAAGAGCCTGATGATCGCGTCGCCGGCGTCGGGGTACGGAGCCGATGGAACGGATATTCAGGACGAGCGCCGCACGGGAAGAATGTCCCTGATGAACGAGCTTGGCCCTGAGGGGTTAGCCCGCGAGCGTCACGAAAATTTGCTGTCCGAGGATGCGCCGCAATCAACAAGAGACTGGGTGCGGAATATCATGGCACAGCTTCGACCGGACGGTTATGCGCAAGCAGTGGAGCTACTGGTCAATGGCGATATCAAAGCGGATGCGGCTGAGATCTCCCTGGCCGTTTCCGTGGTCGTGGGTGGGGCGGACACGGTTACACCTCCCGTCGGATGCGAAGCCGTTGCTGACAGCTTCGGGTCTTCCACATTCGAAATTCTGCCCGGGCTCGGTCATGCGTGCTACGTGGAGGGACCGGACCTGTTCAATTCGGTCCTCAGTAAGCATCTGGAAAGGAATGCATGAGTAAGCGCAAGGCGAAGGAGCCCAGCTATATCGTCCCAGCCCTTGAACGCGGGTTACTGCTGCTTCAGGCATTTTCGAAAGACAAGCCGGTCCAGTCGCTTGGTATTCTGGCGAAGGAACTGGACCTGCCGCGGGCGACGACGTTTCGATTGGCGAATACCCTAGAACATCTGGGGTTTCTCATACGCGACGAGGAATCCGGCGAATACCGCGTTGGCGCTGCAGCGCTGAAACTGGGCTGGACCTATCTGACCGGGCTGGAGCTGCCGGAAATTGCCTATCCGTTCCTTTCAGATCTGAGATATCGCACGGGTGCTTCCGTTCATATGTCGGTCCGTGAAGGCACGGAAGTCGTTTACGTCAGCCGCCTTGCGGCGCAGGCGGCTCTCAGCAGCAACATTCGGGTAGGGTCCCGTTTGCCCGCGCATGCTTCGACGATGGGGCGCGCCATGCTGCAAGACCTCGAAGACGAGGATCTCTTCGAACTTTACCGAGGCACTCGGGAGCTGGCGCCTTTTTCGCCGGATACACCTCCCAACGTGGTCGCGTTGCGCGATCTGCTTCTCAAAGACGCAAGAAACGACGGCGTGGTCGTCAGTCGCGGTTATTACGAGAAAGGCGTTGTGAGTGTTGCCGCACCCATACGAGACGGCAGTGACAGGGTTGTGGCCGCTGTTAACATCACGGCGTCCGCCGACAAGTTTCCTGATGACGTGCTTAATAGAATGGTCAAGGACGATGTGCTGCGTTGCGCCGCCCGTATTTCAGCTGCGATCGGGCACGACCCGGATTCTCATAAACCGCATGCCGGCATGCAGCTGGCGTTGCCCGATACGGCGCTGGCAGATCCCCGCTACGATCCCGTCGGCGGAGAGCAGGGGCATCCCGAATACCAGACACGGGAATAATTGGAAAAAGCCGGTAGGGAGTATAAGCGACCGATGGCGGTTGCAGCGGGATGAAGCGGCAAACCGAGAGGTCCAGGCCCGGCAGTATGCAGAAGACGGTGAGGAGGGATTTTGATCTGATGAACCCAGTCGTCGCGCATTCTGATCAGCCTCACTCTCCCGTGAGTTTTCCCCGCCGGGGTTTGAGGATGAGATTTTTAATTTGGCTAAAGGTTCGGGAGCAACTGACTAAAAAATGACCAGCAATATGAAAGACAAAGTGGCGGTCGTCACCGGCGGTTCTTCGGGGATCGGCAAAGCTACCGCAGAGGCATTCCTGAACGAAGGCGCCAAGGTGGCGATCTGCGGACGAAGCCGGGAACGTCTTGATGAAGCTGCCACCCAGCTGGCGTCGATTTCCGGTCCCGATAATGTGTTCGTGCACGCCTGCGACGTGCTGGATGAGAATGCCGTGAATGCGTTCGCGGACGCGGTCAATAAAAGGTTCGGGCGTTGCGACGCACTGGTGTGCAATGCCGGGCAGGCGCGGGCGAGCAATTTCTATACCACCAGCGACCAGGACTGGCGTGACGAGTTCGACCTGAAGTTCTTTTCAGTGTTACGCCCGGTTCGCGCGTTCATCGATATGCTGTCAGCTTCCGGCGCAGGCGCGATCGTTTGTACCAGCGCGATGCTGGCACGCTCGCCGGAACCATTCCTGATTGCGACCGGCGCGACACGTGCAGGGCAGCTGAACCTGCTGAAATCGCTGTCGCGTGAATTCGCGCCTATCAATGTACGCGTCAATGCAGTGCTTATCGGACTAGTGGACTCCGGACAATGGAGCCGTCGTTACGAAAGCGGTGAGGGTCCGGACGGCGATAAAATTCCTCAAGGAACTTCTAAGGAGGACTGGTTCGTTGAACTCGCGAAATCGCGGCATATTCCGATGGGTCGCCTTGGCACACCTGCGGAAGCGGCCAACGCGATACTTTTTTTCGCGTCGCCCATGGCATCCTATATCACCGGCGAAACGATTGACGTAACCGGGGGGCAGGCGCGCAATGTCTGAACAGGTAACCGCAGGCGATATCGTCGCAGCATTTCTCGAACGGTGCGGCGTTGAACACGCTTTCGGGGTGATCAGCATTCACAACATGCCGATCCTTGACGCCATCGCCCGGCGCAGCAAGATAAGATTTATTCCCGCCCGGTCAGAGGGTGGTGCTGTCAATATGGCGGATGCGAGCGCCCGCGTGCGCGGCGGACTTGGGGTTGCCGTCTCAAGCACCGGGACAGCGGCAGGCAACGCCTGCGGCGCCGTCGTCGAAGCAATAACCGCGGGAACGCCGCTGCTTCATCTGACCGGCCAGATCGACAGCGAGCACTTGGATAGGAACAAGGGCTTTATACATGAAGCGCCCGATCAGGTTGGTATGTTGGGAGCAGCGGGCAAAGGCGCGTTCCGAGTTTGGTCTCCCGACACCATGTTAGGCACGCTGCGCGAAGCAGTGCGGCTGGCTTTCACGCCGCCAATGGGACCGGTCAGTGTCGAGATTCCGATCGATGTTCAGAGAGGTCTGACGGCGATACCGCTCAGTGTCGATCCGTTACCGGTGCTGGCGCCGCAGCCGGACGAAGCGTCTATCGAGGCATTGGCCGATGCGCTTGCTGACAAAAAGCGGGTGATGCTCTGGCTCGGTGGCGGCGCCCGGCATGCCACTGATCCGGTCGCTCGGCTTGCCAATCTCGGCTTTGGCGTTGTGACCAGCGTGCAGGGACGTGGCGTACTGCCGGGCGACGATCATCAGTCGCTGGGCGCTTTCAATCTTCAGCCCGCATCGGAGGAATTCTACAGTACCTGCGATGCGATGTTGGTTGTGGGGTCGCGTTTACGGTCAAACGAAACACTGACTTACAAACTGAAACTACCCGATTCTCTGTATCAGATTGATGCCGACCCTCGCGCGGAAGGACGCGCCTATCCGGTTGATATGTTCATCTGCGGCGATTCCGCAACCAGTCTCGAATATCTGGCCGACCGGCTGAAGGGACGGTTCACGCCGGACAAGGGGTTCACTAAGGATATCCAAGGGGCCCGTGAAGGCGCAGAAGCCGGCATGCGCAAAGCGCTTGGCCCCTATAACGAAGTTGTCGATGCGGTTCTGGACGCCGTGCCGCGCGATTTCGTCTGGGTACGTGATATCACCCTGTCGAATACCATCTGGGGCAATCGGTTGCCGCCGCTCGACGGACCGCGGGATGGCGTGCACGCGCTGGGCGGCGGCATCGGACAGGGCTTGCCAATGGGAATCGGGGCGGCGCTGGGCGTTCAGGCAGAGGGACGTAAGACGCTCATATTGGCGGGTGATGGAGGCTTTGCGGTCACGCTGGGTGAGCTGGCGACCGCAAAGCAAGAAAATGCGGATATTGCGATCCTGCTGATGAATGACGGCGGGTACGGCGTGATCAAGAATATTGCCGATGCGCATTACGGCGGCCGCCGCGCGTATGTCGATATTCTTGGACCTGACTGGGGGGTGCTGTGCGACTCCCTCGGTATTCCGCACTGGAGAGTCGACACCGCCGGGGATATTTCCGAGGTTCTGACGAGCGCGTTTGAGGTCGATGGCCCTGCGCTGATCGAAGTCGATATGTCGTCAATCGGTGAATTTGCCGAGGCCTTCGCCGGCCCACCTGTCAAAACAGCACCGGACGAAAAATAATGGATGTATTATTGATCGGTTATGGCGCGATAGCGCAGGAAATACTCAAACACATTCAGCCGGAAGAGGACGCGCGGATTGTCGCCATAATGGTGCGGCCCAGCCGGGTTGACGAGGTGCGCGATGCGGTATCGGCGCGCGGGATCGAGGTTGTTTCATCTTTTCGTGATCTGACCGTGAGACCCGACCTCGTAGCGGAATGCGCCGGGCATTCGGGCGTCCGCGACTACGGCGCTGACGCGCTGCGCCGCGGGATGGATTTTCTGGTGATTTCGATCGGTGTGTTAGCGGATGCCAGTCTATACGCCGATCTTGTTGCGGCTGCGGAGACGGGGGGCGCGAAGCTCGTGCTGGCCGCAGGGGCTGTAGCGGGGGCGGATGCATTGGCAGCAGCCCGGGTTGGCGGGCTGCACAAGGTATCCTACACGTCTCGTAAGCCACCCGGCGCCTGGAAGGGAACACCGGCGGAAGATGTTGCCGATCTCGACGCGTTGACCAGTGAAACGACGCTCTATCAGGGTGGTGCGGACGAGGCGGCGACGCGGTATCCCCAGAATGCGAATGTGGCCGCGACCATTGCCATAGCTGGCGCGGGTTTCGGGGCAACGGAAGTCCGCCTGGTAGCTGACCCGGCAGCCGGCGGAAATATTCATCATGTGCACGCAGAGGGCGCATTCGGCACGATTGATATCGAAATCCGTGGTAAACCTTTGCCGGACAACCCCAAAACTTCAACCCTTGCTGCTCATTCCGTGATTGCCGAGATCCGGCGTCGAGCAGGGCCGGTAGAAATCGGCGGCTAGGATCGGGCGCTACCCGTGCGGACGGTATCCGGCTACATGGGCCGGATACCTTCGCGCGGTAAAGGTTGATCGGCAAGTTTACCCGAAATCGCCGCCCGGACTGTCGACCGAAAGCTACCAGCTAAACTCCAACACCGCCGAGAGGGAATTGGGCGTGTTTGTAGATGGCGTGTAAGTTTTGCAAGCGGTTGTTGATCTGACCGCGGTGCTTGTTGGCTCCAATTTATATGTCAGGCTGACAGCGGGACCCGATACTCGCTTTTCCAGCGAGAGGGTATTCCGTAATTTTGAGGTGACGACTGGGCGTGCGTTGGTCGCAGTACTGGCATCGGGCGGGTTGTCGTTTGTCTTGCTATTTACATGCTGGCTAGCCTTTCGGCGGCGGTGACAGCCTATCGCATAGCATTCCACAGTTTTGTTTGGTACCCGCGGGTCAAATCCAAAGGTGATAGTTTGATGTTTGATGGAGCGGTTGTGTGTGAACGGCCTTCCCGCTAAACCGCCCCATGGCATCTGTTTCGATAAAATTCGGCCTTGACGCCCAACGTGCCATGCTGCGCGGTGCCGATTTTCTGGCCAATACCGTGGCGGTGACGCTGGGGCCGCGCGGGCGCACGGTGCTGATCGAAGCAAAAGACGGAACGGCTGCGCCACGCGTGACCAAGGATGGCGTGACTGTTGCGGACACTCTGGAAGTTGCTGGCCGTCATGAGCAAATGGGACTTCGCCTGATGCGGCGGGCCGGCCAGCGGGTGGGCGAGGAAATCGGAGACGGTACCTCGACCACTATCGTGCTGGCGCGGGCGCTGGCGGCGGAAGGACTTAGAGCGGTCGCGGCCGGGTACGATCCCATGGCTTTGCGGTTGGCTCTGCAGGATGGCGTCGTCGGGGTAGTTGCCGAGCTGCGCCGGATGGCGTTGTCGGTGCGTGGCCGAGTGGATTACGAGCGTATCGCGACAATATCGGCGAACGGAGAGTCGGAACTTGGCGCGACTATCGCCGAGGCTTTCGATACAGTCGGCACCGACGGCGTCGTATCGGTCGAGGGCGGTGGGGTCTTCGAGACTACTTGGGAAAAGCTCAACGGCCTGCAATGGGAAGGCGGATACTTTTCTCCCTATTTCATGACTGATGCGTTCACCACCGAGTGCCGTTACGACAATCCCCTGATCCTGCTCACGGAACATACGCTGGAAAGCCATACGCCGCTGTTGAAACCGCTCGAGGCTGCGGTGCGGGCGAACCGTCCGCTTCTGATTGTGGCCGAGGCGGTGAGGGGCGAAGCGCTTCAGACGCTGGCGGTCAACAAGATCAAAAACAACCTGCGCGTCGTCGCGGGTAAGGGACCTTTGTTCGGCGATCGCCGCCGCGACGCGCTGGAGGACGTGGCTCTGCTGACCGGGGCGACACTAGTATCCGAGCGCCGAGGCGACGATCTTTCGGTCATCGATGCGGGCGTGCTGGGCGGCGCGGCGCGGATCATGCTTACTAAAGACACGACAACAATCATCGGCGGCGCGGGCGATCTCGCCGCCGTGGAACGCCGGGCCGACAGCATCCGCGCCGAACAGGGCCTAGAAGGCAATACGCCCTTCCAGGAAAAGACGCTGCGCGAACGTCTCGCCAAGCTGACAGGCGGTGTTGCCGTGGTCCGTGTCGGCGGCGCCAGCGAAGTGGAAATCAACGAACGGCGCGACCGTGCCGACGATGCTGCCAGTGCGGTCCGGGCGGCGGCGATAGACGGTATTCTGCCGGGCGGTGGCGCGGCGTATATTCATGCATGCCGAGTTCTGACGAATGACGGCACAGGCGAACAGCGGGCTGCCGCCCGTATCTTGCGCCAAGCTCTTGCGTCTCCCGCGATGCGGATCGCCGAGAATGCGGGATACGACGGGCATATGGTATCTGCGGCGCTGGCGGAATTGAGAAATCCGCATCATGGATTCGATGCGAATAACGGGTGTTACGGCGATCTAATGCAGACTGGCGTCGTCGATCCGGCGCGTGTCACGGTCGCCGCGCTTGAAGCAGCCAACTCGGTGGCTGCGCTGTTTCTGACCACCGAAACAGTTATCTCCAAACCCCCGCCGCCACCGCGTCCCACCAAAGCTGACGATATCCCGTTCGGCCCCGAAGCCAAGGACATGACTGCCGAGGAGGCTGGAGGGTTCGGGCTGGTGTAGGCACGTCCCTTGCGCCGCTGCCGCACTTAGTCCATTGAAGGGCATGCCTTCTCCCCATGCGTCCTCCACGCTACCACCTTCTAATTTCTGGCTCCGCCTGCCGCCCAATTTCCGCGGCATTATTTGGCTCAGCATGGGGGCGTTTCTCTTTGCCGTTGTGGATGTGTTCGTCAAGTCGTTGGGCGGGAGGTTCGATCCGCTTCAGATCTCGTTTTTTCGATATGGGTGCGGGCTGATTTTTCTGGTCCCCGTTTTTATCGGGCTGGGTACCGCAAACATGAAAACCGAACGGTTGCCGCTGCACCTGCTGCGGATGTTTCTCGCCTTTGCGGCGCAACTCGGGATTTTCATTACAGTGATCTACATGCCGCTGGCGGAGGCGACGGCCTTTATGTTCTCAAAGCCGCTTTTCACCACCGTGGTAGCCGTATTCGTTTTGCATGAAGTCGTAACAAGGCAACGATGGTCGGCGACTATCGTCGGGTTCATCGGAGTGCTGGTCCTGGTGCGGCCGGGTGCGGATGCCTTCGATCCGCTGGCACTGGTCGCCGTCGCTTCGGCGCTGACGTTTGCTATTGCCAATGTCCTGATACGCAAGTTGTCAAAGACTGAACCGACGGGACGAATTTTGTTCTACTATCACATCGGCGGCGTGTTGCTGTTTCTTGGGCCGGCAGCCTATGTCTGGACCATGCCGGTCGGAATCGAGTGGCTGAAGCTGATCGGTATCGGTGGGCTGACTACGCTCGGCATCTTCGGCTTCATGCGCGCCTTTGCCGTCGGCGAGGCCAATGCGGTGGGTCCGGCTGAAAACGTACGCCTGATTTATGCCGCGCTGTTCGGCTATTTCCTTTTCGCTGAAATTCCGTCGATCTGGACCGGTGTCGGTGCGCTGATCATCGTTGCCAGCACCTATTACATCGCCGAGGTAGAGGCGCGGAAGCGAAGTTGATCGCCGAACACCGAGCCGATACCGTTCGGCAGCAAAGGAGGATCTATAAATGACCGAAACAGCCATATTCGAACCCGGCGGATACCGCTATGTCCGAGGACCTTTCCAGTACTCCGGCGGCGTTGCCGCGGAGGACGGTTTCGCGATCGAGCGCGTACGGTTCCAGACGCCGGTGCCGCTGGAAGAAGGCTTTGCCCGAATCGAAGCCTATCTCGACGAGATCGGCCGACCCTATACTTCGTTTGCAGCTTGCGAACTTCGTTCTCCGGAGCCGTTTTCGGAACAGGGATTTATCGATTTCAACCGCGTCTATGTCGGAACGCTGGAGCGCTGGGGTATTTTCAAGGATGACGAAAACCCGGTTGCCCGTTCCAACGTTTGCCCGGAAATAAACGGTCCGCCCGGACCGAGCTTTAATGCATTCAGCTATACCGTACCCGCTGATGCCGGTGCAGCGCCCAGTTTTGTAATCGCCGGTTCGGCGGAATCGCCGGAAGGTGGCGCCACATACGAAGAGCGCATCATTCGGCTCGGCGAAACGTCGGACGACGCCATTCTGGAGAAGGCGCAATACGTTATCGGCGCTATGGAGACGCGGATGACGGCCCTTGGCGTTGGGTGGTCGCAATCAACCGTCACCCATGCCTACACCATCCATGATCTGCATCCGTTTCTCGGCGACGAACTGGTATCGCGCGGGGCCGCCGCAGCAGGTCTGACCTGGGTTTACGCTCGACCTCCGGTTGTAGGCCTGGAATACGAAATGGATGTTCGCGGCGTTCACACTGAACGCGTTCTGGTCTGACCTGCAGACGGGGTCGCGCGATGGGTCTGAAGCAGCACATCCGTGTCTTTCACGTCAACCTTGCGACGCTGACCATCCTTGCCTTCATCTCGGGCGATTTCGGGGTCGTGCAAGATATTCTGGGTTACGGCGTGGCGGCGATTATCGCACTGCGCCTGCTTTGGGTGCTGTTGAACCCCTGCCAGCTTTGCCTCAATCGTTTCTACCCCGATTTCACATGGCTCCGGTTCGGCCGATGGCGGCGTCATTTGGGTGTAAGCCAGACGCTGATTTTCTGGATTACGATCGCGCTGGTCGGCGCCACAGCGACGTGTTTGCTGATCGACAGAGCGGCTGTGACTGATGATGGCTTCATGTATGAAATGCACGAGGCGTTTTACAACCTCGTGGTCGTTCTGTTCATTCTGCACGCGCTCTGTCTGCTGGCCTTTAAGCGACCACTGGCGCGATTGATGCTGTATCACGCCTGCACTCGTCAAACAGACGAATAGGTTGCTGCAGCATGCCCCGCCATAACATCTCTACCGGTAAGAAGTCCCAAGTTGCCAATGCCCACAGCGCTGGTATCCGAGCATCCGGCGAGTTTCTGTTCACCTCCGGAATCACGCCGCGCGATGAAAATGGAGATCTTGTCGGCGCCGGCGACATGGCGATGCAGATCCGACAAACGCTTTCCAATATGGAAGACGTGCTTCAGGCGGGCGGCGCCGGGTTCGCTGACGTCGTGAAGTTTACCGTCTTCGTGACAGATATCGTATCTTTTGTCGCGGCCCGACGGGAGGGCGGTACTGGGCTGGAACGAGCGATGACGGCGGCGCCGGCCCTGACCCTGGTAGAGATATCGCGCCTGGCGCATCCCGACATGATGGTGGAAATCGAGGCGACGGCGCAGACCGGTCAGACGGAGCTCCATAACAGTCCGAGCTAGATCATGCCGAGGCCGAAAAATATAAGTAGCCTTGGTTTCGCGATCATGACGTCCCCGGACGTAAAGTCGGTGACAAGCCAGCGATTGTCAAACTGGGTACCTCTGGAACCGGGAGCAGCATCCTGTCCGTGTCCCAGCGAACACCATGACTGTGCCGGGTATGCGATACTTCGTTGGCCAAAAGCTCAACAAACCGATGAGACCAGCAAGGCATTGACGTTGCTGCTGTCGCAACGCAAGATTCCTGCGTCATTTAGGGAGAAGGCCATGAATGTCGTTGCTATGCCGTCCGCAAATGTCCCGTCCATGCGGGACCGGGTATCGGGGGCCGAATGGAACATGCGTGTCCAGCTCGCCGCGCTTTACCGAATTGCCGCCTATATGGGATTGGAAGACCTGACGGCAATCACTTCTCCGCCCGTGTGCCGGATGCGCCAAATCATTTCCTGATCAAACCGACCGCGCTGCTGTTTTCGGAAATTACGGCGTCGAACCTCTGCTGTTATGACGAAAGCCGTAAATTAGTTTACGAAACCGAGCACACGTCGAGCCCTGCGGGACCTCGCATTCACGGATCTGTCCTCGATGCACGACCCGACGTAAACGCCACAATGCATTTGCACACAACCGCCGGTGCAGCGGTTTCTGCCATGGATTGCGGACTGAAGTTTATTTCGCAGTCTTCGATGCGGTTTGCTGGGCAGGTGGCCTACCACCGCTATGAAGGACTGGTGCACAAGGACGAGGAGGGACCCCGTCTGATCGCCGATCTCGGAGACAAACACGTCATGTTTCTGGAAAACCACGGCACCCTGATCACGGGTCGCTCGATCCCAGAATGCTTCCTGCTGCACCACTACCTGGAACGCGCCTGCGAAATCCAGGTCGCGGCAATGTCATCCGGCGCAACGCTGAAAGAGCCGCCGATAGAGGAATGCCTAAAAATGGCGCAGGGCTGGGCAGAGAACCGCCCGCCGCCCGGAGACGAACCCGTAGGCGACCGCGATTTTCAGGCTATGGTGCGGAAAGTGGAAGCTATCGACCCCGGTTTTCGGGAGTAGCTTCTAACTCTCCGCTACTTTTTCCATCTCCGCGATCATCTGTTCACGTTCTTCCGCCTCTGCCTTCGTCATGCCCCAGGTCGGCGGGATTTTCATGTACTCGTCTTCTTCCGGCGTGCTTTCACGGCCGAGCACATTGTTCCGGTGCGGAAAGCGGCCGAACTGGCGAATGGCATCCCTGTGACCAATCGCAGACTGCATGGATTTTTCGTCATCGAAGTTCCGGTACTTCTCAACTGCCATATCTTGGTCGGCCAGAGTCTCACTGTGCACAAGCGGCAGGTAGAAAAATTTTCGCGGTTCAAGGCTGAGCGCCGCGTCGTAATCCCGTTTTAGGGCGAAGTGTGATGTCGCACAGGCCTTTGCGTCGGTGTGAAATGCCTTGCCCGTTCCCCGGTAGATATTCCGTGGAAACTGGTCCAACGAAATGACGAGCGCGAGGCATTCGGCCGGTGTTTCCCGTAGATGATCCATATCACCTGACGCCGCACGTTCGTGCACGCTTTCGAATTTCTCGACAAGTTCCTCATCGAATTCCGGTGTTGCTTTGAACCACAAATCATTTTTTTTGATGTCGGTCGAAAGATCGGCGGTGCCGAACCAGAAAGTCAAAATATCCTGCGCAGTTTTATCCATTGGGCTTCCGTTACTCAGTTACTCGACCGTCGGAAAATTTTACATCGCTAAGAGTATCCTCACTTTATAGATTTCCTATCCACCTAAAACCATGCCGAAATTTTTTACCCTCATGATCTTTACTCAGTTGATTGCGAACGCGGGGTTCAAGCTAGGATTCTGTCCCGCGAGGTTGGCGCCGTGAACAATGCTTTCGTTATCGGGAGCCGGAATATCTCGCTAATCGGCGCGGAGAACTGCACCGGGGCGTGTCAGAAACTGGATGGGCGGATTGCCAAAATCCTAGTTTTCGACAGCGCGATGTCAGCGCTCGAAATTTAAAACCTGAACGTTATCGATAGTGTCGAACGTAAGCGGACACCGTGACCTGCTCCGCCAGCACTGTTCGGTATGGCCTGATCGGCGTCCGTTTCGGTGTGAAACGCTGCCGCGCCTAATCGAATATCTTGATACCCAGCGGTGCCGACCTGCCGCCATTGGTCGGTGACGTGTCGGCTGGGCAGGCGGACACGGCGGCGAGAATATCCATCTCGGCACGCATATCGATGTAATCGTCGGGACCGACTTCGGTCGGCTTGATCGTGAAGCCGCCATCCTCATGCAGATCGACATTCATGAAGACGTTGAAGATATCGAATATTTCGTCCCCGGAGATACCGTATGGGACCAGCGCTTGGGTGAGGTTTTCTTGGCACGACCGGTGGCCGCTCTCGATGTTGTCTCGCAGCTGATAGAGCCGCGTCGAACAGCGGCCACCCATATTGCCCCAGTGATTGCCACAGGTATCGTCAACAACGGTCATCATGACGTTTTCGCGCGGCGGCTTGGAATAGAAATACTGGAAGCTTTTCGAAGTGCCGGTCCCACAGATGACGTTTATTGCCCACGACTGCCCGCAGTGCCACCACTCCTTGTAATCGTTCGCATTGTAGAAAACGCAGTCGCCGACTTGCTTGCCATCGACCTGATGGATTCGAAACGTCTGGCCCTTTTTTACTTCGAAGGCCCGGCCGTGGCGGGCGGGGATGATGAATTCGTCGGCGATCGCACCTGGCAGGTTTCTCACTGTTTACGATCGCTCTGGGTCCAGTCGTGATCAGCGATATCGAACACCAGCCCGTTGGGATCCTTGTACTTAGTTTCAGCGTCCACGCCGGGAATATTGTCCGGCAGTTCCATGAAGAACTCTCCACCCAGCTCGACCGCCTTCTCTCCGGCTTCCGCCTTGTCGTCGACGACGAAACCGATGTGATGCAATCCTGCCCAGTCCGGCCCGTTTTTGCCGCCCTTGGTGCCTTCCGGAAAATGTAGGAGCGTAAGGTTCATCGTGCCGTCCGAAAGCATAACGGCATTGCCGTATTCGCTTTCCACGTCACACACGCGGTCAAGTTCGAAAAGCTTCTCGTAATAGGAGGCGCTTTCCTGAAGATTGGGCACCTGCATGGCAATATGTCGCAGCTTGGCCATTGCCGAATTCCTCTTTTCAAACAGTTTGGTGCTGCCATTTTGCGGCGATCTGCCTAAGCTGTCCACATGCGTATAAAAGACATTCGTGAACGCCCGGTTTCGCTGTCCGATCCCATGTCGAACGCGGGCATCAGCTACCTCGAAATGACTGCCTCCGCCGTCGCCATCGATATCGACACGGGTGAAAAAGGCATGATCACCGGATACGGATTTTCTTCAGTTGGGCGGTATGCCCAGAGTGGCCTAATCTCTGAACGTTTCGCTCCGCGCCTGCTGGCGATCGAAGATGTTGAAGGTGCCAACTGCGGTCTCGATCCGGTGCGCTGCTGGGCAACGATGATGGCCAATGAGAAACCCGGTGGTGACGGCGATCGGGCTGGAGCTGTCGGTGTGCTCGACATGGCACTGTGGGATGCAGCCGCGAAAATCCGTGGTATTCCGCTGTGGCAGTTGCTGTCCGAAAGTTACAACGAAGGCAATTTTCATAAGCGCGTGCCGGTATATGCCACCGGTGGTCATTATTATCCAAACAGCGATCTTGAGGCGCTGAAGGACGAGATCAAAGGGTATCTCGATCAGGGCTACGACCGGATAAAGATCAAATGTGGTCAGGGCGACCTCGCTGACGATTGTACCCGGATTGAGGCCGTCTTGGCATTGCTGGACGGCGACGGGTCGCGGCTGGCGGTAGATGTAAACTGTATGTGCTCGACCTCAGGTACGACGCAGGAAATGGCCGATGCCTACGCGCCATACAAGCTAGCCTGGATCGAAGAGCCCGGACACCCGCACGATTTCGAGCTGCTGACGGCGCTGACCGGATATTACGACGGTCCAATCGCAACCGGCGAGAACCTTTTCTCGATGTCAGAGACATACAATCTGCTAAGCTATGGCGGATTGCGTCCCGACCGAGACATGGTTCAGGTGGATCCGGCGTTGTCTTACGGAATGGTCGAATATGCCAATATCGTGCGGCTCGCTGAAGCCGGCGGATGGCCTAGGTCTCAAATGGTGCCCCATGCGGGACACCTCCTGGCGTATCACGCTGTCGCCGGTCTGCAACTGGGCGCGCACGAAATAGCGGCACGGCGAGATTTTATTCTCGGCGGGTTGCAGGACGAGGTGCTGATTGAGGACGGCACCGGCTCGCTACCACAGACGCCGGGAATAGGCTTCGAGAGTCACGCGCAGCTTTGGGCGCTGCTTAAAGAGCTATGAGCTATACCTTCTACCGGGCGTCTACAGTCGTGCGGCCGGCCCAGTTTCTGTATTGCCGGTCGAAACACGAAGCGTCAGCGTAGCCGAGGGCATAGCCGATTTCAGATTTGGACATCGCCCAGATAATTCCTGCATTTTCGTCCTTTAGATTACCAAAGACGGCGTTCCGTTCCCAGCGGAGCGCTCGAATGTTGCTGCGCGGGATCGCGCCGTTGATCATCTGAGGCCCGTTGCCCGCGATTACGCTGGTAACGACCGCCAGAGTGACTGCGGACGCCATGATAATTTTCGGCAAAAGCTGGATTTGGCGGACAGCCTCCACTCAGACCGGCAATATTGCGAACGTGAGGGCTCTGCCGAAGGCTAGGCGTTAGTCCAATTCCACGAGGGACTAATTTTACGCGGAATTATTCGAGTCTAAAATTTTCCTGGTTCGTATCGCTTGGTCTCATCCGGGCCTTTGCTGCCTTCGGGCTCCTTGGCGGTGTCGAAATTCAGCTCGATCAGCACGCCGTTGGGATCGTGAACGAACAACTGCCAAAGATTGAACGAAGGAATATCAAACTGGCGCCAGTCCAGGTCCCGGGCCTCGCAAATACCGCGCATTTCATCGAATCCGTGCGCGGACAGGGCGATATGGTCTATCGCCGCGCTGCCGTGATCGTGACTGCCTTCAACATTTTTAGCGGCATCGCCGCCATAAAGATGAATCATGGTTTCGCCAAACTGAAGCCAGGCGCCGGGAAAGTTGAAATTCGGCCTTTTTACGGAATGTGATCCGATAACTTCATTGTAAAATTCCACCGATGCGTAGACATCGCCGGTCTTGATGGCAAGGTGGTGAAGGTCGGTTGCGGGCATGGGTAGTCCCCTTCTACTGACTCATCAGGTCGCGCCACGCCGCGTACTGGGCGCGGAGCGGCAGTTCGCTGGTTCCGACTGCGCCGATCTCACCGCCGTTATCATGCGGGCGGTCATGACCCAAGCCGCGGGACAGGTCGATCCAGTCGCTGTCCGCTTCATCAAGTGCGATCTGAATGTTGTTGAACATGGCGATATCGTCGGTCGTGATCTGCGATGCTGGCGAATTCAATGCGCTCAGAAATCTCACGCTGCGCCGGTACATTTCCTCAGGCGCGTTCTTTAGCCGGAAACACATTGAATGCACGATCGTGCAGTCGACGCTGACCGGCTGCAGCAGACGCATTTGTTGGTGCTTAGGGTTCAGGATCAGGTTGGGATAGATTAGGTGGTTGAAGGTATCCCAGCCCATGATGTCTTCCGCCCGGTTCTCGCCATAGGCATCAATCATCGATTTGCGGTACTGCGCGACCACCGGGTCTTCGTCGGTTGCCTGCGTAATTGGGCCTTCCTTATAGAACCCGCCCATGTAGGAATGACCGCCTGGAAATCCATGAATTTCCACCTCGTCCATCATTGCCAGCGGCAGGCCGTTGCCCTTGAACATCTGCAGCGCATGATCTTCCTCGCCATCTTCCATGTCGTCGGCGACTGCCTGCGCGGCATCGACCGAAGATGCGTGCACGATCGATGCATGCATCAGATCGTTGGCGTTTTCCATGTGGAGCTTCCAGTTACCTTTGTAGCGCTGACGGAACCCGCCGCCGGTCATCTCTATTTCCCCACCCGGTGCCCGGTCGATCATATTGTCCAATGCCCGGGTCATCGGGCCTAGGTAATCCGTCAGCGAAGGGCCATCTTCGGCCTTGCAGGCAAAAACGAAGCCGCGATAGCTGTCGACACGGGCAGCACGGTCCAGAGCCAGATCGGGATCTTTCTGGTCGATCTTTCCATTATATCCCTTGCCGTGGGGAATACCGATCAACGAGCCGTCGGTTGCAAATGCCCAGCCGTGATATGGGCAGACAAAACGTTTTTTCGATCCGCGCCGGGCGCCGCAAACTTTCATACCCCGATGGGTGCAGCGATTGGCAAACACGTATATTTCGCCATCGGTATGTCGGGCAACGATCATCGGCCGCTCGCCGAGATGAGCGGTCACGTATTGGCCGGGTTCAGCAATATGGCTTTCATGGGCGACGAATAACCAGGCATTGCCGTAAATCCGGTCCATCTCGGCGTCGAAAATTGCCGGATCAGTGTATACGCGCCGGTGTACACGGCCTTCCGGCGCCAAGTCTAAAAATGTGTCTGTCATGCGAGGAATAAAAGCATCCTTCGGCGCCGTCGTAAACGGGCTAACGGCGCTGGCTGGGGCTTTCGAGGAGGAGTAGAGTGAATTTCGGATTGCGCTGGAGGGCGCGCCATGACAATTGGGACCGAAGAAGTGTTGATAGACCGCTATCCAGCGCAGTCGAATATCGTTCTTGTGAAGGCTTTACCACCCCATAGATGAGCGCATCGACCTCATAGACATGCTGCTCAGCCTCGCGACCAAGATAAGGATTAAGAATGCTTTTGAACGATTTATCCTCTGGCATGATGAAGAGCCATGGCATCAAATCCGCCAATGAGTTGTAGCCGTACTATCTTTCGCGACACAGAGAATCCACCGCGGGGTTGCTGCACTTGGTGGGTGCGGCGCTCGCGATGGTATTCGTCGTAATGCTGATGGTATCGGGTAATCTGTGGTTTCTCGTCGCCGCACCTATTGCCGGTTGCGGCTTGGCCTCGGCAGCGCCTTTTTTCATAGAGCGGAACCCACCCGCGATATTTCGCTATCGCGTGTGGTCCCTTAAGGGAGATTTCTAAATGTTCGCCCTGTTCTGCATGCGGCGGATGGAGACGGGATTGAGACGCCACGGCATCGATACTTGAGAGGCTTTTCGCATCTTCTCGCCGCTCGGCAAAGATGGGGGCTGCTGCCGGTCAACCTGCGCGCTGTGCTGTTCGTCTCGGTTGGTGCGATCCTGCTGACGATTATGGCGGTATTCGTCAAGATACTTGGTGAACGCCTTCACACTGCACAGTTGATGTTCAGCCGTTCGCTGATCGGCTTCCTCATTTTCGCACCACTTCTAATTGCGAAAGACGGCATCGATGTGATCAGGACCAAGCGCCCCGGTATGCACTTCCAGCGCGGGTTTTGGGGAGCATGCGGCAACTATTGTTTCTTTTTCGGGATCACGCACTTGGTTCTGGCGGATGCCATGGCGCTGCAGTTTTCGCGGCCACTGTTCATGATATTGCTGGCTTTCCTGTTTCTGGGCGAAGTTGCGGGGCGGCAGCGTATCGCGGTCACTTTTGCTGGGTTTTGCGGCATACTGATCATGCTTCAGCCATTCGGCGGCGGCTTCGATCCCAACGGAATAGTGGCTGTGGCGGGGGCCGTGTTCGGCGGCATGGTTGTGATATCGATCAAGAAACTGGGCACCACCGAACCAACGCGCCGGATCATTTTCTACTACGCGTTTTACACGACGCTGTTTTCGGCAATCCCAGCCTATCTGTTTTGGATCCCGCCAACCTGGGAGGAAGCTCCAGTGCTGGTCCTGATCGGGATCCTCGGGATCATGGGGCAGTCCTGTATCACTCATGGCTTCACTCTCGGGGAAGCCACGGTCACCGTACCGTTCGATTATATGCGGATCGTCTATTCCGCAATTTTTGGGGTCCTTCTGTTCGCCGAGGTTCCAAGCTGGTGGAGCATCGTCGGCGCGATTTTGATCGTTGGCAGTAATCTGTACCTGCTTAAGCGTGGCTGAGCGTAGCTAATTTTTACACCCGTTACGACGGCCGTCTTCGGACTCGTTTGGATAAGGCGCCGCCCGTAGTCCTCACAGAACTGAAATAACCATAAAACGCTGCGTCCTTCGAGACGCTGTTTTTTCTTTTCTCCACGGGTTGATCTCGGGCCTTTACCGCGCGAGATTCCGGCTATGTCGGTAATGCGAAAATTCGACCGCAACAAGCTGGCAGTAGGGTTGTTCGGCTCCAACTGCGATGGTGGCCTGGCGTGTTCGACATTTCCGGAGCGGTGGGACGCGTCGTGGGAAAACTGTCGAGAGCTGGCGGTCCGCGCCGACGATGCCGGGATCGATTTTATGCTGCCCCTCGGCCGCTGGATCGGTTACGGCGGCGAGACCAATCACAACGGTTCCAATTTCGAGACTATTGCCTGGGCATCCGGCCTGCTGGCAGCGACGAAGAACATCATGGCGTTCGGCACGGTGCATGTGACCGCACATTCGCCGGCTGTTGCCGCCAAACAGATGGTGACAGCGGACCACATAGGCGGCGGCCGGTTCGGCCTCAACATCGTGTGCGGCTGGTACCAGAAAGAGTTCGACATGCTCGGCGTCGATCTGGGCGAACACGAACGGCGCTACGACCTGGGTCAGGAATGGATCGATCTCGTCACCCGAATCTGGACTGAGGACGAGCCTTTCGATTTCGAAGGCGAATTCTTCCAGACCCAGGGCACAGTGCTGAACCCCAAACCTGTCAGCAATTTGCGCCCCATGGTGGCTTGCGCGGGCACGTCGGGCCGTGGACGGGAATACGCCATTCGAAATGCCGACATGCTGTTTCACACCTTCTACGACTACGACAAGTTCCGCGAGGATTGCGCCGGGCTCCGAAAAGCCGGCCGCGCTATCGGTCGCGATGTCGGCTTATTCACTAATATCGGCGTGGTGTGCCGACCGACACAGAAAGAGGCTGAGGAATACCATTACTACTATGCGGTCGAACACGCAGATACCGAGGCTTGCCGTATCATGATGGTAGAACGCGGAATAGACACCGACGAGATATCCGAAGAGGAGCGCCGGCACTTCCGCATGCGCGCCGCAACGGCAAATGGCGCGACGCCGGTGGTCGGCGACCCGGACAGCGTGGCCGATCAGCTGGCCAAACTTGCCGAGGCAGGCGCCGATGCAGTGGCGATGGGACTGCCCAACTACCTGAACGATCTACCGATCGTAATCGATGAGGTGTTGCCGCGGCTCGAAGCACGGGGGCTTAGACAGTCTGCGGGATAGCCTGCTTTGAGGGTGCTGGCCGGACGTATCACGGCGGATCCTGCAAGGGCTGAAATCTTGGCCAGGGAACGCGAAAATTTCAATATTTCAGGGGTTTATCCCAGAATCTAGACACGCAAAAACTTTGGCTGACAATTTGATTCTCGGATCCAAAATTGTTTTGCAAGGAAGTTTTGCGGAGCTTCCGGTTGGTGAGTGGGAGGCTGTTTGTAACGGTGTGGCAAAAACCGGAAACTCACGAATGATGTTTTGCGAGGATACGCTCTGGCCAGGCTTGGTCTCTGCGTACCAGTCGTGTACGCAGCACCGACGGTGGTGAATCTGGATCGGTCTGCCAATACAAGGGTCCACCAAGATGAAATGGCAAGAGCAAAGGTAATCCCTGGTGCAAATGCACTGGAGAAGTTAAGGGCGGAAACGGCAAACGCGGCGAACGCGGCAAAAGGGGAGAGCGCCGCAACAACAACAGCGCCAAAGGCCGCTGCTAGCAGGAACAACGACGTCGCGACGACGTTCGCCGACGCCGCGAAGTAGACCGCCGTCGCCGGGGGGTAAATCGCCGGCCCTGAAGCGACGGCGAGCGTCTATTCCCGCAAAAGAGGTCGATTCTGATAAGATTGGGGAAATGATGCTTCCGCAGGAGTTCGCCATGTCCGGCAGACTGGCCGCTTTCGGTGTTACTTTTGGTATCGCAGCCCTGACGACCTACGTGCTGGTGACCGGCCGAGATCTTCTGATCCCCTTCGCGATCGCGGTGATGATCTGGTACGTGATCAATGCATTATCTCGCCTGATCGAGACACACCTGAACTTTCCGGGCTGGCTCTCGCTGACCGCCTCGATCGTGTTTTTTCTGGTCGCACTGGGGCTGATCGTCGAGATGATCAGCGGCAATATCGCGTCCGTACGGGATGCGGCGCCGGCCTATCAGGCGAATCTCGAACAGCTGATCGAACGTTGCCTGAAATTTGGTGGGTTCGAGGAGATGCCAACAATTGCCTACGTGATCGAGCAGGTGGACGTCCGGGCTCTGATCGGCGGCGTTGCTGGGGCGGTCGCCAAGGTCGCTGGAAACGCTGGGTTGATCGTGATTTATGTCATCTTTCTGCTGGCCGAAGGGCGGACGTTTTCGCGCAAGATCGAGGCCCTGTTTCCGGAGAGCGATCGGCGCAAGGAAGTGCAGTTCATCCTCTCCGAAATTCAGAAGCGAACCCAAACCTACATCGCCGTGAAGACCCTGCTGAGCCTGCTGACGGGAATAATCAGCTATGTGGTACTTATTTCGGTGGGTTTGGATCTCGCCGGATTCTGGGCGTTCGTGATCTTTTTGCTAGCCTATATCCCCACTATCGGGTCGCTTTTGGGCGTTGTGTTCCCAGCGTTGATGGCGCTTTTGCAGTTTGGTGTCGGCAGCGAATTTCTGACCATTGCCGTGGGGCTTGGCGCTGCGCAACTGGTCATTGGAAACGTCCTGGAACCACGAATGATGGGGAAATCCTTAAATCTGTCATCGCTCGTGGTTATCATTTCTCTGGCGGTTTGGGGATCGATATGGGGGGTGACGGGGATGTTCCTCTCTGTCCCCATTACGGTACTTTTGATGATCGTTCTGGCTGAATTCCCGCAAACCCGCCCTATCGCCATTCTGCTCAGTGCGGATGGAAAAGTCTGACCCCTGCAAAAAGCTGGGGAGGGCCTTGAGCAAATCTCCAAAAATGCCATGAAAAAGCGTGGCGGAGATTTGTTCTTTATTTACGGGCGGTTGGCTCATGTTTAAAAATGGGCGTTCCCAATAGTGCTCAGCGTAACTGATGAGACGCTCCAAACCGGCATCGCTGGAATGGGTCAAGGGTAGCACCGAACCCAACAGTGTCGTCGCGAGCCATCAGCGCTAAAATCAGGCGACATATTTCTGGCTTGTGTTCGATGGAGACATTCAGCCGCGCGCCTATCGCCTAACTTGAAGCTTGGAGATGGCAAAGCAGCTGCAGGAGGCTCAGTGGTCCGCGTTTCGACGTAAATCTGAGGTCCGTGTCAAACAACTGTTCGGAGGGGAACCGTCCAGCACACGAGCTAATCTTTCACGCGATGGCGCGTAAGGCTCTTCCGCCGAAATCACCGCGAGGTAGCAGAGATAGCCGCAGGCCCCTGACTGCCTCCGAGCACGTTATCCAAAATAGCCGATTGCCTGCCACCACACATACAGAAGGGGCATCATAACGATCCAAGCGGTCGCGCACATTGCCAAGACCAACCGCGCGAGATGGCCGGCCGATATGCCACCGAGGTGTGCTGCGAGGATGAACGGTGGAAACTGATACGCGAACATTGCCATCGCCCAACTTAGCGGCTGTGTCAGCAACACTGTTTTCAACGGCCACCCCGTGGCCACGGCAATATCCGCCGCCAGGGTCGTCATAATGGCCGGTTGTCCCGGGACGGTTGTCAACAACGCCATTGCAGAGCCGACGCCTCCGACTATGGCGAAATTCAGAAAATCCTGCCCGGCATTTAGCGGCACGGTATCGAACAGGAATCGGCTTATGTAAGTGCCGAGTCCGGCTTTGGCGACCATGGCCCCCATACCAATCACGCCCGCGACAAAGAACCACGGAGCATAGGATATTTTGCCTATCATGATGGACGACGGCACCATGCCTACACGCGGAAGCATACAGATTACCGCCGCTCCCAGTGCGACCCAGGCCGGCGACACGCCGTGGGCAAAATCCGTCAGCCAGAGGCCGATGGCCGCCGTCAGAACGATGACTAGTCTGGTCTGCTCCGCAGACGACCTTGCAGGCTGAACTGCATTTCCGGCATCCCCGATACGGCCAGGAAAAAGGAACCTGCAGATTATTGGAATGGTGATCATGGATACAATGCCGATTACCGGAAAATTGGCGATCAAATATTCGGCGTAGGTGAATTTGATCCTGTGAATGCTCTCCGTCGCGCCCAACCAGCCGAGATTGGGGACGGCGGCAGGCAGAACTGCGAGGCTTGGATAAACGGAACCGGCCGCGACCGCGAGACCCATCCCGGCGCGGCCCCGGCTTCCGGGCTCGAAGCCCACCTGATCCGCAAGCGCCATGAAGATCGGCATCATAATAACGATGCGTCCGGTGTTGGAGGGAATGATGAAACACAGAACCGTTCCGACGACGGTTATGCCGCACAGAATGCCGAAGTAACTGCGCGGGAATATCCTGAGGAGACCGCTTGCAAGGGTGTGGCCAAAACCGGTTTCCTGTACGGCCGCACCGATGATCAGTCCGCCGAAGATCATCCAGACGGCGGCAGAGTGAAAACCCGAGAATACCGTTTTCGCGCCAGCATCAGTAAGCACCACAGCCAAGAAAAAGATAATGATCGCGGTGAAGTATTCCGGAACGATGCCGCTAGCCCACAACGATACCGCGATGACGACCACCGCGGCGATCTTCATCATGTCCGGGAGTGTGCCTGCTGGTGCCGGTTGGAACCAGAGGAATACTCCGCAAATGATGCCAGCCATTGCGACGGCTGCGGGTAGAACGCCGATCTTCTTATCCATCGCCGCAAACTGTGTGGCACAGGACCTGATGTCAATGCGACACTGCGCTATAGGCTTATGCATTTGGTTGCACCCACCCGAGGTGCAGGGTATGTGGGTGCAAAGCAAACGGAATAGACCATGAACAACGCGGAACTAATTGTTCAAATCCTCAAACGGGCGGGAACCACTTACGGTTTCGGAATACCCAGCGGAAATGTATTGCCACTAATGGACGCTATGCGGCTCCACGATCTGCCCTTCGTCCTGACGGCGCACGAAGGATCCGCCGGTTTTGCAGCCGATGTTATGGGTCGCATGACCGATGCGCCGGGTCTCGGAATTGCAACGCTTGGACCGGGTGCGACCAACCTCGCGACAGGCGTCGGCAATGCCTGGCTCGATCGCTCGCCCATGATCGCGATCACCTGCAATCTGAATACCGATCAGCTTGGGCGACGGATTCAGATGTATATCGATCACCATCAGCTGTTTGCGCCGATCACCAAGGCGACGCTGGCCTTACGAGAAGGGTCGGTTGCCGAAACTGTCATCGAAGCTGTCGCAATCGCGATGTCGGAACCGAGAGGGCCAGTGCATCTTGACCTGCCGGAGGACGTCGCGCTGGCGCCGGCGACGGAGAGTATTCCCGAGATCCCCGTGCTCGGCCGAATTTCACCAGCGGATGCTGCCGCGATAGACGCTGGCCACGAAATACTCAGTGCGGCGAAGCGTCCGATAGCCCTGATAGGCTCCAGTGCGATGCGGATGGCAAACCCGGATTTGTTGCGAAGCTTTGTCCAACATCACGGAATTCCATTCGCCACCACTACAATGGCTAAAGGGATGATCGACGAAGATCATCCGTTATCTATCGGCTGTATCGAGCGGGGCAAGAGGCAGATGCAGCGAGCATTCCTGCGAAAATCGGACCTGATCGTAGGGTTGGGGTACGATACCATAGAGGTGGAATACGAAGCCTGGATCGGCGATACGCCGCTGCTCCAGGTCGATATCGAAAAGGCCGACGTCGCACCATCCGTCCAGGTAAAAGGAGAAGTGACAGGAGATCTCGATGATGCCCTGTCGGCATTTGTCGGTGCGGAACAGTGTCAAAACGACTGGACAGATGCGGAGATAGAAAGCCACCGAACGGCTTTTCAGGCGGCCCTACGCCCTAACGAAGAAAATTTTAGCCCTCACGAGGCGATCGACGTGGTTCGCGACATGCTCCCAGTGGATGGAATCCTGACATTCGATGTCGGAGCCCATACACATCAGATCGCCAGCCAATGGACAAGCCACGCGCCGAGAACGTTTCACATTACTAATGGTTGGTCTTCGATGGGGTTCGGCTTGCCGTCTGCTATCGCAGCCAAACTAGCGCGACCGGATTTACCGGTGGTCTGCGTTTTGGGTGACGGATGTTTCCAGATGACCTGTGGCGAGATGGCGACAGCCAAGCGACTTGGCATCTGCCTGCCGGTCGTGGTGCTCGACGACCGCTGGCTTGGCCTGATACGGGTAAAACAGGAACGCCGCCAGTTGCCGATCTATGGCACTGCGCTGCAGGAAGAGGAGTATCGCGACCCGCCCGAGCATTACTTCGGCGTACCTGCGGTAGGCGCCCGAAATATGGAAACACTGCGGGCCGAACTCGGCAAGGCACTCCGGTCGGATGGTCCAACGGTGATCGAAGCCATTGTCGATGCAAATCATTATTCGGAAACCGTCTTTGATTGACATAAAGGATATCCGGGCGAATTGCGCTATCTGTCAACGAGACTAAAATACCGCGATATTTGCATACGACTGGAGTTTCTCACCCAATGAGCTATACACTCGAAAAACTGTCAGCCGATTGCCGCGCTGCGATGGATGTCGATCCAGGCCCTGCAGGACGTGCAAAAGTTCGCGACTACGTCGCAATGGCCTGCGAGGATGATGATTTCGTTGCAACGCATCTCGGCCCCGAAAACACGACGCCACGACAGTTGATTTACGAAGACGAAAAGCATGGATTCTGTATCCTTGCGCACGTTTACGAAGGAGCAAAGGGTTCCAATCCTCATGACCATGGTCCCAGCTGGGCAATCTATTCGCAGGCTGATGGCGTCACCACGATGACCGACTGGGAAAAGGTCAAGTCCCCGAAAGACGGTGAGCCTGGCAAGGTGAAGAAGGTCAGGGAATATGATCTGACCCGGGGGCACGCGCATCTCTATAACGAGGGTGACCTGCATTCGCCGTCGCGCACTGCCACCACCCGCCTAATCCGTGTGGAGGGTCAGAACCTGGCCGGTGTTAAACGGGATAAGTATGAGGCAATCGATTGAATGTCGCTGATGGACCCCCAGTTCTTTCCCGAGGGCCGCGTCAGTAACCCCTCGAACGGTAGGTCCGAATATTGCTCCAACAGCGCGGCCATCGCCTTTTCTGGCTTGGATAGATACATTAGTTTGCCCTCATGGATGCATTGGTCGAACGGGTCGTTATTCGGCAACTTTTAGGGCATCTAGGTCAGGTGCCAGAGCAGGCACTCGGCCCGCCGCTGATGATGACGACGCGAGCTCCCCCTATACAGCTTTCCGTGTGTGTTGATTAGGTCAGCCTGTTCAGGCAAGCGTCTTCCATAGCGATAAGGCCCATACCCGTGGTCATGGGCGCATAGTAATTCCGATGTACGCGGCTGACGTCGCTACTCAGTGCACCGCGCATGGTCAGCCACATAATTAACTCGACGGCTTCTGCACCGGCTTCTTCCATTATGTGCTGATGGGTCATTTCCGTCAGTGCCATGGGGTCGGCTTCAATCTTGTCGAGGAAGTCTTTGTCGAAGTCCGTATTCAGATGACCGAAGCGGGCACCATTCAGCTGGTGCGACATGCCGCCCGTTCCAAGGATCACGACTTTTAGATCATCGGGGCAACTCTCTACAGCCCTGCGGATCGCCTGGCCAAGTTTCCAGCAGCGCAGAGCGGTGGGCAACGGATGCTGGATCACGTTCACCGCCACGGGCACGACCTGCACCGGCCATGTATCATTGTGGTCCCAGCAAAGGTGCATCGGCACCATGAAGCCGTGTTCGACAGCCATTTCTTGGCATACCGTGATGTCGAATTCGTCATATACCAGCGAATTGCAGAGGTGCCAGGAAAAGTCGGGATTGCCCGCAAAAGCGGGCAGGGGACGGCGGCCCCAACCTTCGTCGCCCACCTCGTATTTCTCGGCGGCACCGATCGCGAAGGTCGGGTATTTGTCAAAGAAGAAATCGCAACCGTGGTCGTTATAAACGACGATGGCGATGTCCGGTTTGATCTCGTTCAGCCATTTCTTGACGGGTCCGTAGGCGTCGAACAAGGGTTTCCAGTCGGGCTCGTCATGGCGTCCCTGATCGTGGACGACACCGATAGACGGTACATGAGATGTGCCGATACCGGCGATTATTTTAGCCATGACGGGTTCTCTCTACCTTGCGCCTGCGGCGTTGCGGGTAGAGAGGAATTCCTCATAGGTTTCGCCTCGCTGATGCGCGCCGATCTGATACAGCCCGTGCCCGATAACGGCACCGATCTTAATGATCATGTAAATATTGCCGCCATGCTCGTCCATGATTGTGCGCCAGTCACGGTCGCGGATCAGTTGGCGTTCCGTCTCTGTCAGATCGGCTGCCGCAAGGACCGCTTCTTCGTCCTCCACGAACGCCTCCCGATTTTCCGGTTTACACATGGACATAGCAAACTTGTTGAGCCTGTATCCACGCTGGGTTTCTTCCGAAGTGAAAACTGTAGTGTTTTCTATCGGACGGGATTTATCGACCTGTTCAGTCATGAATCCACACTCTGCATCATATCATTTGATATTATATAGTTGATGTGCACCTCGATTGCAAGGCGCAAATCCGGCGCTTGTCAGTTCATCGCAGAACCACCGTCGACTGCCAGAACCTGACCCGTGATGAAATCACTCTCCGCGCTGGCGAGAAAGATGCAGGCACCGACTACGTCCTCCGGTACCTGTTCTCGTTTGATTGCGCGGGTTGCCGTCCCCTTGGCGATGTGGGTTCGGACAACATCATGTGCCAGCACTGCCTCCGTCATGATACCGCCGGGTGCGATTGTATTGGCCCGGATACCGTCATCGCCCAGTTCGCGGGCGATTGATCGGGTGAAAGAGATAACGGCCCCCTTGGATGTGTCGTAGTGTAGAAGGTTGGTATATCCCTTCAGCGCGCGCCCCGATGAGATATTAATGATTTTGCCATATCCTTGTGCCCGCATTTGCGGCACTACAGCTTTGGTACAGAGGAACATACCGTTGATGTTGACGTCGAGAACCCTGTCCCATTCCTCCTTAGGGATATCCAGGATCGGTTTTGCGGGAATGTTCACCCACAGCGCCGCGTTGTTCACCAGCACATCGATCCGGCCGAATGCATCCACCGCCATGGTTGCCATTTTGGTAACGGCTGCCTCGTTCGTAACGTCGGTTTCAATAAACATCGCGGTGCCGCCCACTTCCTCAATCTCGGCGATTAGATTGTCAGCAGGCGCAACATCAGCGATCACGACCTTTGCACCTTCCGCCGTAAAACTACGCGCGTAAGCCGCGCCGATCCCCTGCGATCCACCGGTGATTACGGCGACCCTGTCTTTAAGCCTGGACATTCCAGTCTCCACGTTCAGCTATTGAAATGCTCTTCCGCTATCCATCGCCCGATGGCGGTTAGGCGTTCGTCCTCGTCGAACTGGCCGAGTATCTGCACGCCTACAGGTGCGCTGTCGACGGCCATCAGCGGCAGCGACAGCGCCGGCATGCCGATCACGGACGATCCTTCATTGTACACGGCGCTGCCCTGGTCCAAGCCAACCGGGCCGGGACCGGGAGACGACAACGTGACAAAAGCATCGGCGCGATGACTCAGCTGTCGGTGTAGGTCGCGAATTCGTACCCGGCGGTTTAACGCCTCCCGGTATTCGGCCTGGCTCAGCCCTTCAGCTTCCTTCAATCCCATCAGGAGGCGAGGCGGTATCTGATCCGGGTAGCGTTCCTTGTATTGCAGCATCGGCCATTGGAATTCGAAACGGTACAGGCTGCGCCAGAGTTCCGGGATATCGGCGAAGACCTGCTCATAGGCGTCAATCGACGGGTCATCGGTCCGGTCGAAAATTTCAATGCCAGCGTCACGCAAGCCCCCAAGGAAATCTTCGAACACAGCTTTAGTGGCATCATCGGTCTGGTTCCATCCTGCGGTTTCCAACCGGATCAGGCGTGCCGGTTTTCGAGGCGGCGGCGCCCTATCTCCGCCGAAAAGGCCTGGGTACCCCGGGTCGCCGCCACCGTGTTTCGAAATATGCCGCGACATGGTCCAGACATCCGATAGATCGCCGCCGAATACACCAAGATGATCCATGCTGTGCGCCGCGGAAAATACTCCCTGTCGGTTCAGCGCACCGAACGTGGCCTTGATCGCGTAGGCGCCGCAAAAACTGGCCGGGCGTATCGTGGATCCGCGCGCATGCGTGCCAAGCGCACCCGGTATGGTGCCGCCGCCGACCGCCGCCGCTGTACCGGACGAAGATCCTCCCGGCGTGCGGGTCAGATCGTGCGGATTGCGGGTGCGGGACGGATCGCCCCCCCCAAAGGTAACCGTCACCGTCTTGCCCAGAATGATAGCTCCACCTTTACGCAGTGCGTTTACAGAGGCTGCGTCACGGATCGGCCGGTGATCCCTGAACAGCTCACTGCCATACTCAGTTGGCATATCGACGGTCTCGATTAGGTCCTTGATGCCAATCGGCATGCCGTCGACAGGCGACAGCGGATTGCCGTCCGCATAGCGTTTGCCGGCATCGTCCGCCGCCATGCGGGCTGGTTCCGTATTGATGATTTCCCATGCCATCACATCATTTTCAATGGCGTCTATTCTTTCCAGGCAGCGTTCCAGATACGCGCGGGGTGTATCAGACCCGTCGCGGAATTTTGCGATGGCGTCATGGAAAGTCATCAGTTTGTGGTTCTTCGGATCGTAATTCGGGTCGCCCATGCCGCGGTGCCTCGCTCAGATAGCATTTGTTGTTTTGGCGAAGTATACCGAACTCGCTAGCTTGTGAACAATCTACGGGGAGGAAGCATGACTGCGACGCTCGAAGGAAAACGCGCGCTAATTACTGGTGCCGGCGGTGGCATGGGGCAGAGCCACGCTGTGCTTATGGCGGAACGCGGCGCGGACATCGTCGTTCACGACATCAAGGCTGATGGTGCAGAAGAAACCGCAGAGATGGTTCGGGGCCATGGGCGCGACGCGACGGTCGTCGTCGCCGATATCCGGGACGTGCCTGCGTTCACAGACGGAATCAGGGCGGCCGGCCCGGTTGACGTTCTGGTCAACAATGCCGGCGTCGGTGGCGCGCGGCGCACGATAGAGGACATCACGGAAGACATATATAATCAGATGTTCGAAGTGCATGTACGCGGCACGTTCTTTGCCACCCAGACCGTTCTTCCTGGCATGAAGGAAAAGAAGGACGGAAAGGTCATCAATATCTCGTCGATCTACGCCATGGGCGGTAGCCAGTTGGCTAGCCACTACGCGGCTTCGAAGGCGGCGATTTCCGGATTCACCAAAAGTTGGGCGCGGGAGCTCGCGCCATGGCGGATCAAGGTCAATGCTGTCGCCCCGGGTTTCATTGTCACCGGCATGACGCAGGGCTCCAACCCGCCAGAAAAAATCGCGGAGCGTGAGAAACTCATGCCACTGGGACAATTCTGTAAACCGATCGATATATCCTACGCCGTCGCGTGGCTCGCTAGTGCAGAGACCGATCTGGTTTCCGGCCAGGTAATCAGCCCCAATTCAGGTGAGGTGATAGTAGGTTACTAGCCTGAGCTTCTTTGTTCCGGCAAAACAGACTTAGTCGCACTTCGAAGCGGGGTCATTCAGCACCATCCAAATGTGTCTGTGAACGTTCATCAGACTTGCGATGTAGTGGTTTTCGGCCCGACTATGGATTGATGCCAGATGCATCTTCGGGCTCTGAAAGCATACCCTTTTATTTAAGAAGCATCACTTGACCCCGTCGTGGATTCACCCTTTTCTGTCTCAGCATCAAGGTCGCGTATTGAGATCCCAATGCGGGCGACGGCATTGCATTAAATTTCCTCTATTGCGGTTGCACCACTGATGATTTCCGACGGCCTAATTACCTATAGTCCCAAGGTGTTTATCCCGCTGACGAAGCTGTGCCGCAATGTGTGCCACTACTGCACCTTCGCGCATCCGCCGAAGCGGGGCGAAACCGCCTATTTGACGTCTGATGACGTGCTGGCGATCGCCCGCTCGGGAGCCGACGCAGGGTGTACTGAGGCCTTGTTCACGCTGGGCGACAAGCCGGAGCTTCGCTACCGGACGGCACACGAAGAGCTGACTGAATTAGGTCACGAAACGACGATTTCCTACCTGGCAGAAATGGCGAGACTGGTGCTTGAAGAGACCGGTTTGCTGCCGCATCTAAATCCCGGGGTGATGACGGCTGACGATGTTGCGTTGCTGCGCCCGGTTTCCGCATCGATGGGCATGATGCTGGAGGGTGTTGCGCCCTCGTTGATGCAGAAAGGTGGTCCCCATTTCGGATCACCTGACAAAGACCCGTCTGCCCGATTGGAAACCATTCGCCTCGCCGGGGAAGCACGGGTGCCGTTTACCTCCGGCATATTGATCGGTATTGGCGAGACCCGGGATGAACGGCTTGCGGCCCTCTCAGAGATAAAGCACCTGCATGATCGCTATGGCCATATTCAGGAGATCATCATTCAGAATTTCCGGGCGAAACCGGGGACGCAGATGTCGGATAAGCCGGAGCCGTCGCTGGAAGACCTGAAATGGACGATCCGGTCGACCCGCGAGCTGTTCGGCCAGGATATCTCTATCCAGGCCCCCCCGAACCTCAGTGCCGACGATTTTCCTGAACTTATTGAAGCGGGACTCAACGACTGGGGCGGTGTTTCGCCGGTTACGCTCGATCACGTGAACCCGGAAGCGCCCTGGCCGGAAATCGCCATGCTGCGAAACGGTGCGGCATCGAAGGGGAGGGCCCTTGCGGCCCGACTGCCGGTTTATCCGCGTTACGTTTTTGAGGACGGTTGGCTCGACGATGCGGTGCGGCCGGCAGTATTGCGCTCGATGGATGCCGATGGATTGGCAAGGGACGACCGTTGGGCTCCCGGCATGCCGGATCAGGCACCGCGAGCACCAGCAGTGATCGGCGGCGAAGGATTTGTGGTCCGAGGCGCAATCGATATTGCCGTTGCAGGGGGCAGGTTAAGCGTGGACCGGGTCGTGGACCTGTTTAAAGCCCGTGGTTCGGCATATGCCGAAGTGGTCGCGGCGGCAGATGCGCTCCGATCTTCGGTATCAGGAGATACCGTGACCTACGCTGTCAACCGCAACATCAATTATACCAATGTGTGCGGATACCGTTGCGGGTTTTGTGCATTTTCAAAAGGGAAGCTGAGTGCCAATCTTCGTGGTGTGCCGTATGACCTTGCGCTTGATGAAATCGCAAGGCGGACGTCCGAAGCCTGGGCGCGCGGTGCAACCGAAGTCTGCCTCCAGGGAGGTATTCATCCCAATTATACCGGCGAGACATACGCGTCGATCGTCGAGACCGTGAAATCGGCTGCCCCCGATATTCATGTCCACGCGTTTTCGCCACTAGAAATTACGCAGGGTGCAGCGACGCTTGGGTTGTCTGTCGTGGACTATCTGGCGCGGTTGAAAGAAGCGGGGCTCGGATCGTTGCCGGGCACGGCGGCGGAAATTCTCGACGATGAAGTGCGCGCGGTTCTGTGCGCCGACAAACTCTCCACCGACGAGTGGCTGGGAGTGATGGAAACGGCGCACGCTGTCGGGTTGCGGTCAACGGCGACTATAATGTTTGGGCATCTGGAACAACCGTTACATCAGGCGGGGCATTTGTTGCGCTTGCGAGACCTTCAGCAGCGCACTGGAGGATTTACAGAATTCGTGCCGCTGCCCTTCGTGCACATGGAAGCGCCGATTTATCTTAAGGGGATCGCCCGGAGGGGACCGACTTTCCGAGAAGCTGTTCTCATGCATGCGGTCGCGCGGCTAGTGCTGTACCCTGTCATACGCAACATCCAGACAAGTTGGGTCAAGGTTGGCACCGAAGGGGCGGCTGCCTGCCTGAATGCAGGCGCGAATGATCTGGGGGGCACACTGATGAATGAGTCCATTTCCCGCGCCGCAGGCGCATCTCACGGTCAGGAATTCTCGCCGGAGGCAATCGAAGCGCTGATTGCCGGTCTTGGCCGTACTGCGCGGCAAAGATCCACCCTGTACGAAAACGTCTCGAGGGAACGAACGCTGGCCGGGCGATCGGCCGTAGCGCTCAATGCGCCGGTTCAAACCCCAGCGTCCAAATACGCTCACGGAGTGGCCGCAGAATGATCGATCAGCTTCCGGTAATTGCAGTGCTAGGCGGAACAGGGGCAGAGGGGTCGGGGCTCGCTGCACGCTGGGCGGCTGCAGGATACCGGGTGCTTGTGGGATCGCGGTCTGAAGAGCGTGCCGTCGATTTCGCGGCGAAGATCGGTGCAGAGGGAATGGATAACGCGACTGCTGCTACGGCATGTGATATCGCGGTGCTGACGGTGCCCTACCAGGCGCAACGGACAACGCTCACGGCGCTGCGAGAGACCCTGCAGGGCAAGGTACTGGTCGATGTGACGGTTCCGCTTGTGCCGCCGAGGGTTATGCGCGTTCAGTTACCCGAAGAAGGCAGTGCGGCGCATATCGCGCAGACCGTTCTGGGCGAGGGTGTCCGTGTGGTTTCCGCTTTTCAGAATGTATCGGCCGGGCATCTGCAGGATCCCGCGCATGTCATCGAATGCGATGTACTGGTGACAGGTGATGACCCGACGGCACGGAGCGAGGTCGTAAGGCTTGCAGAGGCAGCGGGGTTGAACGCGATTGAGGCCGGGCCACTCGACAATGCTGTCGCGGCCGAGGCCCTAACGTCGTTGCTGATCTGGATAAACCGGAAGTACAAATCACCAGGCGCGGGAATTCGTATTACCGCGCTTCCAGCCGACAAGTCATAAAAAAAGCGGGTCATCGACCCACTCTTTGACAGATGTCTGCGCGGTTTAGCGCCACTTCCGACGCGCCACCAGATTGGCGCTGACCAGCGCAGTACCGAGAACCAATTTCGGTGTTATCTTGGGTTTCGGAACTTTGAGAACCGAATTAAAGCGAGACTTGTCGAAATTGAAGCTCGACTTGTCGAACTGGCTGTCGTGGGTGATCGTGATTCGCAGGTTTGGGAAGGCAGTTGCCGCCGCTATCAAAAATACTCGTGACATCACCACGAATACGACAATCTCCTTTTTTCTCACGCCAATGATACTGCTCATATAATTCAAAGGGCCGGTGGTGCTCATCGAGTTCGCCGATGCTCTTCAACATCCAACGCAACCACCATTGATGAAATTGGAATTTGCGTGCAGGTCGACGCAATAACTACGGAAAACTTTATTAGGCCTACTTATCAGAGGGTTAAGAATTTTTTAACAGTTTTGCGACACGAAACTGTAAACTAGGCCGACCGATGAAAACCGCTCTTTCTGAGCTGTAAAATGCCTTTTAATGGAGCTTTCAGACGCTGGATATAGAGTAACCGGCGATGGAAGACCGCTCTTATGGCAGTAGTCCGATCGGATCGTAACCGGCGCCAGGTCGTTTGGGTTGGATTGTTTTAGCCGGATAAAACACCCCGCCCCACTTACCTTTCCGTCGGTCAAGAACGTATATTGTAACAGTAAATTCTGGCTGGAGGACAGGCACGGTGGGCGAGTACGGGATCAGTCAATCCATACCTAGGTTCGAGGATCCGAAGCTGCTGACTGGCCGCGGTGATTTTATCGATGACGATAATGCACACGGTCAACTATATGGTGTTGTCGTCAGGTCACCGCATGCCCATGCCGATATTGCGGGGATAGACGCGTCCGCTGCGCTAGCATCTGAAGGTGTAGTCGCTGTTTTTACCGGACGGGACTACACCGACGCGGGTTGGGGAACGATCCCTCATATCGGGCCACCGGTGAAACGCCGGGGTGGCGCCAATTTCATTTTGCCTGATTTCTACCCGCTGGCAGTCGACCGTGTGCGAATGGTGGGCGAGGGCGTGGCTTTCGTGATCGCTGAAACGGCGACCCAGGCGAAAGATGCCGCTGATCTGGTTGTGGTCGACTACGACCCCCTGCCGGGATCGGCTGACACGGCCTCGGCCCTCGATGACGACGCAACAATCTTGTGGCCTGATATCGGCAACAATGAAGCCCTGGTGCACGAGATTGGCGACAAGCCCGCGACGGAAAATGCTTTCGACCGGGCCGACCACGTCATCGAGCAGCGGTTCAACATCAACCGAGTGCTGGGAAATGCGATGGAAATGCGCGCCTGTCTCGCTATTCACGATGGGCGGACAGATCACTACACGTTGCGAGCGCCGGTGCAGCACCCCTGGTTGGTGCGCAAAATTCTCTCCGCAACCGTAATCGGCGTAGATGAATTTCAGATAAGGGTGATTGCGCCCGATGTCGGGGGCAGTTTCGGAATCAAAGCGAATGTCTATCCGGAATACCTGATGGCACTATTCGCAGCACGGCAGTCAGGACGCCCGGTAAAATGGACCAGCGAACGGACCGAGGGGTTTCTCTCTGATTTTCATGCGCGAGACAACGTCGCGGATGCAGCACTGGCTCTTGATAAGGACGGCAAGTTCCTTGGATTTCGGCTCCGCAACCTAGTAAACATCGGCGCCTATTTCTCACCCATCGGCGCCGGCCCTGCGACTAACAATCTGGGTACATTGTCCGGCGTCTATACAACTCCCGCAGCCTACGTGGAGGTTGTCGGCGTTTTCACCAACAGTCACCCGACAGCGCCTTATCGCGGGGCAGGCCGACCAGAAGCCGCCTTCATTATAGAACGTATGATTGACATCGCAGCGTACGAGCTTGGCTTTGACCCCATTGACCTCCGCCGCCGCAACGTGATTCCCGCCGATGCGATGCCCTATAAGACATCGCTGACGTTCACCTACGATTCCGGCGAATTCGAGAAAAATATGGACGACGCGTTGCGTCTGGCCGACGTCGATGGGTACGCAGCGCGAAAAGCTCAGTCGGATGCGGACGGCAAACTTCGGGGACTCGGTGTTGCCAATGCCATTGAACGCGCCGCGCCGCCCGGTGTCGAAACCGCGGAGATCCGTTTCGATCCGTCCGGTACAGTGACAATGCTGTCCGGGACGACCAATCAGGGCCAAGGGCACACCACGATGTACACCCAGCTTTTGTGTGACCGGCTTGGACTGGAAGCCGATCAGGTGCGTGTGATCGAGGGCGATACCGATCGGCTGGCCCACGGCACCGGTGCCGGTGGTTCGCGGTCGTCCGCCATGGGCACGGCGGCGTTGGTGATGGCCGCTGACAAGATTGTCGAAAAGGGGCGTCAAATCGCCTCTGTCGTGCTAGAGGTGGCGGTCGATGATATCGAGTTCGAAGACGGTACCTACACCATTGCCGGAACCGACCGAAACGTATCTCTGGCGGATGTTGTTCGAAACGCGTTTACGGGTGCAAACCTGCCCGGAGGTATGGAACCTGGCATGCTCGCCCATGCCGCCTATCACGGTAAGGAGCCTAGCTATCCGAACGGCTGTCACGTCTGCGAGGTCGAGATTGATCCGGAAACCGGCATGGTTGAAGTGCTGAACTACGTCGTCGTCGACGATTTCGGTACGATACTGAATCCGCTGCTGGTGCATGGACAGGTTCATGGCGGCGTGGCGCAGGGTGTGGGGCAGATTCTGTTGGAAAATACGGTCTATGATGCAGACGGTCAGTTGCTGACGGCCTCATTCATGGATTACGGCATGCCGCGAGCCGATAACTTTTGCAATATCAAAGTTCAGGCGAATTCAGTGCCCACCGCGACTAATCCGCTCGGTGTTAAAGGCGTCGGTGAGGCCGGTTGTGTTGGGGCCATGCCGGTCATGATGAATGCTGTGATGAATGCGCTAAGCCCGCTGGGAATCCGAGACCTTGACATGCCAGCCAGTCCGGTGAGAGTTTGGGCGGCAATACGCGATGCGGAGAAAGCGTGAGATGGCAGCGGATTTGAATTCGCTCTCGGCCACCGAGATCTCTTCGGGCGTCGCTTCTGGAAGTTTCACAGCCGAGGCCGTCACCCAAGGGTGTCTCGACCGGGTCGCGACCCGAGAGGACGCAGTAATGGCCTGGGAATTTATCGACCCGGATCTAGCATTGGCGCAGGCGCGGGCAGTGGATGCAACCGCCGACAAGGGGCTTCTTGCCGGGGTTCCAGTCGGCGTAAAGGACATTATCGATACAAGGGATATGCCCACCGGCATGGGGTCGCCCATCTATGATGGTTACCGCCCGCAGACGGATGCGTCCTGCGTGGCGCGGCTGCGAGCTGCTGGAGCGGTGATCCTTGGCAAAACCGTCACCTGCGAATTCGCCGGGTTAACCTCACGCAAAACGGCAAATCCCCATGATCCCGCGCGGACACCGGGCGGTTCTTCCAGCGGGTCCTGCGCGGCCGTGGCCGATAACATGGTGCCGGTAGCGCTTGGAACGCAGACCGGCGGCTCGGTGCTGCGTCCATCATCCTATTGTGGCATCGTCGGCTTCAAGCCGAGTTTCGATACCTTCAGCCTGAAAGGCGTTTTTCCTGCAGCCGAAAGCCTAGATACGCTGGGGCTGCACGCGCGCACCGTCGACGATGTCGAACTGGTTACGTCTGCTCTTTTGGCCAAGGATCACCAACCTGCGCCGGACATGCCACGGCCACCAGTCGTTGGTCTCTGCAAAACCTGGATGTGGGACGATGCGCAGGCGGAAACCCAGCAGGCAGTCGAAAAAGCGGCGGATGCGATGAACGCGGCCGGCGCGACGATCCGCGATTTCGAACTGCCCGAGGAGTTCGAGTGGCTGGCCGATGTGAGGGGCCGGATCAACGCACGCGAGCGCGCGGTTGCGATGGCGGGCGAATGGGCCAACGACAAAGACCGTCTCAGCGAACAGCTTCAAAATACCCTACAGTACGGTATAGATACGCCGTTCGAGGACTATCTTGACGCGATGTATCTGATGGAAACGTGCCGGGTGCGGATGAACCAGACATTCGAGGGATGCGACGTTTTGCTGACTCCGGTGGTCGACGGCGAAGCGCCTGTCGGGCTCACCGATACCGGCAGCCCACGCTTCCAGGCACTTTGGACGATGCTCCACGTGCCTACGATTACGCTGCCGGTTCACACAGGCCCGAGCGGCCTGCCGGTGGGCATTCAACTTGTCGCACCCTATCGGGCGGATCGGGCGCTAATGGCGATATCGCGCTGGACACTGGACGCAATCGGCGCATGACAAACATCAAGCGGGGACCGATTGGAGAGCGGGTTTTGCGGCTGGAAGATGCTCCGCTGCTTGCAGGGGAGGGCACGTTCGCCGCCGATTGGCAATTTCCTGATACGGTGCATATGCGTGTGGTGCGGTCCAGTGTCGCCCACGGCGATATCCGGTTGATCGATACGACGATCGCGGCGGAGATACCGGGTGTGCATGCCATATGGACAGCGCGCGACGTTGCCGACATCCCGCCGATCGAGTTTCGCGCTACAAAATACACAGGCCTCGAACCCTATAGGCAGCCAGTACTGGCGACGGGACGGGTGCGCTACGTAGGTGAACCGGTCGCCATCGTCTTCGCGGAAGACGAATATACGGCGGAGGATGCTGCCGCCCTAGTCAGGGCCGATATCGACGAAAAGCCGCCCATTACCGACGCAACAGTGGCGCCGGGAGAGTTCGCAGGCGATAACGATACCGAAGCGACGATTATTGAAAAGGGATATGGCGATTTAGAAGCGGCCTTTGATGCTGCCTACGATATCGTCGAACTGGAGTTGCGCACCGGACGTCATTCCGGAGTACCGTTGGAATGCCGGGGTGGTCTTGCGCGGATCAACCCCGACTCCGGCGGACTGGAATATTACGGTGCCACCAAGCGTGCGCACCCCAACCGCGATCAGATCGCGCGGACCCTCGGGTTGGATCCGGCGAGCGTGGATCTTTTCGAAGGCAGTGTGGGCGGCGGATTTGGCATCCGCGGTGAGTTATATCCCGAAGATTTCGTCATTTGCGCCGCTGCGGTCCGGTTCGGACGCCCGGTGCGCTGGATCGAGGATCGGCGTGAGCATCTGCTGAGTGCTAACCAGTCGCGACAACAGACACATCGTATCCGCGCTGCCATCGACGCCGACGGGCGTATTCTCGGCATCGACAATGAGTTCTTTCACGATCAGGGCGCGTATCTGCGCACCCATGGTGTCCGCGTTCCTGATATGACGGCGGGCCTAATGCTAGGCCCATACGAGGTGCCTGCCTACCGGGTAGCCGGGCATGTTCGCTTGACGAACAAGACGCCGGCGGCAACGTATCGCGCGCCGGGTCGCTATGAAGGAACCTTTGTCCGCGAGCGTTTGCTCGATGCCGTTGCTGGTCGGGTCGGAATCGACACCGTAGAGGTGAGGCGACGCAACTTGATACCGGCCGATGCCATACCCTACACGCGTCCGCTGGATGCGCTTGAAGTCGATGTGGTGCTGGAGTCAGGGGATTACGCCGGACTTCTGGAAAATGCCCTTGATAGGTTCGGCTGGGCTGAGCTGCGCAACTCGGTCGAGCGCCGGCGTGCGGGAGGTGAAACCGTCGGCGCCGGGCTCGGTTTCTTCGTGGAAAAATCAGGTTTGGGTCCGACCGACAAAGTGCGGGTCGATCTCGATGCCAACGGCAAGGTCACGGTCGTCACCGGCGCAGCAAATCTGGGGCAGGGCGTGCTAACCGTTATGGCGCAGATATGTGCCGGAACTTTGAGAGTCGATTACGCAGCGATCGAGGTTCAGCACGGACGTACGGACCTCATCGACGAAGGTTATGGCAGCCACGCTTCGCGCACGACAGTGATGACCGGTGAAGCGACGCGTCTGGCGAGTGTAGCCCTGAGTGACCGGTTACGCGATCTGGCGGCGGAAAAACTTCAGGCCGATGCTGCCGATATCGAGTTCGGGGATGGTGAGGCCCGCGATGCCGGGTCAGGTGCCTCGATTTCATTCGCCGAGATGGTCGCGGCGTCGGACGATGCTGTGCTGTCTGCCGAAGGCCGCTACGACACGACGCACATGAACTATCCATATGGGTTGCACGCCGCGCTAGTCGCTATCGACCGTGAAACGGGGATTACGACCGTCGAAAAATTCATGATCGCCTACGATATCGGTTGTGCGATCAACCCGATGCTGGTGGAGGGTCAGCTCCAGGGTGGTCTGGCCCAGGGAGTTGGCGGAGCCCTGTTCGAGGAATTTATCTATGATGGGTCGGGTCAACCGCTCTCGTCAACCTTCGCTGATTACATCATGCCGGGTTCAACGGAAGTACCGGAGGCGGAGATTGTGCTGACCGAAGATGCCCCAAGCCCTCTGAATCCGCTCGGGATCAAAGGCGCGGGTGAGGGCGGGATCAATGCTGTTGGCGCGGCGGTAGCCTCCGCAATTGACGATGCCTTGGGAGCGCCCGGCGCGGTGACAGAGCTACCCGTGACGCCAAGGCGTTTGATGATGTTATTGAATAAGCTCTAGGTACAGACACCGGTCACGCCGGCGTTTCGCTTTTCATTCTGCCTGTGCTTCCGTCGTCAGCAGTTTCTCAATAACCCGGCGGGCGTAGACTGACCCAGCGTCTGAATTAATATTCTGCCAGTCAGACCCCGTCGCCACGCGGTTCAACACTTCCTGTTGCCGGTTAAGCACATCGATGTCTTCCTCGAACACTGCCTTTGAACCCTGATACATCATTTCGGTCACCTGCCGCTCCGGGTTGAAATTTCGTGGCACAGCCCAGAAGAAATGCGTCGATAATTCGGATTCCGGCGTGATCGCGCACAACACCCGATATTCCAAGCCGTCGTCGGGCTCGGCGCTGGAGGTTGGCGTCGATTTACTTTCGATCATTATGGTCGCGGGAGGATCGAAATGGATGCGGTGCATCCGGTCGATCGTACCGTCGTACCCTTTGAGTTTTCGATAAAAAGGCGGTGCCGGACACCCGGGCATAATCCGTTCCACCGTCACATGTTCGCCATCCAGCCGCGCCGTTGCAGGTGTTTCGGAAACAGCATCGGTTCCGATAGTACCGCGGTGCACATAGGCTTCGTGCGAGAGATCGATCAGGTTGTCAGCGAGCAACTGGTAGTGACAGTCCAGATGCATGTAGTCCCCAACCGGAAACCAGTCGGGATCGTCGTTCCAGTGAAAATCCGGAATCAGGTTTTCATCCGCGAGCTCGGGGGCGCCCATCCATATCCAGATCAGCCGCCATTTTTCCGCAACCGGGTATGATTGAACGCGCAGCCCGTTCGGTGGAGTGCCGTCCTGGGCCGGGACCCGAAGACATGTGCCGTCGGGCCCGAATTCCAGGCCGTGATAGAGGCAGCGCACTGTATCGCCGTCGCGTTCGCCGGCCGACAGTCGCGCCGAGCGGTGCGGGCAGATATCGCGCATCGCAGTAACTTCGCCGTCAGCGGTACGGTAGATAAGGACAGGTTCGTCCAATATCCATCGTCCTAGCAGAGCGCCGTTCTCCAGTTCCTGCGGCATCGCCGCGACGTACCAGTAATTCCGCAGGAACATGCCCGCCTCCCATTGCTACCGGTGTTTGAAGAAAGGCATTATGCGATCTACGAGACATGTCGCCAAGCAGCGGCGGCGGACGGAAGAGTTTCATGTCGAAAATCACTTTTATCGGGCTCGGAAACATCGGCGGGCCGATGTCGCTCAATTTGGTCAAGGCAGGACACGACGTCACCGCCTACGATATCGTGACCGAAAAGGTGGAGCGTGCGGCCAAGACGTGGGCTGTTACGCCTTTGGGGGAGCATGGATGAGCGTTGTACGAGACCTTTTGCGAGAACCGCGACGGAGAAATGGATTTTTCCACGATTGTGAAGATGATGCGGGAAACGGGGCGGTCGTGACGCCCAGCTGTATTGCTGGTGGTCCGGTTGTTGAGTAACTGCGTATATCTACTCAAAGCGAAACCGGAGGAATCCTATGTCCAAGTTCTTGCTGACCTGGTTGATTTGCGCCGTCGTCTTCCTGGTGATCGACTTGGCCTGGATCGGAGCTGCGGCGAAATCGTTTTACCGGGAGCAGATTGGTCATCTGCTGGCGGATGAGTTCCGTCCGATAGCAGCCATGCTGTTTTATGTTTTCTACGTTGCGGGGATCGTGTGGTTCTGCGTCTGGGGAGCCGAAAACTGGAAAGTGGCGGCGATTAGTGGCGCGCTTTTCGGGTTCTTCTGTTACGCGACATATGACATGACCAATTATGCAACTTTGCGTGACTGGCCTCTGGCGATGGTCCTTGTGGATATTGCTTGGGGAACGGCACTTACCGCCGCGGTTGCCGGGATCGGGACGTACTTGTCTTCGATAATGCTGAAGTAGTGTCGATCAACGTGGATCCACGAAACCGGCGTGCTTCACGGCCTGAACCTCAGGTAGGTACATCACGGTCCGCAGGCGCTCGACATAGACCCGGCCTTCTTCCGAGTACAGTGCCAAAGTGCCCACGAGCTCTATTTCGTCCAGCGGACGCTGGGATGCGCGCATGCTTGCCCGCGCGGCTCTGAAACCCCTGTACGCGCGGTTACGGTTAAGGTTACGCATGTAGTCTCGGACACTGTCCTGTAGCGTATCAAACGATTTAAGTGCGACCTTCGCATTGCCCGAAGCCTGAATAGACCCTGCCCCCAAGGGGGCGTGCTGGCCGAACAACGCATTTCCGGCCTGTGCAAACCGCGAAGTTCCCCACCCGGTTTCCTGAACCGCTTGGGCGACCGCGAGGCGCGGCGGTACGATATCCACCCTTCGCAGCAGTTCCTCTGTGTCCATCCGGCTGGTGCGGTAATTTTTTGCCATTTGCTCAAGCCATCTTCGATCACGGGTCCGCAGGGTCCGTTCTTTCGCGATCGACCGGTGAAGTTGCTGCAGCCTTCGCCGGTCGGCGCGGATCTTTTCATTGGCAAATAGCACGTGCGGCAGCACGATGGAGATGAACACTGCTTTCCTGATATCTGTATCTGGCACCGCCTTCAGGTCGTCGGGCAGATCAGTGATAAATACCGGTGGTAATTCGGGATCGTTTCCGCTTATGTCCTTTTGCGGATCGAATCCGTTTTCCTTAAAGAGGTCGATGGTTTCGGCGACCGTACGGACGCTGGTGTATTTGATCCGCAGCCCGCCTTGGTTGGGCAGCAAGGTGACGGCAAGCCAGACAGGTAAAACAGCAACGGCCAGAGACGCGCATGTAAGCAGATGCTTTCCGAAACCCGTCACCGGCCCGCGCCCCGTATTGGCCTAAGGATCGACAAATTGCCGGTGGAGTTGTCAATTGTCTGGGCAGGATACATAAGATTTAATCTACGTAATTTTTATTACGGATCAAATGCTGATGGCATCTGGCGTTTTCAATCCACAAACGCGACCGGGGAGATATAGTGCCCGTGCTCGTCGATGAGCAGGCGCCGGTTTATGGCGGAAAAGCCCGTTCGCTGTAGTCCGAATGTTCACACAGGCGGCAGTTGATGCCGATCAGCGGATGTTCCACCGACGCCACTGCGCTGATCCGTTGGCGATATGCTGAAGTAGGCGTCATCCGTCGGAATGCGGCCCATCTGATTGAAGAAGCGTCTGGGTATCTGGAATAGGTGGTGGACGTTCCAACTCGGGTGGGTGCCGCCCAAGCGGGCGAACTGAAATGTGCGGGCGACGATCTCGCGTAATCAGACAATGCTCGCGCTCGACACAACGTCGTGCTTTGCTGGATAGCAATTACTCTGAGGTTAAAAACATGGAACGCAAATTTATCCACGGTACCTGGCAGAAGAACCGGTCTTTCTCTCCGGCCGTCATCACCAGCGGTAACGATCAGAAGATTATCTGGCTGGCCGGGTATGGAGCGCCGCAAATGCCCGATGGATCGCCGCTGCACGGAGATTTCGAAGCGCAGACGCGGCAGTCCTTTGCCAATATCGAGACGTTCCTGAAGCAATGCGGCGGTTCGCTCGCCGATATCGTACAGATGACGGTTTTCATCATCGATTCTCGCTTCGGCACGGAATTCACCGAGTTGCGTAAGGAGTACTTCCCGGATGGGAATTTTCCTGGCAGCGCTCTGATTACTTGCGCCGGGTTTGCCCAACCCGAGATGATGGTCGAGATACAGGGGATCGCCGTGGTCGAGGCTTGATCTGATCTTCCGCGATCTCTCGGCCGATATCGCGGAGGATATCTATCAGCGCGGCGAGTGAGGGCGTTATCGTGCCGTGCTCGCGGAGCATAAATCCGATTGGGCGGGTGCCGGAGTGCCATCGAAGCGGCAGAGTCGCAAGCACGCCACGTTCGATTTCCGTTGCGAACAGTTCCGCTGGATTCGCTGAAATGAAGTCGCTCGCGATAAGTAAGCTTTTCACACAGAGCATAGAGTCTGTCTCGATCGTGAAAACTGGCAGTTCGCTGCCTTCGAACCGAAACTCGTTGGCAACGAGCTGGCGGATCGCGGCGGACCCGCGCGCAATTATCCAGGTTTCATCGGTCAGATCGGAAAAACTCAGATTTTTCCGGCGTGTCAGGCGATGGTCGCTGCGTAATATGACAGACATGGAATTCTGAAACAGAATTTCCTCCACCAAGTGCTCATGGGTCTTAGCGCCCCATAGAGCGCCGATCACGATATCGATTTCGCCGTTGTCCAGATCGTCGAGCTGGATTTCAAACGGATCATTGCGGACCTCGACAGTCAGCCCGGGAATTTCGTCGTGCAGGCGCGAGAGCGTCGGTCCGACCAGCGTAGCAAGGCCGATTGGCGAGGCACCGATTACCAGATGCCCGGCTTCAACCGTTCGAAGGTCGCTGAGGTTACGCGTAGCGTGGCGGAGCTCCGCCTCGATGGTTCGCGCGTGTTCAGCCAGCGAGAGTCCGAAGCGGGTCGGCACGACACCGCGTCCTTCCCGGGCCAGCAATTCAACGTCGAGGCTGTCTTCAAGTTGTTGGATTGATCGGGTCAACGCCGGCTGAGAAACGTTGAGTGTCTTGGCAGCGGCCGTGACGCCGCCCTGTTCAACGATGGCCAGCAGATCAAGAATCTGTCTGACGTTGAGGTTCCGAAGTTGAGATAAATCATGCATTTAGATTATGAATATATCAGTAATATATATTGGAGTTAATATATAATTCCCGGCATGCTCTCGCCGTCTTGGGAGGAATTTCGGTGCACCAAAATGACACTGAGGCGCCCGGGGCGAGGCTCCACGGCTGGGAGGCGGCGCTTTAGCCAGCGTGAAGGAAATACCGGTGTTGATCGTCGGTGGCGGTCCGATTGGTATGGCGGTAGGCACTTAGCTTCGATATCAGGGCGTCGAATGCCTTGTGATTGAGTGAAGAGATGGCACCGTCTCCCATCCAAAAATGAGCATGATTTCCAAGGAAACCCATGGAGTTCTGCCGAGGATGGGGCGTCGCTGACGAAATACGCGGTGCCGGTGCCTTTGGGCTGCCGACTAGCTCCGATGCGTTTGCATAGGAGAAAAGATCGGCGGCCTAGGTACCGTCCTTTATCAGGTCCGCCACTTTTTCACCGATCATGATAGCTGTCAGATTGGTGTTCGCCCGTGTGATCGACGGCATGACGGAAGCGTCCGCAATTCGCAGGCCGACTACACCATATACCCGACCGGCAGGATCGAGCACCGCAGACGGATCGTCTTTCCGCCCGAAGCGGCAGGTGCCGACGGGGTGGAAAAATCCACGGCAGTTTTCCCGAATCCAAGATCCAAGCGTCTCTTCGGTGGCGAAAATATCCTCAAGGGACGGCCCTGGTGCAATCAGGGTTTTCAGGGCGGTGCGGCGCACCGGTCCCGGCATGTCCATCAACAGTGAGCCCGCAAAGGATTTCCACCAGTTGACTGGGGTCTCCATGTTGAGCTGCCGCACTCGGGCGGAGAACGCGGCTGGAAATGCCTCTGTGGTGACATCCCTGACCGCATCGCTGCAGAATATTTCATAGAATAATCGTAACGCCATCTTCATGCGCGTGAAATCGCGCTCATCTTCCATTACGTGAAAGGCGACACGAGGATTGATGGTCGGGTCGGCACTCTTCAGAGAGACCGCCCCCCGGGAATAAGGCTTTACAACTGCGGCGATTGCGCCGCCGATACGGTTGCCGAGTGGGTGCCAGCTAACCTTGTTCGCGATGGCGATATAGAAATCGTGCGGGGGGCAGTCCCCCAATTTCGACGAATGCCGCAGCGCCATATTCCCTGCGGCACGCAAAGCCGCAGGCTGCATGCCGTTGAGACGAAGATGTGCGGCCAGGATACATGTCGGGTGTTCGTGAAGGTTCTGTCCGACCCCGGCGCGGTCCGCGACAACTTCGATCCCATGTTCCCGAAGATGCGCCGCCGGACCGACGCCCGACCGCATCAACAGCGCGGGAGATTGCAAAGCGCCCGCGGAGATAATGATCTCACGTGCAGAGAGTATTTCTTCGCCGGCCGGGGCGCGAACCCGGATACCGATGCACCGCGTGCCATCGAACATCAGGCTTTCGGCGTAGCAATCACTCCGTATCTCGAGATTGTTGCGGGCGCGGACCTCAGGCGTCAGATAGCAGATCGCCGTCGATTGACGCATAGACCGGGTGCTGGTGAGCGCTACCGAACACACGCCGTCGCGCGGTTCAACGTTCATGTCCTTTACGTAGGGGAAGCCGCGCCTGTGCAGTTCGGATGCAATTGCGTCACAGAATCCCGGCCAGTCCGACCGCCTGTGCCGCCGGATGGAAATAGGTCCGTCATTACCGTGCCGCGGATCGTCACCGAAATCGGTGTCTGTTTCCAGGCGCTTGTAATATTTGAGTACATCGTCCCAGCCCCAGCCCAATGCCCCGGCGTCCACCCATTCCTCGAAATCCCCGGGCATACCGCGGATCGCAACCATCGAATTTACTGACGATCCGCCGCCCATGACCCGTCCCTGGTCATAGGGAAACGCAGGAACGGAATCCGGATCGTTGTGGGGCAGGGGCCGCCACTGTGCCATGACGCCAGGCCACGTATTGCGGGAATGATACGTCGCGCGATACAGCGGATCTCGAACTTCATCGCCCTCGTCGCCTGGCGGCGTGTCCCGCCCTGCCTCAAGCAGTAGCACCCGGTTGGTCGGGATTTCAGTCAGCCGTGCTGCGATCACGGTGCCTGCCGATCCCGCGCCGACGATGATGTAGTCCCAACCGGTCATCCGATGCCTTTTTTTTCAGCCGTCTTCAACGGTATCATTGACGTGAATGAACGCCAACGGAGCCAAGTGTCGTGTATTTGAGAAACTGCTGGTATATCGCCGGCCTGTCGGGCGAAGTTACGAACGAACCGGTCGGTAAAATTTTCTTGGGCGAGCCTGTCGTCCTTTTCCGTACTTCCGATGGGACGGTTGCAGCGCTGGAGGACAGGTGCTGTCACCGCCACTTGCCGCTGTCTCTCGGCAAGGTTTCTAACGGCCATCTCCAATGTGGTTACCACGGGCTTGAGTTCGATGTGTCCGGCGCCTGCGTTTCGGTGCCTGGTCAAAGCCGTGTACCGCCCGGGGCCGCAGTTCGTCGATACCCGGTTGTCGAAATGTACGATTGGCTGTGGATTTGGATGGGTGACCCGGATGCCGCGGACCAAGGTCTCATTCCCGACGTATTCTGGCGAGACGACCCCGGCTGGGTTGCCACCGGCGAATACTGGGCCGTGGCTTGCGCTTACGATCTGCTGATCGACATTCAGCTCGACAACACGCATGCCCCCTTCGTGCACCCAGATACGCTGGGATCCAGCGCGATTACCGATACGGCCCCCAGGGTGGAGCGCACGGATCGCACGGTCAGCGCTGGGCGCTGGATGATGGATGTTGTCCCGTCGCCTACCTTCGCCCGTGCGAGCGGGACAGAGGAAAACGTCGACCGGTGGCTTTTGTGGGAGTTCACGCCGCCATCCCTGTGCGCCTTCGATATCGGGTGCGCGATCGCGGGCAGCGGTGCGGAAACCGGGGACCGGTCGCAGGGCGTGACCCTGCACACCGCGCATTTCGTGACACCGGAAACGGAAACGTCCTGTCACTATTTCTGGTCGGTCGGACGGAATTACAATACCGACGATATCGCCGTAACCGGGGCGATGCATACGGAGTTCAAAAGTATATTTTCGGAAGACGTCGAGATTGTCGAAGCGCAGCAAAAATCCCTGGATAACACGTCGGTCTGGCAGCCCATCGACGTGAACGCCGACGCGCCGGTACTGCAGGCGAGGCAGTTACTGAAAAATTTCATTTCGGCGGAGACCGACGCGTGAAACTTTATACCTGGTTAAGCGCGCCTAACCCGCGCAGGGCGACAATGTTCGTCGCGGAAAAGGGGATCGATATAGAGATCGTCGAGGCCAGCGACCCCGGAAACCCGGCAGAATTAAGCGATGCGTTCTGCGAGAGACATCCGCATCGCCGAGTACCCATTCTCGAACTGGATGACGGTGACTGGATCGGCGAAGCGGCAGCGATTTGCCGATATCTGGAAACAATTTATCCGGACAATCTCTTCATGGGGAGGAATGCAAAGGAAGCAGCCCGCGTCGAAATGTGGGACCGACTTGCCGAATGGGAGGGCCTAATGGCCGTTTCGGAGGTGTTTCGAAACACTCACAGGCTTTTCGTTGACCCCGTCTTATCCGCTTGGTTGCAAGCGCGTACTGCAGTCGAACGACTGGTATCCAGCGTTGCAGCGCGAGAACGTGGAGCTGTTGGACAGTCCGGTTACAGAGATACGCACTAACGGCTTTGTCACGCAGGACCGAGAATTCCAGCCGGCAGACGTTCTTATCTACGGCACCGGTTTTACGCCAACCCAATACCTCACGCCTCTGAAGATTACGGGGCTAGCCGGTACCGATCTTAACCACGTCTGGAAAGATGGCGCCGAGGCTTATCTCGGCGTGACGGTGGCGGGGTTTCCAAACTTCTTTATGATCTGCGGCCCCAATACCAACATTGCGGGGAGCATCGTGTATATGCTGGAGAGCCAGGCCCGGTATATAGCGGACGCTGCGGGGCTGCTCAGCCGCCCCGAAATCAGACAAATTTCCGTGCGGCGCCCGGTGCAAGATGCATTCAACATAGATATCCAGGGCAGACTGGAGAAAACCGTGTTGGTCGCAGATTCATGCCACAGCTACTACCAGGACCCGTCGGGTAAGGTGACAACCCAATGGCCGGGATTCATGTATGAGTACCGGCGTCAGATGCGCCGGTTAAAAAGGGCAGATTTCGAAATTTCACCGTCGAAGACCGAAAAACCCGCAGTGACCTAGCGGGCGATAACATCGTGGATGGTGCCGTTTCTGGGCGACGCCGATCGCTATGATGAGGCGTCTTTTACTTCGTCTATATCCTTCTGGACATCGACTTCTGACAGAGTGCTGATTTCACCGAGAATTTTTAGGCCTGAACTGGTTCCGCTCAAATGATGCAGTATCCGGCGCCTAGGTGTTTCAAACATGTCCAGCAACGCCAGCTTGCTTTCCGACCCCCCGAAAAACTCTGCCTCTTCTATCTCGCTGTATTGTTCGCCCGACGTGCGGCTGGCGGCATCGTTGAGTGTCCCCAGCGTATCTGCAAATACTTTTTTTCCGGCAGGGGACAGACCCCGGAACAAGTCGGCGAGAGCCTGCGCTCGCCGAGCATTTTTAAGGGATCCGCCACTGCGATTTGCGCATGCCGTCAGTTCGGCCAAAAGCAGCGGACGTTCGTCCGGCGGTATATCCGGCGAAAAGGGGACCGGCTGGGATTTTTTCTGGAACAAACTCGCAAACAACATTCCTCTTCAATACGGTAATTCGACCTGCGTTCAAACTGTTTCGATGTGTTGAGAGCCAGCGCTTTCTCAAAGTTTTGTCGCTGAAGGCGCGAACGCCGGCGCCGTTATCGGGTTCTACGCAACCAAGATCAGTGGTGAGAGCTTCGATATCTGAGCAACGGGTCTCAGGGGCCGATAGATACGCCTTCCACCATCGTGCGGCGTAGCATGCGCGGTTCGCCGGCGGGGAAATCCCTGCGGGCATGGGTGATGCTGCGATTGTCCATCATTACTAGGTCGCCTGCTTTCCATTTGTGCTCAAAGATAATTTCGTCGTCTTCCTGATAGCGGAACAGTTCTTCCAGCAGCGTGTCGCTTTCCGTTTTGGACAGGCCTTCGATTCGAGCAGTGATAAGAGGACTGACATAGAGCGCACGGCGGCCCGTATCCGGGTGCCGGATCACCAGCGGGTGAACCCAGTGATTGATATTTGATATGTCCTGCTCAAGATCCACGCGTCCGGTGCTGGCGTAGTCGTAGACATTGAGTCCGTCGAGGCCGTCGATCCGTTTCTTCGTTACCTCGCTGAGACGGTCATATGCCATATACATGTTGGCAAAGACAGTTTCTCCGCCGGTCGAGGTGACCGCCATGCCGTATAAAACCGTTGCGGCGTATGGAATTTCTTTAAAGCTGCCGTCGTGATGGAACCAGACCTCGCCATCGCCGAAAGACCCCAATGGCTTTCCATCCTCGGTCAGGTTCGTCACCACGTGGACGGCTCCGTCATAGGCGCTGTCGGCATCGTCGGCCCGTTGATCGGCGGGTTTTCCTCGGGTGGCAGTTCCACCCATTGCGTTGCAGAATCTTATCTGGTCCTCGGTATTCAGGTCCTGCTCCCGAATGACGACAACGCCGTATTCCAGAAAAGCATTCCTGATTGCCGTTGCATCCTGCGGTGCGAGGTCCCGGCGCAGATCAATGCCGGACACAATTGCGCCGCCGGCATCCGAGATAGGGGCGATATTCATTCTGTTGGACCGCTCTTTCTATCGATACACGAAAGTAAAACCGCTACCCATCGCCTGACAAGGGGGCTGGCCAATCACGCGGAGTTAGGGGGGGCATAGTTGCGGGGATGTCCTTGCGGCAGTTGATGCCCTGATAACGCGGAGCCGGCGCTAACCAGCCATTTGTTCGGGGTTGTCTATGGATCTGCCCTCGTCAACCAGGCTGTGAAAGAACTTCTCCAGCAGTGTCTTAAATGTCCGTAACTCGGCTTCAGAAAAACAGGCGCTTACGTTGTCCTCGTAATCAATTACCTTTGGGATCAGGTTTAAGACGCGTCTTCGTCCTTCAGTCAGCAACCGCACATAAACGGTACGCTGGTTCGCGACCGGACGTTCACGTTTTACCAAGTTCTGTTTTTCCATCTGGCCGATCAACCGGGTCATGGTCGATGCGTTGATATTGGTGCGGCGCGCAATGTCGCCCATTGTCTGAGGGCCGAAATCGTACAGCACCGCGGCGGCACGCCATTGCTGCAGGCTAAGACCCGCTTGGTCGAGACTGTCTTCGAATCCCTCGGCGAGGCGTGAGCCCACGCGATGGACCAGATAAGGCAAAAACTGCTCCAGATGAAACTCTGGTATCTTGCCTGTCATGTATCGGTTTCCTCCACGACGAGAAATAGAGCGTCGGTCTTGCCGTTACGCAATTCTCTCGCCTTCTAATACTTCGGCGAATTGTAACAGGCTACGACCTGTTCCATAGAACCGAACTTAAACACCGCCATCTTGTCACCCATGACAGCGCCTCAGCCGCGATAAGCCCAGCCACCGTATTTTTTGACGCCGATCTGTGCCTGAGCCGCGTGGTTCTCTGGCGGTCCCATGTCTTCGTCGCGGAGCGCCACAAGCCAGTATGCGACCATGTCAGTACTGCCCCTGTGGTTCGACGCCCAGCAAATGCTGGCCATACATGGAACTTAGCGCATCCCAGTTAAAGCTAATGTGATGAGCGATCGCATGGGCATCGCGCCAAGCTCTCTGTACGTGCTGCGAAGTATGAATGCCGTGTCCACCCACCGCGCCAAAAAGTTCGTCGAGCCCGTCCACGGCGAGTTCGACCGTCTTCGCCTGGGTAAGCCTATTATCCAGGCGTCCTCCAACATCCAGAATTTCGCCACGGTCCATGACCGCTGACCGCGATTCTTCGATTTGCGAAAACAGCATTGCCTTGGCGGCTTTAAGGTTGGCGACTGCCCGGCCCACACGCATTTGAACGGCCTGGAAATCCCGAACCTTGCTGCCGCCCAGGACGACGGCGCCGCGTGTTTTACGGCCGTTCATCGAATCGAGAAACACATCGATCGCCCCGTTAAGGGCGCCTACGGCGGGGGTCGAAATCGCATAAGCGACCAGGGAAAGGATGGGATAGCGGTAGAGATTGTTTTGCAGATCCTGGTAACCGGGCGAGTTGCCGGAAACCAACTCCGAAAAAGTGACCCGCCTGTGGGCGGGAATGAAAAGATCCTGACAGACCACGGTTTTGGATCCCGTTCCCGTCAAACCCATCACGTGCCAGTTGTCGTCGATCTCAAAGTCCGATTTCGGCACGATCGTGAAGCCGGGAATAGGGAGGGCGCCGTCTTCGCGCGGCGGGAAAAAGACGCCGAGTATGGCCCAGTTCGAAACATCGACACCGCTTGAGAAATGGTACTCGCCGGTTAGACTGTAGCCGCCTTCTACCTCCTTCATTTCTCCTGCAGGGGCATACGAACCACAAATCATCGGGCTGGGGTTGTCACCCCAAACTTCTTCGTGGGTATCGGCCGGAAACTGCGCAACCAGCCACTGGTGGACGATACCGAGGCCACATACCCATCCGGTCGAGACGTCGGCGGACGACCATTCCAGGGAAATCCGGGTTGCCGTGGCGCTATCGAATTCGAGCCCGCCGAATTTTTTCGGCAGGTAAATCCGAAAAAAGTCCCCATTGCGAACATGATCGATGATTTCTTGCGCGACTTGGCGGTTTCTCTCGGTTTCGTCGGCCTGCGCCGCGATCATCGGACGCATATCGATTGCTCTTTGGATGAGTTGGTCCGGGCTGACATCTAAGAGCTTCTGAACAGCAGCCATCGTTAGGCGTCTTTCATTTCTTTAGTTTCAAATAATTTCATATGAAATGGTTTAAGTGTCAATATGTCATGTCGATTGCGGCATCGTCTTGTTCAGTTTCTTGGGTACCCGGTCTTTATCCGCCACGAAGAAACCGGCCTCACTGCGCTGTACAGCAACAGGCTACTGACACGCCGGGTCGTCGACTGTAGAGATGATGACAGCCGGGAGCTTTTGTCGCGCCTCTTCCATCATTCCGAACGACCCGAAATTTTCTATCAGTATAGTTAGACGCCGGGCGTATTCGTCGCCCGGGACAATCGCTGCACCAATCATGCGCGCCCCGATTTTGGGGGCGGTGAACGGCGCCTGCTCCGCCGGACCACGGTTCAGGGCATCAAGCCGGAACCGGCCATTCTAACTGGCAGCGCATAGGCCATGTTTCCCGTTTGCCGCTGAAATGCCCGCCTGCTATACCGCCGACAAGGAAAACAAGCAGGTAAATCCATTGAAAATCGTGTGTCTAGACATGGAAGGCGTGATTGCGCCGGAAATCTGGATCGAGCTTGCGGAGCGAACCGGGGTCGACGACCTTAGGCGCACCACGCGGGACGAACCGGATTACGATGTGCTAATGCGGTATCGTCTGGACATCCTAGACAAACATGGCCTGGGGATCGAGGCGCTGCAACCGATCATCGACGGGATCGAGCCTTTGCCGGGAGCGCGGGCGTTTCTGGATGAAATCCGTTCCAGATATCAACTCGTGATTTTGTCAGACACATTCTACGAATTCGTCGGTCCGTTGATGGTCAAGATGGGACAGCCGACGCTGTTCTGTCACCGGCTGAACGTGGATGTCAACGGCAAGTTATCAGGATACGCGTTGCGCATGCAGGGTCACAAGCGGGCGGCGGTAAAGGCGTTCAAGGGGTTGAACTTCTATACCTGTGCTGCCGGCGATTCCTATAACGATACCCTGATGCTGGAAGAGGCGGATGCCGGTTTCCTGTTCCGCCCGCCGCAGAATGTGATTGACGAATTTCCGAATTTTCAGGTGATGACCGATTATGACGAGCTGCTGTCGGTAATTGACGCCGCGGGGTCGCTGGATTCCCGTAACGACCGCGCTATGTCGGCTTGAGAACGTTGTGGCAGGCATGAGCGAACCGGGTATATTCGAAACCGTCCTCAGGCGGAAAAGCGTTGCCGTCGATGTCGGTGGCGTGACCATGGGCGGTGGTGCGCCGATCGTCGTGCAGTCGATGACAAACACGGACACGGCGGACGTCGATTCCACGGTAGCGCAGGTCGCCGCTCTGGCTAGGGCGGGGTCTGAAATCGTGCGTATTACGGTTGATCGCGATGAGGCTGCAAAGGCCGTGCCCTATATCCGCGACCGGCTGGCTCTGATGGGGGTCGAAACCCCGTTGGTTGGCGATTTTCACTATATCGGTCACAAGCTGCTGACCGAAAATCCGGCTTGTGCAGAGGCTCTGGCCAAATATCGCATCAATCCGGGCAATGTAGGCTTCCGTGAAAAGCGCGATACCCAGTTCAGCACGATGATCGAGGTCGCAAACAAGTACGAAAAGCCTGTGCGGATCGGCGTTAACTGGGGATCGCTCGACCAGGAATTGCTGACCCGACTAATGGATGAAAACACTGCATCCCAAAATCTCAAGGATGCCTCCCAGGTAACACGAGACGCGATGGTGATGTCAGGCCTGATGTCGGCAGAACGCGCCGAGGAACTCGGTATGCCGCGCAACCGGATCATCATCTCCGCCAAGGTATCGGTTGTGCAGGATCTGATTACCGTTTACCGCGACCTAGCGTCGCGCTGCGACTACGCACTGCATCTTGGCCTGACCGAAGCCGGTATGGGTACCAAGGGAGTTGTCGCTTCTGCAGCGGGGATGGGCATTCTACTGCAGGAAGGGATAGGCGATACCATTCGAATCTCGCTTACTCCGGAGCCCGGCGGCGACCGTACCCGCGAAGTCACCGTGGCGCAGGAATTGCTGCAAACCATGGGGCTGCGGTCTTTCATTCCACTGGTCGCTGCTTGTCCGGGTTGCGGGCGCACGACATCGACTGTCTTCCAGGAACTGGCACAGGGCATCCAGGATCATATCCGCGAGCGTATGCCGGAATGGCGAGAGAAATATTCCGGGGTCGAAGAACTGAATGTTGCCGTTATGGGATGCATTGTGAATGGTCCCGGCGAGTCAAAGCACGCCGATATCGGCATCAGTCTGCCCGGCACCGGCGAGGAGCCGGCAGCGCCTGTCTTCATCGACGGCGAGAAGAAGATGACGCTGCGTGGTCCCGGTATCGCCGACGAGTTCCGCGATCTGGTTGAGGATTACGTCGAAAAACGCTTCGGCACGAAGGCCGGCATGCGCTAAGCGGATGTTCATTCAGACATACCCCCTGGACGACCCCGCGCTGATGAAGTTCACGCCGGGCGAACCCGTACTGCCGATCGGAAACGCGCCGATCGACGAAGCGGAGGCGTCGGAGATTTCACCCCTCGCGAGGCGGCTGCTGAGGATCGACGGTATCGAGGGCGTCGCGTTGTCGCTGGACCATGTGACGTTGCGGCGTGCGGACGGCAACGAATGGTATATCCTGAAACCTGCCGTTCTGGGAGCGATCATGGAACACTACGGCTCGGGTGAGCCGGTACTCGCCGATGCTGTGACGGTAAAAATCCTTAATCTGCTGGACGACCGTATTCGCCCTGCCATCGAGGCCTATGGCGGCGAAGTTCTATTCAAGAAATTCGCTGACAGTACGCTGACGCTGGAGTTGATCGGCGGCGGCGGGGCGCAGAAGCGCGATATGATGACCAATATCATCAGCCATCACGTGCGGGAGATAGAGGCCGTGACTTGGGTCGGGGAGGCACCGCAGGCGGAAATCCCAGACTGGGTCTTCAACGGTGATGATGAGCCTCCCAAGGGACCGGAAGCGGAAGCCGTGATGCAGTTGCTGGACGAAAAGGTGAATCCGGCAGTGGCCGCTCACGGCGGGCGTATTACCTTGATCGATGTTACTGACCATGTCGCTTATGTTCGCATGGAGGGGGGCTGTCAGGGCTGTTCAGCATCGGCGATGACGTTGCAACAAGGGGTCCAGAACGCCATCCTGACCGAGGTGCCGAGTATCCAGGGCGTGGTCGATGTCACGGACCATTCCCAGGGCGCTGACCCCTTCTTCAGCTAATGACCGAACAAGCTATCTACTACATGGTCGAGTGCGATTATCCGCACGAGACGGCGGAGGAACGTGCGGCGTTTGACAAATTTTACTGGAAGCACATCAGCATGCTGCTGACCATTCCGGGTTTTCTAACCGCCCAGCGCTTTCACTGTGCCCAAGACGTGCGCGCACCGTTTCTGGCGTTGTACCGGCTGACTGGCCCCGACGTCATGACAAGCGACGCTTATACTTCAAAGGCGGGACGGCTGTCTGTCGATCCGAAGTTCCGCCCCAAAATGATCAACTGGGACCGCAATCTTGTACAGGGACCGGACGGAACGTCCGACCCTGATCTTGCAACGGAGATGGAAAGCTGTCTTACGCTGATAGACCGGCGCAAACCGGGCGCTGCAGCGTTACCGTTGGATTTTGTTCCGCTTACAGTGATGGGACTAGATCAGACGATCGCCCAGCGGGGCGTAAAGGTAGGCCCGTCCGATATCGGAGAGCCCCTCGCTGGGTGGGAGATGCGCCTGTGGCACCCAATCCACGCCGTGAGGACGCCCAACCCCGGATAGTAATCTATCTTTGCGATGCGTTGTTCGCGAGTTGCAGGCCCTTGCTGGCACCCTGGTACGCCGCACCAATATAGTCGCTGAAGCAGGCCTTCTTGGCCTCTCCGAGCATCACGATGATGCAATTGCGCTCCTTGCTGGATGTCTGGCGCGCGACGGCGCGCTCCATCTCGGTGACAAGCATCGTACACAACCGGACCTGATCGCCCTGAAACTGTCGGCGATCTCGAAGTTACCCCGGCTACATTCAGTTCGTGCCGCCCGGAGACATCCACGTCGAACACAACAGCCCCCACTGAACCATCAGCCTGATTCTGCGCAACGCGAATGTTGGGAAAAACCTGCAAAGCTGGTACGACGAGGAGGAGGGACGCGGGTAAGACGGTATGGCCCTAAGCAGGTGCTGCACGAGTTGGCGTAGCGGTAATAAAAAAAACCCGGCAGGGTCGTCCCTGCCGGGTTTATGTCTGTCTGCCGGAAAGGCGGGTTTTATCGTAGGCCCTATGCCCCTTCGGACACCGTCCAGGTCCGCCCCTTACGGAGCATTTCGTTGACGGTGCCTGCCGGCGTCTTTTCTTTGACTTCGGCCAGCTGTTCGTGGACCGCCTCGTCATAGGCCTTGGCCGGGTTGTTGAAGAGCACGCCGAGCGCGACCGGGAATTCCGGCTGTTTCATATCGGCCAGCATCATGGCAAGCATCTTATTCTGCTCGTCGTGGACCAGCACGTCGTCCTCGGTGATGCCGTCTTCGCCGATGGTGACAACGCGGATACCGAAGCCGTCCTCGGCCATGGCGATGCCCTTGTTTTCGTCGGCGCCGAAGATCAACGGCTTGCCGTGTTCGACCATGATCGAATTGTCCGACACCACTTTCTTGTCGGTCCAGCCGTCGAACGCGCCGTCGTTATAGACGATGCAGTTCTGGATGATCTCGACCAGCGAGGCGCCCTTATGAGCGTGTGCGGCTTTCAGGACACCCGGCATATGCTTCTGGTTGGTGTCGAACGTTCGGGCGACGAACCGGGCATTGGCGCCGAGCGCGAGGCTGAGAGGCGTCAGAGGCGCATCGATCGAGCCTTGCGGCGTTGACGGCGAACGGGTGCCAAGCTGGCTGGTTGGCGAGTATTGGCCCTTGGTCAGGCCGTAAATCTCGTTGTTGAACAGCAGCAGGTTCAGATCGACGTTACGGCGGATGGCGTGCATCGTGTGATTGCCGCCGATTGAGAGCGCATCGCCGTCACCCATCACGACCCAGATGTCGAGATCTGGGTTAGCGAGCTTCGCACCGGTGGCAAGCGCCGGGGCGCGGCCGTGAATGGTGTGAAAGCCGTAAGACGCCATGTAGTATGGGAACCGGGCCGCGCAGCCGATGCCGGAGAAAAAGACCAGCTTTTCCAGCGGAATCTGCAGTTCGGCCAGCGTACGGTGAACGCCCTTGATAATGGCATAGTCGCCGCAGCCGGGGCACCATCGGACCTCTTGGTCTGAGGCGTAGTCGTTAGGCTTTAGCGCTTCGACGGGGGTTTCGACATTCATGGCTTATCCTTCCACGCGCGAGCGGATCTCGCGTTCGAGGGTCGACACCTTGAAGGGCTGACCCGTGATTTGCGTAATGCTTTCTGCATCGACGAGGAACTTGTCGCGGAGCACATGCACGAGCTGTCCATTGTTCATTTCCGGCACCATCACCTTCTCGAAGCCGGACAATAGGTCGTCCAGATTCTTCGGGAAGGGGTGTATGTGACGGAGATGGATGTGCGACACGCTGAGGCCGTCCTTGACGCAGCGACCGACTGCCTGGTTGATCGCCCCGAAGGTCGATCCCCAGCCGACAACGGCAAGCTCTCCTCTGTGTTCCCCTGTGGCGACGTCTTGCGCCGGGATGTCGTCGGCGATGCCATCGATCTTGGCGGCACGGACCTTGGTCATCCGGTGATGATTGTCACTGTCATAGGAAATATGACCGCTGTCGTAATCCTTCTCGATGCCGCCGATACGGTGCATCAGCCCCGGTGTGCCGGGAATGGCCCAGTTCCGTGCCAGCGTTTTTTCGTCGCGCAGATAGGGATGGAACCCTTCTGGGTCGGTGCGGAACTTAACGGGGAAATCAGCAATGGCGTCGGCGTCCGGAATTTCCCATGGCTCCGCCGAATTGGCGAGGAAGCCGTCGGTAAGCAGGATAACCGGCGTCATGTATTTCGTGGCCAGCCGCACGGCTTCGATCGCAGTTTCGAAGCAGTCACCGGCCGTACGTGATGCGACTACCGGTAACGGCGTGTCGGCGTTGCGACCGTATACGGCCTGGAACAGATCTGACTGTTCGGTTTTGGTCGGCAGGCCGGTCGAGGGACCGCCGCGCTGGACGTTCACAACCACCAGAGGCAGTTCGGTAACCAGCGCGAGGCCGATAGCCTCGGTCTTCAGCGCAATGCCCGGGCCAGACGACGATGTGATACCCAGAGAGCCGGCATAGGCTGCGCCGATGGCCGAACAGACGGCGGCGATTTCGTCTTCCGCCTGAAAGGTGGTGACGCCGTACTGCTTTAGGCCGGTCAGCGTGTGTAACAGAGCGGATGCCGGCGTTATCGGATAGGAGCCGAGGAAAATTTCGAGGCCGGCTTTCTTTGCACCTGCGACCAGGCCCCAGGCGACGGCTTCCGTGCCGGTGACGGCGCGGTAGGTGCCGGGTTGCACGTCCGCCTTCGGCACCAGATAGGCTTCGACACCGGACGGCAGTTCAACGGTCTCGCCATACGCGTGACCGGCGTTCAGCGCCGCGATATTGGCGGCGGCGATGTTGGGCAGCTTACCGAAACGCTGGTTGACCCAGTCGACGGTCGGCTGGCGGTCGCGGTTGTACATCCAGCACATTAGGCCGAGCGCCCAGAAGTTCTTACAGCGCGTGGCTTCCTTTGACGTCACGTCGCATTCGGCGACGGCGGCGTTGGTCAGTTTGTTAATTTCAATCGCGATTACGACGTGGTTGTCCAGCGTGCCGTCTTCGAGCGGGTTTTCTTCATAGCCCGCCCGCGCGATGTTGCGGTCGGTAAAGGCGTCGACATTGAGGATAATCGTGCCGCCCTTTGGGACGTCCTTGAGATGCACCTTCAGCGCCGCTGGGTTCATAGCCACCAGCACGTCGGGATCGTCGCCCGGCGTCTGAATATCGTAGGACGCAAAATTGATTTGGAACGCACTGACACCGAAGGTGGTTCCGGCAGGCGCACGTATTTCCGCCGGGAAATCTGGGAAGGTCGCGAGATCGTTGCCCATCAGGGCGGTCGATTGCGTGAATTGTGTGCCAGTTAGCTGCATGCCGTCCCCGGAGTCGCCGGCGAAACGGATAACCACTGAGTCTAAGGCCTTGCGATTTCCGTCACCAGAAGACGCGACATTTGTTGCCATGAAACCTGTCCAGTTTATTATATGTGTACAAACAAGTTAGGTAGGTGTTTCATCCCCGTCAAGCCGGTTAGGCGGGGTAGCGTTTCTCGGCGAACGCCTTAAATAACTGTCACTAGGAGCAGTGTTTTATACCACGGCGATTGAGTCTTTCACTCCCAATTTAACGTGGTCGTAAAAAGGAAGATCACGCTGCTTGACAGTCCAGCATTGCTAACGAATAATTGTATGTACACAAACAATTTTGTCAATGGGAGTTTGAAGCGTCCATGACATCCTATCTAAGACCGACTGCGCTTTCCGATGCGTTGTCCGCGCTGGCGGAAGGGGGGCGGACTATCGTTGCCGGAGGGACCGATTTTTATCCGGCCCGTGTCGGCAGACCGCTTGATGAGAACATACTCGACGTCACGGCCATTGAGGGCCTACGCGCGATCGAGAATAAAGACGACCACTACCTGATCGGGGCGACGGCGACGTGGACCGACCTGATCCGCGCCGATCTACCCGACTGGTTCCGCGCGATGAAGTTGGCGGCCCGTGAAGTGGGCGGAGTTCAGATCCAGAATGCCGGCACCATCGTGGGCAATGTCTGCAACGCTTCGCCGGCGGCCGATGGAGCGCCTGGTTTGTTTGCACTGGACGCATCGGTGCGCCTGGCCTCGGTTTCCGGTGAGCGGGATCTCCCTATTGCGGATTTCATCCTTGGTAACCGCCAGACCGCGCGCAAGGCCGACGAGATGGTGATCGGCCTGCGTATTCCGAAATGCGGAAACAACGCGAAAGGCGCGTTTCTTAAGCTCGGTGCCCGCAAGTACTTGGTTATCTCTATCGTCATGGTGTCCGCCATCCTCGAAAAGGGGATGGACGGCAACGTCGATCGCTGCCGTATCGCGGTCGGGTCCTGTTCGGCGGTCGCCTCGCGGCTCCTGTCTCTCGAAGCGGATCTTACAGGCAAACCCGCCGACGCAACGCTCGTGGATATCGTGACCGCTGACCACCTGGCAACGCTAAGCCCTATCGGGGATGTACGCGGTTCAGCTGATTACCGTCGCGATGCCGCCCTAACACTTGTGCGCCGTGCCCTCGCAGAACTGACGGAGTGACCATGTCCATATCATTCAACCTAAATGGAAAATCTGCGGTTACCGATGCCGAGCCGGTCAGTCGGCTCTCCCATGTGCTGCGCGAAGACCTGGGATATACTGGCACTAAGGTAGGCTGCGACGCAGGGGATTGCGGGGCGTGCACGGTGCTTTTGGATGGCGAACAGGTCTGTTCCTGCCTTGTCCCGCTGGCGCAGGTTGCGGGACGCGACGTCACCACCGTCGAAGGCCTTGCCGGTGAAGACGGCCGGTTGACCGAACTACAGCAGGCATTCCACGAATATGGCGCAGCGCAGTGCGGGATATGCACGCCCGGTATGCTTATGGCGGCGGCCGACCTGTTCAAACACAACGAAACGCCGACTGACGACCAGATACTGGATGCGCTGGGCGGCGTTCTGTGCCGCTGCACCGGCTACCGCAATATAGTGGACGCGGTGAAACACGTGGTGCAACCTAACGGAGTGACCTTCGAAAACCCGGAGGTCGGTGATGCAATGGGCGCGCGTGCGCTGAAAACCGACGGCCTTGAGAAAGTCGACGGGACGGAAATGTACGGTGCCGACCAGGCACCGGCAGATGCGCTTTGGGCACGGGCAGTGCGCTCACCCCACGCCAATGCCACTTTTACGCTGGGCGATTTCCAGCCGCTCTACGACAAGTGGCCGGGGCTGGAGCGGGTTCTGACCGCGGCCGATGTGCCGGGTCTCAACGGATACGGTGTATACCCGGATGTGAAGGATCAGCCAGCTTTCGCCGATGGACAGGTCCGCTTCAAAGGCGAGAACGTGGTCGCGCTGATTGGCGACTATGACAGCGTCTACGGTATTCGCGACGAAGATGTGCCAATTCACTATGAAAAGCGGGATGACATATACGGCTTCGACGCGGCGCTGGCGGAAGACGCCCATCGTATTCACGATAATCATCCCGGCAACATCATGGCAGAAGGATTTGTCAAAAAAGGCGACGCTGCGGCCGCGATGAAAACTGCCGATGTCGTGATCGAGGATTACTATCAGACGGGGTTCGTCGAACATGGCTATATCGAACCCGAAGCAGGCTGGGCCCGTCGCGTAGGGGACCGACTTGAGATAACTGTCTCCACCCAGGCGCCGTATATGGACCGGGACGAGATCGCCAATATTATGGGGTTGCCGAAGGACGCCATTCGGGTGATCCCGACTGCCTGCGGCGGTGGTTTCGGCGGCAAGCTGGACCTGGGGGTGCACCCGGTGATCGGACTGGCCGCGTGGGTCCTGAATAAGCCGGTTCGTTGCACGTGGAACCGGATCGAATCCATGTCTGCATCGACGAAGCGGCACCCGTCGCGGATCACCGCGCGCTATGGCTGCACCAAGGACGGCGACCTGGTGGCGTATGAGGTCGACGGCGATTTCGATACCGGCGCTTATGTTTCGTGGGGACTAACCGTTAAGGACCGCGTACCGGTTCATGCAACCGGGCCGTATTTCGTGCCCCACGTGGAAGCGCGGGCCCGCGGTATATTCACCAACGGTACGCCGGCAGGCGCTTTCCGCGGTTTTGGCATTCCGCAGGCGGCGATCGCCCACGATAACCTTATGGATCGCATGGCCGAGGCCATAGGTATGGATCCACTAGAGTTCCGGCTTCGCAATGCTATCCGTAAGGGGCAGGAGACCGCGACCGGCCAGTTGCTTGAATATTCGGCCGGGCTTGACCAGTGCCTGGAAGCGTTGCGCGACCCGTGGAGGAAGGCCCGTGCGGAAGCGGAAAAATTCAATGCCGAGACCAATGGAGTTAAACGCCGGGGCGTCGGTGTCGGGTGCATGTGGTACGGCTGCGGTAACACGTCTCTCTCGAACCCGTCGACGATGCAGATAGGCGTCGCCGCGGACGGCAAGGTAACGCTGTATTCAGGCGCTCAGGATATCGGGCAGGGCACCAACACCACGATGGTTCAGGTCGTCGCGGATGCGCTGGGTATTCGCATGGACGAAGTAAACCTGGTCTGGGGCGACACCGACCTGACGGCGGACGCCGGAAAAAGTTCCGCTTCCCGGCAGGCCTATGTTTCCGGTCGTGCCGCGATGGAAGCTGGGGAGGATCTGCGGGGTCAAATCCTGCGCATGGCGAATGCGGGTCACGATGCGACGTTCGATTTCGGCGACGGCAAGCTGACCGTGACCGACGGGGATGCCGTCCGCGTTATCGACCTGGCAAAGCTTCCGGCCGACAAGCACGGCGGCAACGTCCTGCTGGGCGAAGCGACTTTCGATCCGCCCGCAACGCCGCTGGATGAAATGGGGCAAGGTAACCCCTATGGCACCTATGGTTTTGGCGCGCAGGTTGCGGAGGTCGAGGTCGATACCGAACTCGGTACCGTCAAAGTGCTCCATGTCTGGGCAGCCCACGATGTCGGGGCGGCGATTAACCCCGCTCAGGTCGAGGGTCAGATCCATGGCGGTGTAGCCCAGGGCCTGGGACTGGCCCTGATGGAAGAATACATTCCGGGGCGTACAAACAACCTGCATGATTACCTCATGCCGACCTTCGGCGACGTCCCGCCGATCGATGTGTTTCTGATCGAGGACCCCGAACCTACTGGCCCATACGGCGCCAAGGGTATCGGCGAACCGGCATTGATACCGACGCCGCCCGCGATTTTCGGAGCGATCTATCACGCCACCGGCGTACACATGAAACAGGCACCTGCAACGCCGGACCGGGTCCGTGCTGCGCTGCTTGCCCATAAGGGGGAATGATGATGAGCGACCAATCCAAGGGTAACGCCGATGTCCTGTCTGAAACAAAAGCCGAAGAGGCAAAAGACGACGGCGTCATCACCTGCGACGCTTGCCCCGTGCTTTGCCGCATCCGGCCGGAAAAGACCGGGGCCTGTAGCCGATACGGCAATGTGAACGGAAAGCTGGCGCGGACGGACCCCGTGATCGTCACTCAGCAGATCTCCGACGAAAACGGCGACCTGGTGCCTTTCTTGCCGGAACAGGAAGACTGGGATGGTTCTCTTAATTTCCAGTCTCCGTCCTTCATTACCGGCATCGGTGCTACGACAACGTATCCCGACTACAAACCCGCGCCGTTCATCGTGTCGTCTGAGCATCATGATGTGGACATGGTTACGGTCGTTTCCGAGGGCGTGTTCAGCTATTGCGGTGTGAAGGTGAAAATCGACACCGATCGGTATATCGGCCCGGAGTCGGCGCCCGTCCGTGTTCGTGGCGAACAGATTGGCCACGTCACGACGGCAGAATATGGATCGCAGATGCTGGCGCTAGGGGGCGTGCATCACTTGACGGGTGGTAGCAAGAAGGAAGGCAACATCACCTGTCAGGCAATGTTGTCGCTGTGCAACAAGGATGCCGTAGAGATGACGATCGACGGAGGTGCGACCCTGACCGTGCAGGCAGGCAAACCGCCTATTATCGACACCAACCGGGAAGAACGCATGCGCGTGGGCTGCGGTTCCGCAGCAATCGGCATGTTCGCCCTCCAATGGCATGGTCATGCGGACGAAGTGATCGTGGTGGACGATCACATTACCGGTGTTCTGTCCGAACATCAGTCCGGTAAATTCCTCGACATGCCGCCAGCCGGGATCCGCGTGCGCGGCCGCCGTTCGACCCCTGGTCGCTATTTCCAGGTCGCCGAGCCGGGCGCGGGCTGGGGCGGCACCGACATCACCGAACCGCTGTCGATCATAGAGAGTATTGACCCAGAGATTGCGTGGCCTGGCTTGCGTCTGCTGATGGTCAGCACCACCGGCGAAGATCAGGCGTACTTCATCTTCGACGACGATCTTAAACCAATGCCGGCGGGTATGCCTGCGGATCTCGCCGTGTCGGTCGACCGAATTGCGGAAAACTGCGAACCGGCGCTGAGTACGGTACTGTTCATGGGCGGGGCAGGCGGTAGTCTGCGGGCCGGTGTCACCGTGAACCCGGTGCTGCTGACGCGGTCTGTTCGCGAACTGCGCACCCGCGTGACCTGCGGTGGAGCACCTGTGTATGTCTGGCCCGGCGGCGGTATTACCGTGATGGTCGATGTTCTGCGCATGCCGGATAATTCTTTCGGTTACGTGCCGACACCGGCACTGGTGGCCCCAATTGAATTCTCTATGTCGCGCGAGGAATACCTCGCCCTTGGCGGATACGAAGAGCATATCAAACCCCTTGAAGACATTATGCGGGAAGGAGGGTTGCACGGAGTGCAGCCCATGGCGTGGGAGGGCAACAATCCCTGGCCGTTGGCTGAGCGGATGGCACTGGAAGATACCTGAGCGGGATGAATTCGCTCCTCGCCGGACTGCTGCCTGACGGACGGCGGCTGCATTTGCAGCACGGGCCGATCGACCTTGTGATCGAGGCATTTGGCCCGAGGGACGAGATCGGTGCGGCTTACCGGCAGGCACGAACCAGATTTGAAACTGTCCTTACGGAACTGGTTGAAGAACTTGCCGTCCTACGCCAGCCGGTGCGCGATCCGCGTCCGGGTGTCGCTGGGCCCACCGCTATCAGAATGATGGATGCAGTCTGGCCCCATCGCGACACGTTCGTTACTTCCATGGCGGCAGTTGCTGGATCGGTTGCCGATGAAGTGATGGCGTCGCTGATTGACGGGCGGTCGCTGGACAAGGCCTATATCAACAATTCGGGCGATATCGCGGTGTATCTGACTCCCGGCCAGACGCTTCGGCTCGGCATCGTCGGACAGTTGTTTCGGCCCGCGATCGACGGGACGGCGGAACTCAGCTTCGATCGTCCAGTGCGCGGTGTTGCGACGAGCGGCTGGCAGGGACGCAGCTGGTCGTTCGGTATTGCCGATGCGGTGACGGTTCTGGCGGAAAGCGCAGCGGCCGCCGATGTCGCGGCTACGTTGATCGCCAATAACGTGAATGTCGAACACCCGACGATAGAGCGCGCGCCGGCGTCGGAACTAGATGATCAGACCGACCTCGGCAGCCGCCTGGTGACGGTGGATGTCGGCCGGCTGGATGCAGATGGGGTCGCAGCCGCCCTTAACAAGGGTATGCAGACTGCGCAGCACATGTGCGACTGTGGACTCATCACTGCTGCGGTGTTGGTATTAAAAGATGAAATCCGGGCGATTGGCGATGTGCCTGCAGCCCTCCCAGAAACGGCCAACTGAGAAGGAAAAGACAATGGACGACGGAAGAATTGCGGTGGAGACTACGGAAGGGGGTGATTTCGGCGATTTGGTGAAGGTCCGCAAATTTGTGATGCACGTCGAAGAGGTTCTGCACGAGTTCGGGCCGCCGGCGGAATGCCCGCAACTTAAGGGCTATATCGCCGCTGTCACCCACAACCCCTATGCCGGGCAGTATGTCGAGGACATTCTGCCGCTGATGGAACAACTGAAGCCTATGGGCATGGAAATGTCGAAAAAACTGATGGCCGTGATGGGTGGTGCGGATGCCATCGTTGCCTATGGAAAGGCCGCAATTGTCGGTGAAAACGGCGAACTTGAACACGCTGCGTTGTGGCACGAACCGGGTGGATACGGCATGCGGCAACTGATGGAAAAATCGGCAGCTATTGTCCCGTCGACGAAGAAGGTCGGCGGTCCCGGCTGCACTATCGATGTGCCAATCGCCCATGCGAACGCAGCCTATGTACGGTCGCATTTCGACACCGTCGTGTGCTCGATCAACGATGCGCCGCGTGCGAATGAAATCGTCTGGATCCAGTCGATGTCAAATGCCCCGAGAATCTATTCCCGTTCGGGCGGGCTGAAAGACGAGGATACGGTTGGCGAAGACGGACTGCGCTGACCGATTTCCGAAAACGAACGAAAAAACTCCGTTGTGGGTATGCGCCGCAGGGTTTCGTTTGGCCGGCTTTGGTAACTCGTATTTGCCGGAGAATAACCTGCTAAGTGTTTCCCCGATTAGAGGGTTGTCAGCGAGTCTGTTCTGACCGGTTTGTCGCCACCGGGTTCAGGTTCAATCTAGTTTCCCTGCAGTGCCTGCCAAATCCGTTGCGGCGTTGCCGGTATGCCAAGCTCTTTGCCGCCGTTTCCGTTCAGGGCATCCATGATCGCATTGTAGATCACCGGGTAGGAGCCGCCGTTTCCAGCCTCCCCGCAACCCTTGACCCCCAGTGGATTGGTCTTGCACGGCACCGCGTGGGTGGTGAATTCGATATGCGCGATGTCGTCGGCGCGGGGTAGCTGGTAGTCCAGATAGGTGCCGGTCACGAGTTGGCCGTCTTCGTCGTATATGGTATCTTCTGCTAGCACCTGGCCGATACCCTGGGCAATGCCACCATGGACCTGCCCTTCGACGATCATCGGGTTCACAACCACGCCGAAATCGTCGACGACGGTGTAGCGGTCGATGCCGATGACGCCGGTGTCGGGATCGATTTCCACCTCGGCAACGTGGCAACCGTTAGGAAAGCTGATCGGGGCGGTATTGTGATTTACCTTGTGCGAGAGATCGTCGGGTAGATCGCCTGTTCCGCTCAATTCGCGCGCTTTCTCAGCCAACGTCATTATGCCGATATTGCGATCGGTACCTGCGACCGTGAAAACGCCGTCGGCGAACTCGATATCCTCGACGGCCGCTTCCAGGAAATGGCCGGCGAGTTTCTTTCCGTTGTCGACGATGGTTTCGGCGCATTCGATAATGGCGCCGCTGGCGGCAATCATGGATCGCGACCCGCCGGACCCGCCCGCGCCAGGGCTCATCTCGTCAGAATCGTACTGCACCAAATTGATCGCCTCAAACGGTATGCCCAGTTGGGCGGACAGAACCTGCGCGAACGGGGTCGCATGGCCCATACCAAAATCCTTATTGCCGGTGACAAGCGTGACTGAACCGTCTTCTTCAAACCGGATATCGGCAAGCTCGGTACCGGGGCCCGCTGTGGTTTCCAGATACGGCGCGACACCAATACCGCGGATCTTGCCATCTATTTCGGAAGCCTCCTTTCGCGCCGCGTAACCTGAGTAGTCGGCCCGATCGAGACACATGTCCATGATCGTTTCGAATTCGCCGGAGTCGTAAGTCAGATCTACCGGCGTTTCATGCGGCAGCATGTCGGGGCTAATCAGGTTGCGGCGGCGTAATTCAATTCGGTCGATGCCCATCTCCTCCGCCGCCTTATCAATCAGGCGTTCGAGGAAGAACTTCGATTCCGGCCGCCCAGCGCCGCGATAGGGGCCGGTCGGCACGGTGTTGGTGAAGATGCATTTGGCGTTGTAGGAAATCGCCGGCGTCTTATAGACGCTGATGATGTTACGGCTGGTGACCATTGTTGCGGGCCACGGCCCCATAGCGGTGAGGTAGGCACCCATGTCGCCGACGCCATCGACGCGGAGCGCTAGGAAATTGCCGTCCTTGTCGAGTGCAAGGCCAAGCTCGAACGTCATCGCGCGGCCGTGGTGATCAGACAGGAAGCTCTCCGACCGGTCCGCGGTCCATTTCACTGGACGGCCAAATTTACGGGCGGCATGGAGGACCACGATCGCTTCATTGAAAGCGCTTCCCTTCATACCGAAGGAGCCGCCGACTTCTTTCGAGATGATCCGCATATTTTCAGGCTCGACGCGCAGCATGTTACACATTGCACCCCGATACCCAGCCACGCCTTGAGTGCCGACATGAAGCGTAAATTTGTCGGCGGCAGAATCGTATTCAGCGACCGTCGCGCGCGGTTCCATCGCACTAACGACGACCCGTGTATTGGTTAGTTCGACCTTTGTGACATGCGCGGCCTCAGAGAACGCTTTTTCGACCGCAGCGTCGTCGCCCCACTGGAAATCGAGGCAGGTATTACCCGGCGCCTGTTCCCAGACCTGTGGTGCGCCGTCTTTCTCAGCGGCGACCGGATCGGACACGGACGGTAGACCTTCGATGTCGAGCACGATCAACTCCGCCGCGTCGCGCGCCTGAGCGGCGGTTTTGGCAATCACTGCAGCAACCGGCTCCCCGACGTGCTTCACTTGCCCAATCGCCATCGCAGGACGGGGTGGCACGACGGCGGCAGAGCCGTCGCGGCTCTTGACGCTGATCGGACAGGGGATATCCTTGACGCCCGCATCCCGGAGATCCTGTCCGGTGATCACCGCGATGACGCCGTCGGCGGTTTCTGCGGCGGAAATATCGATACCGGCAATGTTTCCGTGTGCGATGGGTGATCGCAGAAAAGCACAATAGGCTTGGCCTTCGGCACTGTAATCGTCAGCGTAGGTGCCGCGGCCGGTCAACAGTTTCGGGTCTTCCGTGCGAAGCACGGGCTGGCCAATGCCGAATTTAAGGGTATCCAGGACGGCGTCGTCGGGCATGTCTTCGGGCTCTCTGATGAGGGTGACGATATCTCAATTTAACAGAGCGGATTGCCCGCGCAATCCGTCAAAAACGCATAACGCTCTTACCATGCGCCGCTATTGACTTCGAACAGCGAGGGCATAACCGTTGTATAGCCATAAATGAGATAAAATGACCGGGAGCGCGCCATGCCAGCCAACATCCGTAAAACGTCCGTGATCGTGGAAGAAACCCGCCGAGACATTGGCAAAGCGGTGTCTCCGCCTACACGCAAAGCAGCGGCGCTGGCCGTCATAGAGAATCCGTTTGCCGGAAAATACGAAGAGGACTTGACGGAGTTGATGGAAATCGGCGCGGAGTTGGGTCAGACCCTCGGCAAGATGTGCGTGGATGCGCTCGGCATTAAGCCCGAGGAAGCCGAAAGCTATGGCAAGGCCGCGATTATCGGCGAGAACGGCGAATGGGAACATGCCGCAGCGATCCTGCACCCGAAGCTGGGCGCGCCGCTGCGCAAGGAGGTCGAAAAAGGCGCGGCCTTGGTGCCGTCGGTCAAGAAACTAGGCGGGCCCGGCACGCCGATCGATATCCCGCTGGGCCACAAGGATGCGGCTTATGTGCGCAGCCATTTCGATGGAATGGAAGTCCGCCTCGCCGACGCTCCGCGGGCGAATGAAATCCTGGTGGCGATTTCGGTGACGGATTCGGGTCGGCCCTTCCCGCGGGTTGGCGGGCTGACGACCAGGGAAATGGTCGGTGAAGACGGACAGCGATAGGTGGCCGCGAAACGGTGATTAAACAGTTTGGTCATATCGCTTTCGGTACCCGGGTGCCATGACTCAGACTGTCCCTGCCTAAATGGCTCTGCCCAGAAGCCGCTAAAGCAGGGAGGCGCAATCGTGTTCAGGTTAATCCGACGGTATTCAATCGCCGAGGTCGCGGTGTTTGGGTTTGGCATTTCTCAGCCCGCATCCGCCGCTCAAATATTGTTTTTCGGTGATGGTTTCGACACTAACGCCTCAATCTTTCTCTCGCCGCGCCGATGGACTCAGCATTGCTCATCCGTTTCTCAATTCCTGAAACAACAGGCCTGATCATAACTCCAGACGGGACTGATTTCGGCCCGGTTGAGATGGCAGCTTCGTTGTAGCCCGGTATCGTCGATAGCTTGACTTCACTCAACCTTATCGCCGAGCTGTTTATTGGCGCTGCACTAACCGGCCAACTCTCAGGTATTTTCACCGGAAACACCCCTGCCATCGGCGCTATGGGGGAGGCTTTCGGCGGGATTTTTGGCGAAGCTGAACTGATCGCTCCTGAAGCACGACGTATTACAATTTACAATGTTGGACGTGAACTGGTTCAGGGTTGGCGCCGTCGACGTCGACGAGTACTGGCAGACATTCCCTCAGGGTGGACTGGACGTCGTGGCGATGCCGGAACCGGCCACAGCCATTTTGCTGGTAAACGCAGGAATATTCATGGTGGCTAATCGGCGCCGAAAACGGGACTATGCCAGTTCCGGGATTGTTTCCGCAGGGGAGGTATTGTGACCGCGCTCCGGTTTGACATTGCCGCAAATGCCGATTGCCCAGATGTTCCCGGCTATGACTCAGCGCGGATATCTCAGTTTGGAACGAGATTTGGCGCCCAGCTTCTTTGCTGTTCACGTGACGTTTTTGGCAGTTCTGACGATAACCCGGTAGTTGAAAATCGGCCGAATTTCGGGCCGCAACGGGATTGACAGGCGATGACAAAATCATTTGTATACAAACAAGTTTTGCTCTACGAGGATTCTTGGCGATGCCGCAAAAAAACACAGGAAAAATAGTCGGCGTCGATGTCGGCGGGACCTTTACAGATTTGATCCTGCTCGATCCTGGCAATAGCGATGTCCGGCTCTCGAAAGTGCCTAGCACGCTTGATAATCAAGCTTTTGGGGCGCTTTCGGCGCTCGAGGAAGCAGCGGCGGACCTGGCGTCCATCGATCTGATCGTGCATGGCACGACCACGACGACAAACGCTGTTCTCGAACGGAAATTAAGCCGCACGGGGTTGATCACGACCGAGGGCTTTCGGGATGTTCTGGAACTCGGACGCCGGACCCGGCCGGACGCCTACGGCATGCGGGGAGAATTCACACCGATCATACCGCGCGACCTGCGACTTGAAGTCGAAGAACGTATGGATGCAGAGGGCCGGGTTGTGACACCGCTCCGGGAAGAGGATGTGGTGGCTGCGGCGAACCGGCTGCTGGATCAGGGCTGCGAGTCTGTCGTTATCCATTTTCTTCACGCATACGCTAATCCCGATCACGAACTGCGCGCCGGCGAACTGGTCCGGGAAATCTGGCCGAATGACCATGTTACGATGGGTCATTCCCTCCTTTCCGAAAGTCGTGAATTCGAGCGCGGGGTCACGGCGGCAGTCAACGCCTCCGTCCAGCCGTTGCTGGAGGTCTATATCCGCCAGCTCGTCAAAGAACTTGCCTCGAACGGCTACGGCGGGGAAGTTCTCGTCATGAACGGAAATGGCGGCATGGTCTCATCGCGCCTTGTCTCGAGGGAGGCGGCCAAGACCGTGATGTCGGGACCTGCATCAGGCGTGAAGGCGGCGGCCTATACCGGCAGCCGGGCCGGTTTCCCAAACCTTCTGACCTACGATATGGGAGGAACCTCCTCCGACGTCGCCTTGATTTTGGATGCGGAACCGGCAATCTCGAACGAGATCGAGATCGAATACGCGATGCCCATTCATGTCCCAATGGTCGATGTCCGAACCGTGGGCGCGGGCGGAGGCTCTATCGCCCGGATCAATACTGGCGGTCTTCTGGAGGTCGGACCGGAAAGTGCCGGCGCCGCGCCCGGCCCGATCTGCTATGGCCGCGGTGGTATCCAGCCGACCATATCGGATGCAAACCTTCTTTTGGGACGGCTGAACCCCGGAAAGTTCAAATCGCTTGAGACCTCGGTGACGATCGAACAGGTCTCGGAAATTTTCGAGCGAGAACTTGGTCAGACCCTCGGCATGGATGCGGTTAGTGCTGCTGAGGCAGTGGTGCGCATTGCCAACACCAAAATGGCTGGCGCCATTCGTATGGTTTCTCTCTCTTTGGGTGCCGATCCACGAGACTTCGTGCTGTTCGCCTTTGGCGGCGCGGGACCCCTGCATGCGACGGCTCTCGCGCGAGAGCTAGCCGTGCCTCGCGTTCTTATCCCGGCGCGCCCCGGCATCACTAATGCGCTAGGCTGCGTTGTCGCAGATTTGCGTCACGACTTCGTCAACACGATTAACAAACCGCTGGACGCTGTGGATATCAAAGAAGTGCACGCGGTCTTCGCGCGGCAGATTGAAGAGGGCGAGAGGCTGATCAATGGCGAAAAAATTGAGATTAGCGAAGTCAGTCGGCTGTTCAGCGTCGATATGCAGTTCGTCGGCCAAACACACGTCCTTCGGGTTGATCTGGATACGGCAGCACCCACCGTAGAAGACCTGCTATCGGCGTTTGAAGAGGCGTATTTCAGACGCTTCCGCGTCGAGCTTCAAGAAATCCGTGCCAGCCTCGTCAACGTCAACACCTCGGTAATTGGCAAACGGTCAGCGCTGGATTTGTCGACCCTGATAGATCCAGAAGGGCGCAAGTCGGCCTTGAAGGAGGCGGAGACCGAACGGCGTGATGTCTATTTTGACGGTAAATGGAAGGATACGCCAATCTATTGGCGTGATTATCTGCCCGCCGACCTGCATCTAGAAGGGCCGGCGATCATCGAGCAGATGGATTGTACCACGGTTCTCGAACCGGGCGATTACGCGGACGGCGATGCGGACGGCAATATCATCATCACGATAGGGGGCCTCACATGAGCATCGACCCAATCACCCTCAGTGTTATTCAGGCAGGTCTGCAACAGGTCTGCGACGAAATGGACCTCAGTTTTTCGAGGGCCGCGTTCTCCCCCGTTATCGCGGAGGCCAACGACCGGTCCGACGGGATCTATTCGGCTGAGGACGGCGCACTGATTGCCCAGGGCGCCGGCGGCTTGCCGGTTTTTGTCGGCACCATGCAGTACTCGACGCGTACCCTGATCGAGATGATCGCCCAAGGAACGGTGGCAGCGCCGAAACCGGATGACATCTATATCGTCAACGATCCGTATCTCGGCGGTACCCATTTGATGGATGTACGCTTCGCCCGGCCATTCTATCGCAAAGGGGAAATCTTCTGTTGGTTGTCCAACACAGGTCACTGGCCCGATACGGGTGGATCGGTGCCGGGCGGGTTTTCCGCTTCTGCCACCGCGGTTGAACAGGAAGGGTTGCGGCTGCCGCCAGTTCGCCTGTTCAAGGAAGGTGTACTGGACGAGGAGATCTACGCCATAATCTGCTCCAACATCCGGGTTGCTGATCAACGCATCGGTGACGTGAAAGCGCAGGCGGCGGCACTGCTTGTCGGCGAAGAACGCCTGAACGCGCTGCTCGACCGTTACGGCGACGAGACGGTTTCGGAAGCGATTGCCGAATTGCGGGTGCGGGCGGCAACCCAGATGCGGTCCTATATCAGTGGCATGCCGGACGGTATTTACTGCTCGACGGCGATTGTCGACAGCGACGGCGTGGTGAACGAGCCCCTTGAGATCAACCTCTCGATCACCTCGGAAGGCGATGAGCTAACATTCGATTTTGGTGGCTCCAGCCCGCCGTGCCTTGGTCCGATGAACTCGGTGCTGGCGACGACGCACAGCTCTGTCTATCTCGCAATGCGGCATATCTTTCCGGAGGTTCCTATCAGCGCCGGCGCGTTCGAGCCTCTCAACATCATCGAACCCACCGGCACATTTCTGGATGCGCGTTATCCCAGGCCGGTATCGGGCTGTGCCGCCGAGGTGTCGCAGCGGATCGCGGAAGCTGTTTTCGCGGCTCTTGCTGATGCGCTACCCGATCGCGTTACTGCAGCTCCCGCCGGAACCAGCGGAAACTTCGCGCTTGGTGGTAATGATCCGGAACGCGGGCGCGACTACGTCATGTATCAGATATCCGGTGGCGGGTACGGCGGTAATGCCGACCACGACGGACTCTCCAACGGATGTTCCACAATCGGTATCTCCAAGGCGCCGCCGGTGGAGATCATGGAGCAGGCGTTTCCGGTCCTCTTCCATCGCTACGCACTTCACGAAGGATCGGGCGGTGCTGGTCGTCGCCGCGGCGGGTTTGGATTGGAGTATGACGTCGAGGTAAGGCGCGGTACCGCGCAGGCGAGCTTCGTCATGGATCACGGCCGGGTCGGTCCTCAGGGAGCGCTGGGTGGTATGGACGGTGCCACAAACAAGGTAACGGTCTGGCGTTCCGGGAAAGCTCATACACCCGAACATTTCTCGAAAGAGCAGGATATAGCACTCGGTCCGGGTGATCGCGTTCATGTCTGTACACCCGGTGGAGGGGGATACGGCGATCCGAAAAAAAGGTCGCCGGAGGATGTCCTCGAAGATGTAAGTTTGGGCCGTTATACGACCGACGAGGCGCGTGATTTGTTCGGTGTTGCGATCTCAGGAAAGCCGCTTTCCGTAAACGACCTCGAGACAGAACGCCTGCGCCAGCAATAATCTGGCAACGGCAATCGTTTTAGGGAGTATGGGGTCGCCCCGGACTGCGTCGGCGTTAATGGAGTAACAAACCGCGCTGGCAGATAAGCCCTGCCAGCGCATCAGATTCTTTATGCCGGGCTTTTTGTTACTCGGCCGCAGTCCAGTTCTGGCGGTCGGAGGCTTCCAGCCGGGCACACAGTTCGTCCGTATTCTGGACGTCACCGAAATGCGTGTAGAACGCGATCAGCGCGTTTCCGTGCTCCTCGTCAGAAGATGTCGCGCAGCCATCAGAGACCATCAGTGCTCGGTAGTTCAGCATCATCGCGTCTCGTGCCGTGCTCTCGCAGCAAACGTTGGTGGCGACGCCACAGACGAGAATATTTTCGATACCGTTATCCTTCAGAATTAGCTCGATATCGGATGAGCCCTGAATAAAAGCGCTGTAGCGGCGTTTGACCACGCGGAAATCATCGTCCTTAACGTCCAGGTCAGGCCACAGCTCGAACGGCCAGGCGCCGGGCTGCATGGAATCGACGCGAAGGTCGGCTTTTTCCGGCAGATACCGTTCATGTGCCGTTGACCAGCTCTCGCGGGTATCCGTAGGCGCCATATTCTGAATCCAGATCACGATGCCGCCGGTACGGCGCACGGTGTCGGCGATCTTGTTGACGTTGCCGACAATGGTTTGGCCGACCGGGCAGCCTGCCTGCTGGCTCTCGTCCATGAAGTAGTTCTGCATATCGACGACCACCAGTGCGGTCTTTTCGGTCTCGAAGGTTTCCTGCGAGTGTTCGCGACCCATCCGTGCAACCATCTTGTCGATATATTTCTGCGGCATTTCAAATGCGTGTGGCATTTCGTGTCTCCCTGTTGTTACGCGATGATACTTGTTCCGCGGATTTAGTTAAAGTTGGACCCGCCGTTAGCGTGGATGACCTCGCCGGTAATGAAGCTGGCCTTGTCCGAGATCAAGAAAATACCTGCGTGAGCTATTTCTTCCGGCTCGCCGAACCGGCCCATCGGAAAGCGCACCGCCATCGCGGCCCGCTGGTCGTCGGTATATTCCGCAATCATAGCGGTCTCGGCGATGCCGGGACTGACGGCGTTGCACCGGACCTTGGGCGCGAGCGATCGCGCAAGAGATCGGTTCAATCCGATGATGGCGGCCTTGGAAGTTGTATAAGCCGGGCCGCCCTGGCCGTTGCCACCGGTCACGCCGTACAGCATGGATGCAGATGTCGTCAGGACGATTGAGCCCCCGTCATATGCCATCATATGTGTCGCGGCGGCCTGGGAAATCAGGAAGGAGCCGGTCACGTTGACCGCCATGATGAAGTTGCATTCCTTGGCGTCTAGCTCGTCCCACCGTTTGGTCGAATGCGCCGCCCCCCAGTGCAAGAGAGCGTTCAGGTTGCCGAACTTCTGAACGGCTCTGGCGACCGCAGCCTGACAGTCCTCGGTTTTGGATACATCACCGCCGAAAAACTCGATCTCTTCGCAATCAGGCAGTTCCGCGCGCATGCGTTCTTCCTGCGGATCGAAGGCCAGAATCCTGCATCCGTCTTCCAGCAGCAGCTTCGTTGACGCAAGACCAATGCCGCTCGCGGCGCCCGTCACGAGAACTGTTTTTCCCATTATTTCCACCGAATTGATTAGACTCCTCACTGAGTGTAATTTAAACACTACCGAGATGGGAGGGGTGCCTCGGCATGGTAGGATGTTTCTCCCCAACATAAGCCCAAGCAGAGGGCGCAACACAGGGTAACCCGGTCGCCAACGGCGCCGACGTCTTAGGAGCATAGATGTCCAATTCTTCTGATAATGCGCTACCGAAGCCATTGATGTTTGGTATCGTCACTATTCCGCGTTTTATTATTGGCACCGCCATCCTGGTCGGGATCGCCATTAATGTCGCAAACGTTATTGGCAGATACTTCTTCCTGGAGCCCATCATCTGGGCCGAGGAAATTATGATCTACATTATGGTCTGGACCGTGTTCATCGGTGCAATCCTTGTGTCGTTTGAAGGTCAGCACCTGAAGATGGACTTCTTTTCCATCATGCTGCCATCGCCATTCAAGGAGATCATCAATTGCATCGCCGCGTTAGCGGTGCTTCTTGTCTGCGTCTATGTGGTTCCGAACAACTGGACTGTCGTCGAACTTATGTGGTCCAACGACCAGCGCAGCGTGGTTGCGGAGGTGCCGATGGTAATCCCTCATTTCGCACTGCTGTTCGGGTTTGTCATGATTTTCGTTGCGATTGCCGTGCGGTTTAAATCGCATGTGCTTGGAACGCTTGCGAGCGAAGTCGATGAAATCGTCCAGGAATATGCGGAAGCTGACGAAGACGTTACCGCGCCGAAGAATAATTAGTCCCTAAAGCGTAAGAAACGAGAGAACAAGGAGCGTATCCATGGAATGGGTTATGGGGATTGTGCCGGTTGTCCTGCTAGTGCTGGGCTTTCCGATTTTTATCATCCTGCTGGCGACCGCCGCGATTATCCTGATGATTTTTGCACCTGTGCCGCCGATGGCGATGCACATCAACATGTTCGGTAGCGTCGACAAGTTTGCGCTAATGGCGGTGCCTTTCTTCATCTTTGCCGGTGAAATAATGGGCCACGGTGGTATCTCCAAGCGGATCGTCGCCTGGGTCTTGTCGATCATCGGCGGTGTACGGGGCAGCCTGGCGCTGACCACCGTTGGAACCTGTACGGTATTTGGCGCAATCTCTGGATCTAGCCCCGCCACGGTCGCGGCGGTTGGTCGTCTTTTGTACGGCCCGCTACGCAATGCAGGTTATAATGAGAAATTCTCGTCCGGCCTACTGGCATCGTCGGGCGCGATCGCAATCGTTATTCCGCCGTCCATCAGCATGATTCTTTACGGCGCGTCCGCCGAACAATCGGTAGCATTGTTGTTCGTCGCGGGCGTCATTCCCGGCCTGATCATGGCTGCGTTGATGGCAGCGTATATCTACGCTTTTGCACTCAGAAGCGGCATAAGGGAAGCCGCCGGGTTTTCCTGGGGACAGTTCCTGACCGCGAGCAAGGAAGGCGTCTGGGCGCTTGGTACGCCGTTCATCATCCTGGGCGGTATTTATGCAGGTATTTTCTCGCCGACGGAATCCGCCGGTGTCGCCTGTGTTTACGCGATTATCGTGACCCGGTTCATCTACGGCGATATCTCCTGGAAAGGTATCTGGGATGTCTCCGTCAACTCGATGTACCTGACAGCGCAGGTTCTGATTATCGTCGCCGCCGCGGGCGTTTTCTCGCAGTTGCTAACGATCAGCGGTATCCCTCAGAGTGCGGTCGCAGCCATTCAGGAAATGAACATGCAGCCATGGATGGTGTTGTTGGTGATCAACATCTTCCTCCTGTTCGTCGGGTGTCTGCTCGATCCCGGTTCGGCCATTCTGGTGCTGACGCCGTTGCTGGCGCCGATTGCCATGGCCATGGGGGTCGACCTGATCCACTTTGGCATCATCATGACGGTGAACCTCGCCATTGGCATGTTCACTCCGCCCTTCGGCCTGAACATCTTCGTGACGCAGGCGCTGTTCAAAGCCCCGCTGTCGAGCATCTATCCGGGTCTGGTGCCGTTCATCATCGTGAACCTCGTTGCGTTGGTTATCATAACTTACATTCCGGAACTGTCGCTGTTCCTGACCCGTTACGTGAACTAAGACGAGGGCGGCGCGCGTGATTATGGCGCGCCGCCCGATCGCTTAAACCGGTCCATGGGCGAAAACCGAAAGCTCGGCTTTACCGCCCTTATTACTACGGTGTTCTGTTTCGGGACGCTGTGGACGTCCGCGAAACTCTCGATCGAATATCTGCCGCCATTGTGGTTTACTGCGAGCCGGTTCGCCATCGGCGCGACGTTCGTTGCGCTGGTTCTCGCACTACAGGGCAGGCTGAGATTTCCAGACCGTGCGGATATACCGATCATCCTATCCGTCGGCGGCATTATGCTGGGGCTTTATTCGTCGATTTTTCAGAATGCCTTGGAATTTGTGCATGCGGGAAGGGCAACGACCCTTGGCTATACCACCGCAATCTTCGTGACCCCGATCGCCGTACTGTTTCTTGGAGAACGTCTGACTCGTCTAAAAATCTTCGGGCTGGCGAGCGCGATGTTTGGTTTCCTGCTGCTTTTCAGTCCGGCAGAACTCGACTGGTCGGACCGCGATGTTCTGATCGGCAACGGTTTGCTGGTCGTGTGTGTCCTGCTCTGGTCCTGCGTGATCCTGCATTTGCGTGTACACCGTCAGGTAACCGACACTCTGGCGCTGGTTCCCTGGTACCTTGTAACCTCATTTATGGTGGCGGCGGTCTCAGGGCTGATCTTCGAGGGGCCGCCTGCATTCGAGGTCACTGGAGCGGGCTGGGCCATCCTGCTTTATGCGGGGATTGTCGGCAGTGGGATCGGCAACTGGGGCGTGACGACCGCAATTATGAACCTTCCTGCGACAACCTCCACGATCGGGCTATTGGGAGTACCGGTTTTTGCGATGATCATCAGCGTGGCGTTTCTCGGTGAAACGCTGACATGGCCTTTATTGATGGGTTTGGTGCTGATCGTTTGCGGGATTGCCGCGGTGACGCTATCGCGCGGGTCGAATCTCTAATTTCTATCGGGGTCTCGCAGCTTCGCGATATCGAATATTTTCTGAATTTCAATGGGTTCCAGGCGGTCGTGCAAATATTTCTTATGGTTCACGCCGGACGAAGCAGCTAGGCACTCACGTTCAGCTTTTCCGGCCTGATATCCTTCTGTTCGAATGCGCTATCGGCCAACCGTTGTGCGATCCGCGGCGACTTGGATATCCCGGACCGCCGGTTGCGGCCTAACCTTGTCTTTACACTAGAAGTGAACATAAAATTTGGCGGAACCTCGTAGCCTGAGCCGCCGTTATCCAAAGATGATACGAAATTCTCTCAGATAATTTGTATGACGCCCACTATCCGTCGGTTTGCATGTCGGTGGGACAGGTTCTCTAAAACGTGCTAGCAATCGTTATAAGAATGGGGCGAAGCGATCCATGATTAAAGATAAATCCGTCATCGTTACCGGCGCGGCGAGCGGTATCGGCAGTGCCTGCGCCCGGCAGCTGCTCGCGGACGGAAACCGCGTCGTCGCGGTCGATCTCGATCGGGAACGCTTAAGCGCGGAGCTGGGCGATGAAACCGATGCGCTGAAATTTACCGCCGGAGATGTCGCGAGGACCGCAACGGCGGATCGCGCGGCCAAGACCGCGGTAGATGCGTTTTACACCATAGACGGGTTGGCGCATTTTGCCGCCGCACATTCCAAGCTGAACTGGGAAAGTGCCGACGAGGATGAATTCAATCGCATCCTGTCGACGAACGTGACGGGTTCGTTCCTGATGGCGAAAGCCGCCGCGAAAGTCATGATAGATCAGGGTGTGAAGGGCGCCATGGTGTTAACCGCGTCCGGGGGCGTGCTAATGGGCGGCACCGGAGAAAACGGCAGGGGCGGCCCGGCCTATACCACTTCGAAGGGGGGTGTGTTGGTGCTGGTGCGAACCCTAGCAAAATCTTGGGGCAAGTATGGCATCCGAGTGAATGCAATCAGCCCCGGCGTGGTAAAGACCGCGATGACATCCGAATATTCCGACGAAGCGATGGAGGGAGCCGCGGCGCGGGCGGCGCTGGGCCGTGTTTCCCAGCCCGAAGAACAGGCTGCCGCGGCGATATGGCTGCTGTCTGACGAGGCCGGTTTTATTACCGGTGAAAATACCAATATCAACGGTGGGGCTGCGTTCGGCTGATCCTGGCATGCTGACGCACCGCACAATCGGATATCTTGCACTGGTCGGGGCTATTGCCGGCTATGGAGGCCTGTGGCCGGTTACCCGAAAGGCAATCGAGACCATTCCTCCGTTCTGGTTTGCGTCGCTGCGGATGTGGGCCGGCGTCCTGATCCTGCTTACCGTTCTATATTTCACCCGTCGACTCAGGCTCCCAAGCCGCCACGACTTTCCGCTGATACTGTCAATCGGCATCCTGATGCTGGCGTTCTACACCACGCTGATGCATATCGCCCTTGTCTATGTGGAGGCGGGGAGGGCAGCGTTGCTCGGCTATACGACCCCGCTCTGGGTGATGCCGGCGGCATACCTGCTATTCGGTGAGAAGCCATCAGGGCGGAAACTGATCGGTATGATTATTGCCATGATCGGTCTGGTTATCCTGTTCAGCCCGGGCGCTTTCGACTGGTCGGACGGTGACGTCGTGCTCGGCAATGCGTTGCTCATGGTCTGTGCGCTCCTATGGTCTGTGACCATAATTCATATCCGAGCTTACCGCCCTGTATTGACACCGATCCAGCTTGCGCCGTTCCAGCTCATGATCTCCGCATCGTTCATCGGTATGCTGGCGCTAATATTCGAACCGCTCCCCAATATCGGTGGCTGGGATGCGACGGAATGGGGCATGTATGCCTATGGCGGTACATTTGGCACGGCCTTGGCCATGATGTCGGTCACCACCTGCGTAAGATACTTGCCGACGGTGCTATCGACGGTGGGATTACTTGGCGCGCCGGTTTTCGCGCTGATCCTCAGCGTCGTGTTTCTGGACGAGGCGCTGACGATCGATCTTACATCCGGCCTGGTGCTCATTATTGGCGGGATCGCGCTAGTTTCGGTTCCCGACCGCAGGCCGGCCGACTAGCTTCTTCCTCTCCCCAGCACCCAGATCTTCTTCAGATCGTCCCTGCGGACCTTTCCGCGGTTATTTTTCGGCAGCGCATCGATGAAATCGACGGTTTTTGGGCGCTTAAACTTGGGAAGGATAGTAGCGGCGTGGGCCAGCACATCGTCCTGCGATAAGTCAACGCTGTCCGCCCCCACCACGAAAGCGGCGATTTCCTCTCCCCAGATCCGGTCCGGCACGCCTATAACGGCTGCTTCGTGCACGTCGGGGTGGCTCATCAATGCGGCGTCGATTTCCAGCGGTGCGATCGATGCTCCGCCGCGAAGGATAACGTCCTTGATCCGCCCGGTGACGGTGACGAATCCGTCCTTGTCCAGGATGCCGAGGTCGCCGACACGCGTTTGCTCCGTCAGACGGAACGAGGTGCGATCTTCCCACTCTCCATCGGCAGTGATCGACGCGGTTGCGGTCTGCGGCCCGCGGATTGTGATCTCGCCCTCTGTTCCGGCCGGGCATTCATTGCCGGATGCGTCGACTATGGCGAGGTCCATATGCCGAGCCGGCGGACCGGCGGTCCCGATACGGAATTTGTCGTGCCGATTGCCGCAAAGCCATCCGCCTTCGGACGCACCGTAGAACTGTAACAACCGGATGCCGTAATGAGCTTCGAAGCGGTTCCAGCGCTCGGGCGCAAGCGGCGCGGAACTTGCCGTCATAACACGCAGGCTGGAAATGTCATCCGGATCGAAATCCACCGGTTCGTCCAACAGCATATTGATCACCGTTGGGACGCCCGCAGCGACGGTGATCCTATAATCCCTGATCCAGTCCATGAACCGGGACCGCGAAAATCCCTCAGCCATGACAATGGTAAGGCCCAGCGACACAAAGGGCATGAATGTGACGATCTGGGGCGAGAGCCAGCTGAACGTCCGGTATTCGAGCAGCCGGTCATCGGCGTTCATGCCGGTGAAATCGATCGTGGACAGGCCGCACAGCCAAAGGCCCAGGTGGTCCCAGACGACGCATTTGGGCCGGTCGGTGGTACCGGATGTAGCGAAAATACAGCCCTCGTCGGCGGGGCCGTATTCGGTACCGGGAGAGGGAAGTATACCGGTGTCTTCGGGAAGGTCTGCGAAGTAGCCTTCCGTTTCATCTATAAGCGAAAACTCGTGGGTAGGGCAGTTCAGATCGATTGTTAGGGCGTTGCCGTTCAGATCGTTGCGACGCCAGACGACGAGAGCTGGGTCGATCGTTTTCAGGATGGATGAGAGATGATCCGGCGCGATCTCCGAGTGGAATGGGCACGCGGATGCCCCGCAACGCCATGCGGCGAACATCAGTACCAGCTTCTCAATGCATTCGCCCGCCAGGATGGCCACGCGGTCGCCGCGTGTGACGCCGTCGCTGATCATGCGGGCGGCGGCTCGATCGGTCAGGCGCCGCAGGTCTCCAAATGTCAGCGACGCGGTTTGATCAATGGAATGAACCGCAATCTTGTCAGGATGCCGGTCGGCGAACTCCGTGAACGCCGCGCCCAGGGTGCGAAACGGAATCTCCAGAATGTTCGGATCAACGGGTAAGGTCATGGCGGTTTCAGGATAGCTTCAGCAGACGTTCCAGGTTGCCGCCATAAATCTTGTCGCGCGTAGCTGCATCGATATCGAGGCTGTCGACGGCGTTGATCGTCTCGCGGATTAGCATCGTGCCGCCTTCGGGGTCAAACGGGGCGTCGGTGGCGAAAAGGGAATGGTCCGCGCCAAAGAATTCCAGGCCGCAGGCTGCTGCCGCCTGAGAACCGTTGGTAGCCGTATCTGCATAGAACATCTTGAAGTAATCCTTGGGCTGCTTTTTCAGCCCGGCCTGTTCCGCAAGCGGATTGTGTTCATTATCGCCGCGGAATATCTGCTGAAAGCCGATACCGATTTTTTCTGCGAAGAACGGGATCATGCCGCCGAAATGATGCGTGATGATCTTGATGTCCGGCAGCTTGTCGAAAAGCCCGCAATAGATAAGCCGGGTCATGCAGGCGCTTGTTTCGTACGGCCAACCAAATGTGAACCAGATTTCGAACTCGGAAGCTTCCTCCTGCGCATAATCCGGGAAGTTGGGGCCTCGCATCGGGTGTATCCAGACCGGCAGGTCGTGCTTCGCCATCGTCTCAAAAACGGGATAAAACTCTGGTGCCGACAACGGTTTGCCGAGGACGTTGGTAAATACCTGGACGCCGCGGGCGTCCAATTCGGTCACGGCGCGGTCTGCCTCGGCCACGGCTGCGTCCGGATTGTTCATCGGCAGCGACGCGATAAACCCTGCAATCCGGTCCGGATTTTGTTTTACACGTGCGGCAAGCCCGTCGTTGGCCAGGCGGGCAAGGGCGGGGGTCTGTTCCGCCGATCCGAGCATTTCTACCGGCGGATTGGCGAGCGAGATGATCTGGCGATAATCATCGAACCCGTCAAGCATTCGCTTGTGCGCGTCTATGTCATGCAGAGCGGTCAATGCTCCGAAGAACTTGATGACGTTCGGGTCCGGCGCGACCTCCGCCAGCTTCTCGAAATAGGCATCCGGGATTACGTGGTTGTAGGCGTCAATACGGGTCATTTGCCCTCCCTGCGTTTTTAATTGCGCTAATGATAGTTGGACTGCCCATTGTGCAAAACCCGTGCGATGTGGGAAAATTTACCCGGGGAGATAAATTTAATGTTCGTACGAAACGCTTGGTATGTGGCCGCGTGGGAAACCGAAATTAGCGAAACTCCGCTCGCCCGCACGATTCTGAACGAACCCGTGGTGATGTACCGCGCGACGGACGGGATCGTGGCGCTAGAGGACCGATGCTGTCACCGAGCGCTTCCACTGTCGATGGGCAAGGTGGTCGGTGACAAACTGCAATGCGGTTATCACGGCCTGGAATTCGATGCGTCCGGTCGGTGCGTGAAAGTTCCCGGCCAGTCGAAGATTCCCCCTGGTGCCCAGGTGCGGTCGTATCCGGTGCTGAAGAAGTACGGCTGGGTCTGGATCTGGACAGGCGATCCTGCGAAAGCGGAACCCGACCAAATTCCCGACTGGTGGTGGCTCGAAAGCCCGGAGTGGAGAACTATCCCTGGCCGCGGTGGTACCCCGATGCACCTGAATGCCAATTACCTGCTCGTTTCCGACAATCTGTTCGATATCTCACACTTGACCTACGTTCACGCCTCCTCGATCGGTGCCGACTCCATCGTCGATTTTCCGGTGAAGACCGAGCGGTGGGAGGACGAGAAGCGCGTGAAGATGAGCCGCGTCATCTACGACCGGCCGGCGGCGCCGTTTTATCAGAAAGCCGGCCAGTTCGAAGGCAACGTCGACCGCTGGATCATGACGACCTCCGATCTCCCGTGTTACATGGCTTCCGATGCCGGTTCGGTTGAAGTTGGTACCGGGGTCACGCCGGGCGAGGTGGGGCCGGAGCGTGGCGTCGAGATGAAGATCATGAACCTGCCGACGCCGGAGACGGAAACGTCGACGCACTATTTCTATTCCCACTGCCGCCATTTCGAAATAGCGTCCGATGAATGGGACGAAATATATCGCACGCAGTTCACCGCCGTATTCGATGAGGACAAGGCCGTTTTGGAAGGCCAGCAGATGCGAATGTCTGAATTTTCCGACGCGGCAGAAATCGACATCAACGCTGATGCGCCTAACGTGCAGGTGCGCCGCATGATCGACGAGATGATCGCGGCCGAACAGGAAGAATTGCTTGGCGCTTACAAAAGCGCTTAGACGCAACGGAAGATTACAGGGAGAAATAACATGGCGGGACCGCTGGACGGCGTTCGGGTCATCGAACTGACCACCATGATCACGGGTTCGCTGTGTGGCCAGATGCTGGGCGATATGGGCGCCGACTGCATCAAGATCGAGAAAGTCGAAGGCGGGGATATGTTTCGCGCGTGGCGCGGCGGCACCTATTCGGCGCAGTTTGGTGCCTATAACCGCAACAAACGTTCCGTGACGCTCGACATGCGGTCCGACGAGGGCCGCGAAATATTGCTGAAACTGGTGGAGACAGCGGACGTGCTGGTGGAAAATTTTCGCCCCGGCGTAATGGACCGGCTCAAACTATCGGTCGATGAATTGCGGGAACGTAATCCCAAACTGATCTATTGCTCCATCACTGGCTTTGGCGAGGATGGCCCTTACCAGAAACGCCCGGCCTATGACGCCGTGGCGCAGTCGCTGTCCGGCGTCGCCAGCTTGTTTCTCGATCCGGACAACCCGCAGACCACCGGCCCGACGATCGGCGACAACATTACCGGCATCAATGCTTGCTATGGCATCCTGGCGGCGTTGTTTGAACGCGAACGCGGTGGTCCGCCCCGGTCTCTGGCGGTGAACATGCTGGAAAGTTCGATCTGGTTCCTGCCCGATCCGTTCGCCAACCTGACCCAGCAGGATATCCAGCCCAGCCCGACGTCGCGTTCGGAAGCGTCACAAAGCCACGCGATGAAATGCGCCGACGGCAAGCTGCTGGCCGTGCATCTGTCTTCGCAGGAGAAATTCTGGCAGGGGGTGACGGCCGCGTTCGGCCTCGAACATATGCGCGACGATCCGCGCTATGCCGACCGGATGCTGCGCATCGCCAACTACTTCGACGTGGGCGCAGAATTCAAGCAAGCGGCTGCCACCCAGTCGCGCGATTACTGGATGCCCCGACTTGAAGAGAACGACGTACCCTACGCGCCAATCAATAGGCTACCGGACGTGTTCGACGATCCGCAGGTGAAGCACCTGGATACCTTTTTTGAGATCGAGCACCCGGAGGAGGGCAAACAGACATTCAGCCGCCGCGCCGTCTACATCGACGGCTCCCGAGACGACCAGCCCGAACGTCCGCCGCCGCAGCTGGGCGAGCATACGGCGGAGGTACTGGGCGAGTTGGGGCTCGATGAGGCGGCAGTGAATGATCTGCGGAAACGTGGGGTGGTTTAATGCCTCATAAAGCGGGATTGATGACGTTCCTTAATAATACCTGATATCTCGCTATTTGGGCTCAGGACCTTGCGGGTGATGAACTGATACTCGGAATGTTTCTCAGCGAGCTGGTCGTTCTTTTCCGTAGGCGGGATGGTCAGGTGCATGCGCTCGCAGAAACGATGCGGAAGCGTGACGATTGTCCTAGCCAGGTAATTTTCTAAGTAAGCGTCCGTCGATCGCAGCAAGGCCAGCGCCGATGCATAGCAAGCCAACGATGTGACGCGTCTCAAGCACCTCGCCCAGGATCAGGATGCCTAGCGCCAGCGCGCTGACGGGGATTAGGAAGGTGACCAGCATCAGGTTGGTCGCGCCGGCCGTGGCTAGGATGCGGAAGAACAGGATATAGGCGAACGCGGTCGACACCGACGCCAGCGCGATAACGGCGATGATGATCTCTGTGCCGGGAAGCGAGAGGGTCCATGGCTCATCCGCGAGAAGGGCGACGGGGATGAGTATCACGGATGACGCGATCAGCTGGCCGGTAGAGATACCCAGCGGCGTGAGACCCATTGCTTGAATTTTACGCCCATAGAGCCCACCAAAGGTATACGCGAGGGAAGCAACGAGCACGGCAAGCTGGGCCAGAACGGCGATCCCGATACCTTCCAGTGCGTCTTCGCCGATAATCACGATAACGCCGAAAAGTCCGATGATTACCCCGGCAAACTTAGTGCGCGTCAGTTTTTCGTCGGTGGTGACGAAATGAGCGATAAGGACCGTGAACAGCGGTACTGTGGCGTTCAGGATAGCCGCGAGACCGGAAGAGATTTCCTGTTGCCCCCATACGATTAGGGTGAACGGGATGACGTTGTTGACCAACGCCAGCAGGAACAGGGCGGCCCAGATTTTTAGCCCCGACGGCAACGTGTTCCCGGTCAGTGCCGTCACCGCCCAGAGCAACAGTGCGGCGATCAGCACGCGGATAGAAACAATGGTAAACACAGGGAGTTCCTGCACGGCGATTTCCTGAAAAAAGAAGGTACCGCCCCACACGATCGACAGGGTCACCAGCATGCCCCAGGCGTAGGGCGTCATGGTTAGGTTGCTATTTGTCGGCGCCGCCATTCATGTTTCCTTCGCTGTCTTTTTTCTTGTGCAGTGAGAAGCACTCTGCGAACTCTTCTAGGGGTGCGGGAGGCGTAAAAAATGCCACCCGTTCCTTGCGTTCTTCAATCCGGATCGCGGTATTCAATGTTATTGATGAACTCGACCACCGACGGCGCGATCGGATTTTCCATCTCTTCGTATACGTGGCCAATGAGTCCCGCGGCACGGCTGACGGCGGCAACCCCACGCATGACCTCGACCGGGAAAGACACTTCGTTGAGGACGGCGCCCAATGCGCCCGTGACGTTAAGCGTCAGCGGTTTGCCCCGGGATTTCTCAATTTCTTCCGCCAAAATTTTCGCAAGCTCGATGTATTTACCGCCGACGCTGCCTTGATGTGCGATCTGGAATATCCTGTCGGAGCGCGGGTCGGTAGGGAAGTAATAAGGGTGACCGTAACCGGGGATGAATTTCTTCTGTTCCTTGTGTCGGGCAATGACGTTTTGCGCGAAATCGCGGGGATCTCCGCCAGCCTCGACACCTTCCTTGAAGATCGCCCCGGCCCCAGCCATCGTGCCGGCGAACTTGTTGCCGACCATCATCGAGCCCGCGATCATCGGCAACTGGACGTCGTCCGGCAGAGAATCGTGAACCATGCGCGCGACAAGCGCGGTCGGCGTGATGCCGTGATCCATCAGGATGACCATGCAGGCATCGAATGTTCGAGCATAGTTCTCAGGCAGCTCATTGCCGGTCACCAGCAGGTAGAAGGTCTCTGTAAAGCTCTTCTCACCGAGAATTTCGCTCAGCACGTCCCGGCCGCGCATGCGGAAACGGTCGGTATCAGATGTCGGGGTACCGATGCGGGTGAAGGGCTTGTCGGTCATTGGGCGCTCCCAGAGATGTCTGTTAGGACCTTTATGGGGCAGCCGCGTGCGAAATCCAATCCTTTCGCGGCGCGCGTGTTTCACGCTACAATAACAGGGTTGAGTATAGATTCGGGAGACGGGGGCGATGGAACTCCCCACAGGGAACGAGCGCTATTTCCGCATGAGCGTCGAGGAATTCGACACCGAAAAGCTTATGCAGAATGCGGCACGCCAGCGAGACCAGCGCAAATTCAACGATATGCTGATCATCGATGTCGATGCGCATCATTACGAAACGGAGTCGATGAAGGAAATCGTCGAATTCATCGAGGATCCGGTGCTGCGCCAACTCGCGCGGTCAGCCCAACAGATTGCCCATCGTGGGTCTATGTTTTCGCTGGGGCGCGTGGGCTATCAGGATATCGGCGGCCGCGTCACCCGCTACCCACTCCGCGGTCTGGAGGAAACGCCGGACGACGGCACGCACCGCGACGTGCATCTTAGTCACCGCTGGATGGACGCGATGGGCGTCGACTACGCCTGCGTGTTTCCAACCCCGATGCTCGGTCTGGCCATGCATCCGCAACCCGATGTCGAGGTCACGCTCGCGCGCGCTTACAACCGCTGGCTTGTCGAAAAAATTCTGCCCGGCAGCCCGCGAATGAAATCCATGTTGTATCTGCCTTTCAACAACCCCGACGCGGCGCTGAAAATCGTCGAGGATTTCGGCGATGCCGCAGGCGTGATTGGGTTCATGGTAACGTCGGTTCGGCACCGGCCCGTCCATCATAACGACTATATGAAGATTTACCGCGCCATCGAGGAACGCGGGTTGCCCATCGGCTTTCATTCCGGGTTCAACTGGGATGATCCAATGTTCCGCACCTGCAACCGGTTCCTCGCGGTCCATGCGTTGGGCTTTACCTGGTACAATGTCGTTCACTGCACCAACTGGGTTTTGAACGGGATGAACGAGCGTTTTCCCGATCTGCCAGTTGTGTGGATCGAATCCGGTATCTCGTGGATTCCATTCCTCATGCAGCGGCTGGATACGCAGTACCGTATGCGTTCTTCCGAGTGCCCGCTTCTCAGGAAGCTACCGAGCGACTATATGCGTGACATGTATTACACAACGCAGCCGATGGAGATGCCCGACGATATCCAACTGCTGGAGACCACGTTCCGGGCGATGAATGCGGAAACCCAACTCTTGTGGTCATCAGATTATCCGCACTGGGATATGGATATCCCGTCCGTCGTCTGGGACCTGCCCTTCATCGACGAAGATGCGAAAAGGAATATTCTTGGGCGGACGGCGCAGAAGATTTTCAAGATCGATGTCAGCGAGCGTCACCCGGGTTACGAAGCGGTGGCGGCTGAATAACCTGAATTCAGAGCGACTGCGTGTTGCGGGTTGCTTGACACGTGGAAGCGGTCTGATACCAATTAACATACGCCGACGTATGTAAGTAAAGCCGTGGAAAACGGGGCCCCAAAGGGAGTGCGAGATGGAAGTTGATATGCTGGGTAGCGCCATTGAGGCGTTCCAGAACATGGCGAGCCTAGAAAGGCTCGGATTTCTCTCCTTCGGTGTTTTGATAGGTCTCGTCCTCGGCGTGATCCCCGGTCTCGGTGGTCTTGTGGGCTTGTCGCTGTTGTTGCCGTTTACGTTCAACATGGATCCGTTCACAGCTCTGGCGTTCATGATGGGTCTTCAGGCCGTGGTGGTGACCTCCGATACGATACCAGCAGTCCTGTTCGGGGTGCCTGGGACCGTTGGGTCGGCGGCAACGATTCTGGACGGCTATCCCATGGCGCGAAAGGGTGAAGCGGGGCGGGCCTTCGGTGCCGCTTTTTCGGCGTCGGTTATCGGCGGTTTGTTCGGTGCGTTACTGCTTGGCGTCAGTGTCCCTGTTTTGCGGCCGATCGTGCTGCAGATAGGGTCACCGGAATTGCTCGCGATTTGCGTATTCGGTCTGTCGCTGGTCGCGGTTCTGTCGGGCGGATCGCCGCTGAAAGGGCTCGCGGGTGCGTGTATCGGTCTTATGGTGGCGACCGCAGGTGACGATCCCCAGACAGGGACGCTTCGATGGACGTTCGATTCCCTTTACCTGTGGGATGGACTGCCAGTTGTGCCACTGGCACTTGGCCTTTTCGCCATTCCAGAACTCGCGGACATGGCGATTACCAAGCAATCGATCAACGTCAAAGCGGGTGAAAAACAGGACGCGCGGTTCGGACAGATTGACGGCATTAAGGACACGCTCAGAAACTGGTTTCTAGTCATAAGATGCTCATCTATCGGCTCGTCGCTCGGCGCTGTACCGGGAATCGGGGCGTCCGTCATCGACTGGATTGCCTATGGACATGCGGCGCGTTCCGAAAAGGGCGCTGCCGAGACGTTCGGTAAGGGCGATGTTCGCGGGGTCATCGCCTCGGAATCCTCCAACAACGCGAAGGAAGGCGGCGCTCTGGTGCCCACCATTGCGTTCGGCGTGCCTGGTTCGGCGTCGATGGCGCTTATCCTGGGCGCGTTTCTGATCCACGGGCTGGTCCCGGGGCCGGAAATGCTGACCAAGAACCTGGATGTGACCTACACTCTGGTGTGGTCGGTGGCGATTGCCAACATTCTCGGCGCCGGCATTTGCTTCACGTTCGCTAACCAGCTGGCCAAGGTTGCGTTGATCCGGATCGGAATACTTGCGCCGGTTGTTCTGGCCGTAACCTATGTCGGCGCGTTTCAGGGATCGCGCCAGTGGGGCGATATCTATGCACTGCTGATCTTCGGTCTGATCGGCTGGATCATGAAACGTCTGCGCTGGCCGCGGCCGCCACTGATCCTTGGCTTCGTGCTTGGTGGTCTGGTCGAACGCTACATGTTTATCTCGACGGAACGGTACGGTGCCGACTGGTTATGGATCTGGCGTGACTTCGGAGACGGAAATGTCGTCTTCGCGCCTTACGTTCCGATTATTTTTGCGGTCACCCTTTACGGTGTTCTAGCGCCTATAATCCGGGGCTACCGCGCGCGTGCGAAAACGACCCAGGCGGCCAGCAGATTTGGGTTTCAGAGGGATGCGCTAAATCCCGATTTCTACTTCGCGATTATTTTGTTTGCGTTGTTTGCGGCCGCATTCGGTATCGCGTCCACGTGGGAGTTCGGCGCACGTCTTATCCCGCAGGTGGTTTCCGTCGCGGCGATGATATTTATCGGCTGGTTGATCCTATCGGCATTGTTCATCGCACCGGGCGAAGCTGCTCCTGTGGACGAGGAGGGTGTGCCTGGCCGCGGCGAGGGCGGCGCTCCGGCGCAAAGTGACGTCCACTTTGACATCAGTGCCGACTACGGCGATCTGCCAGGGGCAGAAGTTACCAAGCGGGTTATAACTTATTTTGCCTGGCTGCTCTTCTTCTTCGGCGCATCTGCGGTGATCGGATTGCTGCCCGCAATGTTCGTGTTCCTTGTTGGGTATATGCGGTTCGAAGGAAAGGAAGGCTGGGGTACGACGCTGGCTGTTGCAACGTCTATATGGCTTCTTTCGTATTTTCTTTTCCACAAACTTCTCGTCATACCGTGGCCGCAGGCATTGGTTGGGGACCTATTCCCGCATCTGCGGTCCGTCCCATGGGCAAACATGTTCTAGGTGCCCATCAGGTGTAGACAAAAAAACACCCCGGAGCGTCGGCTCCGGGGTGTTGTCGTTTAGGGTTTTGTCCTCCTTACTTGAAGCCAAATACCTTTTTCAGTTTGGCGATTGTCGCGGGCGGGGTTGCGTAGGCTTCCGCCACCAGCTTGTCGAGCTCTTTACCCGGTACCGGGTTGACCGGCGCTTTGCGTTTCTTAGCGTCGGCCCGGAATTCCGGCGAATTCAGCATCGACATGAAAGCCTGCCGCAGCGCCGCGACGCGCGCCTTCGGAACTTCTGGGTGAACCCAGAAGCCCATGCCGATCCGCGGCGCGACTTCGAGGAATTTCACCATGGCTTTCTGTTCCGCCGTTTTAGCGAGATCGCCCATTTTTGGCAGGTTCGGCAGCGCCGGGATCTGGCCGCCGTAGCTGACGATATGGCGAAGCTTACCGCCGCTTACCCATGCGGGTTTGCCTGCGGTCCAGCCCGACCAGTAATTCATCCGGCCGTGGACTTCGCCGCCTTCCATCGCCTTGTTGATCTTTGCACCACCCTTGTAGCCTTTGACAATTTTGAATTTTGTTCCGGCGATATGGTTCAGGAGGGTGGGGGCAAGATAGGTTTCGGAACCGAGACCGGTCGAGCCCATGATCGCTTCGCGTTGCCTGGCTGAGGCGAGATCGCTTACCGGCGCCTTGTGCCAGACAGATATAACTGCCGGGCGCGGCGCGATCGATCCCAGCCACTGGAATTTGGACGCATCGAACTTCATCGTCCGGAGCAGCGGAGCCAGAACCGACGGTGCCAGCGCTTCCGCGATATACGTGCCGTCCTTCGGCGCGGCATTATAGGCATAGGCTGCGCCCTTCGTTCCGCCGCCACCTGGACGCGACTGGATAATGACGTTTGGGTTACCCGGAATGTGTTTGCCTAGGTGCTCGGTGGTCAACCGGCCATACAGACCCAGTGTGGCACCAAGGCCCGACGGGACCATAACAGTAACCGTTTTTCCTTTGTAGAAGTCGGCCACTTTTCCGTGGCCGTCGGCGACAGCCGGTGCGGTGAGCCCGAGCACCGCGACTGCGGGCAATATTGAAAAAGTGAGTTTGGTACGCTTGGACATTGGTTCCTCCCTTTTTTGTCCTGTCAGTCATACGCTCCAAAAGACTATGCAAGCTTCATCGACTTGGAAAGAGGGGGCGATAATTTCGTTCCTGCAGATTATTGCGGCTTGCCCTCAGCCTGTTTTGGCGGCAATCATTTCGCGTGGAGAAATATAACAATGGCGGAAACCACTGAAACAACCTCAGTAGGGCGGACAAATGACTGTCTGACTCGGGAAGACTGGATCACTGGTGCATGGGAAATGCTGGGCGACGCCGGGCTGGACGGCGTCAGGGTGGAACCCCTCGCAAGGCGCCTGGGCGTGACTAAGGGAAGCTTTTACTGGCACTTTCGCGACCGCCAGGAGTTGCTGGATGTGTTGCTCGATCTCTGGTTTTCGATCTGGGACGATCAGATGTCGCCGGATATTGACGGAGACGGGAATGCGGAGGAGCGGATTTGGGCACTTTTCGAAAGCGTCATCCGCCGGACGACACGCGGGCAAACGGTATCCCTGCGACTTTTGTCGCACAAGGACCCGGAGATAGCGCGCCGCATCGACGAGCGGGATGCACAGCGACTGGCATTTTTGATGCAGCGGCTGGAAGAAATCGGTTTTTCGCGAGAAGAAGCGCGGGTGCGCGGGCAGGTTTATCAGGCGATCATGACCGGCGAGTTCCTGCGCAATGGCGGATTACCGCTGGAGGAACGGATTGACCGCGCCCACGAGTATCACCTACTTCTGTCAGCCGGTATTAACAAATAATATCAGCATATTAGCTCCCATACGGTGGCGTATTGAACCGTGTATGCCAAGGGCGTAGTATTAAATTGCGGTCAACGATTGACCGCCGGTATTCCCAAAAAGGCGGTGTGATTATGGTGACCCGCGCGACATCACCCAGTAAGACCGACGTTGCGTGTTATCGCGATCTGCAGGAGCATCTTTCAGCGCTCGACGAAGCCGGGCTTCTGCTTCGCATCGAAAAACCAGTCAACAAGGATACTGAGCTCCATCCCCTGGTGCGCTGGCAGTATCGTGGCGGCATACCTGACGCAGGGCGTAAGGCCTTTCTGTTTACGAATGTTCATGATAGCCGGGGGCGGAAATACGATATGCCCGTAGTGGTCGGCGCCCTTGCCGCAAACCGGGAAGTTTATCGCACCGGCATCGGCGTGCCGTTGGATGAAATCGGTCCGCACTGGGCGAATGCGGTAAACAACCCGGTCGATCCGGTGACGGTGTCGAATGCGCCCTGTCAAGAAGTCGTGATGACTGGTAAGGATCTGGTAGGTGAAGGAAACGGACTGGACGCGCTGCCTGTGCCCATTTCAACCCCGGGTTTCGACAGCGCGCCGTACCTGACGGCCGGGCTGTTCATTACCGCCGATCCGGACACGGGTATCCAGAACATGGGCACCTACCGAGCCGGGCTAAAGGCATCGAACCGCATGGCCGTCCGTATGTCGGCGCGCGAAGGCGGTGCCGGCGGCTACCTTCACTGGGAGAAATACAAGAAGCGCGGCGAAAAGATGCCATGCGTAGTTGTCCTTGGGTCCCCGCCGGCCGTTGCATATACCGGACCTCAGAAAATCCGGCGCGACGTCGACGAACTAACGATTGCGGGGGCGCTTGCCGGAGCGCCGATCCCTATCGTGAAGTGTCGGACATCCGACCTGATGGTGCCTGCGGACTCGGAAATCATCATCGAAGGCTTTGTCGATACGGAGTGCCTCGAACCGGAAGCCCCATTTGGGGAGTCTCACGGGCATATTTCGCTCGAGGATTTCAACATGATCTTCGAGGTGTCTGCGATCACGCGGAAAACCGATGCCGTCCTTTCGTCGATTATCAGCCAGGTGACACCGTCGGAATCTTCGGTGATCAAACGCGTTGCGTACGAACCTATGTTCCTCGCTCATCTGCAGGATCAGCTTGGGATAAAGGGCGTGAAACGGGTCTTTCTGCATGAACCGCTGACCAACATCCGTCGGGTGATATTTCTACAGATGGAGCCGGGTACTCCACGGACAGAAGTATGGCGCGCACTATACGGGGCGACCAGCCTGCGGGCAGATTGCGGAAAATACGTGATTGCGGTGAACGAGGACATCGATCCTGATAATGGTGATGCTGTATTCTGGTCACTTGGCTATCGTGCCGATCCGGACAAGGATGTCGAAATCCTCCGTCATCGGGATGCCGGTCACGGACCCAAAGACAAGGATGGTGCGCGGCCCGAAGACTCCACGCTGTTGATCGATGCGACCCTGAAACGTGAAATGCCGCCTCTGGCCTTGCCTAAACGCGAATATATGGAGCGCGCAAGAGAGCTGTGGGATGATCTCGGTTTACCGGCACTCAATCCGGAAAGCCCATGGCACGGTTACTCGCTCGGTGACTGGAGCGACGAGTGGGATGCCCTGGCCGAGCGCGCGGCGCAGGGCGAGTATCTTGAAAACGGCAAGCGCAGCGCCCAACGCCGCCGCGCCGGCGTTAAACCGAATACCCATGTCCGGTCCGTACCGGGCTGGGATGAAGACCAGACCTAAGATCGTAGAGAAAACCGACGGGAGAGTAGGGATATGGCAACTACGACGGGATATATGACGGTCGATGAGCGGGGATACACCGATCTACATGAACATATCGAGGAGTTGCGAGCAAAAGGCCTGCTGATCGAAATAGACCGCGAGATCAACAAGGATACGGAGATGCACCCGCTGGTGCGCTGGCAGTTCCGCGGCGGCATTGATGAAGAGGACCGCAAAGCGTTTCTATTCACGAACATTACCGACTCGAAGGGCCGAAAATACGATATTCCGGTTCTGGTCTGTGGTCTTGCAGGTAATCAGAAAATCTATCAGCTCGGCATGCGTTGCGATCTGAAAGACCTCAAAAACACCTGGATCAACGCCATCAACAACCCGCTGGAGCCGAATATGGTCCCGGACGGCGATGCGCCCTGTCACGACCTGGTGTTCGAGGGCGAAGACCTGCTGAACGGCAACGGTCTCGATGCGATACCGGTGCCGATTTCTTCTCCGGGATGGGACAATGCCCCATATTTTTCGTCGTCACATTTCATCACCAAGGACCCGCACACCGGTATCCAGAACATGGGCAATTATCGCGGTATGGTGAAGGCGCCTACGCGGCTTGGCATGAACCCTTCGACCGAACTTCGCACGGGCGGTTACATGCACTGGCTAGAATGGAAGAAACTCGGCAAGCCGATGCCGGTTGCCGTCGTAATTGGCGCGCCACCCGTGGTGTCATTTACGGCGGTGCAGAAAGTGCCGGAAAAACTGGATGAACTAGCGGTTTCGGGTGGTCTTGCAGGCGCGCCGCTCAACGTGACTAGGTGTAAGACGGTCGATCTGATCGTCCCTGCCGAATCGGAAATCGTGATCGAGGGGTTCGTGTCTACCGAATTGCTCGAACCGGAGGCGCCGTTCGGTGAGTCCCACGGCCATGTGAACCTGCAGGAATACAACGCGTATATAGACATCACGGCGATTACCCGGCGCAAAAAATCGATCATGACGTCTTGGGTCAGTCAGGTGACGCCCTCGGAATCCGGAACGATCAAACGACCGGCCTACGAAGCCCGGCAGATCGAGCATCTGCGTGACCATCTCGGCATAAAGGGCATCAAGCACGTCTCGACCCACGAACCTCTGACGTCACTGCACAAACTGATCATCGTCGTGGTGGAGCGGGGTGTTCCGCGTACCGAGATCTGGCGTGCAATGTACGGAGTTGCGTCGTTGCGGCAGGCCGAGGGCAAGTGGATCATCTGCGTGAACGAAGATATAGACCCGGACGATACCGATGCAGTGTTCTGGGCTATGTCGTATCGCTGCAAACCGCACAACGATGTCGAGATCCTGAAACATAAACACGAGGGTCACGGTCCGCGAAGCCTGCTCGATTCCGAGGACAGTGCAGTGCTGATCGATGCGACGCTAAAGGAAACTTTCCCGCCGGTGTCGCTGCCCAAGCGCGAGTTCATGGAAAAGGCCAAGGAAATTTGGGAAGAGCTGGGCCTGCCGAAGCTGAAACCGAAAGCGCCATGGTTCGGCTACGACATGGGCGAATGGAACACGGGACTGGAGGCGATGGCGCGCCGAGCCGTTAAAAGCGAATACTGGACGACCGGTCAGATCATTGCCCAGCGCCGCCGCGGCGATGTGCCTATCAACACCGAAATCCGGACACTCGACATGGGCAATCCGGGGGCGGGCGACGATGTCGACGAAAACCTGACGTGGGACAAGCTCGAAGACGCGTCCCAGGTGAAAGACAAGGATAAATAGCGGGCCGGACCTTCGGCGCGGAGGATAAGCAATGGGAAAACTGGATGGACGGGTCGCCATCGTCACAGGCGCAGCCCAGGGCATAGGCGCGGCATTTGCAAAGGCGCTTGCCTTTGAAGGCTCCCGGCTGGTGATCGCGGATCTCGACACCGGCGCGTCCGTTGTCGAGGAAATCCGGTCGGCCGGCGGGGTAGCCGTTGATGTCCCAACGGACGTTTCGACAAAGGATGGCTGTGAAAACATGGTCTCGAAAGCGATCGAGTCGTTTGGTCGGCTGGATATTCTGGTGAATAACGCGGCAATTTTTACCGCAGTGGAACGCAAGAATTTCGACGATATACCGGTTGATGAATGGGACGCGGTTATGGGAGTGAACGTGCGAGGCGTCTGGCTTGGCTGCTGCGCCGCCGTTCCGGAAATGCGCAAAAACGGATACGGCAAGATTATCTCGATTTCCACCGGCCGCGTTTTCAAGGGCACACCCTTTTTTCTGCATTACGACGCGTCGAAAGCGGCAGTGATTGGCATTACGCGCTCCCTCGCCCGCGAGGTCGGTGACGACAATATCTGCGTCAATGCCATTGCCCCTGGCTCGACCATGAGCGAGAACGTGGTGGCGAGGACGAACTGGAAGGGCGGGAACGCCGACGCAACGATGCAGACCCGGGCAATCAAGCGACACGAAGAGCCTGAAGATCTGGTTGGCGCCTGCGTATTTCTCGCTTCCGGGGAGAGCGATTTCATCACCGGCCAGACGCTTGTTGTTGACGGTGGGTCGGCGATGTGGTGACGCCCTCTGCGAAGAACCGGCTTCAAGACTCAAAACATCCATACTGGGACGCAGAATATGGCAACGAAAGACAAAGCACCGAAACGTGATTATCCCGACCTGCACGATCATCTGGAAGAACTGGATCGACGCGGGTTGCTGGTGCGGGTGAACCGTGAGATCAACAAGGATACCGAACTGCATCCGCTGGTACGCTGGCAATTTCGCGGCGGCCTCGAAGAAAAGGATCGCAAAGCCTTTTTGTTCACCAACGTCGTGGATTCAAAGGGGCGCAAGTTCGATATACCTGTCGCGGTCGGCGTGCTGGCGGCGAGCCGCGATATCTATCGCACTGGCATCGGCTGCGAGCTAGACGAAATCGAGGAAACCTGGAAACGGGCAACGGGCAACCCGATCGATCCGGTAGAAGTCACCGAAGCGCCGTGCCAGGAAATCGTATGGCAGGGTGAGGACCTCGATATCGCGGGGCAGGGGTTAGACGGCGTGCCCGTACCCATCTCGACACCCGGTTGGGACAACGCGCCCTATACGACGTTGTCGCAGTACATCACAAAAGATCCGGACAGCGGCATCCAGAACATGGGTAACTACCGCGGTCAGATCAAAGGCCAGAAGCGGATGGGCATGAACCCGTCGCTGGAACTGCGTCCTGGGATTTACATCCACTGGGAGAAATACAAGAAGCGCGGCGAGAAAATGCCCGCCGCCGTCGTTCTCGGTGCGCCACCCTCTGTGACATTCACGTCGGCCATCAAGCTGACGGAGGATCTCGACGAGTTTCGCGTCGCGGGCGCGCTAGCCGGTTCGCCGATTAACATCGTTAAGGCAAAGACGGTCGACCTGATGGTCCCGGCCGAGGCCGAGATCGTGATCGAAGGATACATAGATACGGAATATCTAGAGCCCGAAGCCCCGTTCGGAGAGTCCCATGGTCATGTGAACCTGCAAGAATACAATGCCTACATGGATGTCACCTGCATCACGCGGAAGCGTGACGCAATCCTGACGTCGATTATCAGCCAGGTGACGCCGTCGGAGTCTTCTGTCATCAAGCGCGTCGCCTACGAGCCCATGTTCACCGAGCATCTGCGCGATCACCTGGGCATCAAGGGTGTCATCAGGGTTTCGATGCACGAGCCACTGACCAATATCCGGAAACTGATCGTCATCATCTGTGAACGCGGTATGCCGACAACGGAAATCTGGCGTGCCATGTACGGGGCGGCGTCGCTGCATCGTGCAGCGGGCAAATACGTCATCGCTGTGAACGACGATATAGATCCCGACAATGCGGACGCTGTGTTCTGGGCCATGGCCTACCGTGCCAATCCGGCGCTCGACGTCGAGATCCTGAAGCATCGGGACCCCGGTCACGGGCCGCGCAGCGACCGTGCCGGCGGCGAAGACGCGTCGGTCCTGTTCGATGCGACTCTGAAAGAGGATTTTCCGCCGATTTCGCTGCCGAAAAAGGAATATATGGTGAATGCTAAGGCAATCTGGGACGAGCTCGGCCTGCCGGAGCTCAAACCGCAGGTACCTTGGCACGGCTACTCGCTGGGCGAATGGGAAGAGGAATTTGACGTAATGGCGCAGCGCGCGGTCGAAAGCGACTACTTCAAAACCGGCGAGATCATCGCCCAGCGCCGCCGGAACGACCTGACCATGAACACCGAAGTTCGAACCCTGAAAGACGAAGAAGAGTAGTCCCCCGAAGGCGGACTAGAACTCCGGCTTGTGGGCAAAGGGCAGACCCGTGTGGTTCTGCGCGTACAGGATTTGAGCTGTCTCGTCACTCACGAGATATTCGAGCTGCGCGTCCTGCATGCGCCGCGTGAACGAATTGCTTTCTGGAAAAATGTGATACATGGCCGTATTCGACCATGAAAAACGCTGTACCTGCCAGTTCCGGCTGAGCGCAATATCGGAGTAGTCGCGTAGCAACGTCTCGTCGTCGTTCTGAATGCGGTTGATCAAAGCGGCCGCGAGAACATTGATATCCGCGACCGCGGAATTCAAACCCTTTGCACCTGTGGGCGGGACGATATGCGCTGCGTCCCCGGCCAGGAAAAGGCGTCCATGCTGCATCGGTTCCGAGAAGAAGCTGCGTAATGGTGTGACGTCTTTCTGCGTAATCTCTCCGCGCTCCAACGTCCATCCGGGCGCTCCAAGACGTGCATCGAGTTCGTCCCAAATCCGGTCGTCCCGCCATTCGTCCAGATTTTCATCGTTTCGGCATTGTAGGTACAGACGCCCGACTGATTCTGACCGCATGCTCAGTAACGCAAAACCGCGGTCATTATGGGAGAACAGCGCGACTTCCTTCGAAGGTTTCACATTTGCAAGAATACCGAGCCAGCCGAAGGGATAGACGAGATCATGTGTCTTAAGAACCGACGCGGGAATTGATTGACGGGAGACGCCACGAAAACCGTCGCACCCGATGATGAAGTCCGCGGTGAGTTCGCACTCTTTACCCTCGTACGTGTAACGTAAAGTTGGGGTCTCTGACTCCAAATCTTCGACCATCGTGGCAGGCGCTTCATAAAGTACATTGTGATTTTCGCGGTCGAGAGCAGAAAGGAGGTCCTTCGTAATTTCCTGCTGTCCGTAGACGGTAACGCCTCGGCCGATCAGCTTGTCAAAATCGAGAATGTAGTGTTCGTTTTTGAACCCGATACACACACCGCGGTGATGTAAAGATTCTTTTTTGAGTCGGTCGCCCACGCCCGCGGCGATCAGGGTGTCCACGGTCCCTTGCTCCAGAACGCCTGCACGGATGCGGCCCTCGACGTATTCCCGGCTCCGGGCCTCTATGACAATGCTTTCGATGCCTTTCCGCCTGAGCATCCACGCGAGGAGCGAGCCCGATGGGCCGGCGCCGATGATTGCAACAGGAACATGCATTTTAAATCTCTGCTGTACGTTTCGCATCAGTGTCTCTCCTGTTCATAAATTATTATCATATGATCGGAAAGAGGCGGGCGCTTTGGGAAAACCTATGGCCGGGTCTTTTCGCGTCCGGTTTCATGTCCTGACCAAATCCGATCAGGTGGCCGTCCGGATCTTGGATATTGATCTGCCGGCAAGCACAGGGTCCATCTTCAGGTGCTCAGACAATTCCGACGCTACGGTTGTGCAACTCCGCAGCCAGTGCATCAACATCGTTCGTGTAACGATTGACCGCCAGCGTCGGGGCTGAGCCTGGGAATTCAGCAGGTTTTGCCATCCTGGCGCCAAAGGGGCATGCTTTTGGTGAGTATACCAAACTCGGGGATGAAACGTGCCAAAGAAAACATTGAAAAACTGTACGGTCGCCGACGCCTATCTCGCCGTTCTGGCGGACCGGGGCGTAGATTATCTGTTTGCGAATGCGGGCACGGATTTCGCTCCTCTAATCGAATCTCTGGCGAAGGCGCAGGCACTGGGAACACCGATCCCGGAACCGATCACTTGTCCTCATGAAAATACGGCTCAGCACATGGCGATCGGTCATTACCTCGTATCAGGCCGGCCTCAGATGACGATGATGCACGTCAATGTAGGCACCGCAAATGGGCTGAACGGGTTGCTGAATGCCGCACGAGGATATGTGCCGATGCTGTTCACGGCGGGGCGCACGCCGACTAACGAAGACACGCTTAAAGGCCACCGTAGCCTCGACATCCATTGGACGCAGGAAATGTACGACCAGGCGGCGATGACCCGCGAAGCGGTCAAGTGGGATTACGAACTACGCAATGGAGAGCAGGTAGCGGCAATAGTCGATCGGGCGCTATCGGTATCGATGAGCGAACCAAAAGGTCCAATATACTTGTCCTTGCCGCGTGAGGTGCTGTCAAAAAAGATGGAGGAGTTCAGTTTCGATTCGCCGAACCGGGTTCAGCCGGCATCGCCGCCTTGGCCTGACCCAAATATGATTGATGAGGTGGCGGATCTGCTGGCCAATTCGGAACGCCCGGTGATGATCACGAACTGGGGTGGGCGAAACCCTGGCGTTATGGCTCCCCTGACCGAACTGGCCGATAGGTATGCGATCCCGGTGGTCGAGTACCGGAACCGTTTTACTTCGATCTCGCCCCGTCATCCGATGCATGCTGGCTACAACCCGAATCCCTATGTTGCAGATGCCGATGTCATCGTCGTCTTCGATACGGTCGTGCCCTGGTTGCCATCGCAGGTAACTCCGCCGGATGACTGCAAGGTGATCCATATAGCGACCGATCCCATGTACACGATGGTGCCTGTGCGCGGGTTTCCCGCTGATATATCGCTGACATGTCCGGCGGATATTGGATTTCGTGCATTGATTCCGGCAATGGCAGAGCACGAAAAAGCCGCGGCGGCCAAGATCACAAAACGTCGTGACAAGGCGGTGGCGGCACATCAGGAACTGGAAGACGCCTGGCGATCGAAGCTGGATGCGGAGAAATCGCAATCGCCGATCAGCCCTGCCTTTATATCCTATTGCTTGAACCAGATCAGGGACCCAGACACCATCATGGTCCGTGAATCCCCGTTAATGCAGCAATATATCGATACCGAGAAACCAGGGAAAATGCTGAATGCAGGCGCTGCCTCAGGGCTTGGCCATGGCATGGGCGTAGCACTTGGCGCGCAACTTGCTGCGCCGGACAAGCTGGTGATCGGCACGGAGGGGGACGGCGCCTACATGTTCAATGTGCCGGTTTCCTGCCATTACGTTGCTGCGGAGCAGAACCTTCCCATACTGTGGGTCGTGTTCAATAATCAGCAATGGCAAGCGGTTCATCGTTCAACGGTGGGCCTGGAACCGGATGGGTATGCGTCGAAGGCCAATCGTCAGCCGTTGACGCACTTCACGGTCGATCAGCACTACGAGAAAGCGGTTGAGGTGTCCGGAGGCGCTGGCTTTCGTGTCACAGAACCAGATGATCTGATGTCGACGCTGGATAAGGCGTTGAACGTTGTCACGGGGGAAAAGCGTCAGGCGTTGGTTAACGTGGTCTGCGGAAATAGCTAAATATTATTGTAAGGCTTAATTACCCGACTTCTCGACAATCCTGAATTTATCAATCAAAGTCCCAAGAAATCTCTCCCCATCTACAAATCCCATACTCTAGGGCTATTCGTAGGCGTCGGTGACGTGTAAGCAAGCTGACTGTCTGGGACGAAATAAAGGGGACGAGAGAGGTATCGAGATTAGTGGCTGAGGATTTGGCTCAGAAAAAGTTTGGTTCGGTCCGACTGTGGGTTATCGAAAAATTCACTGGGTGTGTTCTGCTCAACAATTTGACCCTCATCCATAAAGATAATTTGATCAGCTACCTGTGAAGCGAAGCCCATTTCATGAGTGACGACAAGCATGGTCATGCCGGAGTCTGCCAGATCGACCATAACGTCCAGCACTTCCTTGATCATCTCTGGGTCAAGGGCGGATGTCGGCTCATCAAACAGCATTATTTTGGGCTTCATGCATAGCGAACGCGCAATCGCAACCCTCTGCTGCTGGCCGCCGGATAGTTGACCAGGATATTTGTGAGCCTGCTCCGGTATTTTTACCCTATCGAGATATTCCATCGCGAGTTTTTCTGCTTCCGCCTGCGGCGTCTTTCGAACCCAGATTGGCGCGAGAGTGCAATTCTCGAGCACTGATAAATGAGGAAACAAATTGAACGATTGGAAAACCATTCCAACCTCTCGCCGGACCGCATCAATATTTTTTAAATCTCCAGTTAATTCAATTCCATCAACAACAATCTGCCCTTCCTGATGCTCCTCCAGAAAATTAATGCAGCGGATTAAGGTGGATTTACCGCTTCCGGAGGGGCCACAAATGACTATTTTTTCACCTTGTTCGACAGATAGTGATACATCCCGCAAAACATGAAAGGAACCGAACCATTTGTTGAGCCCCTCAATCTCTATAACCCGCAAATGATTGTCTGAGTTGTTTAATTTACTGTTGTCCAAAAAATAGCCTCCTAATGACGTTGTTTGCCGAGGCGACGCTCGAGCCACATTGAATACCGTGACATAGAAAAACAAACCGCAAAGAAGAAGACGGCGACAAAGACGTAGGTCTCTGTTGATAAACCAAGCCAATCTGGATTGGAGACCATTGCGTTGGCAATCCCTAGGATATCAAATAGGCCAATAACGATCACCAGCGTCGTGTCTTTAAATAGCCCAATAAATGTGTTGACGATGCCAGGTATTGATATTCTGAGGGCCTGAGGAAGTACAATCAGCCGCATAGATTTCCAATAGTTGAGACCCATCGCGTGGGCGGCTTCGATTTGCCCTGAGGGTATCGCCTGAAGTCCACCTCGAATTACCTCGGCCATATATGCGGACGCAAAAGCCGTAACCATTATGATCACACGAATAATCGAATCCAGCGTCATATCCGGTGGCAGAAAAATGGGTAAAAGGATATTTGAGACAAATAAAAGCGTTATCAAAGGCACGCCGCGGATAGCCTCGATAAAGCCGATTGATAACCATCTTATCAGAGGTAATTTCGATTGCCTGCCCAGCGCCAAAAGAATTCCCACCGGAAGGGACAGGACAATTCCGGACAGCCCCACAATCAAATTCAGCATAAAACCACCGAATTTGTCGGTTGGAACCTCCCGGAGGCCAAGGCCCCCAGCCAATAGAATCGTGGCAATAGCGGGATAAGCAACAGAGAACCACCGCAGGTATCTCTGACCGGGTAAATCTTGGGTTACCCACGGTATGAGCGCGGGGAATAAGAGGACAAACGCGAGTATAACCCTCCATCTTTCGCCCTCTGGATAGAAGCCGAAGAGAAATTGTCCAAACCGTTGATCTACCCAAGCCCAGCACGCACCCTCCACCTTGCAATCAAACCTCGTGTTCCCCGAGATTTGAGAGCTGAAGAACGCCCAATCCAAAAATGCCGGGATTGCCAAAGCGAGGAGGTAAAAGGAAACGAGGGTTAAAATCGTGTTTGAAAAGCTGGAAAACAGGTTTTGGCGACACCAGCCTATCACCCCCGCGGATGCGGCGGGCGGTGGGCGGGATTTCTTATAATTGTCTACTGCGGCCATCATCAGCGTTCTACCAATGATATTCGCTTATTGTACCAGTTCATAAACGCCGAGGTTGCTAGACTGAGGCTGAGATACACCACCATCCAGATTGCGACGACCTCGAGCGCGTGTCCGCTTTGGTTAAGGATCGTGCCGCCAATAGAGACGAGATCTTGATAGCCAATAGCGATCGCCAGAGAGGAATTTTTCGTGAGATTTAAATACTGGCTCGTCAATGGAGGGATAATCACACGAAGTGCCTGAGGTATGACGATCAATCGCATTGTATGATTTTTTCGGAGTCCCAAAGAGAAAGCGGCTTCGGATTGCCCAGTGCTGACGGAAAGAACTCCCGCTCTTACAATTTCTGAGATGAAAGCCCCGGTATAAGTGGCAAGGGCAATCCAGAGTGCGAGTAATTCAGGAGTAATATTGAAGCCACCCCGAAAATTAAAACGTGTTCTTTCAGGAATGTCCCAGTTTATCGGTTGACCCAAGCCGTAATAGACGAAGAGTGGGATAATGATGAGAAGAAAGACGCCAGCAAGCGTAATCGGAAATGTTTTTCCGGTGAGTTTTTGACGCCGTCGCGACCAAATTGAGATGGCCACCGTGACGATGGAGCATAGAATTAACGTTATAAACACCCATAAAAATGGGCTCTCAAAATTCGGCGATGGCGCGCGTAATCCGCGATTATTTAAAAGGAATGATCCCAAAAAAGGGATGCTCTCGCGAACCCTGGGGAGGCTGGTCAGGATAGCCCACCAGAAAATTATCTGGAGTAGTAGAGGCACATTCCTCGTAATTTCTACGTACCCAGTCACAAGTCGACTAACTAGCCAGTTATTTGAGAGCCTCAGTATTCCTGCAAAAAAACCAATAAGAGTGGCCGTTATTATTCCAAGGCTTGAGACCAAGACTGTATTTAAAAGTCCGACAATCAGGGCCCGGCCGAACGATGACTGCGAGGTATAATCGATTAGCCGCTGGTTGATGTCGAAAAATGCTTGATCTCCGAGAAAGCCAAAACCGGAGGTGAGACCTGCTTTTTGTAGGTTAGCGATTGTGTTTGAAGTTATAACAGCGAAAAAAACTGCAACGAGTAAAAGGACGATGAGCTGTAAAAGGTACCCTCTCCCTCGTCTATCAAACCATATGGTTCTGAGGGTTATTCTCTCGGCCATTGGGGCAGACTTCCCGTCACTGTGGCAATCTGCCAGCTATTCTGATTTTGAAATAAGGGGGCTGCCCGAAATCGCAGGCAGCCCCACAAAATTAACGCATCGGTGGTGCGTACAAAATTCCACCGTTTTTCCATAAAGCGTTCAAACCGCGGGAGAGACCGAGCGGTGTCTTTTCACCGAGATAACGGTCAAAAATCTCGCCATAATTTCCGCCGGCTTTGAGTGCTTTTACCGCCCAATCTTTCGGAAGGCCAAGCATCTCACCGAGGCTACCCTCGGTGCCGAGCATGCGGTTAATCTCCGGGTTTTTCGTCCCTTTTAACATCTGGTCAATATTGGCACTGGTAACGCCGTACTCTTCGGCATTGATAAGGGCATTAAGCGTCCAACGGGCGATGTCTGCCCATGCATCATCGCCCTGCCTGACCAAGGGGCCCAATGGTTCTTTTGAGATAATTTCCGGAAAAACCATATGCTTGTCAGCGTCTGAAAATGTTGATTTTGTCGCTGCAAGACCAGAAGCGTCGGTTGTGTAGACGTCACAACGTTCCGCAAGGTAGGCCTTGCGAGCTTCCTCGTTTGTTTCAATCGGTACTGGCTCGTATTTGATCTTATTTACGCGAAAGAAATCAGCGAGGTTAAGTTCAGTAGTCGTACCGGTTTGAATACAAATGGAGGCTCCATCAAGTTCCTTGGCACTTTTAACACCAAGCTTTTTACGTCCGATGAAACCCTGACCGTCGTAGTAGCTGACGCCTATAAACGTAAATCCCAATTTTACGTCACGAGAAAATGTCCAGGTGGTGTTCCTTGAAAGGACATCAATTTCCCCTGAAGCAAGGGCAGGAAACCTGTTTTTCCCAGTAAGATTTACATATTTAACTTTGTCTGGATCCCCCAGAACGGCAGCCGCTAAGGCTCGACAGTAGGCAACGTCAAAGCCTGCCCATTTTCCCGCGTCGTCTGTATAGGCAAAGCCCGCAAGCCCAGTGTTTATTCCGCATTGTAGGACCCCGCGTTTCTTAACGTCATCTAGAGTTCCCCCGGAAGCGACGCTTGATGTCGGTGCTACCTTGCTCTCTTTTTCTTTGGGTGTCTCATCACAGGCAACAACCCCGAGACTCAGAGCGACTGCTGCAATTTTTATCGAGAAACGTTTCATGTCGTTTTGTTCCTTTATCTGATGGCCGCCCAATTCTAACCTATTATCGACCAAAACAGGTATAGGCCTCACTTATTAATTTGTATTGATTGTAGGCCCCAAATTCCTATTAGAAACAGAAGCTTACTATGAGACTTTGATGTCTTGGCAATTTTAAATCAAAATATTCTCGGCTGTAGTGAACCAATTGGGCACACAAAAAAGATTGAAAAATGAAAATTCAATATGGCCAGGGCGATAGGGCTCCTTTAGTATGAACGGTATTCACGCTAGATGATCTCTAGCGCTAAAGACTGGGATTTAACCCAGCTATCAGGGGGGGGGGACGTGAGCAATTTAGCCACGTTACATGAAATCAGAGTGGCTGCTCACCGGAACTTATCTCCTGGTGCGTGGAACTACCTGATTGGTGGAGCTGACACGGAAATTTCTCTGCTCCGCGACCGGCGAGCGCTCGACAGCCTTGACAAACTCAGCGAGGAAATTCTCGTCTCCATGACCCCGGTAGTTCCGCAGGGGCAGTTCAGCTATTTTCCGTTTCTTAATCCATCGTCGCAGGGCTACTGAAAGAATGAACGACATCAGTAAGTTCGACAGGCCCGTTCCTGGCGACAACAAACAGATGGAATGGGTTAGCGACGTTTCCGCCGAGATGCTCAGAAAGCTTGGCGTGAAATACGTTTCGCTAAACCCGGGGGCGAGTTATCGCGGATTTCACGACTCGCTGGTCAATTATCTCGGCAACGATGAACCGCAGATGTTGCTTTGTCTGCATGAAGATCATGCGGTCTCGATCGCGCACGGCTATTCCAAGGTTGCCGATGAAATGATGGGGGCGATCCTGCATTCAAATGTCGGGCTAATGCACGGTCTGATGGGTATCTTCAATGCCTGGTGTGACCGTGCACCTATCCTGGTGATGGGCGCGACGGGCCCGGTCGATGCACCGCTTCGACGTCCCTGGATTGACTGGATTCACACCGCGAAGGACCAAGGAGCGCTGCTGCGCAACTACGTTAAATACGACGACGAACCGCGCTCTGCAGAGGCCATTGTGGAGACAATGCTGCGCGCCAATATCATGGCGCAGCAATCACCTAAGGGACCTGTTTATGTCTGCTTCGATGCAGGGCTGCAGGAAACGCCGCTAAAGGAGGGCGAGGTGACCATCCCGGATGTCGCGCGGTTCCAGCTGGCCGATCCGCCACCGGCTTCCGACGACGCAATTAATGCGACTGCAGAATTGATTTCGACTTCGAATAACGTGGTTTTCATGTTTGGACGCATGTCGCCAACGATGAAAGACTGGCAGCAGAGGATTGATCTTGCCGAACTAATTGGGGCCGGCGTTATTACCGATCTGAAGAACCGCGCGTCGTTTCCCACCGGGCACGCATTGCATGTCGGTGCGCCGTCGAATTGGGTCAGTCCAATAGGCCAGGAAGAACTGATGCAGGCGGATGCCGTTGTCGTGTTCGACTGGGTCGATCTGGCGGGTTCTCTGAAACCGCTTTTGCCAAGGGGTGGTATTCCCGGCCGGATCGTGAACTGTTCGGTCGATTCCTACGTGCACAACGGATGGAGTGCCGATCACTTCGGTCTGGCGCCCGCTGATATCCCGGTTCTGGCAGACCCAGATGTGTTTGCCGGTCAGTTGCTCGACACGCTGAAGAAGAAATTCGACGGTAAATCCCGCTGGGATGGAACGGCGAAAGAAAAGGCGGTGCCGCCGGAAGAGGAAAATAAATCAGCAGATTCAGCGATCGCGCCGAGGGATATTGCCTACGCCTTAAAGGAAGCGCGCGGCGGCCATGACATTACGCTGACCCGCGTGCCGTTGGGCTGGGCAGCGGATTCATGGGAAGTCAGTCATCCGCTGGATTATCTGGGCAACGATGGTGGCGGCGGTCTCGGCAACGGGGCCGGCAGCGCAATCGGCGTTGGTCTGGCACTCATGGACAGTGACCGTATCCCTGTGGCAATTCTCGGCGATGGCGATTTCATGCAGGGCGGGTCTGCGCTTTGGACGGCGGCGCATTACCAGATACCCGTGTTGATTATAATTTCCAATAATCGTTCGAACTTCAACGACGAAGTCCATCAGGAAGCGATGGCTACGCAACGTAATCGTCCGGTGGAGAATCGTTGGATCGGTCAGCGGATCGACGACCCACCAATCGACCTCGCCGGTTATGCTCGCTCGCAGGGTGTGCGCTCGGACGGGCCGATTGAAAAGGTCGGCGATCTCGTGGGTGCGCTTGAAAAAGGTATCGCGGCAGTTGCCAGCGGCGAGCCGTATTTCATCGATGTCCGGGTGCAACCGGGTTATTCGTCGCCGATGGTAACCCGCGCGAGCGGCGAAGCATCCACCGGTAAGGCGAGCTAAGGAGGGACGCCATGGCTGATATTCTCGAGATCAAGAAAGTCTCAAAGACATACAATGCCGACAGCGACAACCCGGTGGTGGCGCTGGACGGCGTCGATCTGAACGTGGCTGAAGGCGAATTCGTCTCGATCATCGGACCTTCGGGATGCGGAAAATCTACGTTGTTCAATGTGATCGGCGGTCTGATCGACGATCACCATGGCGAAGTCCTGATCGAAGGCCGGCCGGTGGACGGTGCGCACAAGGACGTGGGTGTGGTTTTCCAGGAGGAGTCAACATTCCCCTGGCGAACAACGCTTGATAACGTTGCGTTTCCGCTTGAAATCGAAGGGGTCGGCAAGGAAGAGCGGGACGCGCTTGCCCGCAAGTTCATAAAGCTGGTCGGGCTGGACGGATTCGAAAACCATTTTCCCGCGCAGTTGTCGGGCGGGATGAAGCAGCGTACCGCCGTGGCACGGACACTCGCCTATGAACCCCGTATCATGCTGCTAGACGAACCCTTCGGTGCACTGGACGAACAGACCCGCATGCTGCTGGGCGACAAGATGCTGGAAATTTGGTCGGCGTTGAACCAGACAATGTTGCTGATCACCCACAACATCACGGAGGCTGTGCAGTTGTCCGATCGCGTGGTGGTGATGTCGTACCGTCCGGGTACGATCAAGGAAATCATCAACATTGAGCTGCCGCGTCCCCGGTCTTCGGAGGTCATTTCGACGCCGGAATTCGGTACTTACGTCGGCAAATTATGGACATTGCTGCGCGAAGAAGCCTCGCGCGGGATGGAAGAGGCGGAGGCCGAAATCGCCGCCACTTAGAGACCCGTTCGCAACCGAACGGTATTTGAACTAGAGTCGAACTAAAGGACACAAAACCCGGGAGGAAAAAAATGTCCAAGATGTTGAAATCACTGGTAATAGCCGCCGCAGGGAGTGCCGTTCTGGCAGCACCCGCCATCGCTGCGGACAAGGTGCGACTTGTCAACAGCACCAAAGTGGTGTTCGAAACCGAGCATCCCTATACGGCACTCGAAGAAGGTATTTTTAAAAAGCACAATCTCGATGTTTCGGTCATCCATGGTTCCGGCGGTGCCGCTTCATTGCAGGCTGTTCTGACCGGAAGCCAGGACATCGTCTGGGGCAACGGCGTTCTCGGCGTGCTGTCGGCGTATGCCAAGGGTGCGCCGGTGCGTATCCTCGGCAGCAACATCCGCGGCGTGCCGGACCTATACTGGTACGTGAAGACAGACAGTCCCATTAAGTCGTTCAAGGACCTGAAGGCCGGGCAAGAGTTTACCTATTCGCGGCCCGGCTCGACCACCAATCTCGCCGCGATTTATATAAAAGAAGCCCTGAAACTACCGGCGAAACTGACGTCGGTTGGCGGACCGTCAGGTTCCCGGACCCAGTTGATGTCCGGTCAGGTTGCGACCGGTTGGTCTGTCTTCCCGCTTAATAAAAATCTGTTGCGGGAAGGCAAGATCCGGATCATCGGTACCGGTAAGGAAGCAGCCGGACTAAATGGTGTGACGATCCGAGTAATCGCGGCCAATGTGAACTGGCTAAACAAAAACCGTGACGTTGCTAAGCGCATGATGACGGCATTCAAAGAAGCCCGCGCGATGACATACACCAGTGAAAAGCGCCTCCGGTCCTACGCGAAGCGCTGGAAACTCAATTTCGCGGATGTCAAATCGGCGCCGCAGGACACGCCCGCCGAAGTGACGACATTTCTGCCGGTAGCGGGCCTCGATAAGATCAATCAGATCGCGCTCGAGAGCAAAAAGATCAAGAAACTGCTGACCGCCGCGCAGTTGAAGGAATTGGTTCATCCGATGGGCAACAAGCCCTGATCGTCTGATCCTATAAAAACAACCGATTGCTGGGGAACATGTCCAAGCTGCACAAGATGCCTATCGTCGTCGGTCTGATCGGGCTTTTAGCGTGCGCGCTGATACTCGAATATTCCGTCGATGCGGGCTGGGTAATGCAACTGGTAGTTCCCCGGCCATCGGATACCATTCTGGCCTTTCCCGAAGTCCAGGCAGATATGGATCTGTTCGGGAATTTCTTCGTTACCCTGGCCATGACGGCAGCTGCGACCCTGCTTGCATTGATCATCGGGGTGCCGTTCGGTTATTTTCTCTATCGAAATACACGTTACGGCGTCGCCTATGAAGGCTGGCTGGCGGCTGCGTTCGCCGCACCTACGGTTCTGTTGTACCCGCTGTTTCTGGTTATCTTCGGGCGAAGCCACGCGACCCTGATCGCCATGGGCTTCATCCCCGGCGCAATACCCATCATCATTCAGACGCGACAGGGATTGTTGGGCGTATCGAAGACGCTGTTGAACGTTGGACGCAGCTTCAATGTCTCGGAGCGTGATATGTTCTGGAAAATTCAGCTTCCCAGTGCGGTTCCCACAATTTTTACAGGCATCCGGATCGGCGTGATGTACACGCTAGTGAATATCGTTGCGATCGAATACCTGATCGATTTCGGTGGACTGGGACGAATTGTCTCGGAAATGTATTTTCGATTTGACACGCCGGGCACCTATGCCAGCATCATCGCTGTTGTTTTCGTAAGCGTCTTTTTCTACTGGGGCTTCGGAAGGGTTGAAAAATGGCTCAGGCCGGTGTGACTGAAGCAAAACCTGCGGTACCGTCGATGGACGGGTCTGTTCGCCGCATACGGTTGTTTACTGCTCTTGGCCTAGTTTTTGCTTGGGAAATCATCGCGACGCTGGGTACGGTGGGGGTTCTGTACAACGACGTGGTGCCCCATATCTGGAACATAGTGGTCGCGATATACGAGGAACTGATCTCCGCCGGTTTCTACCGGGATCTAGGTATTACCTTCGCTGAGCATGTCGTCGGCTTTATTGTCGGGTCGATAATTGCCATTTTCGTTGGCATCTGGATGGGGACCAGCCCGTTGGTCCGGGGTGCGCTGGAGCCTTACCTGAATGCCATCGGCTCGACGCCCAAGATAATTTTTCTACCGATCCTGTTCCTGATGTTCGGAACGGGTATCGAATCCAAAATGGCAAAAGGTTCGCTTTCCGCCTTCTTTCCGGTCGTATTCACAACCACGTTGGGCATGGTCCTGATTAACCCAGTACTGATCCGTGTCGGAAAGACATTCAACCTGAATAAATGGCAGATGATCACGAAGGTCTACATGCCTGCGATGGTCAATCCGGTGATCACCGGGCTTCGTCTGGGAATGGCGATCACGGTTATTGGGGTGCTGGTGGCGGAGCTGAAATTTGCCGATGGTGGTCTCGGGTACAGGCTCGGCATCTACTACGAACAATTCCGGATCGCGCCAATGTATGCGATCATACTAATTATATTCGCGTTGGCTGCGGCGGCGAATGTCGGGATGACAAGACTGCAGGACCGGGTAAATCGGCATATGGCACCGACCACGACCAAGGGCAAAAAAGCCGCCGCCACGGCGTCAGGCGGCCTAGGCGTTGTCGGCACAAACTAGTTACGTAAAAAAAGGGGAGGCGAAAAAAATGGCCAAGGAACTGTTTGTCTCGAAAGCGGACGAGCTGGCCGACGGGGACCGCAAGATCGTCCCCAACGGCAATTACGAAATCGGGGTCTATCGTGTGAACGGCGAACTGTTCGCCTATCAGAATGTATGTCCGCACCAAGGCGGACCGGCCTGTGAAGGTCTGTTGATGGCGAAGGTAGAAGAGGTGATTGCCGAGGACAAGACCTATCAGGGCATGACGTTCAACCACGACGAAATGCATATCGTTTGTCCCTGGCACGGGTGGGAATTTGATCTGGCGACCGGAGATATGGTGGCTGATCGTAAATTCCGTTTGAAGAAATACGATGTGGTCGAAAAGGATGACGGCGTCTATGTCACCCTCTGACGAGATCAGCGACGAGGATTTCGCCAAATCGCCATTTCATGGCAAGGCTACTGCGCGGATCGCACAAGAGACTGGCGATCCGCTTGCCAATGTCGATCATGAAACCGAGGCTCTGAAAAAACTAGCGCAGAAACTGATCGATTTGCCAGAAGGGGAATCTCCGTCACCGGAGATGATCCAAGAAGGCCTAGATGCTCTCACCAAACTTTATACGGTGCGTTTTCAGGAGGGTGAGCGCTGGGATCCTTTCCTGAACGGTCGCGCGATGCCGGTGACATCTGTCATGATCATGTCGACTGCCATGCTGCAGGCGGTGAATATTGAATTGTTCGAATTGGGTATGTGGCAGGCCTGGTCGAGCGGTTAAGAATTTATTTATGAAGGAGGGGCGACATGGAAATCCCCACAGATCACCTTAACAAGATGTCCGTCGCGGAGTTCGATACGTCGAAACTCATGATTAACGCGGCACGCCAGCGCGATCAACGCGGTCTTGAAGATGTGCTGATCGTCGACGTTGATTGTCATCACTACGAAAACGAATCCATGAGGGAAATCGTCGAATTTATCGACGATCCGGTGCTGCGCAGAACCGCGCAGGTCTACTCTGGCGCAGGCACTGGTGCCAATAACCCGTTCATGATGGGTAGTCCCGGCTCGCAGGACGTAGCCGGTCGGGTTACACGCTACCCGTTGCGCAAAATGGAAGAAACACCCGAAGACGATACGCATCGAGATATCCACCTGTCACTCCGCTGGATGGACGCGATGGGTGTGGATTACGTCATGTTGTTCCCGACCCCAATGCTGTTGCTTGGCTTGCACCCGGTGCCGGAATACGAAGCCGTAATGTCGCGTGCCTATAACCGCTGGCTGACGGAAAAAATCCTGAAGGAAGAAAAGCGGCTCAAGACGATGCTTTACCTGCCTTTCAACGATCCGGATGCGACCTACAAGATGGTTCAGGATTTCGGCGACAGTGAAGGCGTGTGTGGCTTCATGGTGGTGTCGACCCGATACAAGCCGGTCTACGACAACGCGTATATGAAAACCTATTCCCTGATCGAGGAAATGGGTAAGCCTTTGGCGTTCCACGGATCGTACAGCTGGAACGACCAACTTCTTGGAAATACCAACCGTTTCCTTGTCACCCACGCGCTCGGCTTCACAATCTTCAACGCGGTCCATCTTTGTAACTGGATTGCCAACGGGCTGCCCGAACGGTTCCCTAAACTGAATGTGATGTGGATCGAATCCGGGCTCGCCTGGGTGCCATGGCTTATGCAGCGCCTCGACAATGATTACCGCATGCGGTCGTCGGAAGCGCCGCTGCTGAAACGCCTGCCCAGCGAATATATGGGCGAGATGTTCTATTCGTCTCAGCCAATGGAAATGCCGCATAACCCGGATGTACTCGAAATGACGTTCAAGATGATAAATGCGGAAACGCAGCTATGCTGGAGTTCCGATTATCCGCACTGGGATATGGACGTGCCGAGCGTGATTTGGGACCTGCCATTCCTTGACGAGAAGCAGAAGAAAAACATCATCGGTGAGAATGCGCGAAAACTTTACAACCTTGATGTTTCAGATCGCTTCCCTAACTACCAGCCCCCTGTATAAAGACAGGGCGGAGGGAGAGGTTTAGCGGATGGAAATCCCTACAGATCATCTGCACAAGATGACGATCGAGGAGTTCGACACGTCGAAGCTCCTTATCAATGCTGCCCGTCAGCGTGATCAGCGGAACCTGCAGGACACGCTGGTCGTCGATGTCGACTGCCATCACTACGAAAATGAATCTATGGCCGAGATCATCGAATTCATCGAGGACCCGGTCCTGCGCCGGACTGGCCAGGTCTATGCCGGTGCCGGCACGGGTGCGAACAATCCGTTCATGATAGGCAGTCCCGGCGCGCAGGACGTGGCAGGGCGCATCACGCGCTACCCGCTACGCAAAATGGATCTGACGCCTGAAGACGGCCGTCACCGGGACATTCACCTGTCGCTTAAATGGATGGATGCGCTTGGCGTCGATTATGCGATGCTGTTTCCCGGCCCGATGTTGTTGCTCGGCCTTCATCCGGTGCCGGAATACGAGGTGGCGATGTCGCGGGCCTACAACCGCTGGCTCACCGAACGGGTCCTGGCGGAGGAACCGCGGCTGAAGACCATGCTGTATCTGCCGTTTAATGATCCGGAGGCGGCCTACAAAACCGTGCAGGATTTCGGCGACGCGCCGGGCGTTGCCGGATTTATGGTGGTGTCTACGCGCTACAAGCCTGTCTACGACAACGCCTATATGAAGACCTATTCCCTTATCGAGGAAATGGGAAAGCCGCTGTCGTTCCACGCGTCCTACAGCTGGAGTGACAAGCTGCTTGGCAATACCAACCGTTTCCTTGTCACTCACGCGCTCGGCTTCACGATCTACAACGCCGTGCACCTGTGCAACTGGATCGTAAACGGTCTGCCCGAACGGTTCCCTAAACTGAATGTGATGTGGATCGAAAGCGGGCTCGCCTGGATCCCATGGCTGATGCAGCGGCTCGACAACGACTACCGCATGCGGTCGTCGGAGGCACCGTTGCTGAAGAAACTACCCAGCGAATACATGGCTGACATGTACTATTCGTCGCAGCCTATGGAGATGCCGCACGATCTCGATATCCTCGAAATGACCTTCAAGATGATCAACGCTGAAACCCAGCTCTGCTGGTCTTCCGATTACCCGCACTGGGACATGGACTTACCGAGTGTCATCTGGGACCTTCCGTTCCTCGACGACCGGCAGCGCAGGAACATCATCGGTGAAAATGCACGGAAACTGTTTAACCTGGATGTATCGGATCGCTTCCCCAATTATCGGCCGTCATAATAATCTGAACTGTATTCCAAGCCATGACCACGGACGGCAAACAGATACGCGACCCCTCCTTCGATGGCAGTCTGACGGCGGAGCTGGTGTCACTGATCCGCAACAAGCCAGTAGCCCAGGAAGACCTGGACGCGATGGCGCTGTTCGCGCTAGACGGCGTCGCCAACATGCTGGCGGGGCGCAGGTCTGTGCCGGGTGAAAAGCTGCTGGCGTATCTGAAAGGCCGCGAAGGTGACACCGGCCGCCGCGCTTTGGTGATGGGTGGGCTGACGCATATCCTAGAAGTCGACGACTTGCACAAGGCATCGGTTGTGCATCCGGCCTGTGTCACCATTCCGGCGGCGATAGCACTGGCGCAGGATAATATGCCGAGCGGGGAAGAATTTCTGAGAGCAATTCTCTGCGGCTTCGAGGCCTGTACACGGGTCGGCATGGCTGTCGGCAAGGCGCATTACAAAATTTGGCACAACACGGCGACCTGCGGCACGTTCGGAGGTGCGATGACGGCGGCGACGTTGCTCAGGCTGACGGACGAGGAAACCGTTCATGCATTGGGCAATGCGGGAACGCAATCGGCGGGGCTGTGGGAATTCCTGAATACCGGGGCGATGAGCAAGCATCTGCATGCCGGTCGCGGCGCGGAGGCCGGGATCGTCTCTGCACAACTGGCGCAGCTTGGGTTTACAGGACCGCCGGCTATCCTCGAAGGACCGCAGGGCCTGTTTGCGGGCGCCTGCCCGGACCCCGATCCAGGCGCAGTTTTGCGCGACCCGGACGAGCCCTGGCAAGTGCATAAAACGTCTATAAAGCCGTGGCCATCCTGCCGGCACACGCACCCGGTGATCGACGCGGCGATCGAACTGTCCGGCAAGATCGATATCGACAACATCGAAAGCGTCGACGTGGCTGCATACCAGGCCGCCATCGATGTTTGTGATCGTCCGGTGCCCGAAAGCGAGTACGAAGCCAAGTTTTCATTGCAGCACTGCGTCGGTATCAGCCTCATAGACGGTAAGAACGAGTTTGCATCCTACGACCTAACGTCTCGTGACAGGGCGGCCGAATTGCGCAAGCTGATCTCGGTCCGTGCCGGAGAAGACTATACCGCTGCATACCCGGAAGACTGGGGCGGCGAAGTAACGGTGAACCTGAAAGGCGGCGGGTCGGTTATGGCGGTGCGCAATGCCTGCAAAGGCGACCCTGAATTGCCACTGAACCGCGACGAAATGATCGCTAAGGCGCGGGAACTGCTGTCCTTTGCGGCGATCAACGATGTGGACGCAGTCGTCGATGGCGTACTGGACATGGCAAACGGCGGCGCTGTACCGGGTTTCTCGCTACAATAACCCTCAATTTATTTCCTCAGGACTTGATCTGGGGAAATAAGCTTTGGTGGCTGCACGCTATGCGGTTGCGCTGGACCCTAGTGTCAGTCTCGGGGAAATAGATTGATAGTGGGATGCGCGATTGCCGCCCTGTCATCTTCTTTCTCGCCTGATATGATCGGCGGGAACAAGGGGGATGCTATGGACAAAACCGCACTGATCGCGAAAGCCGAAAAACTTCAGGCCCTGATCGACGCAGATGAAACGCTGATTCTTCCGAACGTTTGGGATGTGGCCAGCGCCCGCGTGGTGGTTGATGCGGGCTATCCCGTCATCGCGACCTCCAGCGCTGGCGTCGCCTGGTCGCTTGGTTATCCCGACGGCGAGGTCATCACTCGCGACGACATGCTGTTTATCGTGCGCCGTATCGCGGAATGCGTCGATGTACCGGTGACCGCCGACATGGAGGCAGGCTACGACGAAGCACCGGAAGCGGTAGCAGAAACAGTGATCGCCACGCTGGGTGCTGGCGCGGTCGGTGCCAATATCGAGGATTCGTCTTCGCAGGCCGCGGGGCACCCGATGCTAGATTATGATCTATCGGTGGCGCGCATCAGGGCGGGCAAGGCGGCATCGGATGCCGCCGGCGTGCCCTTTGTGATTAACGCGAGGACCGACGTGTTCTACGGTGGCGGCAACGAGAAATCACTCGACGAGGCCATCCGGCGCGGTAACGCCTATCTGGAAGAAGGCGCTGGTTGCGTGTTCGTACCCTTCGTGCGAGATCGGGAAATTATGGAAAAGCTGGTGGCCGGCATCGACGGGCCTGTGAACGTCCTTGCTAATCCCGCCGCGCCGAAGCTAGACGATTTGCGTGACATCGGTATCGCCCGGGTCAGTATCGGCGGATTATTCTCGCTGATGGTCTACACCCATGTCCGCGACGCCTGCGCTGAGCTGGCTGATACTGGCGAACTTGCCTGGGGCAAGGACAACATCCTGCATCCGGATATGAACAAGCTGATGGGGTAGAGGTTGATATCCGCGAAAAAAATTTTGATCGCGTTTCAGCCTTTCGCAGTATTTATCCCTCCAAAGCCGCCTTCTGAATTCCCGACAGCGTGTTCGTCGGCAGCACCGCGTCTGGCTCGATCACCAGCTCGATCAGCGCCGGGCCGTCGAACGCGCGGCAGCGCTCGAAAGCGACTTCGAAATCTGCGGTCTTGGTCACCGTTTCGCCATGGGCGCCATAGGCGCGAGCGAGTGCGGCGAAATCCGGGTTGACCAGGTCGGTACCGGATTTGCGCTTCGGATAGTGCGTTTCCTGGTGCATACGGATCGTGCCGTACATGCCGTTATTGACGACTATGAAAATTGTTTTGGCGCCGTGCTGGACAGCGGTGCCGATTTCTTGGCCGTTCATCTGGAAACAGCCATCGCCGCTGAACGAGACGACCACTCGGTCGCGGTGGCAAACGCCGGCGGCCACGCCGGACGGGACGCCATAGCCCATCGCACCTGACTGCGGTGCGAGTTGCGTGCCATAGTGCTTGTAGCGGAAGAACCGGTGCACCCAGACAGTGTAGTTGCCAGCCCCGTTGGTGATGACCGCGTCTTCCGGCAGGTTGTCGCTGAGCCAGCCCACGATTTCCGAATAGTTCACGTCTCCAGGCATCGCGGGCGGGGTAGAAAACGCGATGTAATCCGAGTGCGCGGTCTCTGCTTCGCGTTCCCATGGTGCGTCGACCGGCGCCATGGCTCTCGCCGCGGCGCAGAATTCGGCCATTCCTGAATTAATCCCCAGATCGGCCTGATAGACCTTGCCGAGTTCGTCGACCCCGGCACAGATATGGATCATAGTCTGCTTAGGCTTGGGGAATGTGAAATAGGTATAGCCGCCGCTGACGATTTCTCCCAGTTGCGAACCGAGGACGATCAGCAGGTCAGTGGCGTCGAGCCGGTCTTTTAGCTTCGGGTTGATGCCGAGCCCTATAACGCCGGCGAAGTTTCGGTGCCGGTTGTCCATCAGGTCCTGGCGCCGAAACGCGACCGCGACCGGCAGGTGATTGGCCTCGGTGAAGGCCGCCAGATCGTCGCAGGCATCCTGCGTCCAGCCGCCACCGCCCGCCAGCACCAGCGGGTTCTTTGCGCCGGAGAGCATGTCGCGGAACCTGTCTATGTCGGCAGCTCCGGGATTTGCCTGCGCGGTATGGTAGGTCTGGCCGTTCTCGGCATCGGCGCGTTCGGTCTGCATGTCTTCTGGCAGTGCGAGCACCACTGGGCCCGGGCGGCCCGACGTTGCAACGTGGAACGCACGGCTTACCATCTCCGGGATGCGGGCAGGATTGTCGATCTGGGCGACCCATTTGGTCATCTCACCGAACATGCGGCGGTAATCGACTTCCTGGAAGGCTTCGCGCTCGGCCATATCGCGGCCGATCTGCCCGACGAACAATATCAGCGGAGTCGAATCCTGATGAGCGGTGTGTATTCCGACCGAGGCGTTCGTTGCGCCTGGCCCGCGGGTGACGAAGGCGATACCGGGTTTGCCAGTCATCTTGCCCCAGGCATCGGCCATGTTGGTGACGCCGCCTTCCTGTCGGCATACGACAAGTTCGATCTTGTCATGAACGTCGTGGAACGCATCGAGCGTCGCGAGATAGCTTTCCCCCGGTACGCAGAACACGGTATCGACACCGTGCAGGCGCAGACAATCGACCAAGATTTGTCCGCCGGTGCGGAGATTGGAAGAGGAACCGTCAGGCATATTATTCGTCCTTAAGTCAAAAAGTCTATTGTCATCCGGGGTTTGTCCCGGGATCCGAAATCGTCACCGTGCGGCCGACAACGTAAGTAGAGCGATTGCCAGTGGTCAACTGCTCGGACAACCTAGCCTTTTCATTCAGAGCGGCGACGCAAAGCCGCAGGTATAGTCGGACATCGGTTATTTTCTCTTATGTCCAGTATATTTGCATCCGGCCTATCACAGCGTCAGAAGTGCGGCAAGGCAGCGACCCCGTTTCGTTGACGCAAGCGCGGGCTGGACTATGATGACGCGCCTCTTCAGCCCCCATTCGGAGCCGTCATCCGTGAAAAATCATAAGGTCAAGGTTTACCCCTCCAAGCAGGAGCTAAAACGCGAAGACCAGCTGGCGTGGAAGATCGCCGCTGTAGCCTCCGATCCGGTCGCAATTGACGAAGAAGTGACCGACATGGTCATCAACCGGGTGATCGACAACGCATCCGTGGCGATGGCGTCGGTCAACCGCGGTCCTGTGGCGAACGCCCGCGCGATGGCCATCTGCCATCCGAGAGATGGAGGCGCGACGATCTTTGGGTTGCCCGGCGATCAGCGGTTTTCCGCCGAATGGGCGGCCTGGGCTAACGGCACGGCGGTGCGCGAATTGGACTATCACGACACGTTTCTCGCCGCAGATTACTCCCATCCTGGCGATAACATTCCGCCGACCCTGGCTGTCGCCCAGCAAAAAGGCCGGACCGGTGCCGAACTGCTGCGTGGCGTCGCCACGGGCTACGAGATCCAGGTTAACCTCGTGAAGGGCATCTGCCTGCACGAGCACAAAATCGATCACATCGCCCATATCGGTCCGTCGGCATCGGCGGCGATCGGCACGCTTTTAGGGCTGGATACGGAGACGATCTATCAGTCGGTACAGCAGGGTCTGCACGTTACCTGCACCACGCGGCAGTCGCGCAAGGGCGAGATTTCAAGCTGGAAGGCCTATGCGCCCGCTCATGCCGGTAAGCTGGCGATTGAAGCCGTCGACCGCTGCATGCGGGGCGAGGGCGCGCCGTCGCCGATCTACGAGGGCGAAGACAGCGTGATCGCCTGGATGCTGGACGGGCCGGACGCCAACTATACCGTGCCGCTACCGGAGGCGGGCGAGGCCAAGCGCGCGATCCTAGAAACCTATACCAAGGAACACTCTGCGGAATACCAGAGCCAGGCGCTGATCGACCTGGCGCGCAAGATGGGTGCGAAGATTTCGGATTTCGACGCCGTCGATAACATCGTTATTCAGACCAGTCATCATACCCACTACGTAATTGGCACTGGGGCCGGCGATCCGCAGAAGATGGATCCCACCGCCAGCCGCGAAACGCTTGATCATTCAATCATGTATATCTTTGCGGTCGCGTTGCAAGACCAGGCATGGCATCACGTCAATTCCTACACGCCCGAACGTGCCCAGCGACCGGACACCGTGAAACTGTGGCACAGTATTTCCACGGTCGAGGACCCGAAATGGACGGAGCGCTATCACCATCCGGACCCCAATCAGCGGGCATTTGGCGGTCGCGTCGTCATCACCATGAAGGATGGGTCGACGCTGGAAGACGAACTGGCGGTGGCTGATGCGCATCCGGCGGGTGCGCGCCCGTTCGCGCGGGAAGACTACATCAACAAGTTCAACACGCTGGTTGACGGAATTATCAGCGACGGCGAACGCGACCGTTTCCTCGATACCGTGCAGCGCCTGCCCGAATTGACAGCGAACGAACTTGGCGGGCTGCACGTCACGCTTGACGCCGCGTCTCTGGATCATGCCGCCCGCGACAACAGGGGGATTTTCTGATGCTGTTCGGCAAAAAGACCGCCGCGGAAAAACGGGTCGCATTCCGCGAGGAGCTGGCGACTGGGCGGCTTCTGCAGTTTCCCGGCGCGTATGCGCCCATCGTGTCACTAGTGATCGAGGAGCAGGGCTTCGATGGAGTCTATATCTCGGGTGCGGCGCTTTCGGCCGAGCTCGGCCTGCCGGATATCGGGCTGACGACACTGACCGAAGTTTCTCAGCGCGGTCGTCAGATTTCGCGGGTCACCGACCTGCCGGCGCTGATCGATATCGATACTGGTTTCGGCGAGCCGATTAGCGCGGCGCGCAGCGTCCAGGAGTTCGAAGAGCTGGGTCTGGCGGGCTGCCATCTGGAAGACCAGGTCAACCCGAAGCGCTGCGGCCATCTGGACAATAAATCGATCGTGCCGGTCGCGGAGATGACCATGAAGCTGCGTGCCGCCTCGGATGCGAAGAAAGATACCAATTTTCTTCTAATGGCGCGCACGGACGCGCGGGCGTCGGAAGGACTGAGTGCCGCAATCGATCGCTGCAAGGCCTACATCGACGCGGGCGCGGACGCGATCTTTCCAGAGGCGCTGCAGGGCTGGGAAGAATACGAAAAAGTACGCGAAGCGATTGACGTACCGCTGCTCGCCAATCTGACAGAATTTGGAAAGACGCCGTTGCTGAACAAGACCGAGCTGGAAGAACTTGGTTACAACATCGCAATCTATCCAGTGACCTCGCTGCGTTTGTCGATGAAGGCGGTCGAGGACGGCTTCGCCGCGATCAAGCATCAGGGTACGCAGAAGGAAATCGTCGACCGGATGCAGACGCGGGCACGGCTCTACGAGTTGATCAATTATGAGGATTACAACAAGTTCGATAAGGACATCTTCAATTTTGGAACCGATGGTCACGGAGGCGAGTGATGGCAAAGAAAGCAGCGAAGAAAACGGCCAAAAAGTCGAAGAGATTAAATAAGGCGAAGGCGGCGGAACCGACAATCTATAAGGGGCTGGCCGGTGTCACCGTCGATACCACATCTGTGTCAAAAGTCATGCCGGAGACTAATTCGCTGACTTATCGCGGCTATGCGGTGCAGGACCTGGCCGCCAACTGTCGGTTCGAAGAAGTTGCCTATCTAATGTGGCATGGTGAACTCCCGACCCGGTCGCAGTTGCGCAAGTTCGAGAAAGACGAACGCAGCCGGCGCAATATTTCGCGATCGCATGTCGAGGTTATCCGGCAGTATCCGAAACGCGCCCATCCGATGGATACTTTGCGCACCTCCGTCAGTTATCTCGGAACCACGGAAACCGCCTGGGGCGGTGAGTCAGCGGATAATGACCTAGAACGGGCAATGAACATGCTGGCCAAGATCCCGACCATGATCGCCACCGACTACCGGTTCCGGAAGGGCATGAAGCGTATCGCGCCGCGTAAGGATCTGACGATGTCGGAAAACTTTTTCCACATGTGCTTCGGCAAGGTGCCGCCGAGAGAAGTCATCCGGGCATTCGACATTTCGCTAATCCTGTACGCGGAACACAGCTTCAACGCATCGACCTTCACTGCGCGGGTGATTACCTCGTCGCGCTCGGATATTTACAGCGCGGTGACCGGTGGGATCGGATCCCTAAAGGGTCCGCTGCACGGCGGGGCGAACGAAGCGGTCATGTACAATCTGATCGATATCAAAACGCCGGCGCGTGCCGAGAAATGGCTGCGCGACAAACAGGCAAATAAGGAACTCGTCATGGGTTTCGGCCACCGGGTCTACAAGCAGGGAGACTCCCGCGTCCCGACAATGCGCGCTGCCCTCGAAGACCTTGCGGCATGGAAGGGCGACACCAAGTGGCTGGAGATCTCAGACATTCTCCAGGACATCATGATCAACGAGAAGGGTATTCATCCCAATCTCGATTTCCCGGCGGGCCCCGCCTACTACCTGATGGGTTTCGAGATCGATATGTATACGCCGATCTTCGTGATGAGCCGGATCACCGGCTGGTCGGCTCATATCCTGGAACAGAATGCGAGCAACAGCCTGATCCGGCCGTTGAGTGCCTATGGCGGGGTCAAGCAGCGCAAGGTGAAGTCAATTTCGAAGCGGAAGTAAATAACCTTCCTTGTCGGCTTACCTGCGCCCGCGCTGTTCGATCCGGCCACGGCGCATCAGGTAGAGTGCAGAGGCGATGATCACGATGGTTCCCGCGATGGACCACGGATCGGGGAGCTCTGCGAAGATCAGATAGCCAAGCAATGCGGCCACTGGCAGCCGCATGAAATCGAAAGGGGCGACGATGCCGATTTCGCCTGCGTCGTAGGCCCGTGCGAGAAAATCCTGGCCAACCGCGCCCAGAACGCCGGCCATTAGCAGCCAGCCGGTTTGCGCCAGCGTCGGCGTTTCCCATGTCAGTATGGCACCAGGCAACATGATCAGCGTGCCGAAGAACATGAAATAGAACACGATCCGCGTCGGCGGCTCAGTGGCCGACAGGCTTTTCATCGAGATCATCGCGCAGGACGTCAGCACGGCGCTCAGCAATGCCAACAGCATTGCGGGCTCGATACCGCCCTGCGGCTTGACGATCATCAGGACACCACAGAAGCCCACCAGGGTTGCCGCCACGCGGCGGCCGCGAATGACTTCGTGCAGCACCACCGCGCCGATCAATATTGACCAGAAAGGCGACGTAAACGCCAACACCATCACATCTGCGAGTATCAGGTGTTCCAACGCGAATACCACGCAGACGAACGCGGTTATTCCGAAAAAGGCGCGAACGAAATGTAATCCGTGCCGGGTGGTCCGGATCCCTGCACGGCCGTTCCGTATCAGCCATGGCGTCAGCATGCACAGCGCAAAGAAGGTACGTGCCAGCGCGACAACGAAGACCGGCAATTCCGTCGACATCTGTTTTACGATGGCGAACATGGTGGTCAGCGTCGTGACGGCCGCCAGCATCCACAGAATACCGCGGACGTTGTTCAGCTCTGGTTCATAGGCGCCGGGGGCGTTCAAATGCTCTTCTTTCCGACTAATCCGGCAGGGCATGGAGAAGGTCCTGCGTAACAGACCGGCGCCGCGGGTTCAATGCGATGTCGCACCGGCCCTGTCGCGGAATCGCCCGACCTGTTACATCCGTACCGAAATAACAGGCACACCCGGGATGATGTTTCATTGAAAATCCTCTTTATCACCGCGACACGAATCGGTGACGCCGTCCTGTCGACGGGCGTAGTTGCCGATTTCGCCGCACGCTATCCTGATGCGCGTTTCACCATTGCCTGCGGTGTTCCGCCGGCACCCCTGTTCGAAACCATGCCCAACCTCGACCGGCTGATCGTCACCGAAAAAAAGCGGTTTCACAGTCACTGGATCGCGCTTTGGTCGGTGGTTGCGCTGAAACGCTGGGATATCATTTGCGACCTTCGGGGATCGGCGATAGCCCGGCTTTTATGGGCGCGGAGGCGCATGGTCGGCGTCCATCGCGACGAGACTATCCATCGGGTCCGGGAACTGGCTGTCTTGACTGGGCTGCCGTCGCCGCCGGAGCCAACACTCTGGCTTGCCGATACCGACCGTGCAGCGGCTAAATCGCTGCTACCGGAAACAGGCCCGATCCTTGCTATCGGGCCGACGGCGAACTGGGGGGGCAAACAATGGCCGGCGGACCGTTTTGCCAAACTTGTGAAGCAGGCTACTGCGCCGGACGGCATATTGCCTGGCGCGGCGGTTGCCGTGCTGGGAGCCGGATCAGAGCGAAAGATGGCACAGCCAGTTCTGGAGGCACTACCGACGGCGCAGCGGGTAGATCTTATGGGGCAACCGCTGCGGGTTGCTGCCGCCTGCATTCGGTTGGCAAATTTTTATGTCGGGAACGACTCCGGGCTGATGCATATAGCGGCAGCGGCGGGGACGCCGACGCTGGGACTCTTCGGGCCGTCGTCCGAAACCCGCTACGGGCCGTGGGGGGAACATTGCGCAGCCGTGCGTACGCCCGAAGCTTTCAAGGAAATCGTGATGGCTGACGGATTCGATTACACAAGCCAGCGGTCTCTAATGGAGTCGCTGACAGTCGACAGCGCTTACGCCGCGCTTGAAAAACTTTACGCATCCGTAAAAAATACCTCGGAGAGGGGAACCACGTGACTGCGCAGCGCACTACTGCCGCACAACGCCGCGAAAACCGGCGGGAGGAAATCCTGCAAGCGGCGCAGGATTTGTTTCTGCGTAAGGGCTACTCAAATACCTCGTTGGACGATATCGCCCGCGCGGTTGGGATCAAGCGCGAAGGGCTTTACTACTATTTTCCCAATCGGCCCCAGATACTAATCGAGATCATCAAGCCGCTCGGACTGCAGCTCCGTGACCGCGTCAGGGAAATACGGGAGAGTGATGTTCCGCCGGACGAAAAGATGCGCCAGACGGTGGAAAATCACCTGATGCGGTTCGAAAACCGTTTCGCCGAATCCCAGATTACGCTGCGCGATGACTATTTCTCAGAGAACGAGGACGTTCTCGCCGAAATGCGGCCTATCTGGGACGATTACGAACGACTGTGGATCGACATTATCGAGGAAGGACAAACAGCCGGCGTTTTCGATAGGTCGCTGGATCCGCGGATCGCGCATCTTGGTATTCTCGGTCTCTGTAACTGGGCGGCGCGCTGGTACAAACCGGGCGAGTCGCTCCCCGTGCCGGAGCTTATCGAGATGTACAACCGGATGGTGCTGCGCAGCCTGGAGGCGGGCTAAACCCCTCCGCAACGACTATGCCGGCTTGGGCAGCCTACTTTCTTCGATCAGAGAAACGGCGAGCTGTATCGGGATTCGCCGTTTTCTTCCGCCCTCATGATACAGGTCGTCCGCAGAAATTTCGGGTTCACCATTGAGTTGACATCCGATCGAGAGCGAACCGCAATAGTCGATGGACTAGAGAAGAAGCTTGGTGGTTATCGCAGCTCTGATCTAGTCGAGCGAGCTATAGTATTATTGTACGTCTTTGATCTGTCGTAATTTCGGGCAAACGGCGCCAACCGATACAACAATTTTCGGTAGTTGGCAGCCAACAAACGAGAGCTAGACGAACGACCTTAAGACACCAAAGCAGCTTCCGACGGGGTGTATTCCCGGTTCTGTGCCGTGGCTACCGCTTCGTACGTCAGCTTGCCAGCGTGTATGTTCAGACCCGCCATCAGGTGCGGGTCGTCGTTGAGTGCCTCTTTTACGCCGTTCCCGGCGATTTTCAGGGCGAAAGGCAGGGTGGCATTATTGAGCGCAAAGGTGGACGTTCGGGCGACCCCGCCTGGCATGTTCGCGACACAGTAATGCACCACTTCGTCGACCACGTAGGTCGGCTCGTCATGGGTGGTTGGCCGGCTGGTCTCGCAGCACCCACCCTGATCGATGGCGACATCCACGATCACTGCGCCGCGTTTCATCTTCTTCACCATGTCAGTGGTGACCAATTTGGGAGCTTCCGCACCCGGCACGAGCACCGCACCGATGACAAGATCGGCACTGAGGACTGCTTCCTCGATATTGGCCTGGTTGGAAAACCGAGTGGTTATAAGGCTTTTGTATTGTGCGTCGATTTCGGCGAGACGGCGGATGTCGCGGTCGATGACCGTGACATGTCCACCCATACCTGTCGCGACGAAGATCGAATTGCTGCCCACCACTCCGCCGCCGATCACGACGACCTTGCCCGGTGTTACGCCCGGTACGCCGCCCAGCAGCACACCGCGGCCGCCATGGGTGATTTCAAGGGAGGTCGCGCCTGCTTGGACCGCCATGCGTCCTGCAACCTCGCTCATCGGTGCCAGCAGCGGTAGTCCACAGCGGCTGTCGGTCACGGTTTCATAGGCGATCGCGGTACAGCCGCTGTCCATCAGACCCTGTGTCTGTGCCTCATCAGGGGCAAGATGCAAATAGGTAAAAAGGATCTGGCCTTCACGGAGCATTTCGATTTCGACCGGCTGCGGTTCCTTGACCTTCACGATCATGTCTGCCTCGGCGAAGACGTCGGCGGCCGATGCGGCGATCTTGGCGCCCGCGGCTTCGTAATCCGTGTCGTCGAAGCCGATCGTATGACCAGCGTTTCGTTCAACCAGTACCCGGTTACCCGCGGCGATGATTTCGCGCACGCTTGCGGGTGTCATGCCGACGCGGTTTTCGAAAGATTTGATTTCCCTTGGAACGCCGATCAGCATTCTCTGCTCCTTTGCGTCGCTATCCGCGTTCTATGTAGCGCGGATTTTCTCTATATCACACATAATTTTACGTTTATGTAAAATTAGTTGTACGGATCGATTTCTACGATAGAGTGTGAACGCAGCAACCGACCTCGAAGTAAGGATAAAAATGTGATGCGGGCTATCGTCGCCAAGAAGCTGGGGCCACCGGAGGACCTAGTGATTGAGGAAATCAATTCCCTGCAGCCGGGTCCCGGCCAGGTCGTTGTCGATAATCGGGCAGCCGCTATCAATTTCCCCGATCTGCTTGTTATGGAGGGAAAATATCAGGTCCGACCGCCGTTACCCTTCACGCCTGGCAAGGAAGGCGCCGGCGTGGTAAAGGAAGTTGGGGCCGGCGTCGACAGGTTGAAAGTCGGCGATCGTGTGATGGTACAGGTTGAATACGGCACCTACGCGCAGGAAGTGCTGGCAGATGAATCACAGTGTTATCCGGTCCCCGAAGATGTCTCGTTCGAGGAAGCGGCGGCGATCGGTATCGCCTATCAAACAGCGCATTTCGCGCTATTCGCGCGGGCAAACCTGAAACATGGACACAAAGTGCTGGTCACCGGCGCCTCCGGCAGCGTGGGGCTGGCCGCAATGCAGCTTGCGAAGGCGTGGGGTTGCGAAGTCATCGCCGGTCTGACCACCATGTCGAAAGAGAGTCTGGCACGTGCAAATGGCGCCGATAATGTTATCGACGTGTCGGGCGCCGAGGTGCGAGACACGATCCGAGACGATATTCGGGAAATTACCGGCGGTGGCGTCGATATTGTGATCGAGATCGTCGGCGGCGAGGTTTTCGATGGATCTGTAAGGGCGCTGAACTTCGGTGGCAGCCTGGTGGTTGTCGGCTTCACGGGGGGAACTATCCCGACTTTTAAGGTCAACTATGCGCTGTTGAAAAATATCGCGGTCACTGGCGTTAACTGGGCCGAGTACCGCGACCGCGATCCCGAATGGGTCCAGCGGGTTCAGGCCGAGCTGTTTGACATGGTCGCGGACGGCAAGATTCACGTACCCGTTCAGGCGGTCTATCCGATGGACCAAGTGGTCGATGCCTGCCAAATTATCATCGACCGGAAGATCCAAGGAAAAGTAGTTATATCAATGAGTTAATATCTTAACTTAAATTCATTTATTCAGTTTAGTTCTAGTCGCTAGGCGACCATTCGGAGACAATATCCTCGTACTCTGGGCGGGCACGATCGGACAGATCGCTTATGCCGTTGCCGAGATACAGAAATCCGGCGATCTCGCCCTCTGGACCGGCCCCGATAGCCTGCTTGACGCTCGCGTCGTAGGCGTACCATTCGGTAAGCCACTGCGCCGCATATCCCATTGATTGGGCGGCGATCAGCATAGTCTGGCAGGCGGCGCCTGACGAAAGAACCTGTTCCCACTCCGGAATTTTGTGTTCCCGCTGGACGTGGGAGACGACCGCGATAACGACCGGTGCCCGCGTCAACCGTTCCTGCTCGATCTCAACCTGTTCTTCAATCGCGTCCGGGTTGTTCCTCTTGAACGAATCCGCGATGACATTTCCCAGTTTTTCTCGCGCATCCCCGCGGATCACTATAAACCGCCACGGCGTCAAGCGGCCGTGATCGGGGACCCGCATCCCGGCTTCCATGATTTTGCGCAGATCGTGTTCGCTAGGGCCCGGACCATCCATCATCCGAGCCACCGTAGATCGGCGGCTGGTCAGAAAGTCGATGGTGTTGCTGTTTAGGTTATTCAGTTCGGACATGGTTCGTCTTTCGTTATTCGGGTTCAAATAATACCGGCTTCTTCCGCACGTTCGCGCTCCAGCTGGCGCAGGGCGCCGCGCTGGATTTTTCCGGTCGCGGTTAGCGGTAGTTTGTCGACGAACTCCACCGACCGCGGATACTTGAATGCAGATATCTGCGATTTAACGAAATCCTGCAACTCTGAAACGGTTTCCTCGCCAACGCTATCGGCATCCTTGGGGATTATGAACGCCTTCACGATCTGTCCCCGGTCTTTGTCCGGTGTGCCGACGACGGCGGCTTCATGGACCGTGGGATGTTCCAGCAGCACCGCCTCTACTTCCAGACCCGAGACATTATAGCCACCAGTCAAGATCATGTCGTCAGTTCGAGCTTCGTAATAGAAATAGCCGTCCTCGTCGATGCGGCACAAATCGCCTGATTTGTTCCAGCCGTCTTGAATATAGGCCTTCTGCTTCTCCAGGTCGTCCAGGTAACGGCAGCCATTGGGGCCCTTGACGACCATCAGCCCCGTTTCGCCTGGTTTGACGTCTTCGAACTGTTCGTCCACCACACGGACCTCAAAACCGGGTACCGCCTTGCCGATGGCGCCCGGCTTGATGTCGTCGCCGCTGGCTGAAATGAAGATGTGCAACAGTTCCGAAATGCCTAAGCCGTTTATCATCTCGACGCCAGTGATCTCCTTCCATTCGTTGAAGATGGCAGGCAGCAGCGGCTCTCCGCCACCAACGCACTCCCTCAGGCTGGACAGATCGTAGTCCCGCGCCTTGTCGAGCATCAGCTTGTAGCCGGATGGCGTCGAAAAGCAGACAGTCGCCTTGTGTTTCTCAATCGTCTCCAGAACCGCTTCCGGCGTGCCGCGCTCCAGCAGCACGGCCGTTGCCCCGAACCGGAATGTATCCGCGATGAAGGCGCAAAGCCCGTACAGGAACGCAATCTGAGGGCTGCCGCACACGATGTCGCCCGGTCTGATCTTGACAACGTGCCCTATGAAGCAATCGGCGGCAGCCAGGATATCGCGGTGGAAGTGAAGCGTGCCCTTAGGGGTTCCGGTCGATCCGGACGTGAAACCGATGATTGCCGGGTCGTCGGCGGCGGTATCGACATTTTCGAAGGTCTTGGACTTGCCTTCCATGATCTTTTCGAGCGCATCGTTACGGTCGGCCCCAAAATAAAGGATGTGTTCGAGGTCAGGTGCGCCGTTCTGCGCCCTGTCGATGTCTTTGGCCAGGTTGTCGTGCGAAATGGCAAAACGTACTTTGGCCTTGTCGATCATGTAGACCAGTTCGCGTTCGCGCAGCACCGGCATCGTAGTAATCGCCACGCCACCGGCTTTCAGCACCGCCAGCCATGACGCGATCAGCATCGGGTGATTGCCGCTGCGGATAAGCACCCGCTCGCCGGGGACGAAGCCGTAATCCTCTACCAAAACGTTCGCAATCTGATTGGCGCGATCCATCAGTTCCGTGTATGTCCAGGTCACGTCGCCGAAAATTAATGCCGCGGTGTCGGCGTAGCCCGCGGCAACCTGTTGGTCGATCAGGACATCGGCAATGTTAAAACGGGTGGGGTAGTCCGCAAGCTCCGGCAGAACCGAATAATCCATCTCCGGCCATAATTCCGGGGCGGGCATGTTGTCGCGGATGAATGTGTCTACATGAGAAGTCGGTTCTATCATGACGCCTTTGCCTTTTTATCTGTATAGAATTTAGAGCGCGCATTGCTCTTGGCCAACCGTTTCGGGATCGAACACGCAGACCGTCTCTATGCCTGAAAAAGAGACTTCCCGGATATAATTTTACGTTAGTGTAAAATTTTCTTGGAATCAAGGGGATCGGCTGCTACATCGTGGATACTGATCCGTCCATCGAAGCCGCTGGAGGCCGTTTTGAAAGATCTTGTGCAGCTTGAACTTATCCGGGAATCGCTAATCGCAGTGGTTAACGAGATGCGCGCGAACATCATCCATTCCTCCTATGCGCCCATCATATATGAAGGCCACGATTTTTCCTGTGCGCTGATGTCGGCGGACGGTCGTCAGGTAGCGCAGGGGCTGGCGGATCATCCCATCCATATCTTCGCGGTTCCGTATTCGACGCAACAGGTGGTCGCAACCTTCAAGGATGACATCAACGAGGGTGATCTGTTCCTGCATAACGACCCCTACACGGGCGGCACGCATCTCAACGATGTGCTGATGCTCCAGCCTGTGTTTTTAGGCGGCAAGCTCGGCATGTTTGCCGCGATGCGGTGTCACTGGAACGACGTCGGCGGGATGACGCCAGGCAGCCTGTCCGGGCGGGTAAATGAGATCATCCAAGAAGGAATTCGTATCGAACCCACAAAGATTTGCGACCGTGGCGTCATGAACGAGCCGTTCATGAACCTGTTGTTTAACAATATGCGGGCGCGGTCTGAACGGCTTGGCGATTTCAACGCCATGGTTGGCACCGGCCGCAAGGCGGAAGAACACCTGCAACGATTGTACAAACGGTTCGGCGACGGCTTGTTGAGCGGTGTCGAGGAACTGATCGACCGTTCGGAACGGCAGCTTCGGGCAAAGATATCCGAACGTCCAGATGGCGATTATTTCGGGGAAGGGTATATCGAAAGCGACGGTACCAATCCCGATCCGTTGGTGGTCAAACTGAAACTGACAGTGCGGGGCGACGAGATTATCGCGGACTTCACCGGTACTTCGGCGCAGACCAACGGCCCCACCAATTGTGGCCCCGCCATGGCGCTCAATGCCGTGGGCACGATCGTGAAATCTTTCCTCGATCCGAAAACGCCGATCAATCAGGGTTCATTCAACCCGATCACCGTAATTTCAGAGGAAGGCACCTTTATCAATGCTCGGAACGATGCCCCCTGTGGCGGCATGGCAGAATGTAAGTTTCTGATCGATTCCGTTGTCGCTTCAGCTATGGGACATGTTGCACCCGAAATGACTGTGGGCGATCTGAAAGGTGGGGCGAACCATGTAATCATATCGGGGGTAGATGACGGAGGTGGAAACTACATCCATTACGAATGGCCTGCCGGTGGCACGGGCGCATCCGACGGGACCGATGGGTCAAACGCCGTGCGCAGCTTCAACGAAGGGGATTTTAATTCGATCCAGTCGGTGGAGATGGTTGAAGGCCAGTTTCCGCTGCGTGTCGAGCGCTGCGAAATCCGTGAGAATATGTGCGGCGATGGCGAATACCGCGGGGGGTTCGGCCTGCGCCGTGATGTCCGTATCCTCTCCGGCCGGGGCGCGCTTTCAGTTATCTCAGAAAAGAACGTGATACCTCCTTACGGCGTCGAAGGGGCATCGAACGGGGCTGCGAACAGCTTCGTGGTAATCCGGGACGGCGAAATCGTGGAACCGTCCGACATGCCGGGTAAGGTGTCGGGTTTTGCCCTTCGTCCGGGTGATATCGTACGCGAGGAAACTGCCGGCGGCGGCGGGTACGGGGATCCGCTCGAACGTGAACCCGAGAAGGTTCTGGCGGACGTTGCGGAAAATTACCTGTCGGAAGCCGATGCCGAGGCACGCTTCGGCGTGGTGATCCACGGTGGCTCAGTCGATGGTGCCGCCACGAAGGCGCGTCGTCAGGCGATGTTCGAAGAGCAGATTACAGTAACGCTGGAATTGTCCAACGAGGAACTCGCGGACGGACCGCGCCGACAGTTTGCTGTCCCGCGGGCGCTGGCTGACCGGATCGGCGTTTCTGACGGCGATCTGGTCGAACTGGTTACCGGCCGAGGCGCCCCGCTGAGAGCGTGGACGACGATCGCCGGCGACGGGGAAGCCGTCGTCGTCAGTTCTACCAGTATGGATATCATAGGCACCGCACCCGGCGACCGCGTGCGTTTGCGCGCGACGGTTTCGCGACCCGAAACAGCAGCATGAGCAGAGACAATGACTGAACAAAAATATATCGTTGGTATCGATGTCGGCGGCACATTCACCGATTTGCTTTGCCTTAATTCCGAATCGCAGGAATTGCTGTCTGAAAAGGTGCCCTCTATTCCGGGAAGGCAGTGGGAGGGTGTGCTGGGTGCGCTCGAGAAACTTGGTATAGATTACAGCGAAATCCGCGCTTTCGTGCACGGGACCACCATCGCAACCAACGCGTTGCTGGAACGCAAGGGGGCCAAAACCGGTCTGGTCACTACGGACGGTTTCCGCGATACGCTCGAAATTGGCCGTACGCGGCGGCTGATCGGCGGGCTTTTCGACATAAAATTCGTCCGGCCGAAGCCACTGGTGTCGCGTGATCTCAGAGTGGAAATCGACGAACGTGTCGCGGCGGACGGTGAAATTCTGAAGACCGCCGCCGAAGTTGATTTCTCGCTGATCATGGAAAAATTCCGGGAAAGCGGCGTTGAATCGATTGCCATCGCGTTTATTAACGCCTATCGCAACGATGAGAACGAAGCGGCGGCGCTCGAAAAACTACAGGCGATGGCGGGCGATATTCCGGTATGTACCTCCACTGGCGTGGTGCCGGAAAAAGGCGAATTTGAACGATTTTCGACCTGCGTCCTGAACGCCTACCTGACGCCGGTAATCCGGACATATCTCGATACGCTCGCCGGAGAACTCGAAGGGCAGGGTATCTCCGCGCCGGTAAACGTGATGGGCTCCAACGGCGGGGTTATGACGCTGGACCAGGCCGCGCAGTTCGCTGCCGGTACATTCCTTTCCGGTCCGGTGGGCGGCGCCGGTGGTGCCGTTCGAATCTGCGAGATGGCCGGTGTGGACGATTGCATAACCTTCGACATGGGCGGAACCAGCACGGACGTCGCCCTGATTCATCAGTTGATGCCGCGGATCAGCCATACGAACCAGATCGACGCCTATCCCCTTCAGGTACCTCAGCTCGACATCCACACCATCGGCGCCGGCGGTGGCTCGATCGCCTGGGTTCAGCCGGATGGGACGCTTGAAGTCGGACCACAAAGCGCGGGCGCCATGCCCGGACCGGCGTGCTACCAGCGCGGCGGCACGGAACCGACGATTTCCGATGCCAACCTGATGCTTGGCCGGTTGCCAACCGATCGAACACTCTCCGGCGGGTTAGAGCTTTCGAAGGAATTGTCCGAAAAAGCGTTCGAGGACCTGGCCGACAGACTGGGTGAAGGCGCTGGGACGCCGATACAGCTTGCAGACGGTGTCTTGCGTATCGCGGTTTCGAAGATGGCCGGTGCGGTGCGTGAAGTATCCGTTCACCGCGGTTTTGATCCGCGGGATTTTGCGCTGCTCGGGTTCGGCGGGGCCGGGCCGATGCATGTTTTCTTGGTCGCGGAAGAACTGTCGATCCCGCAGGTCATCGTGCCGCGGTTCCCGGGTCATCTCTCCGCGCTCGGGCAGTTGCTGGCAGATCTGCGTCACGATTTCGTCATTGCCTGGGGCGGTCCGCTGGACACTCTGGACATCGCTGAATTCGGGACCCGGGCGGCCGAAATGCGACGCGACGCGGCGGCGCTTTTGTCTGAAGACGGCTTTGCCGAAGGTCGCCACGAACATACTTTTACCGTCGACATGCGCTATGTCGGACAGTCGTTTACACTGTCGATCCCGTGCGATCCTGACAAGGCGAGCTGGGATGACCTGCGCGAGGCATTTCATAACCGCCATGAACAGACGTTCGGACGCGCCGACCGTCACAGCGATGTCGAACTGGTGAACATACGCCTGTTCTCACTAGGGCTGATCGACAAGCCGGAACTGAGCTTCAGCGCCGACGATGCCGGAGATCCGGTGATTGAATGCCGGCAAGTTTGGTTTGGCGATGACTGGGCGGATTGTCCAATCATGGACCGTACTAAGATGGGTGCCGGCGAAGTGTTCCAAGGACCGATGATCATAGAGGAGGCCGGCGGGACGTCGGTTGTACCGCCGGGCTGGACGGTCACGGTTCATGCGTCCGGTTCTCTCGACTGCCGGCGCCGCTATGACGACTGAGTTAGCTTGTTTCCGAAGTGGCCCGGGGGTAGCCTCCCGGCAGTAAACCTTTACTGGAAGTGTTCCAATGACTCCTGCTGATACCGCCATCGCCGAAGCGCCCGATCCCGTGGGCGCGATGGGGCATGAAGATTACTACAAGGTCGCTACGGATAGCCTGCCGGGCGCTGGTCTGGGCAGCTATTCACTGCCCGATGATGTTCGTTTCGTCATTCGCAAGGGCGCGGGATCGCGCCTGCAGGATGTCCGGGGCCGCTGGTACATCGATTATGTAGGCGGTGCCGGAACGCTAATCCTGGGACACGCGTTTCCCACAGTGGTCGACGCGATAAAGGATCAGGCAGAACGCGGCATCCATTTTTTCGGAACGCTAAACGAGCAATGCATCCAGCTTGCCGAGGATCTGAAGGAAATCATCCCCTGCGCCGACCGGGTCGCCTTTACAACGACCGGCTCTGAGGCAACGGCCTACGCCATGCGCACTGCACGGGCGGCAACGGGACGGAGTAAGATACTCAAGTTCGAAGGCGCCTATCATGGTAACCACGATTACTCCGCGTTCAGTGTCACACCGACTGCTTTGTCAAACTACCCGCAGGGACGTCCCGACACCGGCGGGCTCCCGGCCAACATGGCGGAGAACGTGCTGGTGTCTCCGTACAACGATCTTGATACCGTTCGCCGGATCGTCGAGGAGCATCGCGATGACCTGGCCGCGATCATCGTTGAGCCGTTGCAACGGATCATCCTGCCCGACGACGATTTTCTGCCGGGTCTTCGAAAGACTTGCGACGACAACGATGTACTTTTGATCTTTGATGAAGTCGTAACCGGTTTCCGCCTTGCCCTTGGGGGGGCACAGGAATATTTCGGCGTGCTTCCCGATATCGCCAGCTACGGCAAAATTGTTGGCGGCGGTGGACCGCTGGGTTGCGTCGGTGGTAAGGCCGAATACATGGATCTGATGAACCCGAGAAACAAGGGCCAGGCCAACTATTCCTATGTGAACGGCACACTGCACGGAAACCCCATCGCGGCCGTGGCGGGTATGGCAACGCTTGCCGAACTAAAAAAGCCGTCGTTCTACAAGGACCTCCACGCATTGGCAGACGACGTCTGCAAGGCGTGTCAGGAAGTGCTCGACAAGAACAACGTACCCGCGATCGCGACGGGCAAAGCATCCTTCTGGCAGATCCTGTTTATGGACAAACCGCCCAACAATCATGCCGACGTCATGAACTCAGACGCCGCCGCGACCCGGGCTCTCGATCTAGCCCAGATGCACGAAGGGCTTTACGTGTTGCCGAATGTCCGGCGTTTCGTCTCTGGCGTTCATACTGGGCAGGATATCGAGGATACTGTCCGGGCGTTGGATGCAGCCTGCAAGAAAATCTGATGTCGAACAGGAAGGGCGGAGCTGTTCTCTTTTCTGAGATGACGCCCCCAGATGGCGCCGAAGATCACTTCAATGACTGGTACAACAATCATCACATGCCGAGCCATGTGTATGGCGTACCGGGCTTCCGGTCAGGGCAGCGCTACAAGGTGCCGGACCGACCTGACTATCTGGCAATCTACGACCTAGAGTCGCCGCAGACGCTAGCGGATGACGAATACGTAAACCGCAAGTACAAGCCTGATGCACCGACCAAGAAGATGCTTTCGGAAGTGGCCGCCTTTACGCGCTACATCGGCGATGAAATCAGCTTCCATGTGCGTGACGGACTGGCGGTAGATGAAGCGCTTGACGCTCCGTTTGTTCTGGGAGTGTTCATCGAGTTGCCCGACGACGCCGAGGAGGAATTTGTCGACTGGTACCAGACAGAGCACACGCCCATAGTGCTCGGCAGCCCCCTATGGCGAATGGTAAGGCATATGAGAATCGTGGACGCGGATCCGAACCCGTTTACGCACATGTTCATCCATTACATCGAAAGCGAAGATGCGCTGGAAAGCGATGTCCTGGCCGCGGCGAGGGCCACCGAATGGCGCAACAGGCTGGCTCAGAACGACTGGTTCAAGACCCATCTGGTCGTGTATCACCGCCACGGCAAGCGCTATCACAAGGCCGAACCGGAAGCGGCCACGTTCACACTCGATATTTAAGGCTATTCAATCAAGGGAGACGACCAATGGCGATCGAACCGTCAAATGAGGATCTTTATGAAGCCGGACTGGCTGCGCGAAAGAAAGTGTTGGGTGAACAATACGTAAACCCCAACATCGAAAAGGGCGAGAAGGATCATCTGACCGGCAAGATCCAGACCATGGTGACCGAGTATTGCTGGGGTGGTGCCTGGACGGACGATACGCTCGACCACAAGACCCGTAGCATGCTCAACCTCGCCATCCTGACGGCGCTGGGCAAGATGCAAGAGTTGAAATCGCACACGCGGGGTGCGCTTCGAAATGGGTGTACAGTCGAGGAAATCACCGAAGTCTTGGCGCATGCGACCGTGTATTGCGGTATTCCCGCCGGGGTCGATGCGTTCCGAAGTGCGCGTGAGGCACTCGATCAGGCGGAAGAAGAAGGATTGCTGTAGCGGCTAGAAATCGCGGAGCAGGGTGCCAAGGCCGTCGATCCGGTCCGTGATTTGGGCATTCCGCAGGCTGTGCCATAACGTCGCTGAGTTGCTAGAAACAACCGGTTTCCCGAGCTCGGATTCCAGCGGTTCGATCGAATCGAACGTGTTGAAATCGGTGCAGCAAATCAGCAGCGCTTCCGCCTCCGGGCGGTCTATGGACGTAGCGTGCTCGAACACGTCAGGCGGCGGGACGCGAGAAATTTTCTGGATGTTCTCAAGCGATGTATTCAGGTTGAGACCGGTGGTCGCCAACACCTCTATGCCGTGGTCGGCGAGATAGTGGGCTTCGTGTTCATTGGTTTCCTGTGTGTAGGGCGATGCCATGACAATACTGGTCGCCTCCAGCGCGTTGAGCGCGGCGACGATGGCCTGTGCCGTAGAATTAGAAGGCACACCGCTGATTTCGGTCATGGTGCCCAGCAGTCGGTCGGACGGACAGGCCATGGATCCGGCGGTGCAAGCATAGGTGGCGTAATCGACATTGCAGGCGGAAAGGTTCTTCATCGCACCGGTAACGTCATCCAGCATTTCGGCAAAATCGTCGGCCGCCGGGTCGGAATGGAGAGGCGAGCGGGTGAAATGAAAGCTGACGCCTTCCGGAGCGAAGCGATTGAATTCTGCCTCGTTGACGGTGTTACTCGGCGGGACGATCACGCCGATTTTGGATCGCCACCCGATCGGTTTGGTGTGTTGAAGCGCCACGATGATTTTTCCTTAATCCCTCTGATCCGCGCACTGTGCCAATCCCGTAACAAGGGCGCAACACCGCTTGACCGCTCGAAAGCGGCGGCTATCTTGGCGTGCACCAACAGGAGTAGAAAACATGTCGGACAATGATCGCGTATTGATTTCCGGTGCCGGTCCGGTGGGCTGTTCGGCAGCCTTGTATCTCGCCAAGCGTGGAATTCCGGTGACGTTGGTGGAGGCGGCGGCCGATTTGCCCGAAGATCTCCGTGCTTCAACTTTTCATCCGCCGACCCTGGATATGCTGGATGAGCTGGGGGTCGTGGATAAAGTTATAGAACAAGGCATCGTCTGCCCTGTTTGGCAGTACCGTGATACTCGAGAAGGCGTAGTTGCAGAGTGGGATCTCAGCGTTCTGGAAAATGACACCGGCCACCCTTACCGCGTCCAGTGCGAACAATACAAACTTACAAGGATCATTGTTGCCGAACTTCAACAAATGGACAATGTAGAGGTCCTCTTTGAAGCAAAGGGCACCGGTGTTTCACAAGATGACGAAACGGTGACGCTGTCGGCTGAAACGCTGGAGGGTCCGAGGGAACTTTGCGGTAAATATTTAATTGCTGCGGATGGGGCGTCCAGCGTCATTCGTATTTCGCAGGGTATAGAGTTCCCCGGGCTCACTTTTCCCGAATTGTGGCTGTGTACTAGTTCTGAATTTAATTTCGAAGATCATTTTGAGAACTTGGCCCCAATAGCATACATAGCTGATCCGAACTTTTGGTTTGTATTTGTTCGTGTACCAGGTCTATGGCGACTTCTCCTGCCCTCTCGTCCGGGCGAGACTGCGGAATCGCTTGTATCAGATGCGACGGTGCAGGAACGAATGCAGCAAGTGTGTCCTATCGAAGGGGACTACGACACGTTCCACAGAACTGCATATGCTGTTCACCAAAGGGTGGCGGAAACATATAGAAGGGGGCGCGTCTTTCTCGCGGGAGATGCTGCTCATATTAATAACCCGCTGGGTGGCATGGGAATGAACGGTGGTATCCATGACGCGTTAAATTTATCCGAGAAATTAGTCAAAGTCTGGAATGGGAAGGCTGTCGATAGTGAGCTCGATAAGTACGATGCGCAGCGTAGACCTATAGCCATAGACTACGTACAGCAAACCACCATCCGAAACAAAGCTATGCTCGAAGAGACGGATCCAGATGCTCGTCGGAGGAAGCACGATGAAATGAGTGCTTCAGCAGCTGACCCAAAATTAGCTAGGGATTATCTGCTGCAATCCTCAATGATTACGGCACTCAAACGGGCAGAGGCACTTGCTTAAAAAAACGCCCTCTCGAATGAGAGGGCGTTTTCAAGCGGTTTTTTCGGTCTTATCTAACGTCCATTCGTTGGGCTTCTTCTTTAAGCACCGCGTATAACTTCCGAATTGTCGGATTTTTGTTTTTTCCGAAAACCTCATCGGCAAGTGGCGCCAAACGCGACATGTGAAGCTTTTGCTCTTCCGGCGGCAAGTAGCTCACCGTTGCACCCGTTTTTTTCCACTCCACAATCATCTTGTCCACAAAGCTCTGAGAACGTGCAGAAGCCCAGTGACCGAGTTCATCCGACACTTTCAGAACAGTTGCTCGGTCCTCTTTTGACAGCTTATCAAGGAACTTAATGCTGAATGCAGAGATGCAAGGAATGTAATAGTCATTTGTAATTGTCAGGTGCTTCGTGACGGTCGGAAACTTGGCTTTGGCTGCGACAACCAAGCTTGTGCGAGCGCCGTCTACAACCTTCCTCTGAAGAGAGGGAACAACTGACGTGAACGGAATTGGGACACCAGTAGCGCCCAGGGTAGCGACACCTTTACGTTCAATTTCAGTGGCAAGAACGCGAATTTTTAGCCCTTTAAAATCAGCCAATTTTGCAATTGGCTTCGTCGCCATGTAAGAGGCGCCGTCGTACACCCAAAGGCTGCCACTCAGGATGCCTTTATCAACGCCAAGAGAATTGAATGGATTTTTGAAGCGTGGCACGTTCAGCGTCCTGTGAGCGTGCGCATGATCTGCGAAGAAGCCGGGAACATCAGCAACTTGAAACGCTTTATTCACCCCCTGCAGGAACCCTGGTGGTGCGAAGAAACCCTCCTGGGTGCCCAACTGAATGGCCTCGATTTGGCGAGGGATTTTGCCGAGTTGGCTGGTAGGGAATACGCGGCCTTTAACTCTTCCATTTGTCCGTTTGTTTACCTCCGCCACAAATTTTACAGCATAGTCATGTTGCGGATCGGCGGTTGTTGGATAGCCGATTTTCATATCGATCTGCGCAGAAGCCATTGATGTGACGCCAAGCGATGCGGCTGCAGCGATAGAAGCTAAGGCATATTTTCTTAGTCTGAAGGACATTATTTTCTCCCTGTATCTTGATGTGTTGATATTGTCATAGATAAGACGACGCTGACAAGGCCGTGTGTAATGCTGGGTCACAGCTTTTTTACAGGTGCTCTTTGTCCAGCTTGCTCCATAAGCGGCAGAATTTCGTCGATCCATTGTTTGCACTCAGTCTTGTAATCAACCCAGGAAATCAGCATCCCGTCGACGCCGATTTCGATCAGCTTTCCGATTTCGTCGACGATCTGTTCGGGCGTGCCAACCAGCGGATATCCGCCGTGTCCGGCGATAAAGTGGAAGCGAAATTCATCGAGTACTTCGTTTGGAAGCGTTTCCGACTGCATGCCGAAAATTTCAAGCAGGTTGTTCACCGCTTCGAAGTCACCTTTTTCGTTCACGTAGTGGTTGAGGTAATCCTGCGCTTCCTTTTCCGTGTCCCGACACACCACGTAGACGTGGATCCAGCTTTTGACGTCGCGACCCGCGTCCTTCGCCATGTTCTTCAGGTGCGCGATCTGTGACTTGCCGCCTTCGATATCGCGCTCTTTCAGGATCACGAAGTTCATATCAGCCTGGGTCGCCGCGAAAATCTGACCGGCCTCGGATCCTCCGGCATTCATCACCGGCGGCATCGGCGATTGGATCGGTTTGGGTTCGCTCCAGACGTTCTTAGAATCGAACCAGCGCCCCTGGAAATCGAATTCACCGTCTTCGGTCCAGATCCGGCGCACGAAGTTCAGCCATTCGGTGGCGTATTCGTAGCGTACATCGTGTTCTTTCCAATCGGCACCGAACATCTCGAACTCGTTCTTGAACCAGCCACAAACGACATTCAGCGCAAAGCGTCCGCCGGAAATATGGTCGATCGTCGCGCACTGTTTGGCCGCGGCGACCGGGTGCGTCAGTGGTACGTGAGAAGTAGAGAATATGCAGGAATATTCCGTCACCGCGGCCACGCCGGCGGCCCAGTTGTAGGTCTCGAACGTGCGGTTGTTGAAATTGGTGGGTCCGCCGTAACCGCGCCAGCGCGCTACTGGTAATAAGGCTTCAAACCCGGCGCGGTCGGCCATAACGGCTACTTCGCGGGTGTCCGGCCAGTTCATTTCCCAAGCGCCTTCCACCTGTGAAATTGTTGAGCCATGCGAGCAGTTCATCGCAATGATGCCGATCTTCATCTTGTTGTCGTTGTAGAGTGGGTTCTCCGCGAGCGGGCGGTTAAACATCGGATTTCTCCCTCTTATCTGCGACAAATTTGCCATCTCTGCAAAAAAGCGACAACTATCTGCTGAGTTTTTGCGTATACTGAGAAAAAAGAGCGCTTGGAAGGGTTTTAAAATGGCAACAAGACTAGCGGACGTTCCCGCAGACTGCGGCAAACAACCGGTTTGCGGCTGTATCGACTTTTGCCGTGGGGAAGCCTTCGGCACTGGGGTGCGCTCAGGCGCTCAGTACGTTGACAGTATTCGCGATGACGGACGCCATGTTGTTCATGATGGGGATGTGATCAGGGATGTAACCACGCATCCGGCGTTCGAGGGAGCGGTTACGTCGGTAGCCGGTATCTTTGACAATGCTGCTGCGCCGGAAAATGCGGATTTAATGACGTACGTTTCGCCGGATACAGGCGACAGGGTCAATCGACACTGGGCAATGCCGCGCAGCAAGGAGGAGCTCGTCGCCAGACGGAAGGCTCTCACGAAGACCTCCGAACTTACTCTTGGTTTAATGGGGCGTAGTCCTGACCATGTCGCAGGGTTTTTTGCTGGTTATGCGATGGCCCCTGAAGTTTTGGCTAGGGGGGGACAGAAGTTTGCTGATAACGCCGTTAAATTCTACGAATTCTGTCGCGATCACGATATGTATATCGCCTACACTATTGTCCCCCCACAAATCGATCGCACAAAACCTGCTCATCAGCAGGAACCGCCAGATCTTTACGCGGGAATCGTCGAAGAGCGCGATGATGGCGTGATTATTCGAGGGGCGCAAATGCTGGGAACAGGAGCAGTATTGGCTGATTTCGTCCAACTCAGCACGATCCACCCCATGCGGCAGGGCGATGAGAATTATGCGATCTCCGTTGCAGTTCCCTGCAATGCGCCAGGGGTAAAAATCTTTTCGAGGAGGTCTTACGCGTCAGCTGCCAGTAGCGTGTTTGATTATCCGCTTGCCTCGCGTTTCGATGAGACTGACTCGCTGTTTGTCTACGATGACGTCTTCGTTCCCTGGGAAAGGGTCTTCGTTTACAAGAATGTCGATGTCGCGAGGGCGCAGTGGTTTGAGGCGCCGGCGCATATTATGGGGAATAGCCAAGCCCAGATACGCTACATGACAAAACTGAGATTTCTTGTTGGCTTAGCCAAGAAGATCACTGACATGAATGGCACGGGCAGCTTGCCGCCGGTCATCGGCGAGTTAGGAAAGCTGGCGACTTATGCGACAATGTACGAGGGCCTTGTCTACGCTCAAGAAGCAGAATGTTGGACAAACGATAACGGTTACGTTCTTCCGAGCATGCCCCACATCTACGCGAACATGAACCTTCAATCGGAAATAAACCCCAAGCTTTTAGATATTGTTCGCGAGCTGGCTGGTGGTGGCCTCATCCAACTTCCTTCGTCAGTGGAGGATCTCAAGAACCCGGAGATCCGGGATACGATTACCAAGTATGTTCAATCTCCCGGCGTACCGGGCGAGGATCGTATCAAGCTGATGAAACTCGCATGGGATATGATTGGTTCAGAGTTTGCTGGCCGTCACGAGCAATACGAAAAGTTCTACGCGGGTGCTCCATTTATTGTGAAGACGCACGCGCATCGCACTTATGATTGGGATAAGGCGACGGGTCTGGTTGATTACGCACTATCCGGTTATGACATAAACGGCCGGAAGACGCAGTGAACTGAAGCCGTTAGTCGGCTGTTGCGGCATTAGTATTGCCGGGTAAGTTATCGATAAGAAGAGGTCCAAGTGGGAGCCTTCACGGCCTGCGGGAACAGCGGAATAAGCGCTGTAGCGTTAATCCCGTGCACCCATGATCAATAATCCTTGGGTAAATTTATGGTGATTGGCGAGCCAAGCCAGGTGAAATAGAGCTCATGATTGGAAGCCGCGTTAAGAGGGTGCTCCTATTGTTCGATGGCGGCTTCAAGCTTTTTTTGATGGCCGCGGTGCTCTGAGCCCGTTTGGACATAAAACACACACTATGGTCAAGAAACATGCGGCGAGACCTCCGGCGAGGTTAATCTTCGGATCCAGATCCTCCACGTTCACAAAGCTCAATCTGGAGAGGTGCTTTACTAGCTCGGACATTCTGCAATCTCTCACTAGCCAAGACATCGCTGGCTAGGGAGAAAACGTTAGAGCATAATCCGGAATAGAATGCTTAGCTGTGAGAACTTTTGATATATAGCGGTTTAGGATTAGGAAAACCGACGGGAGGAGCGTAATGAAGATCCGGCGTCTTTACACAGTCGTGGACGAGGCGCTCCATGATATGGAGCAAGATCGGGAGGAGCCTCTGCGAAAGGTCGCAGTGGTCGCGGTTATCTCCAACCCGCATGCAGGCAAAGGTTATGTCGAGGATCTTAGTGATCTGACTGACGCAAGCATTGAACTGGGGTCGAAGATCGCGACTATGGGGGCCGAACAGATGGCACCCTATACTGTAGACTCATACGGCAAGGCCGCTCTGATCGGCACGGCAGGGGAGCAGGAGCACGGTGTGGCCTGTCTGACCACCGTTTACGGCAACGTGTTGCGCGATGCGGTTGGCGGAGGCAAGGCGTGGATCTCGTCTATCACGAAGCGCGCCCGTCCGGGCGAGCAGGTAGATATCCCTCTGGCGCATAAAGATGCATTGTTCGTTCGCTCGCATTACGACGGCATGACCCTCATGTTGCCAGACGCTCCACTGGAGGACGAGATTTGTATCATCTGCTGTTTCGCTAATCGGGGGCGGCTCAATCACCGCGTCGGCGGGCCCAGCAAGGACGAGATCGTCGGCGAAGACGGACTGAGATAGGGAACAGTAAAATGAAATCAGCAATCGTCAATCTGAAAACCATCGTCTCGGGCGATTGGCGCAAACCATTCGCCAAGGGCGATTCCATTCTGATGAACAATGGCAAGATCACCAAGGTGGGAACTCTCTCGGCAAAGGAGGAAAAATCCTGCGACGTCGTGCTAGACGCGGGGGGAATGACGGCGATGCCGGGACTGATCGATTCTCAGGTCCATGTGGCCTTTGCCGATTACACGCCTCGCCAGCGCACCATTGGTTTTCTCGAAAGCTACTTGCACGGCGGAGTGACGACGTCGATTTCGGCGAGCGAGGTTCATGTGCCCGGGCGTCCGTCCGATCCCGACGGGGTGGTGGCCCTCGCCGTTGCCGCGAAGAAAAGCTTCGACAATTACTCGCCAGGCGGGATGCACGTTCATGCGGGTGCCATCATCCTCGAACCCGGATTGACGCAGAAACATTTCAACGACGCGGCGAAACAGGGCGTTTGGCTGGCCAAGGCTGGTTTCGGCAAGTTCAAATCGCCGTTCGACTACAAACCCTATGTCGCGATGGCGAAGAAAGCCGGCATGATTGTAAACGTGCATACCGGCGGTGCCTCAATCCCGGATTCTTCGCCGATTACCGGCGATCATCTACTGCATATGAAACCGACCGTTTCATTCCATATCAACGGCGGTCCCGTCGCGATGCCCGACAAAGATTTCGCCCGCATTATCAACGAGAGCGATATCGCGATGCAGATTTGCCAGGCGGGCAATATCCGCACCGCGATCATGTGTCTCAACATGGCGGTCGAAGCTAACGAATTCGACCGTCTGATTTTTGCTACCGACACCCCGACCGGTACCGGCATGATGCCGCTGGGTATGATAAAGACCGTGGTCGAAATGGCCTGCCTGACCGACCATTCGCCTGAAATGATGGTGTGCGCTGCGACCGGAAATAACGCCAACGTCTACAGGTTGAACACGGGTTTTATCAAACGCGGTAAAGACGCCGACATCATGATCGTGGACGCCCCGCTCGGCAGCAGCGGGAAGACGGCGCTCGATGCGATCAAACATGGTGACTATCCGGCGATCCCGGCGGTGTTTACCGACGGTATCCCCCGGTTCATTCACCGATCGCGGAATACGCCGCCGTCAACCCGAAAAATGCGTTTAAAGCGCAATACGGTGCTGCAGGAGTTCGATCCAGGGCGACACACGGTTTGACAGCCGTGTGAGGCTTGCTTACATTTAGTGTACAACATGTCCACATTGTGTACACACCGATGCGACCGGCCCGGAACGTTAACGAAACCAAGACCATTCGCTCGATTGAGCGGGCAGTGGACGTGCTTGCCTGTTTCGATCACGAAACTCCTGAACTAAGCGTTACCGACTTGCAAAAACGGACTGACCTCAGCCGTCCGACGCTGTATCGCATTCTCGCCACGTTAGAAGGTAAGGGGGTCATCCGGTCTTTCGGCGATCCACAGCGTTTCGTTCTCGGCCACGAAGCCAGCCGTCTTGCGGCAAGCTGGATCGGTCAGGATGAATTTCTCCGCGCGGCTGGCCCGGTACTGCATCGTCTGTGGGAAGAAACCGACGAAACCGTAGCACTGTTCGTGGTCACCGACGACGGGAAGAAGATCTGTATAGAGGAACTGCAAAGCCGCCAGGCGCTGACGTTCAAGCGTGGGATCGGCTTCTCGGAAACTCTCTCGGTCGGCGCGTCCGGAAAAGCGATGCTGGCCTATACTGATGCGGCGGCTAACGATCCCGAGTTCGACGATGTGCGGCGGACCGGCGTGCGTGTATCGAGGGGTGAAATCATAGAGGGCGCGGTGGCAATAGCGGCCCCTGTTTTCAACCGTGACGGTTCTGTGAAGGGCAGCGTGTGTATCTTCGGGCCGGAAGTCCGTTTGTCGGACGGCCGGCGGGACAGTTGCATAGAATATGTCCGGGAAGCATCCCGGGAAATTTCCTCGGCGTTGGGATATGCCGTCCCGACGGCGGCCGAATAGGAGGCGAAGTAATGGATGGAGTTATAAGCCCGGTGAGGGTAGCGGATATGATTGACGACCGGCCGGAAGAGGGCGTCTTCAGGGTCGACCGTGATATCTATCTCGACCCGGAAATTTTCAATACCGAGATGAAATCTATCTTCGAGGCTGACTGGATTTTCCTGTGCCACGAAAGCCAGGTGAAAAAACCAGGCGACTATTTTGCGGCTTATCTTGGTCGGCAGCCGGTGTTTGTGCATCGCCAGGAAGACGGCAGTCTGAAGGGCTTTCTAAACGCCTGTTCGCATCGCGGTGCGATCCTGACGCCGACTGTCCAGGGCAATGCCAAAACAATTACATGTCGTTTCCACGGCTGGTCGTACAAGTGCAGCGGTAAATGCATTCGTATAAAGGAGGAAGAAGGCGGCTACGGTGACAGTTTCGATCGCAGTGTCTACGACCTCAAGGAAATCGGTGCGATCGCCAGCTACAAGGGGTTCGTGTTCGGCAGCCTGTCGGCGGATGTTCAGTCGCTGGAAGACTTTCTCGGGGAATCGCAGTTCTTCATCGATTTCGTCGCCGACCAGTCGGCTGCGGGGCTCGAAGTGCTGCCGGGATCGCAGAAATACATTATCGGCGGAAACTGGAAGATGTCGACTGAGAATGCCGTCGACGGGTATCACACCAGCACCGTACATCGCATTTTTGCCAGCACCGTCAAGCAACGCGAAGCCCGCGAAGGCTATGAAGGCATGATGCGGACCGAAACCGGGCGACTGGCCAAAAAGACGGTCCGCAACGGCTGCTACGATCTGGGGCAAGGGCACATGGTGATCTGGGCTGACCGGGACCCGGTTGCGTCCTCGCCATTGTCCGAGGCGGAAGAACGGCTGGAGGCTGACCATCCGAGCGGCAAGGTGAACTGGATGCTACGGCGCGGCCGTAACCTGATTATCTACCCGTCGCTGATGATCAACGATTTCGCGGCAACGCAGATCCGGACGTTCAGGCCTATCTCCGCCGATAAAACAGAGGTGACGATCTACTGTCTTGCGCCGTCGGACGAAAGCCGGGAAGCCCGCTATGCGCGTCTGCGCAAATTCGAGGATTTCTTCATGGCCAGCGGCATGGCGACATCCGACGACGTCGTCGCACTGGAAGCCACGCATCAGGGTAGCCGTGCGCGGGTGGTGAAATGGGGCGAGTTCCATCGCGGTATCAGAACGGTGCAGGCGGGTCCGGACGACGCCGCCGAAGAAGGCGGGTTCAATCCCGAAACCAGTAACTCAAGCTGGGACCATGAAACACTTTATTACAGTTTTTACCGCAAGTGGCGCGACCAGGTAGCCGCCCCGAAGGGAGAATAGGATGGACGGAATTATCGTAACCGACGACTTGTCCGCGCTCGTGGACGACCGTGTGGACGAGGGAATGTTCCGCGTCGACAGGGCTGTTTATACCGAGCAGGATATCTTCGAGCAGGAAGTCACCAATATATTCGAAAAGTGTTGGGTATTCCTGTGTCATGAGAGCCAGGTCGCGAACCATGGCGATTATTTTTGGACGGAAATCGGCCGCCAGCCGGTTTATGTCCACCGCCAGGAAGACGGATCGCTGAAGTGCTTTATCAACGCGTGCTCACACCGGGCTGCCATCCTGACGCCGTTCCGCCAGGGTAACGCCAAAACACTGACCTGCCGATTTCATGGTTGGACCTACAAGTGTTCGGGCGATTGTGTTGGGATCAAGAACGAAGAAGAGGGCACTGACCGCAGCAAGTTCGATCTGCGGGAAATCGCGAGCCTCGCGTCATACAGGGGCTTCGTTTTCGGCAGCCTCAGCACCGATGTGCCGTCGATCGAGGACTGGCTGGGCGCGGCGGCGACGTGGATCGACCTGATGGTGGCGCAATCACCGGACGGTCTTGAAGTGGTGCCCGGAAATTCGACCTACAAGACCGACGGAAACTGGAAACTGCAGGCCGAAAACAGTGTCGATGGATATCACGTCTCCACTGTTCACCGCGTCTTCGCGCACACGATTGCGGCGCGGGAAAGCAAGGGCGAATACACCGGTATTCGAAAAACGGAATCCGGGCGCATCGCGGGTGGTGTGCCGACGGCATCCTACGATCTGGGCAATGGCCACATGGCGATCTGGGCTCAGCACACGACACCGGAAGTGCGGCCTATCTGGGAAGCGAAGGAACGGCTTGAAAAGGAACTGGTGCCGAAACAGGTTGAATGGATCTTGACCAAGGGCAGGAACCTGTACCTGTTCCCCAATGTCATGTTGATGGACAACCCATCTACACAGATTCGGGTGATGAAACCGGTGTCGGCCGACCGTGTCGATATCACGGTCTATTGCATCGCGCCGAGGGGAGAGAGCGAAAAGGCCCGCGCCGGACGCTTGCGCAAGTTCGAAGACTTTTATCTGACGGCGGGGATGGCGACGTCTGACGATATCGCTGCGCTGGAAGACACTCATGAAGGGTCACTTGCGCGGGACGCGAAATGGAGCGAGTTCAACCGCGGTCTGGCGCATATCACCTACGGCGCTGATAAAGAGGCGAAAGAACTCGGTTTCGAGCCGCAGGCCTGCACCGACAACTGGGACCATGAAGTGCTGTATCACGGTTTTTACCGGCACTGGCTGAAAATGATGAAAGGGGACTTTCGGGGATGAGCGATCTGCAACAAGAGGTCACGAACCTGATTTATCTTGAATCCACTCTGCTGGACCGGCGGGAATGGGATGAATGGATCGATCTTTATACCGAAGACGCGGTGTACTGGGTGCCGTCCTGGGTCAACGAGGAAGAAACCACGGACGACCCAGAACTACAGCTCAATCTGATTTATCTCCGTAATCGCGGGGGGCTGGAAGATCGTGTCTTTCGCATAGAAAGCCGGGATTCCTACGCATCCGTGCCACTGGACCGGACGGTTCACGTGGTTGGGAACGTGCTCGTCGCCGGCGAGATGGATGACGAGGTCGAAGCCACGGCCAATTGCATCATTCATACCTACGGCAAAAAAGGCGGTCTGACGCGAGCCAGCCTTTATGATTTCAGGATGAGACGCGATGACGGCGAACTGAAGATTTCGCGAAAAAAGATCACGTTCATAGACGACCGGCTTGAAGGGCCGATCGACGTATATCACCTTTGATGCTTGCACTTGGCAAGACGGAGGCCGTTTAAGGCGAACAGGGGACACTGGCAGCGGTGGACAGGCCTGATCTATTTCGGTTCGGTCGATTTGAAGCCTATCCAGACCCAATTAATACCCTTGTCCGAGGCAAGAGAGGGATTCGAACTGATACGGTGCGGATAAGCGATTAAACTGCTGCTCGTGCCGGAAGGATAGAACTATGACTACGCATAAAGTAACGCTGGTGTTTGAAGACGGCAGGGTCGTCAAGTTCGACGCGAGCGAAGACGATAACATCTATTTTGCCTGTCTGAAGAACAAAGTCCGTATTCTCACCGACTGCCTGGAGGGTGCCTGCGCGACCTGCAAGGGCGTGTGCACTTCGGGTACATACTATATGGACGAGTTCACCGATGAAGCGCTCACTGCAGAAGAGTTTGACAGGCGAGAGGTGCTGACGTGCCAGATGCACGTCACATCCGATTGCGTGATAGAGCTTCCCTATGAATCACGCATCGCGTTGAAATCAAAACCGGACACCCGGAATGCCAGCGTGACCGAAGTCGAAATGATATCGTCGAATGTTGCCCGCCTCGTCGTCAAACCCGACCCGGCTGCCGACCCTGTATCGTTTATTTCCGGCCAATACGTCCATCTCTCTGTACCTGGAACCGATCAACACCGATCGTATTCATTCGCCAACGCCTCCTTCGAGACCGGTAAGTACACATTTTATATAAAGGTTCTCGAACAGGGCGCGATGAGTGACTACCTATCGAACGCGACGCCGGGTGACGAGATGACCGTTTCCGGCCCGTTCGGCCGGTTTTATCTGCGACCTGCTCAGCGACCGATCGTCATGGTGGCTGGCGGCACTGGATTGGCTCCCATGTTGAGCATGCTGGACACACTGGTCGCTCAGGAGGAAACGCAGCAGCCTGTAAGGCTGCTATACGGTGCGAACGAGCCTGGTGAGCTGTTCGGGCTGGATCAGATTGCAGGTTACGCCGCGCAGGGGCTCGATATCACGACTGAACTATGCATTGTCGAGCCCGTAGGAGCCTGGGACGGGGCGACGGGACACGTCACGGAATTGCTTCGACCGGAGATACTTAACGGTGGGGATTGCGACGTCTATCTCTGTGGTCCGCCGCCCATGATTGATGCGGCGGAAGCCTGGCTTGTGGAAAGCGGGGTCGACGGATCGCAGGTTCATGCTGAAAAATTCGTTCCCAGTTAACCGCGCAGACCGGGCTTTAAAATGAAAAATGGTGGCTCCTGGGAGCCGCTTTTTTTTCTAGAATGGGTAAAGAGGCTTCCGTGTTCAGGCGCGTTTCCGGCGAATAACCGCCCGTCCGAGCAGACCCATTCCGAAGATCGCGACCACGCCGGGTTCCGGTACCAGAAGCATGTCCCCGGTCTGCAACGCCATATCGGAGATGCGGACGGTGGACTGATTGCCCTCGAAGGAGCCGCGGCTGCTCTGATGAACCGACTCTATCCAGAAATCGCTTTGAGAACGGCACGTTTGAACTGATGTTTAGCCTCGCGACTAGGTTCCCGTCGATCTAGAGGTTTATTTCGTTGGTGCCGCTGCCGCCGACGTCTTCGTTCTTCGAGGCGCTGTAACGGCGAAAGGAGAGTATTGACTTGATTCCGTATGATATTGCGACACTCAACCGCAATTTGAAACCGGACTTGCCTGAGTCGTATTCTCTTTTTCAGAATCTGGGTTGGGTCTACCTTTTAAACCTCTAATATTTATGATTAAAAACAAGCGAGGGTAATTAGGACAATTTTTATCCTAATTTGTTTTACCAGATGCTTGACACACAAGGAGGATGACCTATTTTCCAATAGTACCGAAATAGTTCGAATTTAATTAGAGAATTGATTTCTAATGATTAAATTAAGCCGCATGGCCGATTATGGCGTTATTTTGATGGTTCAGCTAGCACGCATGCCCGAACAGGTGACGACAGCAGCGGATTTGGCCGAGGCAACGGCATTGCCAGCGCCTAGTGTAAGCAAGCTTCTCAAACAGCTTTCCCGGTCAGGACTTCTCGATTCGCATCGTGGTACCAAGGGTGGCTATGCTATCGCCCGACCGTCGACTGAAATAACAGTCGCTGACGTTGTTTCTGCGGTAGAGGGACCGATTGCGCTGACCGAATGCATGACCACTCAGGGTGCTGTTTGCGAGATCGAGGCCTTGTGCCCGACCCGAACGAACTGGCGCCAGATCAACAATGCGCTGGTCGAGGCGTTGGATAATGTTTCACTTGCCGATATGGCAAAGCCGGTGTTCAACCCCAGCTCCGTACAACAGACGCCGGCCGTTGCAGGCGTGACAGCTTTAGGAGCCCAGTGATGGCGCCCCCGGCAGAAACAGCCCCCGTTTTTGAAGAGGCGGCCAAGCGGGAATACAAATACGGCTTTGTGACAGATATTGATTCGGAATTCGCGCCAAAGGGCTTGGACGAAGAGATCGTTCGCTTTATTTCCGCTAAAAAGGATGAACCGGAATGGCTGCTGGAATGGCGGCTGACGGCCTATCGTCATTGGCTCACTATGCAGGAGCCGAAATGGGCGTTCGTCAAATATCCCGAAATCGATTTCCAGGATGCGTATTACTACGCAGCGCCGAAAAGCGACGAAGACAAACCGCAGAGCTTGGACGAAGTCGATCCGAAGCTTCTGGAAACGTATGAAAAACTTGGCATTCCCCTCGCCGAACAGGCGGTTCTAGCAGGTGTCGCCGTTGACGCGGTGTTCGACAGCGTGTCGGTCGCTACGACGTTCAAGGAAAAGCTTACCGAGGCCGGTGTGGTTTTTTGCCCAATTTCAGAAGCCGTTCAGACCCACCCGGAACTAGTGAAGAAGTATCTTGGGACCGTAGTACCCTATACAGATAACTTCTACGCTACACTCAATTCTGCGGTCTTCAGCGACGGGACCTTCGTCTACGTGCCGAAGGGGGTGCGCTGTCCGATGGAGCTCAGCACTTATTTCCGCATAAACGCCGCAAACACCGGACAGTTCGAGCGTACGCTAATTGTCGCCGACGAAGGCAGTTACGTGAGCTATCTCGAAGGCTGCACCGCGCCGATGCGCGATGAAAACCAGCTTCATGCCGCCGTGGTCGAGCTGATCGCTTTGGGCGATGCCGAAATCAAGTATTCGACGGTGCAGAATTGGTATCCCGGCGACGAAAACGGCAAGGGCGGCATATACAACTTCGTTACTAAGCGCGGCGTCTGCCGGGGTAGCAATTCGAAGATCTCTTGGACCCAGGTTGAAACCGGTTCCGCGGTCACCTGGAAATATCCGAGCTGTATTCTCGAAGGCGACAATACCGTCGGTGAATTCTACTCCGTGGCGATTACTAACAACTATCAGCAGGCCGACACCGGGACCAAGATGATCCATCTCGGCAAGAACACGAAGAGCACAATCATCTCGAAGGGCATCTCCGCCGGGAAAGGGCAGAATACCTATCGCGGCTTGGTTAAGGCGCTGGCTGGCGCCGATGGCGCGCGGAACTTCACCCAATGCGACTCCCTGCTGATCGGCGACGAATGCGGTGCACATACGGTGCCTTATATCGAGGTCGCCAACCCGGGGGCGCAGGTCGAGCACGAGGCGACCACGTCGAAAATTAGCGAAGACCAGTTGTTTTACTGCCAACAGCGCGGTCTCGACCCGGAGGAGGCCGTATCGTTGATCGTCAACGGGTTCTGCAAGGAAGTATTGAAGGAGCTGCCGATGGAGTTTGCGGTTGAGGCGCAAAAACTGCTCGGCGTAACGCTCGAAGGTAGCGTGGGATAGGGACTAAGGAAATGAGCTTGCTATCAGTTAAAGACCTGCACGTTTCGGTTGATGGAAAACAGATCCTTAACGGGATCGACCTCGAAATCGGTGAAGGCGAAACCCACGCGGTCATGGGGCCGAACGGGTCGGGCAAGAGCACCCTGTCCTATGTTCTGTCGGGCCGCGAAGGCTATGATGTGACACAGGGCGAAATCCTGTTCAAAGGTGAAAACGTTCTGGATATGGAGCCGCATGAACGGGCCGGCGCGGGAATCTACCTGGCATTCCAGTACCCAGTTGAAATTCCCGGTGTCTCCAACCTGACATTCCTCAAGACCGCCGTGAATGCGGTGCGTGCAGCGCGCGGCCTGGACGAACTCGATGCGATCAACTTCCTGAAATTTGCCCGTGAAAAGGGTGAGATACTGGAAATGAAAGACGAATTGCTCAAACGCCCGGTCAATGTCGGATTTTCGGGTGGCGAAAAGAAACGTAATGAAATTTTTCAGATGGCAATGCTGGAACCGACCCTCGCCATTCTCGACGAGACAGATTCCGGCCTCGATATCGATGCGCTGCGCATTGTATCGGAGGGGGTCAACAAGCTGCGTGCATCGGACCGGTCGATGATCGTGATTACCCATTACCAGCGATTGCTGGACCATATCGTACCCGATTTCGTGCATGTGCTGGCGAAGGGCAAGTTTGTGGCCCAAGGAGGAAAGGAGCTGGCTCTGGAGCTTGAAAAAGACGGCTATGCAAAATTCGGCATCGAAGACGATGCCGACCAGGCGGCATAAGGCGAGAACAGATTATGCCGCAGAATGAAAATACCGCATCGATGATCGAGAGTTTCGATCAGGTAAAGGACACGCTGCCGGGTGCGTGGCTCTTGGACACACGGTCGAATGCAATCCGCTCGTTCGAGGCTCAGGGATACCCGACGCCGCGGACCGAAGAATGGAAGTACACTAATCTGAACAGGCTCGCCCGCGAGGGCTTTCATCCCGCCTCCGATATCGGGAGTCCGGACGTCTCCGACTGGTCCGATCTTCGTGTCAACGGCGCCAGCCGTATCGTCATCCTCAACGGGCGATATGACGCCGCTGCGTCGGATATCGGCGAGATGCCCGATGGCATCTCAATTGCGCCGTTGTCAGACGCGATGGAAGATATCGCCCCGGATCTTGAAGGACAGCTCGCGCAGATCGCGCCTTTCGATGGGGGGGGGCTGGTGGCTCTCAATACCGCGTTCATGCGTGACGGTGTCATTTTGAAACTTGCGGACGGCGTGCAGATCGCCCGGCCGGTGCAGGTGTTGCACCTTGTTGATGCAGGCGGTGTCGCACTGGCGGTTCACCCGCGTACACTCGTCGTCGCCGGTGACAACAGCACTGCCACTATCGTCGAGACATTCGCCGGCGGCGTGGACACCGCCTACTGGACCAATGCCGTGACCGAGATAAAGGTGGGGCGCAATGCATCGGTGTCCCACGTCAAGCGCCAGGCGGAATCCGTCAGGGCGTATCATACCGCGTTGACGCAGGTACGGTTGGATTGCGATGCGCGCTATCGTTCCATCGCGCTGGCGACGGGTGCCGCTTTGTCGCGCAACGAAACCAGGGTTGCTTTCGATGGATCCGGCGCCGAGGCATCGCTCGCCGGCGGCGCGCTGTTGCGCGGGCGTCAGCATGCTGACAACACAACCGAAGCAGACCACACCGTGCCGTATACGAACAGCAAGCAGGTATTCCGTAACGTGCTAGACGATGGGTCTCACTCCGTTTTTCAGGGCAGCGTAATCGTGCGGCAGGGTGCGCAAAAGACGGATTCAAGCCAGTCGAACCGTAACTTGCTACTGTCCGCTGGTGCTCAAGCGTACAGCAAGCCGGAACTCCAGATTTTTGCTGACGACGTAAAATGCGCACACGGTGCCACGACCGGGGACTTGAACAAGGATGCCCTGTTCTATCTGCAGAGCCGAGGTATCACGACGAGTCAGGCGACGTTGTTGCTGATTGAGGCTTTTATTGCAGAAATATTCGATGAACTACCGGAGGGACCCGTCGGCGATCATCTAGCAGACGCTGTGTCGGCGTGGATGGAGGGAGCGGTTTGATGGCGGCGAACGGCTCGTATCCCATCGATCGCATCCGCGGGGATTTTCCCATCCTGTCGGAGGAGGTGCACGGCAAACCGCTGGTCTATCTCGACAACGGTGCCAGTGCGCAAAAACCGTCCGCTGTGATCGACCAGATTTCGAAAACGTACGAAACCGGCTATGCGAACGTGCATCGTGGCGTCCATTACATGAGCCAGATCGCCACGGATGCGATGGAAGATGCCCGGCGCAAGGCACAGATGTTTCTTAACGCAGCCGACGAAAAGGAAATAATCTTCGTACGTGGTGCGACGGAGGGGATCAATCTCGTTGCGTCAAGCTGGGGGAGGGCGAACCTGCAGGAGGGCGACGAAATCATCCTGTCGGTGCTCGAGCATCACTCCAATATTGTTCCCTGGCAGATCGTTGCCGAGCAGACCGGCGCGGTTATTAAGGTTGTGCCTATCGACGATGCCGGCATTTTCCTGATGGACGAATACGAAAAACTGTTGTCCGAGAAGACTAAAATGGTCGCGGTGACGCACGTGTCGAATGCTCTCGGCACGATCGTTCCTGTCGAGGACGTAATCTGTCTGGCACGTGAAAAAGATGCATGCATCCTTCTGGACGGATGTCAGGCGGCGCCGCACCTCCCTGTCGATGTGCAGGCCCTCGACGTCGATTTCTACGTCTTTTCCGGGCACAAACTTTACGGGCCAAGCGGGATCGGCGTGCTTTACGGCAAAGAAGCGTTGCTGGACGCCATGCCCCCGTACGAGGGTGGCGGCGAGATGATCGACAGGGTTACCTTTGAAAAGACGACCTATGCCGAATTACCGTTCAAGTTTGAGGCGGGTACGCCACATATTTCAGGTATAATTGCGCTAGGGTCGGCGATCGATTACTTGAATGGCATCGGATTCGATGCCATTGCGGAGCATGAACACGGCCTGCTGGAATACGCGACGGAACGATTGACCGAAATGAACAGCATCGAGATCGTCGGCACAGCGCCGGAAAAAGCGGCGATCCTGTCATTCAACATTCAGGACGTGCATCCGCACGATGTCGGTACGATCCTCGATCACGACGGTATTGCGGTTCGGACCGGCCATCACTGCGCGCAGCCCGTGATGGACCGTTTTGACGTGGCCGCGACCGTGCGTGCGTCGTTCGGTCTCTACAACACGAAGTCCGAAGTCGATGCGCTAGTAGAGGGAATTAAACGCGTTCAGGAGATGTTTGCGTGAGCACAGATCTACACGACCTCTATCAAGAGATCATCCTGAAACACAGCCGCGAGCCGAAGAATTCCGGCACGATGGATAATGCGGATGGCGAGGCTAATGGTAACAATCCGCTTTGCGGAGACCGCATCGTTGTGTACGTGAAACTCGATGGAGACCGTATTGCTGACGCCAAGTTCGAGGCGCGGGGCTGTGCGATTTCAGTCGCGTCGGCATCGATGATGACCGAGTTGCTAATAGGCAAAACGATCAACGAGGCAAGGGCCGAGGGCTCCAGGTTTATCGACCTGCTGACTTCGAAGGACCCGCCTGAGGTGGCGGATGACGACGAATTGGCTGCGCTGTTGGGCGTCCGACAGTTCCCGGCGAGAATAAAATGCGCGACGCTGCCTTGGCAAACCCTTGCCGCGGCGATGGATGGTAGCGAGACCGAAGTAACAACGGAATAGATGTGATCTCCATGGATGAAACGGTTCAAACGTCTGAAACAGAAGGCGATCAGCAAACCAGCGAGGCCTCGTCGTCGTCGGAGGCGCTGAAAAGCGATGTGATTGCCGCGATCCGCGAATGTTACGACCCAGAAATTCCGGTCAACATATACGATCTTGGTCTTATCTACGATGTGCAAGTATCAGAAATCTCCAAGGTCGACCTTGTGATGACGCTGACGTCACCGCATTGCCCGGTGGCCGAAATTCTGCCGGCGCAGGTCAAATCGCGGGTTGAACTTGTCGATGGCGTCAATGAAGTGGACCTTGAACTGACATGGGATCCGCCTTGGTCGCCGGAAAACATGTCGGAAGCGGCGAAACTTGAACTTGGGTTTATGTGAGTTCCCGCACGACCGGTTGAGCGGGCTTCGAAGATAAAGGGAATGGACAAATGAGCACTGCGGTAATGTCACTGACGGAAACGGCGGCGGAACGAGTGAAGCACTTGATGAAGACCCGAACCGAACCCGCGACCGGACTGCGGATCGGCATTCGCACCGGTGGATGCTCCGGTATGGCTTATTCGATGGAATTCGCGGCCGACAAGGAACCGCTAGACGAAGTGGTCGAGGAAAAAGGCGTAAAGCTCTTCGTCGATTCCAAGGCGGTGATGTTTCTGATTGGAACGGAGATGGATTATGTCGAAGACAAACTGCAATCGGGCTTTGTGTTCAATAATCCCAACGAAAAAGGCCGCTGCGGTTGCGGAGAGTCCTTTCATACCTAATCCGGGTTTATTCGCAAAACCACATCTGGGCGGCGGGGTTTTCCCGCCGCTTTGCATTTAGCAAGAGGCCGACATAAATGGTGAACGTTTATTCAATTGACGGGGTGACGCCAGTGGTGCACCCGAGTGCTTTCATCCATCCGACCGCTTCCCTGATCGGTGATGTAGTCATTGGACCCGACTGTTATGTCGGTCCAGGGGCTTCCATCCGAGCCGATTTCGGCCGTTTCGAGATGGGGCGCGGCAGCAATTTCCAAGACAACTGTACGGCCCACGGTTTTGCCGGCGAGGACATAATTTTAGGTGAGGACTGCAACATCGGACACGGCGCCGTCATTCATGGCGCGGTGCTGCACGACCGTGTACTTGTGGGTATGAACGCCGTGATCATGGATGGCGTGGTCCTGAATGATGACGTACTTGTGGCGGCGCTTGCGTTTGTACCAGCGGCGATGGAAGTACCGCCAGGGGCGATCGCAGCCGGAACGCCTGCGAGAGTGCTTCGCGAGTTGACCGACGAGGAAAAGGAATGGAAGGCGGCTGGTAACCGCGACTATCACACGCTGGCGGTCCGTTGCCACGAAACGCTTGAAGCAGTCGACGCGTTGACCGAATTGGACAGACCGCTGCCCCGGATCAGGATCGAGGGGTCCAAACCGCTCTATCAGACGCGGAAGGACGGACTGGGCTAGGTGAATGCGTTGAACGTAATCAGCGTAAACGTATCGGCTACGCCGTCAATCATCTGCAGTTCGTTTGTCACGAAGTGCCCGATATCCGTGTCGTCGTCCAGCGTGCATTTCATCATCAGGTCGTGCTGGCCGGAAATCGAGTAGACTTCCGAAACGTGTTCGACATTATCCATTGCGGCGGCGGCAACGTCATATGCTGTGCCGAGTTGGCATTTCACCATCACGAAAATTGTCTGCATTATATCGTTCCCTGATAGGTCCGTGAGAAATCAGCTCGGCCGCGCCGGTTTCTTCAGGAAATCCGGCATGTGATCGCCCAGTCCGACAACAGATTTATCCTGATCTTTGTTGTTTCCGCCACGGCCACGCCTGCTGCGGGCTTTATCTTCTTTCTTTTTGGACGAGCGGTCATCTTTCTGTTTTGCCTGCCTGTTATCATTTCTCGCAGCCTTGTCGGGGGACTTATTTCGCTGGTGCGGATTCTCGTCGTCGCTAGTCGAGATGTTGGTCTTTTCCTGTCTATCTCGCGACGGGTTCCTACCGCTACCGGATTTCTGTGCTCTACGGCGCCCGCCGCTGCGACGCGACCGTCCACGTCGTTTGCCGTCGCCTTCCTCCAAGTCAACGGCATCAAGCCCGTCGATTTCGATCCGAGGTATCGGATTTCCGAGAAGCGTTTCGATCGACTCCACATAGACACCGTCTTCCGGTGTTGCGAGCGAAAATGCCCGCCCTTCGCGTCCCGCGCGGCCGGTACGTCCGATCCGGTGAATATAGTCCTCGGAGTGCATCGGTACGTCAAAATTGAACACGACCGGCAGATCGTCGATATCGAGGCCGCGAGCGGCAACGTCGCTCGCAACCAGGAAATTGATCTTACCGTCCTTGAAGCGTTCTAAAGTTTCGGTCCGGCTGGCCTGGTCCATGTCGCCATGCAGTCCGGCGGCGTTAAAGCCGTGCTTGCGCAGTGATTTGTCGAGAATATCCACGTCGCGTTTGCGGTTGCAGAAAATTATTGCCGTTTCGACGGTCTCCTGCTTGATAATTCGGCGCAGAGCTTCGCGTTTTTCGCGCTGGTCGATGACCGCCAGTTTCTGGGTCACTGTTTCAGCTGCCGGCCGTGATTGGGGCGCGACCGTGACTTCTTTCGGGTTCATTAAGAATGCATCCGAAAGCCGCCGGATTTCAGGCGGCATCGTCGCGGAGAAAAATAGCGTCTGGCGAATCTTAGGCAATAAAGAGACGATTTTCTCAACATCCGGGATGAATCCCATATCGAGCATGCGGTCCGCCTCGTCGATCACCAACACCTTAATATCGTTGAGCAGTATCCGGCCTCGCTCGAAATGATCGAGCAGGCGGCCTGGTGTCGCGATCAGTACGTCGACGCCGCGGTCAAGTTTTTTGGTCTGCTCGTCCATTGACACGCCGCCGATCAGTAGCGCCATCGTCAGTTTGTTGTACTTGCCGTATATCTCGAAATTCTCGGCGATCTGGGTCGCGAGTTCGCGTGTAGGCGTCAGGATCAGCGACCTCGGCATTCTTGCCTTGGCGCGCCCGCTGGACAGAATGTCGATCATCGGCAGCGTAAATGATGCGGTTTTACCTGTACCCGTCTGGGCGCAACCCAGCACGTCTCGAGTCATTAGGACGTATGGGATAGCTTCTTGCTGGATCGGCGTCGGTTCGACGTATCCTGCGTCTTCGATCGCCTTTAAAACTTCCGGGCTCAGCCCAAGATCTGAAAAACTCATACCTGCTTGCATGTAGCTGAAAAACGCGGTTCGCGAAAATCGACTGTGATTTTGTCGCGAACCGTTATAAGTCAAGTCCATATAACACGTTTCCCAAATCAATAAAACAAACGGAAATCCTACACCAATGCTGATGAACGCAGATGGCGCCTGCCTGATGATCGTTGATGTACAACAACGCCTCCTGACGGCGATGGACGCGCCGCGCGCCGTGATGAGTGGCTGCGCCCTGATGATGAAGGCGGCGGACGTGATGAATGTCCCGATCGTGGTCACCGAACAATACCCGGAGGGTCTGGGCCCGACGGTCGAACAGTTGGCAGAATTGGCGCCCGAAGACGCCTTCTTCAGCAAAGTACATTTCTCGTCGGCGAAGAACACAGCGATCATGGGAAAAATCGAAACGCTGAAACCCAAACAGATCGTGATCGCGGGTATCGAGGCGCATGTCTGCGTGCTGCAGACCGCGATCGGATTATTGGATATCGGTTATCAGTGCTTCGTCGCTGGCGATGCCACGTCGTCTCGCTCGGCGGCGAACCATGCGGCCGGGATGGCCCGACTGCGTGAAGCTGGCGCCGAGATCGTGACGTCGGAAATGGTCGTGTTCGAGTGGCTGGAGAAGGCCGGTACACCGGAATTCAGGGAACTGAGCAGGTTGTTGCAATGACCGGTAAACCCAAGCTCGTTCTGGTGCCTGGTCTGCTTTGCAGTGACACCTTATGGACTGCGCAGACGGAGGGTCTTGCCGATATCGCGGATATCATCGTCGCTGACATCACGCGGGACGACACGATGGACGGCATGGCGCAGCGAATCCTCGACGGTGTGAATGGGTCGTTTTCCCTGGCAGGTCTGTCGATGGGGGGATACGTCGCGTTCGAAGTGATGCGGCGGGCGCCTCGACGGGTCGACCGGCTGGCCCTGCTGGACACGGGTGCGCGCGCCGACACGCTGGAGCAGACGACCCGGCGTCGGGACCTGATTGAGCTGGCCGACCAGGGCGAGTTCAAGGCCGTCAGTCCTAAATTGTTACCGCTTTTGATTCATTTGGACCGCCTATCGGATGCGGCGCTGGTCGCCGAGATTCTCGCTATGGCGGACAGTGTAGGTAAAGATGCTTTTTTGCGTCAGCAAAACGCCATCATGCGCCGCGCGGACAGCCGTCCCGGTTTATCCGCGATCGAATGTCCAACGCTGGTTGTCTGTGGTCGGGAAGACGTGCTCACGCCGCCTGACCTCAGCGTGGAAATAGCAGGGCTGATCTCGGGTGCCGAACTGGTGCTGGTAGAAGACTGCGGGCACCTGTCGACAATGGAGTGTCCAGAAGAAATCAACGAGGCATTGCGAAAATGGATGACCCGTTGAGACCTATTTTGTCGCGTCGGCTGCGATCCTGACGAAGATCGTATCCGCTTCTTTCCCCACCAGATCCGGGTCGGCGCTAATGCTTTCGACAAGGTCGCCACGGTCTTACCGCTCTCGATAATGCGGGTCCCGAAATATGGGGTCGTCTCGTTTGAAAGAGCGTCAGCCGGCGCTAGCACGAACAACAAGCTACCCACTCCGCCGAACACAGTGAGGCGATTTTAATGCGCCACCCTTTATTTAATCAGTTCAGTTTTTTCATTTATGTGTTGTCGACGTGAAACGTTCCGCCGGTGTCTGCTAACACGGCATAAAGCCGCTTTAATAAAAATCGTCGCACCGTGGGATCATTACCTGCATAACCCCCTTAACGAGGATTTGAAAAATCCGGATCTGACGGTCCATCCAGATTGTCCACTAACCCTTAATAGAAGTTGAAAAGGTGCTTTTCCTCGCACGGTCGGCCGAGTTTTATCGACACATCGCTTTCGTAAATCGCCCGTTCGGTTAATGGCTCAATGCCATTGAAAACGATAACAATATGAAAGGCGTTTTTCGCCTTGTTCCGAGGGGCCGAGAAGAACGAGACGTTCGTCCAAATATGGCGTTCTTCATTTTTCCGGCAACCAATTTCTCAGAGCTGTTGATGGCTTTGGGGGGGTGAGGAACCTACAACCGTCGCATTTATGGATCCATCCAGGGTCGCGAACTAAAGGGCGCCATAGTAGTGGTTTGGGCCGTACTCAGTATCAATCGCCTTTACTTGTGAACCGCTGGAAACGATTAGCCCGGCACCCGCGAGCGCGGCAATAATCGATGTGTATATGGTCATCTTCATAGAAACAGATAGGGCCAACATAAGTATTAACACTTAACCGGCTATTTAATTCCATGGAGAAAGATATATCCGGCATTAAAACCGCGTGAGGCCATTCCCGCGATCAAACGTCGACGTAGTCTACTTTGTCGGCGTTCTGCTGAATGAATTTCAAACGTTGTTCCGGCTTCCGCCCCATGAGGCGTTCGACCAGATCGGCGGTCGAACCCGTTTTGTTTTTGGCCGGGCGGCCCTTTTTTCTCACCAGGTGGACGTTCTCACCTTCCGGCAGCACGACTTTCAACAACGTGCGGCTAACCGGATTCATGGTCGTTTCTTTCAGCTGCGCTGGAGGCATCTCACCTAGGCCTTTGAAGCGACTGATATCGATCTTGCCTCGGCCGGCAAAAGTCGTTTCTAGTAGTTCGTCCCTATGCGCGTCGTCGCGGGCGTAGGCGACGGTACCGCCCTGCGATATTCGGTAAAGCGGCGGCATTGCGAGAAATAGGTTACCGTCCGCAACCAGCTGGGGCATTTCCCGGATGAAAAACGTCATCAAAAGGGAAGCGATATGCGCACCATCGACATCAGCGTCGGTCATGATTACGACGCGCTCGTAACGCAGCTTTGACGGATCGTAGGTGTCTCCGTAGCCGCATCCCAGTGCCTGGATCAAATCCATAATTTCCTGGTTGGCGCGCATCTTGTCTTCTGTTGCGCTCGCCACGTTTAGAATTTTGCCACGGAGAGGAAGTATTGCCTGAGTTTTGCGGTCGCGGGCCTGTTTCGCAGAACCGCCGGCGGAATCTCCCTCCACAAGGAAGATCTCGGTGCCTTCCGCGGAACCGGCGGCGCAGTCCGCCAACTTGCCTGGAAGGCGGACTTTTCGAGTGGGCGTTTTGCGCGCGAATTCACGGTCTTTACGTCGCCGCAGGCGTTCCTCCGCCCGCTCCAGCACGTGGTCGAGCAACGCGTTCGCATCCTTCGGGTTACCGGTCAGGAAATGTTCGAAGTGATCTTTCACCGAATTTTCAACCAGTTTCGCGACGCCAGGTGAAGACAGTTTTTCTTTTGTCTGCCCTTGGAATTCGGGGTCGGGAATAAATACCGAGAGAATGCCGGTGGATCCGCCGAAGACGTCGTCGCCGGTAATGATGTTGGCCCGTTTGTTGCCGGACATCTCGCCGAACGACTTCAGACCGCGGGCGAGAGAGGACTTCAGCCCGTTCTCGTGGGTTCCGCCTTCGGGAGTGGCTACGGTATTGCAATACGAAGCAATCGATCCGTCACCCTGCTCGGCCCAAGCTAGCGCCCATTCGGCCCGTCCGCTGCCGCCGTTCAGATCCGCTTCGCCGGAGAAGGGCAGGCCGGTTACGGTGTCGCGGCCATCAAGAGCCGTGGTCAGGTAATCGGAAAGGCCGTTGGGGAAATGAAGTGTATCCTTTTCCGGGATATCGTCCTTGCCACGGATAAGCTGTGCATCGCAGGACCAGCGGATTTCGACCCCCTTGAACAGATAGGTCTTGGCCTTGGCCATGTTGTAAAGTGTCGCTGGCCGGAAGACGGCTTTGTCCCCAAATATTTCAGGGTCTGGGCGAAAGCTGATCGAGGTACCGCGCCTGTTTACGGCCTTGCCCGCGTTCTGCAGCTTGCCTTTCGGTTTGCCCTGTTTATAGGTCTGTTTCCAAAGTTTCTTGTCGCGTGCGATTTCGACGTTCAGTTCTGCAGACAGAGCGTTTACGACGGATAGGCCGACGCCGTGCAGCCCCCCCGATGTTTTGTAGGCGTCGCCGCCGAATTTGCCGCCCGAATGAAGTGTGGTCAGAACTACTTCCAGCGCCGAAATATCCTTGAACTTGGGGTGCGGATCGACTGGGATACCGCGGCCATTGTCGCGGACTGTTATGAAACCCTCGGCGGACAGATTGAATTCGATCCAGTTCGCATGCCCGGCAACCGCCTCGTCCATCGAATTGTCGAGGATTTCCGCCGCTAGGTGGTGCAGCGCGCGCTCGTCGGTGCCGCCGATATACATGCCGGGGCGCTTTCGGACAGGCTCTAGCCCTTCCAGCACCTCGATATCCTTGGCGGAGTAGCGCTTTTTCTTGGAACCGGAGCTCTCGAAAAGATCAGACATGGAACCCTATGTATACGCAGTAGCCTGCAGCCATAAAACAAACTTTGGAGGAATAAGTGCTACAGCATAATGTGTGATAAGTCATTATAAACACGATATGTTGTGGAGCCGATGCTAGACCGAGACGAAGCCGCGAATCAGCCCCCGGATATGGAGCTGGCGATCCGCGCGATCGCCAAGCCGGCGAACGCAAACGGGAACGGCGATATTTTCGGCCGCTAGATCATGTCGCGAATAGACCTCGCCGGCGGCAATTTGGCATCGGTCTCTTCCTCGGGGCGGCTTGCAAACGTTAGCGGGAAGGAAACCGCGTTTCACATACCTGTACGGATCGGTGACGAGGTCACGTGTTGTGCGTAGATTACGCGCCGCGGAAATACCTCGATCACTACCAAGGTTGTAGTTTGGCCCTGCCGCCGTAATGCGTTCGTAGACTAGAAAGTCACCGAGGGTGAATTCACCTATGACGCAATCGATGAAACCGGTAGACCGCGGAAACTGCCCGGGTAGACTCAAGAATACGGTTATCAAACGGCTGGCAGCTGCTTCGGAAAGCTGGGACGTCATCCTGGCTGCGACGGCCGCAATCGCGGACAACCCCAAGATCGTACATTCCTTGATCGTATTGTTGCACGAGAACAGTTATGAGGTTCACATAACCGTCGGCCATGTCGACACAAGTTAGGATCATTATGTCGGCCAGCGGAAAGTGATCGGACCCGGCCGTGAAATTCTGGGTACCCGCGTTCTGTGACCCGCGGATATCGACGAGCACCTGTTTCTCCGTGTCGATCGACCCATCACAATCCCGCCGTGTGTAAAAACGCGTTTATCCGGGTGGAGGATAAAAAAGCACGACTAAAGCCAAGAACAACTGCCGATGTTACCGACGCTGGAAAACCGGAGTGAAAAAAAGGCTGCCCGAAGGCAGCCCTTTGACGGTTGTCCCGGGTGCGTCCTAGACGCTGTAATACATCGAGAATTCCACCGGATGCGGTGTGTGCTCGAAATTGTAGATTTCTTCCCATTTGAGTTCCATGTATCCCTCGATCAGATCTTCGGGGAACACGTCGCCCTGGGTTAGGAAATCGTGATCGGCTTCCAAAGCTTCGATCGCTTCGCGGAGGCTGTGGCTGACCGTTGGAACGTCTTGCAGCTCCTCCGGAGGTAGGTCGTAAAGGTTCTTGTCCATCGCGTCACCGGGATGGATTTTGTTCTGGATACCATCTATCCCCGCCATCAGCATCGCGGCAAAAGCGAAATACGGGTTCGCCGTCGGGTCCGGGAACCTGACCTCGACACGCTTGCCATTGGGCGACGTTGCATAAGGGATACGGCAAGAAGCCGACCGGTTACGCGCTGAATAGGCGAGCAATACGGGAGCTTCGAAGCCGGGGATCAGACGTTTGTAGCTGTTGGTGGACGCGTTGGTGAACGCATTCACTGCTTTGGCATGCTTGATGATGCCGCCGATGTAATACAGGGCCGTTTCCGACAGGTCGGCATATCCGGATCCCGCGAAGGCCGGTTTGCCATCCTTCCAAATCGATTGATGGACGTGCATGCCCGACCCGTTGTCGCCGATGATGGGCTTCGGCATGAAGGTAGCGGTCTTGCCGTATGAATGGGCCACGTTGTGGACGCAGTATTTGTAAATCTGTACCCAATCCGCGACTTTCAGCAGATCGTTGAACTTAATGCCTAGTTCGTGCTGGCTGGGTGCGACCTCATGATGGTGCTTTTCGGTCGTGACACCCATTTCCTCAATCACCGTAAGCATTTCGGCGCGCAGATCAGTCATGGAATCGACGGGCGGGACGGGGAAATACCCGCCTTTCATGCCCGGCCGGTGGCCAATATTGCCGCCTTCTAACACGGCACCGGAATTGTAGTCGCCCTCTTCCTCGTTCAGCGCGTAAAAGGTCTGGTTCTGCGAGACGTCGAACCGAACGTCGTCGAACACAAAAAATTCCAGCTCCGGTCCGAATACGGCGGTGTCGCCGATGCCGGTCTGGGCTAGGTAGCTCTGGGCTCGCTTCGCGGTCGAACGCGGATCGCGGCTGTAAGGCTGCCCAGTGCTGGGCTCCAGAACATCGCAGAATAGGATCAGCTGCTCCTGCGCGGCAAACGGATCCATAACGGCGGACGAACAGTCGGGTAGAAGCGTCATGTCGGATTCATTGATGTCTTTCCAACCCGCGATCGAGGAGCCGTCGAACATGATGCCATCGGTCAGCATATCTTCATCGACCGTACTGACGGACTGCGCCGTGTGCTGCCATTTGCCGCGCGGATCGGTGAACCGGAAATCCACATATTTAACGTTGTTCTCTTCAATCATTTTGAAGACATTTTTCATGTCGTCCGCCATCGGTTTATTCCTTTCTGTGACGTGCGTCTCTGGTAGGCGGCCCTGCCACGGTGCGCCGAAAGGACGTTCGCGTCAATTTGCGACCGGTCCGGGCCGTTATGTTCAGGATCAGATCGCTTCCGCGCCTTTTTCCCCGGTGCGGATGCGCAAAACCTCTTCGATACTCGAAACGAAGATCTTTCCGTCGCCGATACGGCCGGTATGGGCGGCCTGCTGGATCGCTTCGACGGCAGTTTCAACCAAATTGTCCTCGATGACGACTTCGATCTTTACTTTAGGCAGAAAGTCGACGACGTATTCGGCGCCCCGGTATAGCTCGGTGTGGCCTTTCTGGCGTCCAAAACCCTTGGCTTCCGTGACCGTCAGGCCCTTCACACCTACATCGTGCAGGGCCTCCTTCACCTCGTCGAGTTTGAACGGTTTGATAATCGCCTCTATTTTTTTCATGGCTTATGCGCATCCCTTAAATCTGCGTCCGGCGCTGGAGCCGAAGGCTGACACTCCTCTGACACGCAAGATTCGTGCCAACTCCAAACCCATTTGTAAAGCGCAGTATTTCAATATTGACTAGCCGCTAATAACGCGCAGGTGAAATGGTTTGATCAAATAATAGGCAAATCGCCAATTTTTTGATCATTACAAAATGAAACTTGCCAACTGCTCGGATGGCGGCCGACCATTGTCCTGTCGAATATGCTCGGGATTATTCGTTCGGATGTATGGCAATGCTGGCAGCAAGTATTCCTCAGAAAAATGGTAGCGACGCGAAAAAATTCACCTGACGCGACCGCAGTTAGAGCAATTGACTAGGAGCCTCTGTATTGCTCGCCCCTCCGTTTGCTAAAACGGTTTGGACCCGAAGCCGGCGGGTGTCAAACGCTTGATCTGGCGTCGATGCGCCTCGGTATGCTACCAAACCTGCCGGCATAGAGCGAAAGGTTAGCGTGAGCACCGGTAACAGCATACTTTCGAGCTACGGTACAACGATATTCGAAGTCATGTCGCGGCTCGCCCAGAAACACGATGCGGTCAACCTCGGCCAGGGTTTCCCGGACGGCAACGGCCCCAACGACGTGGTCGAAGCAGGCGTCGAATACCTCCGCAACGGGGTGAATCAGTATCCATCCATGTTTGGCATCCCGGACCTGCGGCAGTCGGTCGCCGAGCATGCCGCCCGGTTCTACAACCTTGATATAGACTGGCAGACCGAAACCATGGTGACGTCCGGCGGGACGGAGGCGCTGGGCGCATCGTTACTGGGCCTAATCGAACCCGGTGATGAGGTTATCCTGATCGAACCGCTATACGATTCCTATCTGCCAATCGTGCAGCGCGGCGGCGGGGTGGCGAAACTGGTGCGGCTCGAAGCGCCGGACTGGGCATTGCCCCGCGCCGACCTGAAAGCGGCATTTTCGGACAAGACCAAACTGATACTGGTCAACACGCCGATGAACCCGTGCGCCAAGGTCTTTGACCGGGACGAATTGGAATTCATAGCCGCGTTGTGCCAGAAACACGATGCCTTTGCGGTTTGCGACGAGGTATACGAGCATCTCGCGTTTGATGGCGAACCCCACATTCCGATGATTACGCTGCCTGGCATGCGCGACCGTACCGTCCGAATCCAGTCCGCGGGCAAGATCTTTTCCCTGACGGGCTGGAAGATCGGGATGATCACATCCGCGCCGGAAGTCCTGACGCCCATCGCCAAGGCCCACCAGTACCTGACGTTCACCACGCCGCCCAATCTGCAGGCGGCTGTCGCGTTCGGGCTACGCAAGGATGACGCGTATTTCGAAGAACTGAACTGTGACATGCAGGCGCGGCGCGACCACCTTGCCGGCGGCCTGCGCGATATCGGGTTCGATGTGATCCCCTGCCAAGGAACCTATTTTCTGACCACCGATTTCAGGCCGCTGGGATACAAAGGCGTCGATACCGAGTTCTGCAAACACCTGACAGTGGAGGCGGGGGTGGCGGCAGTCCCCATCAGCGCTTTCTATACGTCCGGTGAGGAGGGCTACTTCGCCCGGTTCTCGTTCTGCAAGAAGGCGGAGACCATAGACGAGGCCCTGCGGCGACTAAAAATTCATTTCAGTTAGCGGGTTGACCGCTGGCGGGTTGACGTCCGCGGGCGCGAAGGCTACTTAAACTGCCGCCTATTGCGGTGGCTGTAGCTCAGTT
>DKQG01000014.1:1334-11855 GCA_002471575.1 Alphaproteobacteria bacterium UBA7314 | reverse complement strand
AGCGCAAAGCTGCGAGAATTCAAACCGCTCGGTTGGACGGGGTATCAAAAATGTCTCTTCGTAGCCGCAGTCCTCATTATGTCTCTCAATTAACTCAGCGAGTTCGGCGTCGGGCATAAGGTACTCGAACTCCGTCCAAGTCTCGGCACCAATAGCCTCGTGAAGTTGGTCAAGAAACATCGCATCCTCAAGCGAGGCAAATACCAGGGAGTCCGTGTGAGGTGCTTCTCGGTATACCAAATCGGGAGCTTTGTCCGGGTTAAGGAAGTCTAATAACATGTTATGTTTCCTCTCTTTAGTGCTTCCGGCGGAATGCCACGGTGCACAAGCTGAAGTTCAAATACCGAACCCGTAAGGTGGGTTATTCCGGATTGGTGATCTGCTAGCGAGTTTTAAGCTTCATCCGGGTGGGTGGGCTGTTGTAAGTTGTTCAATATGGCATCAGACAAAAAATCTCGCTCAACCGAATCAAAAACGAACAGAGGCCCTGTTTCCGAACGGGCCACCCTACCGTCCAACATATCCCATACAGATAAGGGTGCTGAAATGGCGGCCGAGCGGATCGATGCCTGCGAGAAATTCCGCCGTGAATTCGAAGCTCGTAACCCCGGTCTCATGATTTGTTTGGATCCATAGGGCCAATAATTCCAACAGGACCAGACTTAACAGCCGCTTCCATGCTGTCGAGAACATCCTGTGGTGGTTTGTCCCAACAGAAAAGACTGTAGCGACCTTGGATGATGTCGCCGTTGTCCTGTTCGATCTGAACGTGGACGTAGCGACAGTCGTCCGAGACTTTTAACAGACGAGTTTTAGAACGTGCCATGAGGGGTACTCCTCTCTTTAGTGCTTTTGGCGAAATGCCAGGGGGCACAAGCTGAAGTTCAAATCCCCGGTCCGCAGGTGGACCAAGCCATAAAAAAAGCCACCGCAGTTTTCGCCGGGTGACCCGTGCGCTTTAGCTGCATTTTTTAGGCGCCCGCAAGCTGAGCTTCAAATCGGCGCTTTCTGTTTATAGCCGGCAACAGGGTTCCGAGGCAACCGGTGACAGGTTATGTAGTTGGTCGTATTTCGTGAGCCACCTGGTTATGCGGCGTTAGCCGTTTGGCAAGGGAGAAGAGAAACTTGGCACAATCTTGGCACACTCAGATCAGTATATCTGACCTCGCGGCCACTTTCGCAAAATCGATAAAGGTTGTAAGGACTATTTAAGTCACTGGTTTTATGTGATTTTCTTAGGGGCCGCCGGAGCCGTCCGGTGTAGCTCAGGGGTAGAGCGCAACCTTGCCAAGGTTGAAGTCGTGAGTTCGAATCTCATCACCCGCTCCAATTTTCTTTCCGGCAATTGATAACTAGCAAGCCGGTCTTGCCGGGGATTGCTGGTGTGCGCGTGCGATGCCCGGCCCGGATACGATGTCGTCCATCCCTTCCTCGGCCAAGATCTCCGCTGCGCGCCGATGCCGTTGCGGCTGGTCGTATCGCGGGTTGTACCAATCAAAGGTGTCCAGCAGGGTCCATTCGAACTGCTGTTCACGAGATAGTTCCGGCTGATGGCTGGCACAGATCGGCAAGAAGCGCAGTCCGAAACGGACAAATCGTAATCTGCTTACTAGCCGGCTGAACGGAAACAACGGTATGACCATGGCCTCGCAGAATTTCAGCAGGGCACGCTGCGACATGTGCGGTGTAAAAAGGCGAAACCCAGCGCGAAGCAGTTGTAGACGCCGGCTCCATGTCCATTCGTAGAAATTGTATCCGAGCGCAGCGCCGGGTTTCAGAAGCCGTGGCATCGCCCGCATCGTGCGTTCTGGCTCGGGGGTGTGCTGGATCACCCCGGCGCAATGGACGGCATCGAAGGCGGCCGACCGCAACGGCATGGCATAGAGCGACGCCTGGATGCACTGCACCGCTTCTCCGTGCACCCGCGTGGTCTCGCAACAGGCGTCTATCGCGATGCTCATATCCAGCGACACCACCCGTGCGCCCATTACCGCCAATGCGTCGGAAAACCGCCCCGCGCCGGCGCCGCCGTCGAAGATTAGCCTGCCGGCGATCCAGTCGCGATCCCATCCGGTATCAGTCAGTAGCCGATCGGTTGTCAGGGTAGTACCGTTCAGGCGGTCGATCTGGGTGAGGCGCCAGCGCTGCCACTGAAATCCGAAGCCGCCGGCATAGTCTTCTTGTTCGGGCACGAAGCGCGGCACGCCGTTTCTGACCGGCCAGGTTCCGCCGCAGCCCGCGCAGCCCAGCATGCCGTCCTCGAGCCGCTCGCCCTCCCAGTTGCCGGAATTCACGGTTAGCGGAATTTCTCCGGTACAGTCCGGACAAATAAGAAGGTCTAAAAGCCAGCGGTGCACGAGTGCCTAATTCCCATTTTGAATGTAGACTTGATGATGCCGGAATCAGGCAGCGAAAAACAGACTGTTGACCAGAGACAGCAGCAGGACGCTTAATGCGCCGAACACCGCAGCGAAGGCAAGATTCGGCCCGAATATCAACTGGATCCTCGGAACTCCGAACATGGCGCTGGCGGTCGCGGTTGATACGGCTGTTAACCCGATCATTGACGCAAACGCCCAGCCGATCAGCGCGGCCTCCATCAGTATTGTGTCGTTAACGCCGGTATCCAGAGGAACGACTATGACCAGGACGACAATCATGGAAACAAGCTGGTGAATGCCGACCAGCGACGCGAGGGTCACGATAAAAATAACGCTGGCGATGACTCCCCAAGTCGGGATGGTGAGCGCCGCGACCGTCTCGCCGATGCCGATCTCACCAATCGCCACTTGCGATACTCGCCCCAGCACCAGCGCGGCGGTTACGACAATGATCTCATCGCTGATCCGGCTGCTGCCCCGCCAAGTTTCCGTTGTAACGGCCCGCAGCGTTGCCATGCTGGCGGCGGTCAACGTCAGAACAGCCAAAAATGGGATCGTCGCGATCAGCGCTTTCAGCGTGCTGAGGCCCGCGACAGCCGACAGACCGGTGATCAGGGCGGCGCATAGCGCAACTGTCGGAACGATCGGTGCAAACCCTAGCAACGCCCGCCATAGATCGGAAAGCCCGACATCGCGGGCATACATGATATGCGCCAGTACCATGCCGATCGCGGCCATCGCCAGGCCTAGCGACATGATCTCCCACGCGGGCACGCCGGGCAGCTGTTGGGTTGCGAATGCCGACGCGATCCAGAAGGGCGACCAAAGCGGCGCCAGGCACATACCTCGCTGACTGACCTCTGCTGCACGACGCCGGATTAAGGCGTCCGCGTCATGTTTCAGGACCGGTGCCAGGATCGCCATCACGCCGATGACGAGGATCGATCCGATCACATGGGCACCTACCAGAAAGGCCCCGTTGATCTGCTCTGTGCGAAGCGATGTGAATAAATCGCGGGCGCGGGATATTTCCGGTCGGCGGTCCGCCAGCGTCCGCAAAAGGACGATGGATCCGAAAAATGCCATGAATACCGCGGCATCCTGAAACCCGCGCATAACGCCTGCGGCCTGGTCGAAATTCAGGGTAAGCCCCGCAGTAAGAACTGCCAGGGGCACGCAAAGATAGACCGTGCCGCGCCGTATACGTGGCAGCGAAAGCACAACGAAGACGATCATCAGCCAACCGGCTGCCGTCTGCAGCACCGGCGGCGACCAGACAAACTGAATCAGTTCATTGGCCCACAGGACAAATAAAATTGGTTCAGGCCGGATTATCCGGGAAACGTTGGCCATAATTGCGGGAAGGCTCTATGAGGAGTGGCGCAGAATGACGGTTTATCGCCGTTGGCGTCTTAAATCCCACGGGATCGGCGATATTGCAACTACGGCACCCGGGGGAGACGAATGGCAGTCGATGGCTGTCTCCGCGATGGTCGACGAACTTTAAGATCAGCAGGCACACCTGACGGGGCGTATCATCGATAACGCGGGCAACGCCATGTTGGACGACGGTATTGCTGAGGCTCGGGAAGAAGCCCGGCATCATGGAGTTTCCCATGTCAGCCAGACCCTGCACGATCTTCGCCACAGCAAAAGCATCGACCTTGCCATACTGTCTGTCGACACGCGGTATATCCGGGCGTTGATAGAGGAGTAACTTTTACCTATCCGGTCGGGCGTGCTTCCGCTCTGGCAGCCGGGTTCAGGCCGCGTCAGCGCTTGCAGCGCGAATCGTTTTGACGGATTTGTGCTTCAGGTTATAGGCCTTGCGGTCGATCCTATCGAGATCGACACCGGTTACGCGCACGAACCGCGCGTTGTCCGGGTATTCGATCGAATGGATGACCCCGGGATTGAAAAGCCCCACCTGGCCGGGATCTAGCCGGTATTCGCTATTTTTCTCAAGCGAGATATCCTCATCATCTGACCCGTCGTCGGTACGGTACCATTCGCGCATGACTGTATGTTCCGTTGCCTGGCCGTAAATTGCCCAGGAAGCGCCGTGATCGTGGGGCGGCGACATCGCGCCCTCGCCCATCACATGGCACAGAACAACCGCCCCGGTGGTCGGGTCCTCATTCAGTTTGTAGACGCCCTCTGGCTTGTCGGGGCCGCAGAACTGTTCGATGAAGGTTTCGTTCCCCAGAAGTTGTTCCAGTTTCTGGTGCACCTTCTCGCGACCGTCGGCATTGTTTTCCGCAACCAGTATTTCGTGAATCTCGGCGCAAAAATCCTGCAATGTGTAGCTCACGGTTTCTCCCACTTCTAAATTGCACCCGATAATAGCGGCGATAAATTGCCGCTGGAAGACCAACGGAGATGTCGGCAAGATATTCACAATGGTAGGCTGGCCGTCATGACACCCCCCGGAATTGACGAAAAATCCCTCCGCCGCGCCCGTATCGCTTGGTGCGTGTATGACTGGGCGAACTCCGCCTTTCCGACGGTGATCGTTACGTTCGTGTTCTCTGCTTATTTTGTTGATGGGGTCGCTGTCGATAAGATTACCGGTACCAAGCAGTGGGCCTACGCGCTCTCCCTTTCCGGGGTTGCGATTGCGCTTCTCAGCCCGGTTCTCGGTGCGATCGCCGACTCCGCGGGCCCGCGAAAACCCTGGCTCGGTTTTTTCTCTGCGATGACGATCGTTTTAGCCGGCTTGCTGTGGTTCTCCTATCCCGATCCGTCATTCGCAATTTATGCGCTAGTGGTTTTTAGTATCGCTAACATTTCGTTCGAAGTCTCGCAGGTGTTTTATAACGCGATGCTGCCAACCCTTGTGCTGAACGACAAGATCGGTCAGTTGTCCGGCTGGGGGTGGGGACTCGGCTATATAGGCGGCCTAGCCTGTCTGGTTCTGTTGCTGACCGTTTTTGTGCAGGCGAAACCGCCGCCGCTCGGTCTCGATACTGGCCACTCTGAACATGTCCGAATTATTGGACCGGTCGTTGCGCTCTGGTTTGCATTATTTTGTTTGCCGCTGTTCGTATTTGTCACGGATGTTCCCTCGCGGGGTATAAGGCCGTTAAAGGCGGCCCGTAAAGGCATAAACACACTGATTTCGACAATCCGGAAAGTGAGAAGCTACCGGAATATTGCCTGGTTTCTCTGCGCTCGTCTTTTCTATGTCGACGGCATGAACACCATGTTTGCGTTTGGCGCGGTGTATGCGCGCGGGACGTTCGAAATGTCTTTGGAAGAAGTCATTATGTTTGCAATTGCGATGAACGTTACGGCCGGTATCGGAGCAGCGTCGTTTGGGTGGGTTGACGACTATCTGGGGTCGAAAAAGACCATCGCCGTTGCGCTCGGCGGTTTAATCTGTTTCGGCATTCCGCTGTTGCTGGTGGAGACCAAGCTCTGGTTCTGGGTTTTTGGCCTGCTGCTCGGCCTGTTCATGGGGCCTGCCCAGGCGGCCAGCCGGTCGATGATGGCGCGCATCGCCCCCGCGGAATACCGTACCGAGATGTTCGGCCTTTTCGCTTTTTCGGGGCGGGCGACGGCTTATGTTGGGCCGTTTGTGCTGGGCACGCTGACTTATGCGTTCGATTCTCAGCGCGTTGGTATGTGGACCATTGTTGGCTTTCTGGGTGCCGGTCTGATGATCCTTCTTTGGAAGGTGACTGAGGAGTAACTCAAATTTTGCAAAGAAGCGCGCCGATATCAGATTCCTGTATCTGAACATCGGGTTTTCTAGATCATCTGTTCATTCTGATCTTCGCTACACTGGTGACGCTTCGGATGGCCGATGAATGGGGAATAGGCTGCGTATAGCTCCTTCCCTACGCGCCGCTAGGGTTTATCGCGTTCGGAGGTGCGCTATTCCCGCTGGCGGGCTGTCGGACCGGTAGAGCCGCGAAGGTATGATCGCGGTCTTTTTCATCGGCATCGGCGCCAGTGCCATTTTATCCGGGCTAGCGGAAACTCCACTCCGGATCGCACTGACCCCGACAGCCGTCGGCGTCTTTGCCGCAATCTATTACCCGCTAGGGTCGTCAAAGGCCGATCGAAGGCCGGCATGGTTCTCTCAGCGAGAGAGGTTTTCGGCAATCAGGGTGTCGCCGCTGCAGCACTGCTTACCAGCTACTTGATCGATACAGTGGGATGGCGAAGCTCTTATTTTGTGCCTGGCGCGTTCTCCGTTCTGATCGGCATTGGTTACATGCTATTTATCCAGGGCCCCGATCGTGCAGGTCAATCTCGTAAACCGGCGGCAGCAGAACTTTCTGGCGACAAGGCGTTGCTGATAGGCGTGTTCGCGTTTCTTGTATTTTGCGTCGCTGCGTTCGTTATTTTTGTCGCTGTCTTTTTCCTGCCGAAAACCCGGAAGATCTGAAACACATTTGCTAATGCCGGAAGTGCCGAATGCCGGTGAAAACCATCGCAAGACCGGCGTCGTCGGCGGCGGCGATGACTTCTTCGTCTCGGATTGATCCGCCCGGCTGAATGACGGCGGTCGCGCCCGCGTCGGCGGCGGCGAGCAGGCCATCGGCAAACGGGAAAAACGCGTCCGAGGCAACTACCGATCCTTTGACCAGTGCTTCCGTTTCGCCTGCGGCCTTGGCAGCATCTTCGGATTTGCGCACCGCGATGCGGGAAGAATCCACTCGGCTCATCTGGCCGGCACCGATGCCGACCGTGGCACCGTCTTTTGCGTAGACGATGGCATTCGATTTCACGTGTTTGCAGACCGAAAAGGCGAATAGCATATCGGCAATTTCCTGTGCCGACGGTTCGCGCTTCGAGACGATTTCAAGATCGTTGCTGCCGACACGGCCAGAGTCGCGGTCCTGCAGCAGGAACCCGCCTGACAGCAGTTTGGTCATCAGACCCGATGCGGCGGGATCCGGCATGCCGCCGGTTTCCAATGCGCGCAGGTTCTTCTTCGCGGCCAAAATTTCCCGCGCACCCGCGGTGATCTCCGGCGCGATTACCACTTCCAGGAAAATATCTTTCATGGACTCCGCCGCGGCGACATCCATCGCCCGGTTCACGGCGATGATACCGCCGAATGCACTGACCGGATCACATTTCAGGGCCTTGGCATAGGCATCGGCGAGTGTGTCGCCCAGTGCGACACCGCAGGGATTGGCGTGTTTGATAATCGCCATGGCCGGCGTCTCGAACTCCGCCGCCAGTTCGAACGCGGCGTCGGTGTCGTTCAGGTTGTTGTATGACAGCTCCTTGCCCTGGATTTGCGTCGCTGTCGCGACCCCGGGTCGGCTGTCATCGGTGGCGTAGAAGGCCGCGTTCTGATGCGGATTTTCGCCGTAACGCATGGATTGAACGCGCGTACCAGACAGTGAAAACCGGCGAGGGAAGATGTCGTCGTTCTGTTCAGCGAACCAGCGTCCGATGGCGGCGTCGTAGGCGGCGGTGCGGGCATAGGCCGTACCGGCCAGCCGCCGACGCAGTGCAGGTGATGTGGCGCCGTCATTGACCTTCATATCCTCGATCACGGCGTTATAATCTTCGGCATCGGTGACGATGGTCACACCGTCATGGTTTTTGGCGGCGGAACGGATCATGGCCGGGCCACCGATATCGATATTCTCGACGCAGGTGTCGTAATCGGCGCCGGCGGAGACGGCGGCCTCAAACGGATAGAGGTTCACTACGATCAGATCGATTGGATCGATGTCGTGCTCCTCCATCGTCGCCAGATGAGCCGGCTCGCTGCGTTTGCCGAGAATGCCGCCATGGACCTTCGGATGCAGCGTCTTGACGCGACCGTCGAGGATTTCGGGGAAACCGGTGTGGTCGCAGATCTCGATCACCGAGATATCGGCATCGCGCATGGCTTTCGCGGTTCCGCCGGTGGACAGGATCTCGACCCCGTAATCTTGCAGGAACCGGGCGAAATCTATCAAGCCCGATTTGTCGGAAACGGATATCAGGGCCCGCCGGATGGCGGGAGCGTCGTTAGTCATCGGGTAAGCCTCCGTGGCGGTTCCGCGTTTATCGGGATGCCACCGATTTTGTGTCGTCGCTCAGGTTATTCCCGTTGTTGGGAGATTTGAATTCGGGGATGAGGCGACGAACGATGGCGCGGGCATCGTTGCGGTTGCCCGCACGTGCCGCCGAGTCCAGTTCGTCGATTGCGTGTGTCAGCAGGGTCAGATCCGTCGCACGCGGAGCTGCCAGCAGAATGCCGGGATGGGTGGTTGGTACCAGCTCCTCGGATGCATGCAGAATTTCCTCGAACAGTTTTTCGCCGGGGCGCGGGCCCGTGATATCGATTTTGACATCGATGTCCGGTTGCCGGCCGGCTAGCAGGATAATCTGACGGGCGAGATCGATGATCTTGACTGGTTCTCCCATGTCGAGGACGTAGATCTTGCCCTGCTCGGCATCGTCCGCGACACCCTGAACCGATGATTGCAACACCAGTTCAACCGCTTCGCGGACGGTCATGAAATAGCGGGTCATGTCGGGATGGGTGACCGTCAGCGGTCCGCCCGCCGCCAGTTGCCGCTGGAACAGAGGCACCACGGAACCAGTTGACCCGAGTACGTTGCCGAACCGGACCGTGACGAAGTGGGTACGGCCGTCACCGCGTGCGCCCCCTTCGCGCAGGTCCAGCGCTTGGCAGTAGCTCTCGGCGACGCGCTTGGTCGCGCCCATCATGCTCGATGGGTTGACCGCCTTGTCGGTCGATATCAAGACCATTGCCAGGGTGTCGTGAGCGCAGCATGCATCGGCCACGACCTTTGTGCCGATGACGTTAGTCAGTGCGCCTTCGTCGGGGTGCAGCTCAACCATCGGTACGTGTTTCAGCGCAGCCGCATGGAATACTAGTTCGGGACGTTCTTCGGCGAACACCCTGCCGATGCGGTCTGCATCGCGCACATCCGCGAGGATCGCCCGCCGCGGCAGATCGGAGAACTTCTCGCCGATTTCCAGATCGATCGCATAAAGCTGGTATTCTGAGTTGTCGACTAGCGCGATCGAGGACGGGCCGAAGGCCGTAATCTGGCGGCACAGTTCGGATCCGATCGTGCCGCCGGCGCCGGTTACCAGCACACGCCGGCCGCCGATCAGTTGCGCCATGCTGCTCCGATCGAGGGTTGCCTGCGGCCGGCCTAGAAGATCATTGATGTTTATCGGGCGGATTTCTGGCGCCGCGTCGACGCTCTCGCGGAAATCATCTAGCTGCGGCATGCGTGCCAGGCCGATGCCCAGTTTCTCCGAGATCGCCAGGAGCCGTTGTACTTCTTCGCCATTGATGACTGACTTGGTGACGATTAGGCGCTGCGGTTTACGACCTTCGCGGCCCATACGCTCCGCAATCGCCGGAATGTCGTCGATCCCGCCCAGAACTTGGACGCCATGGATATTACGACCCACGCGCCCGCCTTTTTCATCGATCAAGCCGACGGCGTGCCAGGCCGATTGCTTCGCTCGGTTGATTGCGCGAATGAACAGCTCCGCCGAGTCCCCGGCGTCGACTAGCAGCACCGGGATCCGGCGTTCGCCGTCGCGCTCGCCGGCGTCATGGGCGCGGCGATCCTTAAACAGCCGATAGACAAAACGGGGTCCACCCAGGAGGACCAGAAGTACCAGCCAGTTTATCGGCAGCGCAGAGCGGGGGATGAGTTCGAGCCGGGAAACCAGGAACATCGCGGCAAAAAACAACAGGCATATAATCGAAACGGCCCTGATTATCACCAGTAGATCTTCGACCGAGGCGTAGCGCCAGACGCCCGCGTAGAGCCGCAATCCCCAGAAAACTATTCCCGCGATGACGGTATAGCCGACCGTCGCCTGCATGACGAAGTCGGGCGAGAAATAGGTGAAATCACCGCCAACCCGCAAATACAGCGCGATCAGGAATGACAGCGCCGCCATCGCTAGATCGTGAGCGAATGCGACTCTGGCGCGGATGCCACGCAGGCTATATGTTTTGAGGCTTGGCAATCGTTGCATCGACAGGAGTCCTGGCAAGACGATAGCACAGACCGTCCGACTCGCCCATAACGGGCGGTGACGGCCTCGGTGAGTTTAAGTTGGGGAGGATAGGCTTTTCGGGAGGATGGGATACCGCGTGGCGAAGCGCCACGCGACGGTGGCTGCGAGTCCTTGG
>DKQG01000014.1:0-1123 GCA_002471575.1 Alphaproteobacteria bacterium UBA7314 | reverse complement strand
ACCGTCCGACTCGCCCATAACGGGTGGTGACGGCATCGAGGGGTTTTGCTGGGGAAGAGGGGGCTTTTCGGGAGGAAGAGCTGCCGCGTGGCGCCCACAGGCGGGTTTCGCCACCGTGGAATAGTTTTGAACAGTGGTTATTTCTCAGATGCCATCAAGTAATATCTCTGCGTTAGAGTCTCATTTAGGCCAAATGCCCCACCAGAAGAATTCAATTCAATAAACTGGTACATACCGTTATGAGCAGACACGTCATAAAATATCTGACAAATCTTGCTGAGAAACATCTCTTGATTTCAGCGCTTCTGAGTAGAATTTTGTGTCTTTATCATGTGTTAAGTCTCCACAAGATTTATGCAGATAGAAACTTAAATTATCGAGACACCTCAATTCAAATTAACAAGACCCCCCCTCCCCTTAGTGACGAACGAACAAATTTTATTGTTCGTGTTCTTATCGAAAACAACTACAAGAGGGTGATTGAAATCGGTGCATACGACCTTTCCAGACCACTTCATTATAAACGAATATTACCCAACATAGAGGTGTTTGCTCTCGATATAATTCCCGGATTTCGAACTGGCATCATCGACGGCATTCACACAGCACGATTTGATTTAGAATGGTTTTCTGAAAATGCGCTTCCTCATACGATTATTACCTCCTCCGGCACATTACCGTGTTTCAAACCAGAGGAATTAGATGAATTCTTATATCAAATTTACGACTTGGGATATGATATTGCGGTTGCAGAACCAGGCTCCCACTTTGCAAAGACGAAATCGCTGAAACGATCATTAACTACGTACTACCATCCTTATACCCACCTTTTAAAACAGATTGGTTATAGCATTAACGTAGCGCACCCAAATCATGCTTTTTCTTTGAGCATGCTAGAAAGGCGAGAATTCATATATGCTAGTTCTACTGTTGAACAGTAACGATCTTTCTTTTCACCAACTGCCCTAAGTTATAAATGCAATAAAATACCGAAGGCCCCTAGCCCCCAAACTTGAGAAATTTTCGATTCCTCGAGGTGAAAAGGATCGGAGCGCCTGTTGCGTCGGCAGAAGTCCGGACAGGACGACAGCACAGACCATCCGACTCGCCCATAATGGGCGGT
>DKQG01000037.1 GCA_002471575.1 Alphaproteobacteria bacterium UBA7314 | reverse complement strand
TCCGACCTGCAGCTCGATGTCCTGGGTGCCTGTATCCTTGATAAACAACTCGTTGTAGAAGTAGCGCATCTCATCCAACGGCATCAGCTGCGCGGCGATCTCGGCCGCCGACGAGTTCTGCGCGATATCCATAAAACACGGGTTGTGACGCGCCATATTCGTGCTCACCTTAGGCAGGCCTGTACCACCACCGCCGTCCTCCGCCCGCACAATCGAACACATTCATCGCCGGCAATGGAATTGCCATCAACCGTTGCCCGTGTTGCGTTCCTGTGCGGTCAGGTAGATCGATGCCGCCGCGATGATGGCGCCGCCGACCCACACCCAGATATCTGGAAATTCGCTCAGAACCAGAAAACCGACCAGAGCGGCGATGGGCAGGCGGGTGTAGTGTAGGATGACCACTACGATCGCGTCTGCCCGCTGATACGCGCGACCCAGCATGCGTTGATTGGTAATTTCCAGCACGCCGATTAGTGCCATCCAGCCGACCTGCTCCCAAGTGGGCGTGGTCCAGAAGAAATACGATGTCGCCGCCGCCAGAGGCAGGATTGTGAGGATGTTCCAGACGGCGACGGTGTCCGGATGGTCGCTTTTCGAGAGCAGTTTCCGATTTATTGGGTTCCAACTCTGCACCGCAACTGCGCCCAGTACGAACAGAACGCCGATATTCACGTCCACTAGGCCGGGACGAACAATGATCGCCGCGCCCACGACCCCGGCGATGATGGCCAAGATACGGCTGCCGCGCAGTACTTCTCTCAGGACGACAGCGGCGACCAGGGCGGCAAATACCGGCCTAACGAAATGGATCGCTGTGATATCGGCGACAGGCAATTCCGTCGCAGCCAAGTAGAAAAACGTACTGGCCAAGAAAGCCAGCGCTCCGCACAGGACGGCAAGTGCCGGCCGGTTCGGGCGCAGGTACGTTCCTGCGCCCCGGATGATTAGTCCCGATACCGCCAGCAATCCGAATAAAGCCCGGAATAGTATGATTTCGAATACACTGATGTCTTCGCCGATGAACCTCACGATGACCAGCTGGCCCGACATTAGGGCACCCGAAATCACGATCAGAACGCCGCATTGAGTGGCGTCGGACCAGTCTCTGATGCGAGACGATATCAGGTCGTAAATCTTTGCGTTCATTGGCTTTGGAACTGACCATCCGGAGGGTCGATGACCGCGACCCGTTTACACTCCTTAGATTGCCTGATTTTTTGAAGCGCGTCGCCCTGATTGGTTTGGCTTTCCGCCGGCTGATGTCGTTCCGTCGCAGAAAACCCTGTATGCTTTGTTGCGTTGAGAACGGTATCGGAATGAACCTCGCGAATGTGATCATGAATATCGCGAACCAGATTGCAAAAATCAGACCGGCGCACCCGGCCGTAGGCGCCCACGTGACTGGCGTATATCTGGGCGACCCAGTGGGGAGCGACTTGGTGCAGGAACTACGCGACGCTTTTGCGCGCTATTCCGTCCTCTGCTTTCCCGGTCAGGATATCGACTCGGACGACCAGGCGGCGTTCGCGGCCCTGTTCGGCCATGTCGACCGGGCGGACGCCGACACCGAAACCGATGATCCCGACCGCAAACAGTCTACGCCCGGTGTGAAGTACATCAGCAACATCCGTAAAAACGGGAAGCTGATCGGCTCGCTGCCGGATGGCGAAATGCATTTCCACTCGGATGGCGCCCACCGCGAGGCGCCGTACCGCGCTACCACGCTTTTCGCTATCGAAGTGCCGGATTGTGGGGGCGAGACGAGATTTGCGAACATGGCGGCCGCGTTTGAGGCATTACCCAATAACCTGCAGGCCCGTCTGGATGGTCTGAGCGCTAGACATGTCTTCAATTACAATAAAACCACGCGCGAAGAGATGCGGCGGGGCGACGAGGTAGCGCATGCCGTTCACCCGCTGGTCAGAACCCACCCCGACACGGGTCGCAAATCCCTATACCTCAGTCGCCTTATGACTCGAAACATTGTCGGCATGGAAAATGACGAGGGCGAAGATCTGCTGACAATGCTGCTGGATCACTGCGAGAAGCCGAAATTCGTATACGATCACGTGTGGCGCCCTGGCGATCTGGTGATCTGGGACAACCGGTCCGTAAACCACGCGCGTATGGACTTTCCCAGCGATCAGAGGCGATTGCTGCGGCGTTACACGATTTCCGACGTCGACTGACTTCTATGCAGGCGGTCGATGTGACAGGTTAGTCTCGTCAGTCCCGTGCGAAGGACGCCAGAAACAAGGAATTTGAAGATGACCGACCTACCGGTGACCATGGCCTGCGGCCCCTACGACCGTTTGCAGGCGCTGAAAGAAGGCGTTATCAAACCTGAGGGCATCGACCTTCGATATGTTGAGATTCAGTCGCCGCCCGAAATCTTCGCGCGCATGCTGAAAACCAAATCCTTCGATGTCGCCGAAATGTCCAGCGCACATTACTTCACCATGAAGTCGCGCGGTGATTTCCCCTATATAGCTTTGCCCGTATTTCCGTCGCGGTTGTTCCGGCATGGCTTTATCTTCATCAACCGTAATTCCGGAATCTCGAAACCGACCGACCTGGCGGGCAAGCGCATTGCGGTCCAGGAATACCGCCAGTCGGCGGGTGTGTGGATCCGCGGCATCCTGAAATCTGAATATGGTGTCGATTTTTCCGGTGTGACATGGCTGGAAGGCGGCGTGGATACGCCGCGCCGGTTCGACGAGACCATGGATTTGCGCCCAGCCGGGGATCTCAACCTCGAACTCATAGGACCGGAGAAGTCGATTAGTGATGTACTGGCCTCCGGCGAGGTAGACGCCTATTTCGGTGCGCGCGCGCCGGGGGCGTTTTTTGAAAGCGACGATGTGATCCGCCTGTTTCCCGACTACAGGTCAGAGGAGCGGGCGTACTTCGAACGGACCAGAATCTACCCGATCATGCATACGATGATCATGACTGAAGAATTCCATGAAACGCATCCGTGGGCGGCCGAGGCGCTATTCAAGGCGTTGTCGGACTCCAAGAAATGGGCGCTCGAACAAATGCGCTTTTCCGGTGCGCAGCGTTACATGCTGCCCTGGATGTTCGCCGATATCGACGAGATGGACGAATTATTCGGCGGCGATCCATGTCCCTATGGCGTTGAGCCCAACCGCAAGACGCTGGAAACGGCCATCGGCTACCTCCTGGATCAGGGATTTATCGACCGGCCGATGGATGTCGACGAGCTGTTCACGCCCATTGTTGGCTGGACGGAGTAGACCGGACATGACGGGGTCCTGACAGGAAGAAACAGCGTATGTCTGACAATCCGACTAAGCACCATCACGCCAAAAGCCTGTTACCGGCGGACCCGACACTGCCGGTCAAGGCGATCGAGACCATGCTGGTCGAAAAAGGGCTGGTCCATCCGGCGGCGATCGACACCATGGTCCAAAGTTTCGAGAACCAAATCGGTCAGCCCAACGGAGCTCGGGTCGTCGCCCGCATCTGTGCCGACCCGGATTACCGTGCCCGGTTGCGGGACGATGACTCGGCGGCAATACCGGAGCTCGGTTTTTCAGGATTACAGGACGAACTTACCGACGAAGATAACCTCGTAGCCCTGAAACAGGACTGGACGGACGCTTATCTGTTGACCCCGCACCGCGAACCGGTGGAACTCGAGAGGCATAAGAGAAAGCAATGAGATACGCACTTGTCAGACGCGACCGGCCGGGCCGGGAAGAACAGCGGGCAAAACTGCAACCCGCCCACGTTGCCTATCAGGAGCCGTTTCTCAAGCTGATGGTGTATGGTGGCGGGTTGGTGAAGGAAGGGATCGATATATCCAGCGACGTCGATATCCGCGACATAACCGGCAACGTGATTGTGTTCGAGGCGGATCGCAAAACGGTGGAGGATTTCCACCGCAACGATCCCTATACGCTGGAGAACATGTTCGAATTTGCGATCATAGAGCCGGTCTGGCAGCGGGTACCGGACCCCGATGCCGATTGAATTCGGCCGCTTACGCCGGGGAGGGCTCTGGTAGTTTCGGGGCCGGTTTGTCATTGGCGAACATCTGGGCTATACCGGCGGCGAGGCCGATCAGCACGGCGATCTGCCAGGCCCGGTCGTATGAGCCGAGAGAATCGAGGATCAGGCCCGCGCCCCATACGCCGATAAACGACCCCACCTGGTGAAAGAAGAATGCGATCCCGGTTAGGGTCGCGACATATTTCAGGCCAAAAATCTGGGTAATGAAACCTGTCACCACGGGTGCGATTCCGAGCCACAGAATGCCCATGATAGCGGCGAAGATTAGCGTGGTTGCAGGCGTTGCCGGGACTAGGAAGTAGATCACGATAAACACCGAGCGGAGTACGTAGACTGCTCCGAGGACAAGGTTTTTCGGATACTTCCCGCCCAGCCAGCCAAGCAGATAGCACCCGATGGCATTAAAAGCGCCGATGGTACCCAGAGCGGCAGCGCCTAGCCACGGGGCAAGACCGCATAACGCGATGTAGTTAGGCAGGTGCATGGCGATAAAGATAAGCTGTAGCCCGCAGACGAAAAACGCCGCCGCCGTGATAACGTAGCCGCTGTGCCGCGATGCATCGATAAGGGCCTGCTTCATGGAGAGATGGGCGTCCGGTGCGGTGGAAGTGCGGGAGATTTCGGCTGCTGCCCCGTCGCCGGATCCCACGAAATAGGCGGCCGGCAGCATTACGACGCAGAGGCCGATAAACGCCACCATCGCAATCAACCACCCCTGGCTGGAAATCAGCCCTTCTGCCAGCGGCGCGGCTATAAAGGAACCAACTGACCCCATGGCGGAAATGATGCCGAGAACGAACGTGCGCCGCGAGGCGGAGACCGCCCTTGCCGATGCCGCCATAGCAAGCATAAGAGCGGTACAGGACATGGCGATCCCGATCATGAAACCGAGGCCGATGATCAGCATCAGCGTTCCGGTTGCAGCCATCGTCACGCCGATGCCTGCCGCGTAGAGAAGCGTGCCTAGGACGGCGACCATGCGGCTGCCGAATTTGTCGGCATAAGCGCCAACGATCGGCTGTGTTGCACCCCACACCAGGTTCTGAACGGCGATCGCTAGCATGAAATCCGCAACCGACACGCCAAGATCCTGAGTGATCGGTACCGAGAACAGCCCCCAGCTTTGGCGCATGCCCATGCTCATGGTGAGCATGATGCTGGATCCTACCAGAACGGCGACGGTCTGTTGCCGCGTATATCCCGGCTGCTGGATGGTGTCGGTCATAGATGGCGCTTTCTAATTTGTTCGGAGTCGCGGAATTCCAAGAGAAGATACTACCGGGGAGCGGCAGTTCCCGCCATCATGCCGCAAGAAATTAGTTTTTCGGGGGACGCACAAATGCAATGCCATAGAGACTTCCCGGAAACCGGGGTGATCTCTTCGTTCGGATAAAGGCGCGGGAGAGAGGCGTGCCGGCTAGTTGGCCTACTGTGCGAAACGGAACAACTCGGTCACGTTCCGGTAGGCTCTGTCAATACGGTGGCTGCCATCGCCGAAATACTCGCTGGAGTATTCGGCCCCCGAGATCTCTCTGGCACAGGTAACCTGGCGGGTGGATACGCGTAGGCCGGCAAATTCACCGGCTTTAATTTTGTCGACGTTTTCGGGGGAAGCCATTGAGTGGGATCCATGATTTTGTTGGCGGGACTTAGCTCTCAGCTCGTGCAAAATTGATTAAGAATACTTGGTATCTTGAGATTTTGCAGGCATTCCTGCTGTGCACGTTTTGCATAAATTGCCGATAAACGTTGGATTACCGGGCTTAACTCTCCATCTCTCTTTCACCTACAAGGCGAAATTCATGAATGCCTAATGCGTCGTGAAAGTACGTCAGATAGGCAGGGTGCTCGGCGTCCGCCACTGAATTTCTCAACTCTGTGCGGTGCCGGTCGGTTTCGGCCCGGTCGATATCGAAGGGGGTTCCGGTCAGCACAACGCCATACACGTCGCGGGCATATTCGGCGGTGAACCGTTCCTCCAAGACATCTTCCAAAACGTCTTCCGGCGCGCGATCCAGCGGATCGCCGTGTCCGCCGCCGCCGCCCGATACATGACGGAATGTTTCGCCTTTCGCGAAGATAACCGGCTCCATCGGCATTACAGGAATCGCGCCCTGTTCGGACGTTCCGGTATTGCGGAGGTTCCACGACGGCGTTCCCGCCCGTCCGCCTTCCAGACCGTAGGGCAGGAACCGCCTCCGGTCGGACCGCATAACCATCTGCGTCTCATCGCTGAGAAAACGGTATTCGCGCTGGTAGGCGTTGGATCCCCGGTGTTTTCCCGGTCCGCCTGAGTTCTCCACCATGCCGTACCGCGTTATTTCCAGCGGGAACAGGGCCTCGACCATCTCGACCGGTTGATTGGTGAGGTTGCCACCGGGGTTGGGTATGCCGAACGCGCCGTCGCGGTCAGGCAACGCTCCCCAGCATCCTGCCCAAGCTTCCGTGCACACGAACCGGTCATCCCCGTCGTAGCCGCTGAACGACGGAAATGTGACGCCGCCTTCCCCCGCCGCCGGAACCCGGTCCGGCACGATCTGCGCGAAACAACCTAACAGCAGGTCGAGCGATCGCCAGCCCACGATGGCGCGTGCCGCACAGGCGGCAGGCGGAAGAGGATTTACTATGGTGCCTTCGGGTACAATGATATTGAGCGGCCGAATAAAGCCCTCGAAGTTTGGGATTTCCTCTTCCGCCAGGCATTTCACAATTAGATGGCAGGCGGACTTCACGAACGGAACCGGACAGTTGATCGCCGCGTCCACTTGCTGTGCGGACCCGGTCCAATCCAGCGTCATGTTGCCACCATCGATCGTAATGGTGACCTTGAGCGGAATCGGTTCCGGTGCTTCGCCCAGTCCGTCGATATAGTCGGTGAACGACCAGGTGCCGTCGGGTAAGGCGGATATCTCGGTGCGCATGATGCGTTCGGCATGATCGTGAAGTTCTTCGACGATCTTCCGGTAGGTGCCGCTGCCGTATCGCTCGATCAGGCTGGTCAGTGCAGCGTCGGCGGTTCGGCAAGCCGCGACCTGTGCCCGCATATCCCCGGACAGCTTGTCCGGAATACGGGTGTTCTTTTCCATAAGCTTGAAGAAGGTGCGGTTCGGTTCTCCCCGCTCATAAAGCTTGATCGGCGGGATGCGCAACCCTTCCTGAAAAATTTCGCGGGCGTACACCGCGGCGGAGCCGGGCGCGATACCGCCCATGTCGATCTGGTGCACCAGTGATGCGGCAAAACCCTCCAGTTCGTCCCCAGCGAAGACCGGTTTGACGATGTAGACATCCGGCAGGTGTTGCCCGCCGCCTGAATAGGGGTCGTTCCAAATGAACATGTCGCCCGGGTGCATGTCGTCGCCGTAATCACGGATCAGCGCCGCCATCGCGTCGGGAAACGATCCGAGATGTAACGCCATGGTCATCCCGTGGGCGACGATGCGTCCCTGGCGATCGCAAACGCCCGTCGAATAGTCCATGGAATCACGCACGATGGTGGAATAGGCGGTGCGCATAATGACCAACGCCATCTCATCAGCAATGGCACCCAGCGCATTCTGAACGACTTCCATTGTGATCGGATCGACGTTGGAGGATTGAACGGTCATTAGGTGTTCCCCCGCGTCAGGACGATATTGTTTTGCGTATCCAGCGCTACCTTCCAGCCGGGCGGTACGATGCAGGTGGAATCGTACTCTTCTACGATAACAGGGCCGGTGACGGGATTCATCAGCTCGGCGCGGTCAATTACCGGAGTTTCCATTTGACCATATACGGGTCCGAAATATGCCTGCCGGGGGTCGGCCTTGTGGTCTGCGCCCCCGGATGTCGCGTCCTTGCGTGCGGGCCGGTCTTCCGCGACCCGGGCAATAAGGCGTAGCGTCACGCATTCCACGGCTTCCGCCTCTGCCTTATGACCGTATGTTCTTTCGTGCTCGGCTCCGAATTCCAATGCCAAGGTGGCTAAATCCGGGGCACCGCCGGCCGAAGCAGTTTCGATCGTTAGTTCGTGGGCCTGTCCGGCATACCGGAGGTCGGCATAGCGTGTGACGGAATAGTCCGGCTGCCGGTATCCTTCGTCCGCCATCACCCCGTATAGTTCCTTTTGAAGGGCGGCATAGGCGTTTTCCATATCCGCCGGCCCGACGTCGGCTAGCCGGTTCAGCCACGCCCGGCTGATTTCGTGCTCGACATCCGAGAGAAGCAGCCCGAAGGCGCTGAAAACGCCGGGGGTCGGCGGAACGACGACCTCGGACATATCCAACAGGTTGGCGATTTCCGCTGCCACCACCGGGCCGTTACCGCCGAACGCAAAAAGCGTGAAATCCCGTGGGTCACGCCCACGGTATGTCGATACGGCTTTCACGGCTCGCACCATCGTGCCGCAGGCGACCTGAAAAATGCCCCATGCGGCATCCAGCAGATCGCGTTCGATCGGCTTTGCGATCGCGGTTTCCAGTACCTGTCGTGCCCTGTTGGCATCGAGTTGCAGGTCGCCGCCGACTAGGTGGCCCGGGTTCAGGTACCCCAAGGTCAGAACGGAATCCGTAAATGTCGGCTCTTCGCCGCCGCGGCCGTAACATACCGGGCCGGGCAGGGCTCCCGCACTTTCTGGACCGACCTTTACTAGTCCACCCCGGTCGAGGGAGACAATGCTGCCGCCGCCTGCGCCGATTTCTGAAATATCGATCACCGGAAGTTTCAGCGCATAGCCGCCGCCCATTACCAGCTTGCTCGAGAGATTTATGCCGGCGCCAACTTCGTAGTCCCCGGTGCGTGCCACTTGGCCGTGTTCGACCATGGAGGCCTTGGCGGTCGTGCCCCCCATATCGAGTGTGATGATGTTTGCGGTCGTATCCAGCCTTGCCGCACCGATAACGCCGGCTGCCGGGCCTGACTCCACGATATATGCGGGCTTTTGCGTCGCCGCAGCTACCGACATGACTCCGCCGTCGGATTTCATGACCTGTACCGGTGCGGTGACGTCGATCTGTTTCAGGTGCCGTTGCAGTGAGTCGAAATACCCCGAGAGGATTGGTCCCAGATACGCGTTAATGACCGTTGTCGAAGTGCGTTCGTATTCGCGAATTTCCGGCAGGATGTCGCTGGAACAAGTGATAAAGACGTCAGTTCCAAGGACCTCGCGGGCAATTTCGGCACTGCGCTGTTCGTGGGCTGGGTTGGCGTAGGCATGGAGATAAGCGATCGCGACCGCGGCTACGTTTCCCTCCGCCAGCCGTTCGCAGGCGGCGACGACCGACGCTTCGTCGAGCGGCAACCGGACATCGCCCCGCGGGCCCACTTTCTCACGCGCTTCGCGCCGCAGTCTCCTGGGCACCAGCGGCGGCGGCTTGGTCCAGTTCAGGGAATACATCTCCGGGATCCGAAGCCGCCGCAGTTCCAGAACGTCGCGAAACCCCTCCGTCGTGATGAGCCCGGTGGCTGCGCCCTTGGCTTCGAGGATGGCGTTCGTCGCGACCGTTGTCCCGTGGACGATTATGTTGACATCGCCCGGTTCCGCCCCAACATTGCGCAGGGCGGCTGCCAGCCCCTCTGCGATACCGCGTCCGAACTCGTCCGGCGTCGTCAGCAATTTTTCGGCATGAACCGATCCTTCCTCATCCATCAGGACGAGATCCGTAAACGTTCCTCCGATATCGATCCCGGCGCGGTACTTCATCCGGATTTGGCTTCCGGTATCGCGCTCCAGACGCAGAGAGGTGTTAGCGGCCTGCCAATATCGTCCGCGCCAAGCGGGTCCAGTGCGTCGAGAACTGCGCTGACCAGCGCCGCCGGAGCACTAATCGAGCTAGATTCGCCACAGCCCTTTGCACCTAACGGGGTTTGGGTGCAGGTCTGGGACTCGTTTGGCTCGCCCGCAAAGTCGATTAGGTCATCGGCACGCGGGATGCCGTAATTCAGAGACGATCTGGCCTGAATCTGTCCGCTGTCCACTTCGTAGGCTTCGCTTTCCTTCAACGCCTGCTCGATGCCCTTAGCAAGGCCGCCGTGTATCTGCGCATGGACGATCATCGAGTTGACAACCGTGCCGATGTCGCCGACGTGCTGGCCATTGCCGAGCGGCAATTTCCTGTCTTCCTTATGCAATACCTCGTCGCCGATCACGTCCGTTTCCAGAGTTTCATCCATTTATGAGCCGTCCCCAATTTCCAGAATGATCCTGCCGCGGCTGTTGTCTCCGCGTTCCAACCTCCCATGTGCCTCCGCCGCCCTGTCGAGTGGCAGTCGACCCGATACCTGTGGTTTCAATATACCCGCTGCGACGCGCTCTGCTAGCCTCTCCAGCGTTTTCCGCCGGTCATGGATCACGGCCTGGCGGCAAGCCACGCCGTATTTGTCGCTGACATCCTCGAACTCTCTCGCGATCAGCCAGACGAGGGTACCGCCGCGACGCAGGACCCGGCAGGATCTCTCATGCGTGTCGCCGCCTATCAGGTCGAAAACCACGTCCTGACCGCTTACCAGTTCTTCGAAATTCCCCCGGTCGTATTCGATTACCCGGTGGGCACCGAGGGAACGCACGTAATCCGCGTTTGAGGCGCTGCACGTCGTCGTCACATGACATCCAGTTTCGCGGGCGATCTGGATGGCCATCCCGCCGATTGCGCCTGCTCCTGCGTGAACAAGTACGTTCTGCCCTGCCGAAACCTGTGCGGTTTCTACCAAGCCGATCCATGCGCAGACGCCGGCATGCATCATTGCCGCGGCTTCAGCGAAATCTATGTTCGGTGGTTTGGGGATGGTCATCCCCCGCGGCCGGGCGACCAGTTCTGCGTAGCTGCCGGGTTCTACATGTTCGGTAACGAAGCAGATTTCCTCGCCGATTTTGGTCCAGTCGCAATCTTCGCCCACGTCGACGACGATGCCCGCGCCGTCCCGGCCGGGGATCGTCGGCAGACTGAGTGGAAACATGTCCCGCAGATTTCCGGCCCGGACTTTCCAGTCGCCCGGGATGACGCTCGCGCACCGAACCGCGATCAGAGCTTCGCCGGGCGCGGGTACCGGATCGTCCAGTTCCAGATACTCCAGAACTTCGGGGGTGCCGTATTCGCTGTAACGGATCGCTTTCACGGTCGATGCCTTTTACTCAATTCGCTGCTTTCCGTCCGAGAATGTCACCCGCAGATTGAACCCGCCCTCGTTCATTAGTCATGGCCGGATGTTGAATTTTCGTGCGCCCGAAGAATGCATCGGATCTGCCTCGGCGATCTTGGTTGCTTCTTCTAGCGAGTCGGCACGGATAATGACCATGCCGTCGCCACCCCAGCTTTCGCCGCTGTTGTCGGCCAGCGGACCCGCGGCAAACATGATTCCTTTTTGTTCGATCTCTACCTGATATTTCAGGTGCTCGGCTCTGGAGTTCTGAACCTTGTCCAGACCGCCGGTCGGTTCGGTGAACACGACGAACAGCTGCTTCGCAAGCATACCTTTCGAGCTTGCGGTTTCGATCATCTCTCTCCAGCTCGGTGCCGACATTATGGTTTCCCGCGAAATTTAAGGTATATCTTATCGTCCGGTCCGCAAAAGAAAACGGTCACCCCGCAATAGCGGTCGTCTTTTTCTGGTCTGTCCCCCGGATTCACTTGCTGAAAAGTTTTTTTAGGTGGTCGGTGGCGCCATTGGCGGCATCTTCCGCGCCTTTGGACAGGGCCTTAACCATGTTGTTGATGTCGGTTGCGCCTACCGCCACGGATACCTCCTTTTCGAGGGCATCCATGATCTTGTTGACCACCTCGGCCGGGCTGGCACCGTCCTTCTTGTCCTTGCCGATGTCTTTTAGCCGGATCGTGGGCAGGCGGGAGGCTAGTTTCTTGCCTTTCAGCAGCGGGTGGCTCAACGAGACCTTGCCGTTAATGATGACGAGGCTTTCGATCACCATCTTCTTGCCAGGGCCTTCGTTTTTTTTCGGCTGGTCGGACTTCGAGCCGTCGGCAGCCTTTTCGACGTTTCTGCCGATAATGTCCACGTTGCTCTCACCGCCGCTAAATTCGTAGATGACGTCGGTACCGCTGATGACGATCGATTTGATAAGAATTGTTTCGCTGGTGACAGAACGCAGATCGATGTGCATCGCAATGGTGCCGAGCTTGAAGGCGGCGTCGGTCTGATATCCGGACGGATTACCGACGATCAATCCGGATATCAGACCGACGCCGCTTTCGGGCGACAGCTCCACCTTGTCCAAGGTCACTGAAACACCCGTGAACTGGGGACCGTAATCTTCGACCGTATCTTTAACTATCGAATCTAGGCTCGAATAAACAAAAATTGCGGCTCCCACCACGGCGAAGACAACGACGGCGATGAGTCCTCCGAAAATCTTGAAGCCACGAACCATGTTCAAAAACCTTTCTTTCTTTTTACTTCAGGAGATGAAACATCGACGGGCGCTCGAACATACTACCGCTTCGACGCGAACGAAATTGCTTACGTGAGTAAACCTGCGGCAAGTCTAAGCAGGGTTTCGTCGC
>DKQG01000048.1 GCA_002471575.1 Alphaproteobacteria bacterium UBA7314 | reverse complement strand
GCTATGTAACCTTCAGCCGCGAAACCGTCGCACAGATCGCGCATGACCTGGTTGACCCCGAAAATTTCTTGCAGGACTACAACGCCGGGTCCGCTGCCTGATGTCGGCGTGGCGCAATAGCCGGAAAAAGAACCGCTACCGTCAGCGGCGTTGATCGAAATATCAGGCATTTTCCTATCCCCCGGACCCATTATCCCATATGGGATGATATTTGGTTACGTATGGATGTAACCGCTTCTTATTACAGGTATATTAGCGTCGGTCAGTGCAAAAGTCACCGAGGGAAAGGCCGTTTGCCGTGCATTTAGAGCAAACGTGCTTTGCGATTTTCGAGGTCTAACAGTGCCGACTTAGTCTTTAAACCGCCTCGACCGGAGTATCCGCCGCGGCCATTTGCGGCGAGAATGCGATGACAGGGAATGATAATCGGGACCGGATTCGCGCCGCAGGCGCCGCCGACTGCCCTCGGCGCGGTGTCAGCTCGGGCAGCAAGTTGACCATACGTCCACGTCTCGCCGTGGGGGATTTCGCACATGGCTGACCACACCCGCTGCTGAAACGGTGACCCTGGCGGGGCAAGCGGTAGGTCGAATTCGGACAGTTGTTCGGCGAAATAGGCTTTCAGTTGGTCGACGGCATTTTCCAGAACCGGTGAAACTGCCCTCTCCGGCGCGACCTCGCTCCATCCTACTCGAACGATCTTTTCGTCCCGTTCCTCGATGGAAACCGGACCAATTATGGTATTCAGGGATATCTTTGCCATTGTGCATCGTCGCGGAATCACGCCGGTTCGGTCAACCTGTTGTTGCGAAGGACTTTATTCTTCCTTGAAATCCCGGTCCTCGAACAGCATGTCGTCGTCCTGCGCCGACGGCTAATCCGGCGCGAGGTTGGTGGACGGCGTTTTGAGGCCGGCACTCTCGAAAGCGGTGATGCTATCCATTTCGGGCATCCCTGGACATACAAAACAACATTACCGCATCCTGCATCTCTGCCTCGGGCCGATTTAGATAGGGTTAAATGCGCGAGACAGAACGACCATTGATTGACTTGGCCAGCCGGTTAGTGTGTCGCCCATGAATACGGAATACATCGACATTTACTGCGAGCGTACGGGCCCTGCTTTTTGGTCCGAGCCCGTGAACGCGATTACTAATTTCGCTTTTATTATCAGCGCGTTATTCATAGCTAAACTGATCCGGCACCAGTTGCGCCAGGGCAATCGTGATATTGTGTCGTGGATCTTCTGCGCATTGATTTTCATCATCGGCGTCGGCAGCTGGCTGTTTCACACCCACGCAACCCGCTGGGCGCTTCTATCGGACGTGATCCCCATCGCGATATTCATTCTGCTCTATACCTGGTATGCGCTGCGGCGTTTTGCAGCCGCCACGGTACTGGTCAGTGGGGCCGGCGTCGTCATTGTTCTTGCAATTGCTGCTGCGGTGCCGCCGCTGACCGGATTTCGTGGCGGGTCCTACGTTGCGGCGCTGGTTGCGATGTTGGCAATCGGAGTATATTTGCACTTTTCTAGGTGCCATGTCGCCGGCAGCGCGCTTCTTCAAGCCGCTGCGGTATTTTTCGTCTCTCTGATGTTGCGGACGGTGGATCTGCCACTCTGCGGCCAGTTCCCACTGGGGACCCACTTTGCTTGGCATTTGCTGAATGCTGTGGTCCTATTTATCGTTGCACGCGCGATGGTGTTATATGGCAAACGCATTTGACCCCGTCGGCTGCCTCTACAAAATAGGGGTACCCGACTTTATTCCCTCGCAACCGATATGAGCACCCGACATGAGCGAACTTTCTGTCTTTGAAATCACCAAGCGCTGGCCCGCCCAAAACCCCGATCGGATACAGTTGTATTCTCTGCCGACGCCTAACGGGGTGAAAGCGTCGATAATGCTCGAAGAAACCGGACTTCCGTACGAAGCGCACCTAGTGTCGTTTGGATCGGACGACCAGATGACGCCGGAATTCTTGTCGCTCAATCCCAACAACAAGATCCCCGCCATGATCGATCCCGACGGACCCGGCGGCAAACCTATGCCGTTATGGGAGAGCGGCGCTATCCTGATTTACCTAGCGGAAAAGACCGGTAAGTTCATGTCGACCGATCCGGTAGCGCGATACGAATGCCTGCAGTGGCTGATGTTCCAGATGGGGGGTGTTGGCCCAATGTTCGGTCAGCTCGGCCACTTCTATAAATTCGCAGCTGAAAAAATCACCGATCTGTATCCGACCGACCGATACATGAGCGAGGCAAAACGCTTGCTGGGCGTACTTGACGACCGGCTTTCCGATCGCGATTTCATTATGGGCGGAGACTACACCATAGCCGACATTGCGACTGCCCCCTGGGTGCGGACGCTGACCAACACGTATGACGCTGGCGACGATCTCGATCTCAATGGCTTTGAAAACGTGGTAGACTGGTGCAACCGAATTCTTTCTCGCCCAGCCGTCAAAAAAGGCCTGAACATGCCGCCCCGGCGATAAACCCTTTTTAAAGTCAGTTGTCGCGTGCCGCTTAATTTTTGCTGCATTTTTCTGTTTCAGTGCGTCGAGCAAGGTCGTTAGTGGCTAGAGATACTCCGCGGTTACGCATTTCGCGGAGCCGCAAATAGTAGGCGGATTTGTTGCGCCTTTGTGTCTCGACTAGACGCTTCAGATCACTGGTCATGTCGATCTTCCGTCCAGTGTGCGGACACGTTGTCGCGGCATCCTCGGAGCGCGCCTTGATCGGGGTCAAAAAGGTGGAAGTCTAGAGAGCGTTGCGAAGAGCCGCGGGAGTTGTTAGCGGTAGAGAACAAGTCTGTCCGATGCAAACAAAGGCAGTGGCCCGCCCGCCCTCCTGCCATTTGCCGGTGGCAGGATGTCCATCAGGCAGAGCTTCGTCCGGCGCGATGCGCTGGATCAACTTGTTCATATTGGGCGTCTTCCACACGGTGTCTAAGAGCGCATTGGCATCCTTGTCATTCCGGTCGCCGATAATCACCACTTGGGCGCAACGCTGAAGAATTTCATTGGCGCATAGCAGCCCGGTGAAAGTAAGGAAATTTTTCGACACTTCTCCGGCAAAGGCCGTGAAAATTTCTTCGGCCCGGGTGCGGTAGGCGTCCTCGCCGGTAAGATAATGGAGCCGGGCAAGCGTTGCGGCTATGATGCTGTTGCCGGCGGGTGTCGCATTGTCGGCAACAGATTTGGTGCGGATGATCAGAGCCTCGGCGTCGTCGGCGGTAAAGAAGTATCCGCCACGATCCGCGTCCCAGAAATGGGTATCGAGGACGCCGATCCAACTCCGCGCGGTGTCGATGTAGTCTGCATTGCCGGTCGCTTCGTGGAGGCTGACCGCGGCGCGGGTCATATTGGCATAATCATCCAGCGTTGCCGCGTGTTTTAGCTTGCCGGCCCGGAATGAATGCAGCAGCCGCCCTTCTGATTGCATGCGGTCGCGGATGAATGCGAACGCCGACACCGCCGCGTCCAGCCAGTCGGGCTTGCCGAATACGCAGGCGGCGTTTGCCATGGCAGCGATCATCATTCCGTTCCAGTCGGCAAGAACCTTGTCGTCCCAGCCCGGCCAGATGCGGTCGTTGCGCGCTGCCAGCAGCTTTTCACGGGCCGCCGCAAGCGTCGCTTCCTGCGCATCGTCGAGCAGCTCCGCGTGTGCGATCCGGTTGAGGATGTTACGCCCTTCCCAGTTTCCTTCTGCCGATACGTTGTAGATTGTTTTGAACAGAACGGTGTCAGCACCGTCGCCAAGGACGTCGGTGATTTCGGAAGTCGACCATACGTAGAACTTGCCTTCCTCGCCTTCTGAATCGGCGTCGTAGGTGGCGGCGAACGGATTGCCGATAGTGTCGTCTGTCGGCGCGATCATCTCTCGCAGGCACCAGTCTATCGTCTCCTCCACCCGCTGGGCGAACAGCGGATTACCCGTGTCCTGCCAGGCCCAGACCAGCAGATCGACAATCTGAGCATTGTCGTAGAGCATTTTTTCAAAATGCGGGGCGAGCCAAATGGAATCCGTCGAATACCGGGCGTATCCACCGCCCAAGTGGTCGTATATACCGCCTTGGGACATTTTGGTCAGGGAGACCAGCACCGCATCGCGCTGGGTTTCGTTTCCCGTGCGCAGATAAGATCGCCACACCAGTTCGTGTATGGACGGATTTGGAAATTTCGGCGCCTGTCCGAAACCGCCGTCGACCATGTCGAACTCCCGGGCTAGATGAGCTGCCGCCTGGTCGTTAACGGCAAGCGCGATACCATTGACCCCGGTCTCTGCTTTCTCGGGGGTCCAGACTTTTTGCAACCCCTTGTTCAGGGCCTGAGCGGTTTCGAGGGCCTTGTCCCGTTTCTCATACCAGTAGTCCGAGATAGCCGAAAGTACCTGCGGAAAGCCTGGTCGTCCGTACCTCGAATCCGGGGGGAAATAAGTGCCGCCCCAGAACGGCTTTCCGTCAGGCGTCAGAAACATGGTCAGTGGCCAGCCGCCATGCTGCCCCAGAAGCTGAAGCGCATGCTGGTAGATGGTGTCGATATCGGGACGTTCTTCGCGGTCGACTTTCACGTTAATATACAGGTCGTTCATCTGCGCTGCGATTGCTTCGTCTTCGAAGCTTTCATGCGCCATTACATGACACCAGTGGCAGGCAGCATAGCCGACCGATAACAGGATTGGCTTGTCCTGCGTTTTTGCGGCGGCAAGCGCGTCCGGGTCCCAGCCGTGCCAGTGGACCGGATTGTCGGCATGCTGCAGCAAGTAAGGGCTGGTTTCTTCGGAAAGGCGGTTTTGAGACATGCCGGACCTTCTGTTCGGGTAACTGGCCGCTATTTGCGCAACGTGGCGACGCCAGTGTATGTGATACAGTAGTTGCGGTACGGCACAAAGGAGTCAACAATGAAAATATCATTTGATATCGATTGCACGCCGGAGGAAGCGCGTCGGTTTTTCGGGCTGCCTGATGTGTCTCCAGTAAATGATGCGTTCGTCAAAGAGCTTACCAAACAGGCCGGCGAGATGGCGCAGGAAATGGATGCGGGCAAATTGATGGAGCAATGGATGTCTGCCGGCGTCCAGGGCTTTGGCGATATCCAGAAGGCTTTCATGGAACAGTTTGCCAAGGCACAGGGCGGCAAAGGCTAGGCCTGCGACCTGCCCAAAGGTTGCATAAAGCGGATACATGCCTGAATGACGTTGGCTGATACCATATTTGCCTTGGCGACAGCGCCCGGCCGCGCCGGTGTGGCTATCTTCCGGATCTCTGGGCCGTCTGCGGGCGAAGCGCTGACGGCGGTCTCGGAACGATCCGCGCTTCCTCCACCGAGGCGCACTATACGGTGCCGTATGGTGGATCCGGCCACCGGTATCGCCCTCGACGACGGGTTGTCTGTATGGTTTCCGGGCCCCGCGAGTTTTACCGGTGAGGATGTCGCTGAACTCCATGTGCATGGTGGGCGAGCGACGGCAGACGCTATAGCGACGGCGCTCTCCGCGCTTCCGGGCCTCCGTCCTGCGGAACCGGGCGAGTTTTCCAAGCGCGCATTTCTGGCGGGAAAAATTGACCTGACAGAGGCGGAGGCGATCGCCGATCTGATCGATGCCGATACCGATGCTCAGCGCCGACAGGCGCTGGCACAGCTCGGTGGCGGACTGTCCCAACGGCTGGAGGCCTGGCGTGCCAAACTTATAGATATCCTAGCCCATACCGAGGCGTGGATCGATTTTCCAGACGAAGACCTGCCGGCGGATGTCGAAACAGCTGCGAGAGCAGGAATTTACGAGCTTGAATCAGATATTTCCGCTTTTCTGGACGACAATCGCCGCGGCGAACGACTACGGGATGGACTACAGGTTGCTATTCTCGGTGCGCCGAATGTCGGCAAATCTTCTTTGCTGAATGCCTTGGCCGCCCGCGATGCGGCGATTGTTTCCGACATCGCGGGTACCACGCGGGACGTGATCGAGGTGCATCTGGATCTCGGCGGCTGGCCGGTAACGCTGGCCGATACTGCAGGACTGCGCGATGCGGGCGATCTCGTCGAACGAGAGGGCGTGAAACGCGCTTTGGGGCGGGCCGTCGATGCCGATCTCTGCCTTGTGCTGTTCGATGCGACGGCGCTTCCCGATCAGGCGAGCCGGAAACTGCTGGATCGGTCGAATGCCGTGGCCGTTGTCACCAAGACAGATCTTAAAGGCGGCCTCGATCCGAACGATCTGGGTTTTGACACCCTACTTGTTTCGGCAAAGACCGGTGATGGCTTGCCGAAGCTGTTGTCCTACGTTGAAGAAGTGGCGGTAGATCTCATGGATAGTTCAGGGATGTCTTCGCCGCTTACCCGTGTTCGCCACCGAACTGCGTTGGCGGAGTGTCTGGACGCCCTGGCCCGTGCATCGGCGGTCGGCCAACCGGAGCTCGCCGCAGAGGATCTGCGCCTTGCCGCCCGGGCGATTGGACGTGTAACGGGTCATGTTGATATCGACGATTTGCTGGATGTGATCTTTTCTGATTTCTGCATCGGCAAATAGCACCACGGCCGGAGGGGTGTTTCACGTGAAACAATCCGCGAGCTGATCGTTCTTCACCCTTTACGGCCAGGCGGGGCGACCTTATATTCCGCGCCGTTATGGAAACCACTGATACCTATGATGTGATCGTTGTCGGCGGCGGCCACGCGGGCTGCGAAGCGGCCGCCGCGTCTGCGCGTATGGGCGCGCGGACGCTGCTGATTACTCACAAGGCAGCGACCATCGGGGAAATGTCCTGCAATCCCGCCATCGGCGGGTTGGGAAAAGGCCACCTGGTGCGCGAGATCGATGCACTGGACGGTATCATGGGGCGGGTCATCGACCGCGCAGGTATTCAGTTCCGCGTGCTGAACAAACGAAAGGGTCCCGCAGTTCAGGGCCCCCGCGCCCAGGCGGATCGAAAGCTGTATCGCAGCGCGATGCAGGCTGCACTGGCCGCGCAGCCCAATCTCGACATTCGCGAAGGCGCTGTGGAGGACCTGGCAGTCAGCGGAGAAAATGCTAAGCGCCGGGTAACCGGCGTGGTTCTGGGGGGCGGTGAAACCCTCAGCGCCGGCCGGGTAGTGCTGACCACGGGCACTTTCCTGCGTGGCTTGATCCATATTGGCGAACAAAAGATCCCGGCAGGCCGGGTTGGCGAAAAACCGTCACTGGGGCTATCTGAAAAACTTGAATCCTGCGGGTTCACGCTCGGCCGGCTCAAAACGGGGACACCGCCCCGTCTCGACGGGAGAACCATCAACTGGGCCGCCCTAGAGGTACAGCCCGGGGACGATCCGCCCGTCCCCTTTTCGACTTTGACGAGACGGATTGATACACCCCAGATTGCATGCCATATCACATACACCAATGAGAAAGTGCACGATCTGATCCGTAACAACATACAACGGGCGCCCATGTATTCCGGCCAGATTGAGGGAACGGGCCCGCGATACTGTCCATCCATCGAGGACAAAGTGGTGCGCTTTGCGGATAAGACACGACACCAGATATTCTTGGAACCTGAGGGGTTGGACGACGACACGGTTTACCCCAACGGGATATCCACCTCCCTGCCCGAGGATATCCAGCGTGCATTTTTAGCCAAGATTCCGGGTCTGGAACACGCCGCCGTAGTCCGCCCCGGCTATGCGATTGAGTACGACTTCGTGGATCCGCGCGAACTTCTGCGCACCTTGGAAGCGCGCCGGATTAAAGGCCTGTATCTGGCGGGCCAGATCAACGGGACGACTGGCTATGAAGAAGCTGCCGCCCAGGGTCTAATGGCTGGTCTTAATGCCGCACGTGCGGCTGGGGGAGATGCTGAGCCGTTCAGCTTGGATCGTGCCGAGGCCTATATCGGCGTCATGATTGACGATCTCGTCACCCGGGGAACGGCAGAACCCTATCGCATGTTTACGTCGCGCGCCGAATACCGCCTGACTTTGCGTGCCGACAATGCTGATCAGCGCCTCACCCCGGCCGGTCTCTCGTTAGGTTGTGTCGGGACCGAACGTCACCGGACTTTTGCGGCGAAGATAGCGGCCATATCCGCCGCCAAATCAAAACTGGAAAGTCTCTCAGAAACACCACAGAATCTTGCCGCCAATGGTGTCCGGGTATCGCAGGACGGCGTGGCGCGATCGGCTCTGAGGCTTCTTGCCCAATCCGATGCCGGCATAGACGCGGTGAAGCGGATCTGGCCTCAAACACAAGAGATTGATAATGAGATCCTTCAGCAGGTCGCGCATGATTCTCTGTATGCCGGGTATCTTGATCGCCAACAGGCGGATATCGCGGCGTTCCGGAAAGACGAATCCCTGTCGCTGCCAGCGTATCTCGACTACGGCGCTATTGGCGGACTTTCCAACGAAATGCGCGAAAAACTGGGAGCAGCGCAGCCCGAAACGCTCGGTGCGGCAAGCCGGATACCAGGTGTGACTCCCGCCGCCCTTATGGCCTTGCTGCGGCATGTCCGCCGCAATGCGGCTTGATGTCGGCTTCTGCCTCTCCGCCCCTTACCGCCGAGGAATTTGAAGCCCGAATCGATGTTTCACGTGAAACAATGGA
>DKQG01000008.1:5445-11915 GCA_002471575.1 Alphaproteobacteria bacterium UBA7314 | reverse complement strand
GGCGGTTTTCGTTGCGGCTTTGTCGGATTCACGGCCGCTTTATTATGAAATTATGCCCTCCGGAGATGCCGGAAATCAGCGTGTTGAAGTCTATTTTTTAAACTGACCACACTATCAGAGAGTACGGAACTAGCGATGGATCAGACCTTCCACCGCATAAAGCGGCTTCCGCCCTATGTTTTCACCGAGGTGAACGCCATGAAGGCGAGGGCGCGCGCCGCCGGCGAAGACGTAATTGATTTCGGTATGGGCAACCCGGATACGCCAACGCCCCAGCATGTCGTCAACAAGTTAGTGGAAACTGTCGCTGACCCGCGAACGCACAGGTATTCGGCGTCGCGCGGCATCGCGGGGCTTCGGCGCGCTAATGCAGCATATTATGCCCGACGTTTCGGTGTTGATATCGACCCGGAGTTGGAAACAATCGCGACACTGGGATCGAAGGAAGGGTTTGCCAATCTGGCGCAGGCGATTTCCGCGCCGGGCGACGTAATTGTCGTTCCCAACCCCAGCTATCCTATTCACGCCTATGGTTTCATCATCGCGGGCGCTGCGCTGCGCCATGTACCTGTCGGTCCCAATGTGGATTTTATGGCCGAACTTGAACGCGCCGTTCAATACAGCGTCCCGCCGCCATTGGCACTAGTGCTCAACTTTCCGGCCAATCCGACGGCAATGGTCGTCGATCTAGAGTTCTACGAGCGGGTGGTCGCGTTCTGCAAGAAGCACGACATTATCATCATTTCAGATCTGGCCTATGCGGAGATTTATTTCGACGGAAATCCGCCTCCATCGATATTGCAGGTTCCCGGTGCGCGCGACATTGCCGTGGAGTTTACGTCGCTCAGCAAAACGTACTCGATGCCCGGTTGGCGGATGGGATTTGCGACCGGCAATGCCAAGATTATCGCGGCGCTGGCGCGGATTAAATCCTATCTCGACTACGGCGCATTCACGCCGATACAGGTTGCCGCGACGGCAGCACTTAACGGTCCGCAGGATTGCGTCGACGGAGTGCGGGGTGTTTATCAGCGCCGCCGAGACGTGTTGGTCCAGGCCTTTGGTCAGGCGGGCTGGGATGTGCCGCCACCTCCCGCGACGATGTTCGTTTGGGCTCCGATTCCGGAACCGTTTGCCCATCTTGGCTCCCTGGAATTTTCCAAACTACTGCTGGCAGAGGCGCAGGTTGCGGTATCTCCCGGGCTCGGCTTCGGCGAGTACGGCGATGGTTTTGTCCGGATCAGCTTGGTTGAGAATCGGCAGCGGATCAGGCAAGCAGCGCGAAACGTTAAACAATTCTTTGCCGACGCGGATAGAGTGTTAGAGCGCTCGGAAACCCGCGCCGCCGCGTCCTGATGGGACCTCTTCGCGTTGCCATTGGCGGGCTGGGTACGGTCGGCGCGGCCGTTGCCGATATTCTGATTTCCCGTAAGGACCTGATCGCCGCGCGCTGTGGCCGGCAGATTGACGTGGTGGCCGTTTCAGCCCGCGATCGCAGCTACGATCGCGGTGTCGATCTGTCCGGCGTTGAATGGTTCGACGATGCGGCTGAGATGGCGGCTTACGCGGATGCGAACGTCATTCTCGAACTGATCGGTGGGGAAGACGGCATTGCCAAGGCGGTGTGTGAAAATGCAATCGGTGCGGGACGTCATGTTGTGACTGCGAACAAGGCGTTGCTGGCGATGCATGGCACGCCGTTGGCGCAGGCAGCGGAACGGGCCAACGTCGCGGTGGGCTACGAAGCCGCGGTGGCCGGAGGTATTCCTATCATAAAGGCGCTGCGGGAAGGGTTCGCCGGCAATGGCATTTTCAGCGTCCACGGAATTCTTAACGGCACCTGTAACTACATCCTGACGACGATGCGAGAAACCGGCCGTGATTTCGATGATGTTCTGTCCGAGGCGCAGGAATTGGGCTACGCAGAAGCCGACCCGACATTCGATGTCGACGGTATTGATGCGGCTCACAAGCTTGCCCTTTTGGCAGGTGTCGCGTTCGGCACAGAGGTCAATTTCGGGGCTGTGCATGTGGAAGGTATCCGTCACATCAGTGCCGACGATATCTTGTTCGCCGAAGAGCTTGGCTATCGCATCAAACTGCTCGGAATCGCCAATCGAACCGACCCAGGCGTGGAGCAAAGGGTTTACCCTTGCATGGTGCCGATGGACGCGCCGCTGGCGCATGTTGAAGGTGTATTCAATGCAGTCGTTGCGGAAGGAGACGCAGTCGGAACTAGCGTGCTGCAGGGCGCTGGGGCCGGAGCGGGTCCCACGGCCTCCGCAGTGATCTCCGATATCGTGGATATCGCGCGCGGAATGGTCCTTCCGGTATTTTCGGTTCCGGCCTCAAAGTTGACACGCGCGCAGACGGTGCCCATCGGCAGCCGGGCGGGGCCATATTACGTGCGTTTGACCGTTCTGGATCGTCCCGGGGTGATTGCGGATGTATCGGCGGCACTACGGGAGGAGGAAGTGTCGGTTGAGGCTTTGCTGCAACGAGGTCGATCCGAAAAAGGTTCCGTACCGGTAGTACTGACGCTGCATGAGACAGTTGAGGCGAATATGCAACGCGCTCTCGCTCGAATCGCCGAGCTCGATACGGTGGTGGAACCGCCCTGTATGATTAGAATAGAAAATCTATGATGAACCACCGGGAGGTGGCGCAGAAGTATGGGAGAATGATCGATGGCCGACACCGGCAAGATGGACCGTAATCTGGCGCTGGAAGTTGTGCGCGTGACCGAAGCCGCGGCGTTGGCGGCGTCGTTGCAGATGGGGCGCGGTGACGAGCGCATGGCCGATCAGGTCGCCGTAGACGCTATGCGCAATGCGCTGAACAGTCTCGATATTGCTGGTACCGTAGTAATCGGCGAGGGCGAGCGTGATGAAGCGCCCATGTTGTTTATCGGTGAAGAGGTCGGTACCGGCGACGGACCGAAAATCGACATCGCACTCGATCCACTTGAAGGGACGACCATCACGGCGAAGGGACTTACCAATTCCCTCGCGGTAATCGCCATGGCCGAGCATGACGGTTTTCTAAATTCGCCGGACGTCTATATGGACAAGATAGCTGTAGGTGGCGGATTACCGGAAGGCGTCGTCGATATCGATAAAGAGCCGGCGGAAAACCTTGCGAATCTTGCCAAGGCGAAGGGCGTGGACGTCGAGGACGTCGTTGTCTGTATCCTAGATCGCCCGCGCCACCAAGACCTGATCAAGAAAGTCCGAGACGCTGGCGCCCGAATCATGCTGATTACCGATGGCGACGTTTCAGGCGTAATGGCGACTTCGGAAGAAGCCAGCGGCGTTGACATTTATCTCGGCAGCGGTGGTGCACCTGAGGGCGTCCTAGCCGCCGCCGCGTTACGCTGCATAGGAGGCCAGATGCAGGGCCGCCTGATTTTCCGCAATGACGACGAACGAGGCCGTGCCGAACGTTGCGGCATCACGGATTTCGACCGCAAATACGACCTGCTCGATCTCGCCGGTGGGGATGTCATGTTTGCCGCCACCGGCGTAACCAATGGGACCATGCTGAACGGGGTCCGGCGGTTTTCCGGCGGGGCTAAAACCCATTCGCTGGTAATGCGTTCGAAAACCGGCACGGTGCGTTACGTCGAGGCCGAACATAATTTCAATCGCAAGACCGGTTTCGGTCCGGCCGATAATTGACTGCTGTGTGGCATGGATGGCGACCGATCGACAGTGCCCGCATTTCTGAATGTCGAACGCTCGCTCGGTGGTAACCGCTGGCGGCCCCGGCTGACCAACGAGCGAAGTGCGCTTGCAATTGCGCAGCATCTGGGTGTTCCCGATGCCCTCGGTCGAGTTCTGGCGGCCCGGGGCGTGCAGGTCGGAGAAGCAGAAGCGTTTCTGGACCCTAAATTGCGCGATCTGCTGCCCGACCCATCGCACCTGCTGGATATGGACATCGCCGTCGAGCGGATCGTGGAGGCAATCAACGGCGGCGAAAAAATTGGCGTGTTTGCAGATTACGATGTGGATGGCGCTTGCTCGGCGTCGTTGCTGGTTCGTTTTTTCTCGGCGTTAGGGCGTAACCTGCATGTCTACGTGCCGGACAGGATCGCCGAGGGATACGGCCCAAATACGCCGGCCCTGCTGAAACTGAAGGAACAGGGCGTCTCGCTGGTCATCACGGTCGATTGCGGCACCACCGCCTTCGCGCCCTTGTCGGATGCAGCGGATGCGGGGCTCGACGTTCTCGTGATCGACCATCATGTCGCCGAACACAGGTTGCCCGATGCCGTCGCGATCGTAAATCCCAATCGCCTCGATGAAACTAGCCCGGTTGGCCAGCTATGCGCTGCGGGAATGGTGTTCATGTTGATTATCGCTGTGAACCGTGCCTTGCGTGACGCCTTCTGGTACGACGAAGGGCATGGCGAGCCCAATCTAATTGATATGCTCGACCTCGTGGCCCTTGCGACCGTAGCTGATGTGGTACCTCTTACCGGTGTAAACCGTGCGCTGGTAAGACAGGGGTTGGCGGTGATGTCGCGGCGGCAGAACCCGGGTATTGCGGCATTGGCAGATGTATCAAGACTGGATGAAACACCAGAGGCTTGGCACCTTGGGTTTATGCTGGGTCCCCGGGTGAATGCAGGTGGTCGCGTCGGCGAAGCCGGACTGGGTGTAAAGCTTTTGACAACGACGGACGTGGACGAAGCGTCGGGCATCGCGACCCGGCTCGATCAATACAATTCCGAACGGCGGGAAATAGAAGCCGCTGTCCTCGATGCGGCGATGGCTCAGGCCGAACAGCAAGTGGAGGCAGACGCTCCACTAATTGTCGCCGCGTCTGAAGGGTGGCACCCGGGCGTCATCGGCATCGTCGCGGGACGGATAAAAGAGGCGTTCAACCGGCCCGCTTGCGTAGTGTCATTTGAGAACGGCGTGGGAAAGGGGTCCGGACGGTCTGTACGTGGCGTGGACCTGGGCCCCGCGGTGATCGCGGCACATCAGGCCGGACACCTGCTCAACGGTGGCGGCCATGCCATGGCGGCAGGTTTCACCGTGGCCGAAGAACGGCTTATCGATTTCCGCCATTTTCTGACGGAACACATCGAAAACCAGCTTGAGAGCACTGCGCTCTCGCCCGATATAGGTATCGACGGTGCGCTCAGCCCGGAAGGGGCAACCGTGGAATTCATCGAGTCTCTGAACGATGCTGGCCCGTTCGGAGCCAGCAATCCGCGGCCGCGCTTCGTGCTGCCGTCCGTCGCGCCGGTCAATGCACGGGTCGTTGGGACGGATCACGTCAGCTGCTTCCTCGCCTCGCCGGAAGGCGGCCCACGCCTCAAATCGATCGCCTTTCGGACAGCAGGTACGCCGGTGGGCGAAGCATTGTTGAATGCCCGAGGGGGCAGCTTCCACATTGCCGGTCACCTGAACATCGATACGTGGCAGGGAGACCGCAAACCGCAATTGATTATCGAAGATCTCGCGCGGGCAGGGTGAGATCGTTCCGCCCTATTTCCGCCATAACGGATTTGTAGTCTTCGGGGTGGAAGGACGGTTCGATATGGATATCTCGGTTATTGACCTGCTACAGCTGATACTGGTGTTCGCCACGTGTCTCGGGGTTCTGTTCTTTTCCGTGCGTTTCTGACGCGAGTCCGTTTCCATCTTCTGACCAGACGGCTTCGTGATATATTCGGGGCAGTTGATAAGAACCGTGCCGAACAGGGGCAGAGGAAACGTGGGGACGGACGAACAGAACACGGGCGTGGGCAAGCGGCGCCACAGCGCGCCCCGCCGTTTTATGCGCCTTTTACGTTTGCGTCTGATCATCCCAATGATCCGCGCCCGCGGCAAGCCGGAGAACACCGCCCGCGCCGTTGCTGTGGGCCTGCTTTATGCCTTCACGCCGACATTTGGCATCCAGATGGCGCTAACCATATTGCACTGGTACATATCGCGGAAGTTTTTCAGAAAAGATTTCAACGTCGTCATTGCTATGGCATGGACGTGGGTTACCAACTTCGTCACCGTGCCAATCTGCTATTACGCTTTTTTTCTGACCGGTCAGGTTCTTCTCGGCCGCTGGGACGATCTTTCGGGCTTCGAGAGTTTCAATAACTTTTGGCAGACCGCGATGGGTAAGACCGGCAACGATCCGACTAGTATCCAGGCTTGGGAAACCTATTTCTCGATCATTTTTGAAGGTTGGGGGCTGGCAATTCTCGTCGGCTCTATACCCTTTGCAGTGGTAGGATATGTGGTCGGGTATTACTGGACATTGCGGGTCGTAATCCGATGGCGGGCCGCAAAACTGGCTAAACGTGCGGCCTAGGCAGATGCCCGCCGTGGAGGACAAACCGCCTGAAATTGGCTTTTTTGGTGGGCTGCTGTATTTATCGATCCAAGACTTATTTAACCGGTTGATTTCGGTGCGAATTGTGTTTATTCCGCTTGATCAGCGACCCCATCGTCTAGAGGCCTAGG
>DKQG01000008.1:509-5068 GCA_002471575.1 Alphaproteobacteria bacterium UBA7314 | reverse complement strand
TCCCGTTGGGGTCGCCACTTTTTTCCCAGTTTTCTGAGGGTTTGACGAAAAAAGTGGTACCGCACGGTACCAGAAGTGCGTGAGGACTCTTTTTCAATTGACTGAAAATGTCAGACGTATCTGCTTTCGCTATCAAGGAAATTTGGGTCTCCCAATGCGTTAACCGCCCTAAGAGACCCATTGTGGGTGGAGACAGCTTCCTCTCATAGCGGTGTCCTGTAGATATTTGTGGGAGGGCACGATAGGAAGATGCCCACTACGCGGTGCGCTATCTTTTTTCATTCCTCGATAATTCCGGCGCATCAACTCTTTTTTTAATTTTACTGTTAATTGGAGATTTGGCCAGACGTTGCTTTCCTCACCCGTACTGAAATAGTATGTTATAACGTACCAATTTAGTAAAGGAGCGCTTACGGTGAAAGTAGCTTATGTTTTTGCAACCAACATGGCTTCCACATTCAAATTAAATACGATGATACTGCCACAACTTGAGGCTGGTAATCATGGCGCGGAAGTCGCCGGAATGTTTTTCTTTGATGATAATGTCTACACCTTGAAGAAGGGAGATCAATTTGGCGAGCGCTTGGCTACAGTGGCAGCAGCTCAAAATATCCTTTTGATGGCATGCGATCAGTGCTCGCTGCGACGTAACCTTGCTGAGGGAGAGTTCAGCCAATGCGGTAGCGGCGAGGTAAAGCCAAAGGATCTTGTTTTAGGGGCCCATGTGGGTTGCTTCCCTCAATTGTATGAGGCCTTAGCGCCAGCAAATGTTGATCAGGTCATTACCCTGTAGACCGAGAATAGGATCTAAATGTCTTTACCTTCAATTCCCTCGGTTACCGGCAAGTTGCCGGTAACCGTACTTTCAGGTTTCCTGGGTGCAGGGAAAACGACGCTTCTGAACCGTGTTCTTAATAATCGCGAAGGGCGGAAGGTCGCCGTCATAGTCAACGATATGTCAGAAGTGAATATCGATGCGGATCTTGTCCGGGCAGAAACTGAGCTCTCCCGAACAGATGAGACGTTAGTGGAGATGTCAAATGGCTGCATCTGTTGCACTTTGAGAGATGACCTACTCGAAGAAGTTCGGCGTCTGGCGGCGGAGGACCGTTTTGATTATTTGCTGATCGAATCGACCGGGATTTCTGAACCATTGCCCGTCGCTGCTACTTTTGATTTTCGAAACGAGGACGGTGAGAGCCTCTCGGACGTTGCGCATCTCGATACGATGGTGACCGTAGTCGACGCTGTTAATCTCCTGAATGATTATTCGAGTCACGATTTTTTACGCGACCGTGGTGAGGCGCTTGGTGAAGAAGACGATAGATCCCTCGTCCACCTTTTGACTGACCAGATTGAATTCGCCGACGTCGTAATTCTTAATAAGGTCGATGACGCCACCGCTGATCAAGTTGACGCTGCAAGGAAAATAATTCGAAGTCTTAATGCAGACGCAAAAATCATCGAAACTAATCATTCAGATGTTGCTCCTGATCACATTCTAAATACCGGGCTCTTCGATTTTGAAAAGGCCCACGAACATCCTATGTGGGCCAAGGAATTGTACGGATTCGCTGACCATGTTCCTGAGACTGAGGAATATGGAGTGCAGAGTTTTGCGTACAGGGCGCGACGTCCATTTCATCCAGAAAAAATACACGAGCTATTGAGCGGCGAATTGCCCGGTGTCATTCGTGCAAAAGGCCTTTTTTGGCTTGCAACACGGCCGGAGTGGGTGGCCGAATTCGCGCTAGCCGGCGCACTATCTTCGGTGAAAGCAATCGGTACTTGGTGGGCCACAATACCAAAAGAAAATTGGCCAGATACTGAGAGTACTCGAGAGTATCTGCGAGAACATTGGCAAGAGCCCTGGGGCGACCGGCGTCAGGAACTTGTCTTTATTGGTAGCGGAATAGACTGGCCTTCACTTAATGCTGCCCTCGAAGCCTGCCTCGTGAATGATGACTCGGTAAAGTCCATTGATTCATTGCCGGACCTCCCTGATCCTTTTCCTATGTGGGAGTTCGCTCCAGCCGATGAGTAATAATAAGTTTTACCCGCAGGGCGAGGTGTCGGTGTTATACTGTGCGCTTCCTACTATTCCACATCGCTGACCGTAAAATGTGACATTCCTAGGTAGAGCTTGTCTGGCTTTCCGCTTATTGAGGGTCGCGGGTTTTATAGCTGCATACATTGCGCAGGATAATTTAGTCACACGTTGAATTTTACCAAAAAGCCGGCAATGAAGCATGTTTGGGCGCGTCTATGGCGAAGATTCATCAGTACAGACACGGTGCACTGAGCGGTGGTAGTCAGACTTATCAGCTCGTATTGAAAAAAGGCTGGCGCGGCGGAGGCTGCAACAACTGACGCGTACGCCATAAAAATCTCTCAATGATTGAGGTCGTCGTAAGCGGTGAACGAAGTCCGGTAAGAAGTCGAGCGAGCCCGGCGAACACTTTTTGTCAGAAGCTGCAATCAAAAGCCTGTCGTCAGCTGAGTATCCTGCGACGACTGCAGCTAAGCGACGCGATAAGGCGAAGGGCAAACAGCATTCCAGACAGCCAAAATCGATCATGGCGAAGACCCGTCGTTTCCGCACCTGACATAAGTGTCAAACCCGCGGTACCAAATACGGTACCAAACCTACATGATCGAGCTGATTTTAGATGCTCTGAATGAAATACATCTTGGCTCAAAACCGCCATTTTGATACAGTTTCGGCGTGTTGATTGAGCATTAAAACGAGTTCGACTCCCGTTGGGGTCGCCAAATAAACCGCAAGAGACTGCGGTTTTCTTTTGAATGGGTCACATTTAGGTCACGAACTAAATGTTCCTCGTCAAACTGCTCCATCATTATCTCGTCGGCGCCGGGCATGGCAGGCGTGTATATGCGTAGCGTGACGGCAGCATTTTTATGTCCGGCACGTTTTGAAACAGCGGCGACAGGAATTTAGGGCAACCGAAAAACGGTGTGAGATTGGTTGGGCTTCGCGAAGCGCTCGACGATGTGGCAGAGTGTCGGGGCTTAATAACGAGGAGGCTCTCACCATGGTGAGCAAGTTCGAGGATTACTGCTGGGCAGATATCATGGACGAGGAAACGCTGCAGATTTACAGCGCGTACGAACGACCGCTCCGCGTCGGGCCGAACCCGGCGGTTCTGATGATCGACGTCTATCAGGCAAGCTACGATGGCGGCCAGCAGCGAGTGGTCGACGTGATCAAGGAATACCCCAGCTCCTGCGGCGAGCGGGCCTGGGCGATGGTCGAACCGGCCAAGCAGTTGCTAGCTGCGGCGCGGACGGCGGGTCTGCCGGTGATCTATTCGACTGGCGACGAACGCAGTAACGCGGATGCTGGGCGCCCGACCAACCGCGTCACCATGACGGAAACCGACAACGCATACGACATTCTGCCGGAACTTGCCCCCGAACCGGCGGATCTGGTGGTCTACAAACAGCGGGCGAGCTGTTTTTACGGTACGCCGCTGATGTCGCACCTAGTGGGGCTGGGCGTGCAAAGCCTGATCGTGGGCGGTGGCACGACGTCGGGCTGTCTTCGGGCGGGCGTGCAGGACGCCAAGGCGAACGGGTTTCATGTCACGCTGGTGGAAGAGTGCTGCTACGACCGCACACCGATCAGCCACAAGGTCAACCTGTTCGACATGCATCACAAATATGCCGATGTCATGAAGCTTGCGGACGTATTGCGCCATCTGGAGGCCCCTCTCCCCCGTCGCATGTCCGGATAACCCGGAGGCTCGCACCGTGAAAATGTCCCTGAAAATTGCAATAGTTGCATCAATTGTGTGGTTTGCCTTTGTATGGCAAGGCAGTGGGAGCCAGCTTGGTTATCTCGATGCCGGTGGCCGCGCACTCGACAACCTGTTCGGGATGGGTGTTGCTATAATTTGGGTTATTTATTTCCTGTTCCGTAAAAACATCGACGCGAAATTTGAAAATTAAATCGAATGGACCCCTTCCTTACATTTCTGATCGACGGCCTGCTGCGCGTCCTGTTTGGATGATGTGAAATGAGGGTAAAAGCGCCCCGGTGGGTATTCATCTATTAAGCAGTGGCCTACGTGATGGTCGGCGCGATTATGCTGTTCGGCTGAGGCTTTGGTCGATGACTTATCTTCTTGCTCTGATGGGGTTTGCGACATTTTCGGGTATTGGTCATTTTTGCGCGTTTTACCTCTTTGGAACCAGTCGCCGTGATAAAGATGGGTGGCTCAATCCTGGCCCTTTAGTCATCGGTGCAATAATTCTTGTGATTATTTACGTTGGCGTATTTGGATACGGATATGTGAATACTCTCAATTGGCTGGTCAGCAGTCACTTTGCCGGAGTCCTGATCGGCGGATTTTATGGATTTCGAAAAGGCTATGCGCGGATCCGGAAGAGCCAAGAAAATCGAAGTGGCTGGTCGGTCACATTTAAGTCACGAACAACCTAAAACTAGCTAAAATTAGCTAATACAAGGGCATTAGGAAGCAGAGAAAAACCCCGGAAGACCGGGTTTTTTTTGCACTGTATAGACTAGTCATCATCTG
>DKQG01000008.1:0-160 GCA_002471575.1 Alphaproteobacteria bacterium UBA7314 | reverse complement strand
GGGGATACGTTCGACTCCCGTTGGGGTCGCCATTTCATAAAATGAGCATTTTTTGGGCGACTTAGCATGACTTAAAAGCGCGCAAGGAACACGCTCTAGCCAATCGCTTGGCCTCCTTGATCTCCTGCAAGGTAAGCATTTCCCGATATGTGTCTCTTAT
>DKQG01000004.1:1000-17656 GCA_002471575.1 Alphaproteobacteria bacterium UBA7314 | reverse complement strand
TCCGACTCGCCCATAATGGGCGGTCACGGCATCGGTGAGTTTAAGTTGGGGAGAATGGGCTTTTCGGGAGGATAGGCTACCGCGTGGCTAAGCGCCATGCGACGGTGGCTGCGAGTCCTTGGTCGACCGAAAACGTTGGCGTCCAGTGATAGGTCTGACGGAAACAGGATGAGTCTATCTGAAGCGATCCGCACAATCGGTCGGCGGCTGGTTTCATGCCGGCGAGGCCGGCGAGAGTTCGCAGGGCGCTGGCCGGTACCGACAGATCGGGAACACGTCGGTTCAGGGTGTGGCGCAGGCGACGGACGAGATCCGCGGTAGACAGGTCTTCGCCGTCGCTCAGCAAAAAGGTTGCGGTGTGGTCCGCCGGATCTTCGAGAACCGTCCGGATTGCTCCGTTCAGATTGCCAAGGAACAGGAGACTGCGCCGATTGGCGGTGATGCCGCTCAGCGGCAGCGGGAAGGGTAAATTGCAAAGGCCAAGCAACGCGGCAAAATTCGCGCCGACGCTGGGGCCATACACCAGCGGGACCCTGAGCGAGACGCAGGCAAGCCCGGATTCCCCGGAGAGTTTTCGAAGTGCCTGCTCGGCTGCGAGTTTAGAACGTCCATAGGCGTCTTCCGGGGCGGGTTCGTTTTCTTCCGTATAGGCGCCATTAATTGTTCGTTCGCCATTGACCTTTACGGAACTCAGAAACACGAAGCGTCTGACCCCCGCATCTGCTGCCGCTCTGGACAAATTCTCCGTGACATCGGCATTGGCGCGCCGGTAAGCAGCCTCCGTATCGGCTGGTCTTTCGCGCTTCTTGTGAACCCTTGCGGCTAGATGCACTACAGCATCGGCTCCGGAGACTAGTTCGGAGAAATTCCGCCGCGTTTCCAAATCGCCGATGACCCTGGCCTCCATCCAGCCGGGATCGGGTATTTCCGACCGCACACCCCCTATGACGCTGTGCCCTGCTGCCGCAAGATGGCGGCACAGCGCGCGCCCGACAAAGCCGTTAGCGCCCGTGACCAAAACTTTCAAGATACATCTCCCGGCCCGGCGGGCTTTCCGCCGATAGCGGCGGCGAAAACCCGGATCATTTGATCAGCCTGCTTTTCGCGACTGTAGTGCGGCGCGGCGGCGAGTGAATTTTCGGCGTACTTTCTCCGGCCCGCGTGGTCGTCGCGCAGCGAGCGCACTGCCGCCGATAGCGCTGGCGGATTTTCCGGCGGCAGTACGATGCCGGCATATTCCGCCGCAACGATTTCAGTTGCTTCGCCTTCTGGTGCGGAAATAAGAATGGGCAGCCCCATTCCCATGGCTTCGAAGATCTTTGAAGGGATTACTTCGGTGAACGTCGGATCGTCTTTCAGATGGACTAGTGCGGCATCGCACAGCGACCAGATATCAGGTACGTGTTCTTTCGGCTGCATCGGCAGGAAGACAATGTTGGACAATCCAAGTCGTCCAGCCTGCTCGATCAGTCCGTCGCGTGCAGCGCCGGCGCCGGCAAACAGAATGCGGATATCGTCGTCGCCTTTCAGAAGGTCCGCCGCCTCCACGACGCGATCCAGCGCATGGGCCATACCGTGGGTGCCGACATATCCCACGACGAATTTGTCCTGAAGGCCGTATTCCGCCGCCAGCGTCGTGTTCCGGGGGCGAACGCCGTAGCGACTTGCATCGACACCGTTACGGACCACGTGAATTTTTGCGGCATCTATACCCCGGCTGACGAGGTTGCGTTTGAATGCGTAGGTCAGGGCCGCCACGGCAGCGCTGCGCTGGTAGAGAAAAAGTTCCAGCTTCTCCAGTAGCCGCACTGGCAGCGATCTTTTCATCGCACCCACCGCCACGATCGACGCGGGCCACAGATCTCCCAGTTCGAAAATGAAAGGCCGCCGCCGGCATACGGCGAGCATCCAACCGCCAACAGCGGCGAAAAACTGCGGAGAGGTCGAACACACCACATCTGGGCGCTTTTCGAACAATCCCGCAATGAACGAAGTAATCATGAAGCTTATAAAATCGAGCGTGCGCCAGATTACGCCCTTGTTGGCGGCGATATAGGTTTTGACGCGGACGACGCGGATGCCGTCGATGTCTTCGATCTGCCGCCATCGGTTGGCGTAGCCGTCGAACAGCCTGCCTTCCGGAAAGTTCGGTGCCGCGGTCAGAACGGTCACGCCATGCCCTTCGCGAATCCAGTACAACGCGCGTTCGTATACCCGGGTTGCCGCTGCGTTGGTTTCCGGCGGGAAGTTCTCCGTCAGGAACATGATTTTCATTTGATACCCGGCGCCACCGCCTGTTTTTCTCTACTCCATTTCATGATTTGGACGGCGGTCCGTTTTCACGTATCACGGTAACCTGCTGGCCCTAGCTGATTTTGCGCCCCAGGAATACCCGTAGCGGAAGATGCAGTAAACGGCGCGAAACGCGTCTTTAAGTCCGATTTTTTTACCTTCCTCATAGGTTCGGGCCTGATAGGAAATCCCGACTTCATATATCCTCGGCGGAGGCCTGAGACGGGCGATCTTGGCCGTGATTTCGGGCTCGAACCCGAACCGATCCTCTTTTATATCGATCTCTTTAATGATTTCCTTGCGGAAGATCTTGTAACAACACTCCATATCTGTGAGGTTCAGGTTGGTTGTCATATTGGACATCAGAGTCAGTATGCGGTTTGCAACACTGTGCCAGAAATACAGAACACGGTGACTTTCGCCGCCGATGAACCTCGAGCCGTAAACTACATCGGCGTTGTCTTCTATGATGGGTGTAAGCAGTTTGTTGTATTCGCGCGGTTCGTATTCCAGGTCGGCATCCTGAATGAGAACGATTTCGCCGGACGCTGATGTAATCCCGGCGCGGAGAGCAGCGCCCTTACCCCGATTCTGTTCCTGGAAAATCGACTTGATTCGGTCGTCGCTCTCCCTCAGCTCTGCGATAATTTCCCTCGACTTATCCCGGGATCCATCGTCGACGATGATGAGCTCAATATCTAGTCCATGCCGATCAGCGTTCAATACCTTGTCGACGATATCGCGGATGGTTCCCTGTTCGTTGAAGCAGGGCATAATTACCGAGAGTTTCTTCATGAGTTGTTCAGCCCAGCTTTATCAATACTGCCGGTCGGCATTTCCCCAGTGTGGATCAATCATGGTATCAGATTTTCTTGCCTGCACACCGAAAACCCGATTCGGCCGCCGTTAGCAGCCACCGCATTCCGTACACTTGTCCGATATGAAAACGAATACGGCGACGACTAGATTTTACACCGTTGCCATTGAACGATTGAATGTAGTCCCTAGAGAGGGCTTGTGTCGATCAATTGACAGAGAATGTTTTGGAAGACCAGATTCTTGCCCAATCTGTCCGTGAGTCTGCTCCAGCAAATGGATAATCACGGCCCCTTGGCTGTATTAGGGGATCAGGATGGTGACATTGATCAAATTGGCACACTCATCCTTTCATGCCGACGCGTCTTAATGCGAAGAATCAGTCCTTACTTGCGATAAGTATCAGGTTTTTTCCGAGCGGCGGGGGCAAAATCGACTCCATCACCCTGGTCGGTGGCACAAGAATTTTGTCGTAGATCGTCAGAAACGGCGGATGGACAGATGTCTTACCCATGACGGTATTCAACAACCACCATGGGAAGACGCCAGTGATATCGAAGTACCGCAGTCGTTCGATGCGAAAACCGGCACTCTCGATGCAGTTGCTGAGGTCTTTACGTTGATAGCGACGAAAGTGACCGTATATCCGGTCCAGTTCACTGTAAAGAAAGGGCAGGGCCGGGACGAAAATCAGCAGCTTCCCGCCGGGTTTCATCGCGGCGAACAGGCCACGGGCGGCGGCGCGGTCGTCTTCGATGTGCTCCAGCACGTTGACCATGACGACAGCGTCGTAAATTCCGTCAGACGTTGTTTCCATCCAACTTTCGAGGGTCTGCTCCGCGACAATGCAGTGATCATCGTCGGCAAACTTTTCGCGCAGCTGTTCCGCAAGTGCGAGCGTCGGTTCAATGAGATCAAGCCGATCCACAAACGGACGTAACCGCTCTGAAATGGTTCCCAGCCCCGCACCAATTTCAGCTGCTCTGCCTCCGAGTTTGGTCGAAAATTGGCTAACGATCCAATCGTTATAATTTTGCATGCTCCCCATGTCTTCGAGTACATCGCCGGGAAATGGTTTAGCTGTATTTGTCACGAAGTCACCGGACATTTCGGGTAGTCGATTTTAAGTATCAGAAACTTCTGTCGCCATATCCGTCCCCCAAAACCGCTCAAAGTACGGGATGGGAAGGAGTTGGTATCAAGCTTCTGTATACCTACAAGGCAACCCTGATCCAAAAGTCTGTTAATCAAACCGGGAAAAAGTTTTATCTCGGGGGTTGTTTTCCGTGGGTTGAACCACTTCTCATTTATCAGGAGATGCGTCAATCCTTGTCGTCGGGTTTGCTCAACAAACCGTTTTTCGTCGCCATTACTGGGGCGCGCATCGATTACCGTCTGAATATGAGGGTGAATCATGAAGCTGGGTACTTCTATGAGAAACGCCAATTGCCGCTCCCCCATAAAGCCTATTCTTGCGTTTTCCCGAAAATTTTCATTGATCCATTTCGCTGCATTCGCGCCGGTTACGTTGCGCTCAAGAAACTCCCACCGGGTCTCAGAACTGAAAACGTGTCTCGCATAATTGACGGTAAATAACGAATGTCCTGTGAGTTGGATAATTAATGCAGCGCTCAGCCCCGCGCTTGCAGGCCAAAGCAGACGCGTCTGTCGTGCCCATCCGATAGCTGCCGGAAACGCTGTGGCCAATACCAGCGGATAGACTGGCAAAAGGTGACGCGTTCGCTGGGTCGTGCCACTGAAGAACCAAATGGTGAAGAAGACTCCGGCGATGATCAGGGGGACGAGCAATTCTCGCCGCCCATCTGATGTGCGCAATATCCCGATCACAGCGGCTGGCAAAATAAGTAATGTGACGACCCCCAGTCCGGTACGTCCACCTTCCAACTGTTCGACCACATTGAAAATCGAGAATATCGGGTACAGAAGCCAGTTGGTTATACTTCGGTCCAGCGGCAACTCGCTCTTTGCCTGTGTTTCCGAAAAGTACTTTCCAAATTCGCTGTTCCAGTAAGCTGTTTCCGGCAACTGTAGCATGTTGGTGAGCAGCGGAAACACTGGATCGCCAGTGTGGATATAGTTCCACATATACCACTGAAAACCTGCAACGAGCGCGGCGATCCCAAAGACCGTGCCGCGCTTTAAACCATCACGATGGCAGAGCACCACAAGACCTGTGGCACCCGCGAAAATCAGACCGAAATACTTCGCTGCGATAAAAAACCCTGCGCATATTCCTGCCAGCGCAAGCACTCGGTAGGACGCCTCCCGCTCTGAGACCAGTAAAAACAATACCGCGCAAAGCGCAAACGCCGCGCATCGGGTTTCGATCTGGCCGTTCCCGCCGCCGTACAAAATCGCCGGTGTAGTCAGGAATAGCGCGAGAAGTACCAACGACCATGTGCGACTGAGGTGCCGGCGTACCACCGCATAAAGAAGGAGGCCCGGTGCCCATCCCGTCGCGGCTGCCCACAGATTAAGGGACAGTTCGCCGCCCGTAGCCAGCGCGGCTGCATATGTCATATGAACAAGCAGCGGTATCGCGCCGGTCACCGCGCGTGCGTTAAATAAAATCTCTCCATTCGCTACGAAATCGCGTGGCAAGGCAAAATGATACGCCAACGTATCTGCATCCGCGGCGGGCGCAATTGCTTCCAATAAATCAAAAACCGCGATGACCGCCAGAACGGAAAAAAGAGCAATGTCCATGGGTTTCAGCGGGCGACTTGCCGCAAGACCCTTGAGGGAGGACATCCGACTGAAGAGAGCTGCCACCCCTGCCGCCATCGCACCCCAAAAAACCGCGGGGGAGAAGGCCCCGAGAGCTCCCGGGAAAAACAGCAGCCAGCCAAGGATACCAATGCCCAAAACAAATCCGGACATTGCCCGTTCTAGCGCGCTATGCAGGAACTTCTCTGCGCCGAAAGCTCGCAATGCGATCAGACCGAAGCCGATGCTGGCCATGATCATGCCGGAAACAGCGGCGAGGGAAATAAGCAGCGTCATGATGGCGACACTCTTTTCGTTATGTTCCGATCCTTATAAGCCAATTCCAGAGAAGTCGGATGATATCGGCAAATCCGTGGGTGTAGGCTGCAAGAATGCCGATAGTCCAGATCCATGCGAGAACCGACACGAGCTGGTTGGGCGAGCGGGCAAAGGACCGAGATTCCTGTTTCATTTTTGGAAAACAAAAAAATAACGCGCCGCAAAGTTCCATCCAAATACAGCGCCCGTTGCGACAATTTTTGCGGCCATTTCGTGCATGCCGATAAAATCGATTCCAATCGCGAGAACGCCGAGATTGAACGCGACGCCGATCGCACTGACTAAGTAAAGCAGGAAAATCCGCTGACCGCGTGGCCGCCGTCCGGTTCCGAAGACGTACCTAACCGACAAGTAATAGTTCGCTGCAGTTGCAAATGCGAAGGAGCACGCGCCGCTGATCAGATAGTGCTGATCCAGCCAATACAGAACTATCGCGAAGAACGTCCATTCCATTATCGCGCTGATGCCACCAACCAGAAAATACCTCTGGGCGGCAATCGAGATTTCGGATCGCCAGATGCCTACCAAGTACGCAGTCCGGGATTGGCTATAGTCTCTCAAGAACTGTTTTCCCTTGGAAGGGTAGTTTTTCCGTCTGTCCGAACGTGATTACATTGCCGGGGCGGCCTTTCCCATAGGCCATCCATCTCGTTGCCGGTTTAACGGTTGGGGTTACTTCGGCCCGAAGTCGCCAACGGCGGCCGTTCGCACTCAGCAGGGCGTAGCCGTCGCCGGCCTGGACATCTGTCGACGTGACGTAACGGCGCTCAATCCGGTGTTTTCCACTCCCTTGGATCCTATCCAGAATTTCAACAGACCCTCCTTTGAACCACCATTGTCGCTCATATTTTCCTATTCCACGCACCCGTGCGAGTCCATAGGAGCGCAAGATGCGGCCGGTGCGGGTTCGTTCGAACTCCGGCTTATGTGGAATGACCCGGCGGCGAAACTCGTCATCGTAATATGGCCGGTTAACCGGCGTAGGTTCTCGGCCGTCGATCATCACGCCGCTATGGACCTCGGCGCTCGAGTATTCTGGGTCCGCATAACTGCCTCGTCCCGGGTCGACAATAACCTCAGAGACGCCGTCATGCAGTTCAAAACTGCCGAGATCTTGATGTCCGTGGCCGGGCATCGGCGGCCAGCCATCCGGGGGAACGAAGGCGAGCGCTAACCAATCGTCTTCCCCAAAACGGTGCCAGCCGTCTTCGGAGAGGCGGTCTGGAGAAACGGGCGTAACACGAGAGACCAGGTCGGTGACCGCAATCCGGTTCTCTTCGTTCATCATTGACGGCCAACACCTGTCGTCCGTTTCGGCACCGATCAGAAATGCGAAATAGGAGGGTGGTGCATCGGGTGAAATATCCCCAATCAGCGGCATGCCGCCCGGCAGGCAGAGGCCCGAAACAGCAGCGACGGCCCGTTCTGCGATGTCTTTCAGAAGCGGAGCATGTTCAATCCCTGCCTTTTTGGCTGAGAGCCAGGCATCGATGTAATTGCGCGTTACCAGCAGATGATAATGGCTGGATCCTTCGTTCAGCAGGCCTGACCGTCCGAAGATACGCCCTGCTTCCGCGATCATAATTTTTGCGCCGTCCTCGGCATATTCCTCGATTCCCAGGGCGACGCCGATCCTGAGAAGACCGCGACCGTTATTGGACAGATGATTGGATGTGTAATGTTCGCCGAAATATTCCAGATTGTTCCGGATGATTTCGGCGTGTCCCGAGAGCGATTGCACCGAGTCTTCCCGGTTTCCGGGTAAACCGAACCGATCCGCGAAATCGATGATGTTTATAGCACGCTCAGCAGTGGTATACGCGTGCCACGGCCATCCATTCCGATCTGAATTGTATCTGCCGATCCAAGCTTCCCAGATCGCGTTGATCCAGCCGATATCGACGCCTGGCCCTGCCAGTGGAACCCAGGCGAAACGATGTGCGGCCAGCAGTGTTTCTATGTCCGGATAGTCTCGGTCGAACAGCGCCCCGGGATTGTCCGACGAGACATCTACTGTCAGTCCCGGTAGGTCGATTTTTACCATCCCGTTGACTGGGCTAAACCGTTGCACCGATTTCTGACCGGTCCATCGCGGAAACAGCTGTTCGTTATTTGAGGAATTCGGTCGCCCCAGATACGGCGGCGCTCCCATTGTAAAATTCGGGGCGGGGGGTTCAAGCCCCACAATTCTGCGCAGAAGCCATCGCCGCAGGACTGGGTCGTCGAGCACATGTCGCGCTTTCCGCAAGATCGCTGCTGTCATACTCGTACACCAATCTGAGGATTTTCAGGCAAACGGAAAAACGCCCGGTTCGGGTAAGAAATTATCTTCGATACCGTCAATAGCGGCTCTCCCCATGGCGAGCCTTGCTTCTTCTGCGCTACCGCCAATATGCGGCGTACACAAAAAATTCGGTGCATTCAACAATTCGTCGTCGGTTGGCGGCTCAACCGCGAAAGCATCAATACAGGCAGCTGCTAGCCGGCCCTCCATCAGCCGTTGTTTCAACGCGTATTCGTCGATAATTCCGCCACGGCAGGTATTGATAAGGACGGCGTCATCGCGCATCAGGTCGAGAACCCCTGCCGAGTAGAGGCCGCGTGTCGTATTATCCAATGGAATGTGAAGCGACACAACTTCGGACCTTGTAACCAGATCTTCGAACGACACCGGCGTCACTCCGAATTCGTCATAGAACTCCGGGAAATCGAGAAGATCGTGTGCCAAGATTTCGCAATCCCAAGCCTGCAGTAGCCGCACGACGTCTTTGCCTACATTGCCGCAACCGTGCAACCCGACGACACGTCCGCTAAGATGCCGACCCATCTGATGGCGCGGTCGTTCCCCGTTTCGCATCGCCGCGTAGAGCGGCCCGACGTGACGCAATGCGCAGACGGAAAAGGCGATCATCAGCTCCGCCACTGAACGGCGGTTGGTGCCGCCCGTCCAGCCGATACGGATGCCGCGGTCCCGCAACATCTCGGGATCGACGTTGTCCAGACCCACCCCCATGCGAGAGATGATTTTCAGTTCGGGCAACTGGTCCAGCATGTCTGCCGTCAGATTTTCCAGCCCCATGATCGCGGCGTCCCTATCCGAAAGGAACACGACTAGTTCGTCATCCGTCATGCGGCGCGCTTCCTCGTTGAACCTAGTATCGGGATATTTTTCTAGGACCGCCTGCCGCAGACTTTCTGTCTGGCAGAAGGATATTGAGGGGATCGCGACGCGTGTCATACAGGTTTGGCTAACAGCCGGCTGAGAGCGCGGCGAACAGTTCTCTCACTGTGTCGGGGAGCTCCGAGAAATGAGCGATCATCCTGTCTCCGCCCAGTTCTTCGGTGGGGCGGTGGGTGTATCCAAACGGAACCATGATTATCGGCACGCCGGCATTGCGTGCGGTTTCCACGTCCGTTTCGCTGTCTCCGACATAGAGACTTTGATCCGGGTCCACGCCCAGCGCCTTCGCTACTTCGTTATAATGCCGCCGGTCGGGCTTGTGATACGGCACGGAGGATTTGCCGAAACAGGCATCGAAGTGCTGGGCCAGACCCAGGGCCTCTAAGACCTGCAGAGCGGATGCATGCGGTTTATTGGTGCAAATCCCAAGCTTAATGCCGTCGCCGGTCAAAGCTTCCAGCGCCGCGATCGCGCCGTCGAAAATCGTCGTTTCCGTGGCTGGATTTTCCCGGTAGTACCCCGTAAACGCGTCGACGCATTTCAAGAGCCGTGTCGCGGGCAAAGATTCGCCTGTGGCGTCGAATGCGCGCTCCAGCAGAGGCTCCGCGCCGCCGCCGACCATTGTCTTGGCTTCGTCAAGTGTCACCGGTCTGCGCCCATTATCCGCGAGAACCGCATTCAGGGCATTCATTACATCGGGCAGGCTGTCGATAAGCGTGCCGTCCAGATCGAAAATAACCGCCCGATTCATCCGGTCTGGCGCTTTACTTCCGCAATGAGAAAGCTACTGATCAGATGGTCGAAAATCATGTGAAGATCCTCGACTGGGCCATATTCGCCCCTGGCGGTGGAGACATGCAGTGAAATATCCGACAGTTCGCGGAGCTTCCCGCCATCGAATCCGGTAAGTCCTACAATGGTGGCTTCACGGGACTTGGCGTATTCAACCGCCGCTATGACGTTCAGGGAGTTCCCCGAAGCGGAAATGGCCACCAACGCATCGCCGTCGCGCATGTGGACTTTCAGCTGATCGACGAACATTTTTTCGTAGCCTTCGTCGTTTGCGAGCGCCGTCATTACCGCGACGTTATCTGTCAGACTGATGGCGCGGAACGGTTTGTCGTCACCGGTGCGTGTACCAACGGAAATATCGTTTGCGAAATGCGAAGCAGTCGCTGCCGATCCGCCATTACCGATAAAGAAAACGGCGTTTCCGGTTTGTCGGGCCGAAAGCAGCAAATTGGCAAATGCACCGACGGCGTCGCAATCCACCGAATCTAAACAGCTGGAGAGATAATCAAGGTACGCCCTAGCATATCCGGCTGCATTTCTACCGTGGGCCTGAGTCATTTCGTCTATTTTGTTCATGGTGTCAGAATATCATGTAAATGAAGCGCTGGGTGTCTGAACCGCGATCGATTATGACAAGAATGCTGACGACTGCCATCGCGAGTCCCAGCGGCACCAGAATCGCCTTCGATCCGATCGCGGACGCGGGCACGGCTCTGTAGTCCGTCAAAGAGGCTGCGGCAGAACGGTCGACCAGCACCGGATTGAAACGGTGGAATACCTGCCAGCTATTCGGCAGAAACCAGACGACGACTAGCAGCAATCCAACCCAGAAAATCGTGCGAGTTCCAGACAGGACCGGTTCGCCGGTCACCATGCCGAACATTCCTTGTAGCATGCGCGAAGCACTCGAAAAATCATCCGAGCGGAAAAAAACCCAGGCAATCATCACGGCGAGCAATGTCAGGACACGTCCGGTCCAGGCGGACCAGGCCGCTTGTTTCTCCCGGACTGGGTAAATGCGCCGGAACAGATGGTTCGCGATGAGATAGACCCCGTGAAGACCGCCCCAGACGATGAATGTCCAGCCGGCGCCGTGCCATAGCCCGCCGATGAGCATTGCGATCAGCAGATTGGCGTATCTTTTGGCCCCGCCTTTACGGCTGCCGCCCAACGGGATGTATATGTAGTCCCGGATAAAACGGGACAATGTCATGTGCCAGCGGCGCCAGAAATCGATGATGTTGACCGCGCGATAAGGTGAATTGAAATTCAGAGGAAGCCGGATGCCGAACAGCAGAGCAATGCCGACCGCCATGTCGGAATAGGCGGAAAAGTCGAAATAGATCTGAAAAGTATAGGCCAGCGTACCGATCCAGGCATCCGTCATCGAGGGCACCCCGGTGATTGACGCGTCAAATACCTGATCGGCAATCGGTGCGACCCCATCCGCAAGCACGACTTTTTTATACAGCCCCATCACGAGAAAGCCGAGTGCGGGCACGATCAGATCTCGGCGCATCCAGCGGCGTTCGTTGTTTGCAAATTGCGGCATCATCTCGCTGTGATGCACGATCGGACCCGAAATCAACTGCGGGAAGAACGAGACGAACAGCACATAGCTGAAAAAGTCTGGCTCTACCGCCTTGCCCTGGTATACGTCCGCGAGATAGGCGATCTGCTGAAACGTGAAGAAAGATATCGCCAACGGCAGTACGATATCGAGATTGGCGATTTCTACGCCGAGCGCCGATTCCACGTTTTCCACAAAGAAGCCGGCGTACTTGAAATACGCCAGCAATCCGACGTTGAAACACAATCCTGCCCAAAGAAGCGCCCGAGATCGCTCGGTAAATAATCGTTTACCGCAAACGAAATTGAAAACGATGCTCCCCAGCAACAGGGTCAGAAGGGCCGCGTCCCAATAGGCGTAAAAGAAAAGCGATGCGGCGATCAGCCAGACGGTTGCCGAACGCACGGAGAACAGCCTGGCGAATACCGCGTACCCCGCGATTGTCGCGGGAAGAAAGACGAACATAAATTCGACGCTACTGAACAGCACGCGGTTATTTGTCTCCCGACAGCGCGTTTTGGAGCACCTCGCCGATCAGCCGATGACCGCGCGGATTCCAGTGGCCGTCATTGCGAAAATGATACTGAAGAGGATTGTCGCCTTTCTCCAGTTCGGGCAGAGGATCGATGACTGTCACGCCGCGCTCCCGTAGTGCCCTGATCACCCGATCGTGCACTTCACGGGTCTCGCTCCGCCGGGCGCCGACCCACAAACCCCGGGAGGGTATTAACAGAACGGTCAGATCGTACCGCCGGTCAAGTGCTGCCAACCGGTCCGCCGTGACAGAGATCGCATCCCGATCAGGCAGACCCGATGAAATTTCATTGATCGTTTTGATGATGCCGACACTTATCAAAAACCTGCGAAGCGGTTGAAGATGATTGAGGCTTTGTGTCATTAGGAGATAGAACGCCGATTCCCGGAGAAGAAAATTTTTGACCGTCATCAGCGAAATATCCAAGCCGTTCCGGGTTGGCGGAACGACCGGCGAGGTAAGCGTCTCAACCTCTTCGACTGCATAGCGCCGAACGTCGTCGATCATGTTCAACGACAGAACAACGTGGCCGAATTTTGCGCCGAGTGATTCGGCATAGGGGAACAGCTTTTCGTAACCGTCGATATTCAACGAAGCAGCGAGGTTGAAAACGCGCTCGTTGCTCAGCCTTGCAAGCACGTTCGAGAAACGTTCGCTTTCTTCGACTCCCCAGCCGAAAGCAAAGGAATCGCCTACCACGTACATATCCTTGTCGTGACCCGTCGATACATCCTGTCTATCGCGAAAACCATGCCGGTTGAAGCGGACGGATACGTTGTAATCCCCGGAATTCTTGATCTGTCTCGCGGTTGTTCCCGGTTGGCCCAGAACCGTTCCCGCCCGCGGATGGGTTTGCCAGACCACCTGCCCCGCCGGATCGTAGTCGGGCAACGCCAGCCGGACGCTCCATTCCGCGATGAAGACAGAGACGGCGGTCGATAGAAGAAAAACTGCAGCCTTGCCTCCGAAGCTCGCGCCGGTTCGCGCCAGTCCGGTCAATACTGTCCCCACAAAGGATCGCCGGCGATTGCAGATTCCACCAGTTCAACGTCTTCGGGGCTGTCTACGGAATAGTAGGCCCTTGCAGAAATCGGTGCAATGCGCTGAAAGCGACCATTGTCACAAATGCGGTTGCTGTCACAAGCTTCAACGCGTTCCAGCGGAGATTCCGGTAGCTCCGTGAACCATTTCAGCATGTGCCAGCGAAATCCAAATATGCCTCCCACCCGCAACGCGCCGAGATCCGGCGAAAATTCATCGCAATGGGGTATCGGCTGCCGGCTTGTGTAAAGGACGTTCCCGTTAAGGTCGTGAACGATCTTAACGATGTCCGGGTTCCGATAGAGTGCTTCGTCGGCGATCGGGACCGCTAGCATTGTGCCGTCAATCTGTGGGTCGCGTCTGAACGGTGCGATCACTGCCGATATCGTATCACTGCCGATCAGCGGTTCGTCGCCCTGGACGCACACCACGATGTCGTCGTCTGTTCCCGGCTCGGCCAGAATTTCGTACGCTTCCGCTACCCGGTCCAGCGCCCGGACGTGTTTGTCCGACGTCATCACCACGGGAAAGCCCTTCTTTTCAGCGAAGTCGCAGATTTCTTCGTCGCAGGTCGCGATGCATAGCATGTCCCAGTCCCAGGAAAGTTTGGCGCGGGCGTAGACATGTTCGATCATGGGCTTCCCGGCAATCGGGTGAAGAGGTTTTCCGGGAAACCGGCTCGATCCCATGCGTGCGGGAATAATTCCGTATGTTTTCATTCGCTTTTCGTTCCGCTGCCCGCGGCGGGATCCCGCAAGCTCCATCGTGTGCGCCATTCCGGATCGGCACAATAAATTCGATAGACTAGTTCCATGGTTCGGTATGCGTCATCAGCGGATCCATGGATGATCGTTCCATTGTCGCGGATCGCGTTGGCGAACTCGTCGATTTCGGCCCGCCAGGAAGGATCGGTGTTGTAGCGGGTGGTTTGTTCCAGCGGGTCTCCCATATCGTCTTCTCCCAACCGTGCGACGGTGAGCGTTTCGGCACCGTAGCTCTTCGACCCCGAAAGGATGCCGGACAACGTGATCGATCCTCTCTCGAGAGTGATATCCAGATTGAATCTGTGGCGCCATTGCGTGGCGGAGGAATGGAGCATCGCAACGACGCCGGTTTTGCTGCGCATCAGCGCGTAAGCGTTGTCTTCGACGTCATGTTTCCAGAAATCGTTCGATACGTAGCTGTGGACCTCCGCAAATTCGCCGCAGAATAGTCGCAATAGATCTACCATGTGTATGCCCTGGTCGAGCAGGACGCCGCCCCCGGCCAGCGCACGGTCGGTTCGCCAAGAGGTCTGACCAAAGGTGACCAGCTGAGATTTTCCGTAAATTCCCCTCGCGTTGATGACGCGGCCCAGTTCACCGGAAGACAGAATTGCCAGCGCATCGCGCACTGAATCATGGTAGCGATGGTTAAAGCCGTATTTCAGCTTGAGACCCGGATGGTGTTTCTTTGTGGCAAAAACGCGCGCGATGTCTTCGAGATCGCGGCCTGGGGGTTTTTCGCAGAACACGTGCAAACCGCGTTCGAGACCCGCTGACGTGACTTCTGCGGCCATGTCGTTGCTGATGCTGACGAACAGGGCATCAAGGTCTTCTCTCAGAAGATCGCTGTAATGCGGGTAATACCGAGTGCCATCCTCCAGCGCGCCGCTCTCACCGAAATACTGGTCGCAGACGGCAACGGTTTGCATGTCGCCGCGGCTTTCCGCCACTTCGCGGCGCCGTTTCCCGACGATACCGTAACCGGCGATCCCGATGCGAAGGGTTTTTTTCACGCGGGCGTCCGATATATCTTGGAAACAGCGTCATCCGCTCGACCGAGCCGGAAGGATTCGGCGTCGTCGTCGACCTCGACCCAGTCGCCCGCTTCGTCGGACCGATAGAATGCGTGGAGAAGTCTGAGGGTATCGCGGCAATCTTCATGGTCGACGGGATACGGATCGTCGCTGGATAACGCGCCGACTATATCGGCATACATGGCGCTGTGCCCGTAGCCGTAGACGGCGCCATGGCCTTCGATCCCGACGAAATCCTCGCTATATCCTGTGCAGGCCACCGGATCGGGGGTAAATATCTGAAGCTCGTTAACGGCGATTCCACCGATCTGTGCGAGTCCTTCCGAGCAGACGAAAGAGATCGACGCCTCAAAATCATCCGGCCGAGCGGCGGTTGTGGACTCCAAAGTTCCGATCGCGCCGGATTCATACTCGATGGTTGCCACGGTTGTGTCTTCAACTTCGATTTCGGCGCCCAAGGTCCGCATTGTCGCGTTCACCCGGCTCACCTTACCTCCTAGATGCCGCAAAAGATCGACATGATGGACGGTCTGATTGGTAAGTGCCCCGCCATCGTGGGAAAAGGTGCCGCGCCAGGGCGCCAGATCGTAGTAGCGTTGCGGGCGGCACCATCGCAGGCGCACGGAAACGGTCCGTATTTTGCCAAGTTCACCCTGCCGGAGCGCCGTACGAACGCGATCGACGGCCTTGTTGTACCGGTTCTGAAATACGGGGAAAATTCTGACGCCCGCACTTTCAGCCGCCATTTGCGCCGCATCGAGATGCGAGGGCCGCATGAAAGTCGGTTTCTCCACCACGACGTGCTTGCCATAGAGCTCAATGATGTCCAGCGCATGTTCGTGATGCATCCCCGATGGCGTATTGATGGAGACAAGGTCGATTTTATCCAGTTGCTTGAGCATGAGGTGATAGTTGTCGAATGCCGGTACATCGTGTGCGCTGGCGTATTCGTCGGCACGGCTTTTCTCGATGTCGCAGACCGCAGCAAGACGGATTCCGGGCGTCTGCTGGATGGATTGTGCGTGATGACCAGAGATGCGGCCGCATCCGATCAGAGCAATACATAAGTCGGTCATCTTTTGCGTTTTCCCGCGTTACTGTGCGGAGTCCTCACGCAATTTTTGCTCCGCCCGTGCCATCGCTGAACGGCGTCGGTTTTGGACCGCACGACGGAGCGGGGCTTGCAGCTGTTCTGGTAGATGTCGAAACACTGTTCTGGCGGCATTTTTTGCCGCGAACTTAACGGGATCATTGTCGCCACTTCGGTGCATCTCTAGATGCAATTTGAGTTGGTCGAGGTACAACTCCGCGTCGCTGTACTTTCGCGCACGCACTTTGGGAATGCTAGCATCTATTTGAGTTTCCATCTCGGCGAACTGACCTTCCGTGAAGGTCAGGAATTTTTTTTGAAAATCTATAGTCTGATACGGGTTTGCCACGAGCATAATCAGAGGTTCTGCATCAAACCGCAACGCTAGATCCACGAAGTCCTCTATCTCAAGCGCGTTCACCGTATTGAGGGTCATCGATAGGGTAAATTCGAAGCCTTTGCGCCTTTTTAGTTC
>DKQG01000004.1:0-599 GCA_002471575.1 Alphaproteobacteria bacterium UBA7314 | reverse complement strand
AGGTCAAAACTAAGTGCATTGGCGGCATCTAGCGAGGCGGCCATCGTGTTAATCGACAAACGATCGAGGACCTCGAACACCTTGTCGGTTAGCAGTGTCGCGTTTGTTATTAAGTAAAACCGTGTTTCGGTGTTGGTGTTGTGATCACTCAGAAAATCTATGACGGGCGAGAAAAAGAATGGCTCACCGCCAAAAGGATAGACGATCTGAGCTGTTTCTACATATTCTTCCAGCTCTGACATAAATCCGTCGGGAAGCTTGTAACTCAAAGTAGCATCTTCACGCTGGTAGCAATGGTAACAATCAAGATTACATGCATAGGAATAGGTGAACCTGACCCAGCGCGGTTCTGAACCCAAAGACGTTTTTTGTGCCGCGTATTCCGCCTCGTTGAGTTCCGCGTTTTTGCGGATAGGCCCCTCTGGGTCGAGATCCGTATACCAGTCAAGGTTTTCGTATTTCTTACCGCCTTGAAGTACCGGGCAGGTATGGGGGCAGAACGCGTGCGCGCCTTCTTCCACCATGCGCCGGCGCATCTGGGTGAAGCGATCTCCGTTCCAGATGTCCGCGACGGTTTGTTCGTTTACGTTCCCCAGCAC
>DKQG01000052.1 GCA_002471575.1 Alphaproteobacteria bacterium UBA7314 | reverse complement strand
GAAAAGATGTTCAGCGGCGTAGGTCCTGAGTGTGCGGTATCGGAAATCTTATTCGGGCTCGTGGCGCGCGTCCCACGCCTACTATGTCGATGCGAACTCCGCATTCGACGACACCTGCTGGCAGAAGCACCAGGACCCCTGCGGCCATGAAAAGCAGCTTGAGTACTGCTGATAGGTTTGTTTGATTGTTAAATTGTAGCGTCTGGCGGGTGAATGACCAGCCCGCATCTTCTCAGGTCAGGCCGACGCCGATAGGCCCGTCAGTGGTCTTGTGCACGAAATGGTCGACATATGGGTTGCCGGAATCATTCAGATCCTCCGACGTCCCCTCCCAGACCGTCTCTCCGTCGTTCATCATGATGATACGGTCGGCGATATGCCGAGCTCCGTCGAGATTGCTGGTTATGGAGACAACGGTGGCGCCGAGCTCGCGGACATTTTCCAGGATCAGATCGTTGATGACGTTGGTCATGATCGGGTCGAGACCTGCCGTGGGTTCGTCCAGCAGCAGAATTTCGGGCTCGTCCGACAGTGCCCGGGCTATCCCGACGCGTTTCTGCATGCCGCCCGAGAGTTCCACCGGATAGAGCAGGGCGGTGTCGGCTCTCAGGCCCACTGCCGCCAGCTTGGCATGCGCAAGTTCTATGGCTTCGTCCCTAGATATCCGGCTGTTCTGGCGCAGGCGAAACGTAATATTTTCCCATACGGTCAGGCTGTCGAACAGTGCAGATCGCTGAAACAGCATGCCCATGCGGGTGGCCTCATCCCGTTCGCGACCGCTCAGTCCTGTCATTTCGTGCCCACGAATTTGGATGCTCCCGGAATCCGGGTGGAACAGCCCGGCAATAGTTTTCAGGGTAACCGTTTTGCCCGATGCGGAAGGTCCGATAAGAACGACCGATTCTCCGTTCGAGACCGAAAAACCGACTTTTTTCAGAGCGAATGAGTCGTCGAACCGACGGGTAACGCCTGAAAGCGCAAGCTCCGGCGTTTGATCCTGTGAAAGTTCGGTATCGACCATGGGCTGATAGTACTGCATACGGTGGGTATTAGGCGCGCTTTTTATTGCGCCGGTGATAGGCCAGAAAGCTGAACCTCGCGGCAAAGACGGGGCCGACACCGGGGCCTGGTCAGCGGTTTCCCAAGAAGGGTTGAACGAGGTCAACTAAAGCGCGCTTTTTTTGCACTAGAACAGCGCGCGACGGGATTTGCCGGATGCCATCTTATTGAGGATGTAGAGGTAAATATCGATGTTGGCCCTTTCGCCTTCATTCAGCCCGATTCAAACACCCACATGACGTCATTTTCACGGAAACGCTTCCGAGAAACGTGATGGGCAAGGTGCTGAAATTCGAACTGAGGGCCATGGTGAGTCCGTAAAACACTCGCTAGATTGACATTATGATTAGCACATCGCCCCAAAAGGGCGCGATCGGCGTTCTTCTGCTGATCGTATTCTTCGACATGTTGGCCTTCGGCATAATTATCCCGTTTACGCCTTTCTGGGCCGAGCGATACGGCGCGTCCCCGTTCGAGGTGACGCTGCTGTTTTCCACCTATGCGTTCTTCGCGTTTCTGTCGTCGTTCCCCTGGGGCGTAATCAGCGACAAATGGGGACGGCGGCCCATACTCTGTTTCAGCATGTTGGGCACAGCCTTGTCGTTTGCTTGGGTCAGCCAGGCAGATGCGTTATGGATGCTGTTTGCCGCGCGCGCCCTTGGCGGGCTGATGGGCGGTACGCTGCCGGTGGCGCAGGCATATATCGCCGACGTAACCCGTCCGGAAGAAAGGGCAGGGCGCATGGGTCAGATGGGGGCTGCGATCGGCGCGGGCTTCGTTCTTGGCCCTGGGATCGGCTGGCTGCTGACCCGCGCAGGTGCGGGCGAAACGGATTTCCGCACCGCCTTCATGATCGCCGCTGCGGTCGGGGCTGTCGGTTTCTTGGCGGCGCTGGTAATGCTGAGAGAGCCTGCTGCGCGTGTCAGGGGAGATGAGGCGCGATCTATCGCGGGCCGGATGCGGTCGTTTTCCGTGGCCGGGGCAACGCGCGGCGTTTTGTTTCCGTTGCTGATCCTGACCGTGCTTGCCTTCTGTATGGCAGGGTTAGAGAGCACGTTCGCGCTCTGGACCGAACGCCAGCTGCACTGGGGCGTGCGCGAGGTCAGCATCTTCTTCCTGTTTATCGGCTTTTTGATGGTGTTGGTGCAGGGCGGTTTGGTGCGTCCGCTCAGCAAGCGCTTTGGTGAAGGCCCGCTGGTTGTGGCAGGGTCCCTTCTGATGTCGGCCGGTTTTGCGACCGTCCTGATTGTTTATTCGCCGCCCATGGCGTTTGTCGGCGGGATCCTAATCGCAGTGGGTTTCGGTCTTGCGAACCCGTCTCTCAGCGCGCTGATCTCAAGAAACGCACCGGATGAACACCAAGGCGCCGCCATGGGTGCGTCCCAGTCAGCTCAGTCCATGTGTCGGATCCTGGGGCCGATTTCCGCCGGCGCGGCATTCGGTGCTTTCGGACGGGATGCGCCGTATCTCGTCGGTGCTATTCTGCTATTTATCGGGTTCTTGATTGCGATCAGGGCGCTGAAATATGTAAAGCGACAGTGAAGTGATTACGCCGGTGCCAGTGGCGGAAAATCCGAGTTCGAGTTCTTCTATCGTCTTAAGCAGTCCGTCGCTGCACTAGCCGTCTTTTTGGGTGATTTTCGGCGGTTTAGTTTTGTTTAAAGCCAGCAAAGGCGGCTGAGATTTCGCAGCGTTCTCACTCCTGGCGGAATGGTTCTTGTTATGCATGACCTGTTTTTTTTATCAGCCACCTACGCAAAATCTTTCACTAAAGACCTGTGGTTGTCGTTCCAGAGTCAGGACTTCGGTTCCATCGGAGGCTGGATCAACCAATTCCTTGGGACGAAACCGAGTAGGTATCGATTGAAAAAATGCTTGCGGACGGTCCGGTCTACCATTTCCTATACCTTGCCTTGAATGGGACAGACAAGGTCATTCACTTAGGTTTGAACGAGCTAGGAGCTAATACTCATGGGGTTTATTAGGCTTTCATCGAATGTTGTGCGTCTCTCAGCGATGAAACGGAAGAAGGGTCTCGACCCGAGCCTTGGTGGAAGGGATTCCAACTCCTTATCCACTGAGACGGCGGGCGTTTAATCCGGGTAAATCGCCTTCGACGGCAGTTGCGTCCACGCGCAGGGTGCGCCGGACTGTTCGATCCGCTGATCCATTGGCAGGGCCTCGTCCCACAGCGCACCAATAAACCGCATGCCGGTGGTGCCGTCAGATGCAACCGATGCCAGCCACTTGATCGGATTTTCCATCACGTTTGGCTGAATCAGTTTCTCCCGTGGGATACCCGATTGTTCGGGGATCATGCGCGTATTCACCATGCCACCCGGCACGAGCACATTGGCCGAGACGCCTGTGCCCTCCAGATCCTGCGACATGATCAAAGTGTGCGCCTCCAGTGCTGCTTTTGTCGGGCCGTATGCACCCGCGCCAGCGAGGTACATCGTATCGAGACTCGTTGTTACATTGACGATGCGCCCCCAGGCGCGCTGGATCATTTACGGTGCGCAGATTTTCGCCATCAATTGCGGGCCGAAGATGTTCACCCGCAGCATGGCGTTCCACAGATCGTCGTCCAGTTCCCAGAACTTCGATTTCTTGGTCATAAACCCGGAAATACGTTCCGGACCGATGACTGCATCGTTGACTAGCACGTCGAGCGATCCGAACGTCGCCACGATCTCTTCCGCCGTCGCCTTTGCGTGCCCAGCATCTGTAACATCACAAACGAAGCCCCTGGCCGACGCTGGACCGCCGGCATTTTCCGCCAACTTTGCCGCCTCATTCAGCACGTCTTTGTCGATGTCGATCATCGCGACTTTCGCCCCCGCACCGGCCAGCGCGGTGGACATTGCCTTGCCCATGCCGCGCCCGGCACCCGTCATGACGACCACCTTTCCCTCAAGATTTCTGTCGGTCATTTTTCGCTCTCCGTTTGCCAGTTATCTCTCCGCGTCTGCCCAGCCGCCGGGGCGTTTGGCCACCGACCCAATCTGTGCCCACGCTGTCGGGGCACCCGCCGCCGCAATCCGTTCTTCGCGCGGCAGGCTTTCGTCCCACATGGCCGCAATGAACCGCATGTTCGATATGTCGTCCGCATCCGTCGAGCACAGCCAGTTCACCGGGGGCTGCATTACTTCCGGTTGGACCAGTTCATCGCGGTCGAAGCCCGTGGCCTCCGGGATCATCCGCGTATTCGCCGGTCCGCCTGGGATCAACACGTTGGCCGTCACCCCAGTACCGTCAAGGTCCTGAGCCATTATACGGGTGTTCGCTTCCAGCGCTGCTTTTGACGGGCCGTAGGCGCCGCACCCCCGCAGGTACATGGTATCCAGGCTGGTTGTAACGTTGATGATCCGCCCCCAGCCACGGTCGACCAGGTGCGGTGCGGCGATGGTAGCCATCAACTGAGGACCGTAGGCGTTGACGGTTAGGACGCGATGCCAGAGATCGATATCGTGCTCCCAGAACTTTGGGGTATGGGCGACGAAGTTGTCCGTGAAGAATTGCGGACCCATCGCGGCATCGTTGATCAGGATATCGAACCCGCCGAAGGCGTCGATCGTGCAGTCGATGGCGACCTGTGACTTTTCCGTATCAGTTACATCCGCCGGTACCGACAACGCGCACCCTTGACCGCCTGCGGCTTCTACATCCGCGACGGCAGTGGCCAGCACGTCCTTCTCCATGTCAACGAGTGCGATTCGCGCACCCTGGGCGGCAAGTCCTTCTGCCATCGCTTTGCCGAGGCCGCGGCCCGCGCCGGTGATAACTGCGGTTCGTCCTTCCAGCGGTCGGTCGGTCATTGCGTCGCCTCCAGGTTCAACGTGCTACCGATTTCGGCAGAATTGCCTGCTTGCCAAGTTGTGGCCACGCACAGGGGGCAGAGGCTTTCCCCAGGCCGTCAGCCCAGTGACCGGCGATAAAGCGTTCGCCATTGTGTCCATCAGACTGCACGGAAGCCAGCCAAACGGCGGGTTCCTGCATTTCTTCTGGCTGGATCAGGGCTTCGCGCGGGATCCCGGTTGCGTCCGGGATCATACGGGTGTTGGCGGGCCCACCAGGGATCAGCACGTTCGCCGTGACGCCGGTACCCTCAAGATCTCTCGCCATGATGGCGGTATGCGCTTCGAGTGCCGCTTTTGACGGGCCGTAGGCTCCCATTCCCGGCACATACATCGCGTCCAGCGCTGTGGTGATATTAACGATCCGGCCCCAGCCGTTCTGCAGCATGTTGGGCACCGCAGACGCCGCCATCAGCTGCGGTCCCGCGGCATTGACATCGACCATGCGGGTAAACGTATAGGGGTCGAGCTCCCAGAACTTTGGCGGGTTTCCATATGGATCCGCCGCCACTGCCTGCGGACCCAGCGCCGCATTGTTGAACAATACGTCGAGACGTCCGAAGTTTTCTATAGCGTAGAAAACTGCGGTGGCCGAGCTGTCTGGATCGCATACGTCGGCGCCGAGAGGGATAACGGACTCGCGGCCACCGATGTCCTGAACTTCGCCCGCGACCTGCTGAAGTTCCTCGCCGTCCAGGTCAACTAGGGCGAGTTTCGCACCCTCTCTGGCCAACGCCAGAGCCATCGACCGGCCGAGCCCCCGTCCGGCCCCCGTCATCATCACTACTTTACCTGCAAGTTTCCGTTCAGTCATTTTCTGACCCTGTGTTACCGCTGCCCCGCGGGTCTCCGTCCGGCCGTATCGCCTGTCCGCCGAGTTGCGGCCAGGCGATGGGATCACCGCAGGCGGCCATGTTGCTATCGGCATCGGCCTCAACATCCCATAACGCTGCCCGGAACCGGCGGTTGTTTACTTTGCTCGCACCTTCGGATAGCAGCTGCAAAAGTGGCGGCACCATGACGTCGGGCTGGATCAACTTGTCGCGGTTTGCATAGATCCCTGATGCAGAAATCATGCGCGTATCCGCTGGTCCGCCCGGGATAAGGACGTTGCAGGTAACGCCGGTCCCGTCGACGCCGCCCGCGATCATCGTCGCCAGTGCTTCAGCCCCGGCCTTGGAGGGGCCATAGGCGCCGTTAGTGTAGTTGGTCATGGTGTCGAGGCTGGTGGTTACATTGACTATACGTCCCCAGTCTTGTGCCAGCAAATGCGGCATGGCGGCTTTGGTCATCACGAAATGTCCGGTGGTATTAACGTCCAGGAACAGTTGCCAGTCCGTGAAATCGATTTCCCAGATCATCTTGGCGTTGGAACGGTCGGTATCGCGGAACCGTTCCGGGCCAAGCCCGGCGTTGTTGACCAGGATATGCAGGCCGCCGAAAGCGCTAAGCGTCTCGTTGACGATGCGTTGCGCCTCGTCCGGGCTGGAGACATCGGCTGCGATGCCGATACAGCCATCTCCAATTTTCTTTACCGCCTCGTCCAGAACGTCCCGGTCCAATTCGACCAGTGCGACCGTTGCGCCGGCCTCAACGAGGCCAGCGGCCATTGCGCGCCCCAGGCCGCGTCCCGCGCCGGTCACGATCGCAGTTTTACCGGTGAGATCGGTCATGTGCTTAATCCTCGTAGTTTTCGAAATCGACCACCAGCGGGGTCAGCTTTTCGCGGTAATAATCCGGCATAACGTCGGCTTTACGGGTCTCAGGGTCGAAGAAAACTTCGATTGTATCCTGCGTTGCGCACATGACGTTGGTATCGGCATTGTACATGCGCATGTGATGGCGGATCGATTTGCCGCCGACATGACTGAAACCGCCACGAACAACCAGCAGTTCGCCCTGCTTCATCTCATGGATGTAGTTTATCTTGATCTGCGCAACGACCAAGCTGACTCCTTTTTCGTGCATTTCCTTTTGACTGACGCCGGCGCAGGTCCACAGATGAAAGCCGCCGTCGTCGAAATGATGCGCGTACCAGCGTACGTTCATGTGACCGATGTGATCACAATGCCATGGGAAGACGACCGACCGGTAAACTTCGAAAACGTTATCCAACGAAAACTCTCCTAACTCTTCACGTGTGTATTCTTTAGGTGTCCAGCACGGATGCGTGAAACAGCCGCTCCAGTTCGTACGGTTTGGATATCAGCCCTTGATCGGCACTGTATTCGATAAAGCGGGTGATGTTGTCCCGGTTGGCGGCGAGACCTGACGGCCAGATATCGGCGCCGAATGTCGCTTCCTGCGCTTCCAGTGCGTTTCGGGCAAATGCGATCTCGGAGTAGCCGGGGTCTTCGTAGTATCCCGCCGCGATCCGTTTGGCGTCTTCCCACATGCCGATCAGCGCGCGCGGCAGCCCCGGTTCGGCATCCACCACGTCGTTGCGAAACGCCATGATATGCATGATCGGAAAATAACCAAGCGCGTCGTAATACCGCTTTGCCTCCTCGACCGGATCGGAGAACAGGCGCTGAATGCGATCGCCGGCGTCCAGAACCTCGCGCGGCGGATGCGGAAAAATCATGGCGTCTACGTCGCCCGCTAGGAGCAGATCGACGCCCCGCCGTCCATCCGACAGCCATTCGATCTTCGCTCCCTCCGGAGGCGTCCAGGCAACGGCCTCGACGGCTTCCATGATCCAGTGAACGTCTTCCCACGGCACGTCGTAGAAAAATTTCAGATCGCCTTTGACCAGTACGGACATCGTTGTTTGGAATGCGCGGAGGGCTACTCTCCTCCCGGCGAGATCGGCCGGTGTATCGATCCCGGCGTCGCGGCGCACATAGATATGGTTCTGGCTGAACAATCGTCTTGGAAACACCGGGGTTGCCGTGAAATCCGCGCCGCGATCCGTCGCCATAATATAGGATGAAAACGATAGCTCGCAGATATCGAATTCGAGGCCCCGGATCATTCGTTCATGCCGGTCGCGTCCGTCGCGGTGCGTATGATCGATTCCGACCTCAAGCGGCTGGATATCAATGCCGGGTGGCAGTTTGACGGAACCGGTAAAGAACGGCACGTGCCGGTCGTATCTTTCCAGCGCCATCGTGTAAGTTGCCACCGCTTTGCTACCTGTATTTATTCGTTTTAAGGATTGTAGCAGGGGGACCGCCCAAGAAAAGGGAGGGTTGTCAGCCGTTCCAGCCCAGCCGGTCGCGCGCGAACTTGGGGTATGTTTCCGCAATTTCGCCTGCTATGCGCGAACGAATCAGGTCGACCCGGTCGGGTTCCGGCGGGACGACCGGGCCGATATGATCAGGGTAGTCGAAATCAAACCCCGTATTATCATGCACTTCTTCCAGCGTTACACCGGGCAGTAATCCGTCCAGACGAAATCTGTGACGTTTCTTGTCGTATATGAAAATGCACAGGCTGGTGATCAATGCGTAGGGCCCGCCGGGCCTATACACGTCCGGCGGGCTCCATCCTGGTGCGCTGATAAAATCGACCTTTTTGACGAACACTCTCCGCGAATGTTCCTCACGGAACAGGATGACGCGCGGTACTGTAAAATACAGGTAACCGGAGCCGAAACTGCCGGGGAACCGGGTGTCGGGCTCCGGGTAGTGGCCGGTGCTGACCAGGTTGATATTGCCTTCGCCGTCGATCTGTCCCCCGCCGAGGAAGAACGCATCGACGCGGCCCTGGCCCGCTCGGTCGAACAACTCCGGGCCGCCGTCGTTGAACGGGTTGTGGATGTTGCTTCCAAGAATGCTAGCCTTAGCCGCACCGTTACTGATCGCTTGAACCAGCAGCGCTGCGCTGCCGGGGATCGGCGACGCCGTGCCGACCGCGATGTTGCGGCAACCGTCCAGCATCCGCGCGATGGCGCAGATCAGCAGTTCTTCGCGTGTGTATTCCATGGACGGGGTCAGGCTGCGCCCTCTTTGCTGAACACGTAACGATCGAGATAGGCAGCGAAGCCGTCTTTGGATTTCGCCGCGGTCAAGTAAGATTTTAGGTGTTCGCCGTCGCGCTCGTAGCTGCCGGGCAGCGACAGTGGCCAGGCACCGCGCGGTGCGTATGCGACCGCGCCAACATATATGGGGGGGATGGTGCCGGCGAGCATGTGCTGGTCCTCCATTAAGTTACCGTCCCAGATTTCCTCTACCGTTACCAGTGTTTCCGCCGACGCATGCGCCAGCAACACGCATTCGCGCCGAGCACCGACCCAGACATTTCCATGCCGGTCGCCGAAGGGCGCGTGAAAGATAGCGAAATCGGGGCGTGCCGCCGGTAAAAGAACTACGGGGTCGCCGCCGCCGTCCGCCATAGGGTTGTCGATGGTTTTCCAGTCCGGCCGGTTGGCCAGGATGTCGGATCCCAGAATGCCCCTCAGCGGCATGAAGGGCGTGCCCTTTTCGGACGCCTGGAGTTCGGCGTACAGCGCGGGGCAGGTTGCATCGCGGATAAGGATATCGCCGTTCTCCACGGCACGCCGAAAATGGGGGGCGTACCCGAATTCTCCCATCGATACGCCGCTGGTTTCGATTTCCGCGACGCAGCCGGCGCCGATAAGCATGTCTGCCTGGATCGAACTGACGGGAACAGTCAGCAGGCGAAGTCTGCGTGCTTTCCGCCGGATCAGGGCGCGCGTGATCTCCATCGATACGCCGCCGTCCTCCTTTGGCACGCCGATCAGGGCGCCATCCGGAATGCTGCTGGCGATCTCGTCCGTGGACAGATAAGTTTCGGGAACGCTCATAGCGCCATTCTGCGACGAGGCTACGAAACAGGCAAACACTGTGAACAAACGAGAATTATACGCGACCTGGGACCTTCAACGGTTCTGGTTCACCGACGATAACGGAGTGGAGGTCGATCCGCTGGGCACCGACCCGGCGGGAAATCTTATCCTCGGCACCGACGGTAGGTATGCGTTCAACATGATGCGCCGTGACCGCAGCCCTTACGCAAGCGGCGATCCACTCGGTGGGACTGCCGAGGAGAAAGGAGAGGCCGCGGACGGCTATGTATCGTTTGACGGCACCTAGTCTTTCGACGGCGAGGCGATCCTGTTCGATATCGTTTACAGTTTGTTTCCCAACTGGGTGGGCGGGCAGCAGAAACGCCTCGCCTCGTTCGATGGCGACGAACTGTTGTCACAAACGACCGGTTCGATCCTGCTGGCAGGTAAAACTCACCGCGGTGCGGCGCTCTGGCGGCGGAAATAGAGCCCCACTTAGATTAACGGAATATCCACATGAAAGCCTGGCGAATTGAGAACGACGACGGCATCGATGCCCTCAAACTGACAGATGTAGATATAGGCGATCCCGGTCCAGGCGAAGTCCGGTTCCGGGTCAAGGCGTCGTCGATCAACCGGCGCGATTTTAATACTGTGCGCGCGCCGAGCGCGCGGGACACGCCATTGCCGCGCATACCAAATTCCGACGCCGCCGGAGAAGTGGTGGCCGTGGGAGATGGCGTCAGGGAGTTCAAACCGGGCGACCGAGTTGCCAGCTGTTTCTTCAAACGCTGGCAGGGCGAGCGCATGCGCGCATCGATCATGGCGAGTGCCCTCGGTGGTGCAGAGGAGGGCATGCTGTCAGAAGAAGCCATCCTGCCGGAGACGGCGCTTGTGCCCTTGCCAGAGCATCTGACATGGGTAGAAGCCGGTACGCTGACCTGCGCCGGCGTTACGGCGTGGAATGCGCTGGTGGAGCAGGGCGGCCTGAAAGCCGGTGATACGGTCTTGGTGATGGGCACGGGCGGAGTGTCTATTTTCGCGCTGCAGTTATCCAAAATCATGGGCGCCCGAGTAATCGCGACTTCAAAGAGCGACGAGAAGCTCGAACGCGCCCGTAACATGGGCGCCGACGAGACGATAAATTATGTCGATACGCCGAACTGGGAAAAAGCTGTTCTGGACCTTACGGACGGCGAAGGTGTCGACCAGATTGTCGAGGTCGGCGGCGCGGGGACGTTGCAAAAGTCCATCGATGCGGTCGGGTTTGGTGGGCATATCGGCCTGATCGGGGTGCTGACGCAGGGCGAAATCAATCCTTTGCCGCTGCTGGGCAAATCGATCAGGTTAACCGGTATTTATGTCGGAAGCCGCGAGATGTTCCGCAACATGAACGCAGCGATCTCCGCCAATGCGTTGAAACCCGTGATCGACCGGACATTTTCGTTTGGAGACGCTCGGGCCGCATTCAACGCCATGGGTGAGGATCAGCATTTCGGCAAGATCGTCATAGTGGACGAGGATTAAGGCGGTTTATTTTCACGCGATGGCCAACTTGATAGTGTGTCGGTAATGCAATAACGAAAGGGCGGCAATACGCCGGCCGGCAAAGGAGAAACGTGATGGTCAAACTGGCTGATGAAGATATCAAGACCCGCGAAGTACTGGACTGGAAGGGATTGCACGTCTTCCACTTTATCTTTTCGTCTTGTTCACAGAAGCTCCGGATTTTTCTTGCTTTGAAGGGGGTCGACTACGAGTCCCACGAAATCGATCTGATGACGAATGAGAACCTCAAAGACTACTTTTTAGGGATAAATCCGCGGGGTCTGCTCCCGGCGATCGTTCATGACGGCGATGTCCACATCGAAAGCAACGATATCCTGACCTATCTGGAGAGTGTTTATCCCGAACCGCGCCTGATCCCCGAGGGTGCGGAAGACAAGGTCGCCGCATTGCTGAAACACGAGGACGATCTGCATCTCGACCTTCGTGCGCTCAGCTTCCGCTTCGTTTTTAATCCGCCTCACGATCCCAAGTCGCCGGAAGACTTGGAAATCTATGCGACGACGGGCTCCGGCACGGTCAACGGCCAGAAAGACGAGCGCGTCGGCGTGGAGATCGATTTCTGGGAGACCTATGCGGACAGGGGGATCACTGATGATGTCGCCCAGGCGGCGGCCGAGAAATTCAGGAAGGTCTTCAGCGTACTGGACGCCACACTGGCAGATCAGGATTACCTGTTGACCGACGGGTTGAGCGTGCTGGATATCGCGTGGTTCATCTATGCCAACCGGTTGACGCTGGCCGGATATCCGATCGCCCGCCTGCACCCAAATCTCGGCGCCTGGTATGCGCGCATGGAAGAGATGCCCGAAATTGCGCGCGAGATTAGTCTGCCGCCGCCCGTTAAGGAAAAATTCGACGCCACCCGGGCTCAGCACGTGGCCGACGGCGTGAATCTGGAGGCCGTCGCCGGGCTTTGATAACGTCGGGAGGAAAACGCCTTCACGTCATGATCGGTTGCCCATTTATTAGCGAGCATCCCGTTGAACGACGAGGAGAGGGTGTTACGCCGTCCGGCTCCTAGGGTGCGCGCCAGATGACGGGGTAATCTTTGCTGTCCAGCGGGCCGCCCGGAACAAGGTCTGGCGTTTCTGGGCGCGACGGAACATAATCCCGCGGCTCCCACTTGGCGCCACTACCGCCGTAGCGCAGGGACAGCGCGCGGCGCCGAGTGCCAGGCGACCTGTTCGGTTCGGCGGCGTGCAAGGTTGCAGCATGGAAAAACAGTGCATCACCGCGTTTCATTTCGAATAATTCGACGTTGTAGCCCTCGGGGTCGGCGTCGATATCTGGCGCCGGGCCGTCGAATTCGGCAGCGCCCTCTGCATTCTCGCCGCTGCCGATCATGACCGGCTTGTAGACTTTGCCCCAGTTGTGAGAACCCTTGGCGAACTTCATCGCACCGGTTTCCGTGGTTACTGGATCCAGGGGGATCCAGAACGAGGCGAAATCCTGCCAGGAGATTTCGAAGTAGGGCAAGTCGTGGTGCCAGTACGTGGGCACGTCGGTCCCGGGCTCTTTTACCAATAGGTGCTCGTCGACTAGGTTGAGCTTGTCGGAGCGCAATAGCGTCGCCGCGATTTCGCTGGCAGGCGAATTGAGCATAAATTCCCGAAAGACATCATTGCGGCGGCTCATGTGGTGGTCGGTGAAAAAACGGCCGTCTCCGCTCCGGACGTATTCCCTTGATAAAGGGCTGGGGTTGTTCATCACCTCGTCAACGGCTGACGCCAACCGGTCGAGCCAGGCGGGCTCGAACGCGCGTTGAAGCAAAACGACGCCGTCCCGCTCGAACGCATTCACCTTTTCTTCCGTTACAAGGGCCATATCACCCTCAATTCACGTTTTCCGCCGGCAGGGCCTCTCGTCCCAAGATCATATCTGAGGCCTTCTCAGCCATCATCAGAATTGTCGAATTGATATGGGCAGAGGTCAAATCCGGCATGGCAGAGCCGTCGACGACGCGCAGTTGGTCTATACCGCGGACTTTCATGTCTGGATCGAGGACGCAATCCGGACCTGTGCCCATCGGGCAGGTGCAAGCAGGATGTTCGATGGTCAGCACCGTGTTGCGTATGAACTCGTCCAGGTCAGCATCGGTTTTCACCTCCGGCCCCGGCGTCAGTTCGCGGCCACGATACGGGGCGATGGCGTCTTGATTGGCGACCTCGCGGGCGACCTTAAGTCCTTCGCGAAGGGAAATCAGGTCGTCGTTATTCGACAGGAAACGAAAATCGAGCACTAATGGGTCTTTGGGGTTGGTCGAGCGCAGTCTTGCTTCGCCGCGGCTTTTCGGATGCACGATGCCGCAGCGGATTGCGTAACCGTCTTCGTATTTCTTTTTGATGCCAGGGAACCATGGGTTAGCGTCCAGCGGTGCGCCACGAAACAGGAATTCCCAGTCGGCGGCCTCGACGCCCGGTGCGCTTTTCAGAAAGGCATGCATGCCGCCAGGCACGACGGTACCGGGACCCGTACCAAACAGATAGGCGCGGATCATGCTGATCGCGACTTTGTCGTACCGGAGTTCTTCCCGGAAAGGGCTGGTATTGGTCGGACGGGTCCAGAAGTTCGATGCGACCAAGTGGTCCTGCAGGTTTTTTCCGACGGGGAGATCGGAAAGGCAATCGATGCCGAATTCCTTCAGATGCGCTGCCGGCCCGACGCCCGACAGCATCAGAAGTTGTGGCGTATTGAAAACGCCGCCGGAGAGTATGACTTCTTTGTCGGCTTGCGCAGTGACGGTTTTTCCCTTGCGGAGGTATTCGATCCCGGTCGCGGTTGTCCCGTCCATCACGACACGGGTGGCATGCGCCTGGGTATGGACGGTCAGGTTGGGGCGTCCGCGCGCGGGTTTCAGAAATGCGTTGGCGGATGAGGATCGGCGCCCGTTTCGGATCGTGTACTGACCTTTGCTGAACCCGATGGGTTGCGGTCCATTGTAATCGTCGGTGACGGGCAGGCCGACCGCGCGTGCGGCCTCGATCCAGGCATCGAAGATGGGGTCTTTCGTTTTGGCATATTCGGTGCCTACAGGGCCGCTGTCGCCGCGCCGGGCACTGGCGCCCTGTTCCCAGGTCTCGCAACGCTTGAAATAGGGAAGGACCTCCGCGTGGGACCAGCCGGTTGCGCCGTTTCGCGCCCATCGGTCGTAATCGTCCGGGTGACCGCGGGTGTAGGCCATGACATTGACCGACGATGATCCGCCCAGAACCTTGCCGCGCTTGATCTTGAGTTTTCGCCCGTTCAGGGCTTCGTTCGGCTCAGACATGTAGCCCCAGTCATGGAGCCCGAGTTCGTGCATTTTGCCCATGCCGATTGGGATATGGATCAGCGGATCCCAATCGCGCCGACCGGCTTCAAGCAGTAGAACGGAGATGTTCGGGTCCTCCGTCAGCCGCCCGGCGAGGGTGCACCCCGCCGAGCCAGCACCAACGATGATGTAGTCGTATCCCTGCGCCGCCATCTGTCTCTCTTATTTTCGTTCGACCATGATGTTCAATTTCTTTTCTGCGCGCCGACTTCCTGCATAAGCTTTTCCAGCACTTCGTAGGGCTGTGCGCCAACCACGCCATAGCCGCCGGCCACATATGTCGGCACACCCGACACGCCGTATTGCTGCGACTTGGCCCAGTCTTCGTCCACGGCCTGTTCGAAGGTGCGTTGCTCTATGATCGTTCTCGCTTCGTCCACCGAAAGCCCCGCCGCTTCAACGCAGTCAAGCAACACATCCACATCTCCGATGTTTCGCGAATTAACGAAGTACGCCTTGTAGAACTCTTGCTCCAGCTTCTCGCCGCCTTCGACGGTCTCCGACCATTTGCCCAGTTCCTGTGCCAGCCGGCTGTTATAGGAATGCGTGCGCTTGCCGTACGGTAGGCCCTCCGCGTCCATGCGTTGCTTCATGTCTTGGTACATCTTGTCCGGATCGAGGCCGCGCTCGGCGTAAAAGCCGGCCATTTCGCGGCCCTCGGGCGGTGTGTCGGGGTGCAGGGGAAAATGCACTAGCTTGATGTCGATGTCATAGTTGTGGCGAAGTTTTTCAATACGCACGGTACTGAGATAACACCATGGTCAAACGTAGTCGCTGAACAGCTCCAGCGTGACGGTGTCGGCCATGCCAACCTCCCTGATTTCGATTGATCACAGAATGCCATGCCGGCGGCCGCGCCGCCAGCCAACTATCCGGATACTTTCTCCGTAACGTCGTTGCCCTGATCGTATTTCAGGTCGCGGTACTTTCCGGCGATGACTGGCGCGTATTTCGGGGGGTTGCCAGGGCCGGTACATGTGGGGATGCATTCTATCAGGGCATTGTAGTTCGGCTGGAAAAAATAGCCCACCGACAGGCGGCCCCGGGTTGGTTTTGACGATGCTGGCGGATTAACCACCCGGTGCATGTTGGACATCCAGGCGTCGTTGGTCCAGCGCATCAACTGATCGGCGATGTTGATGACGAAGAAATCGGGCCGGGTTTCGACGTCGATCCACTTGCCCTTGCGGGTCCGGACCTGCAGACCGCCGGCTTCGTCTTCACCCATCAGGATCGTCAGCATGCCGTAATCGGTATGTTCGCCGGCGCGGATATGCCCCGGCGGCGGGCCATCCTCAAGAAGCGGGTAATAGTTCAGCCGCGCGGCAGTAGCGTGCTTGTCGGTTTTATCGTCGAACCAGGTTTCCGGCAGGCCAAGCGCTAGAGCTATGATGTGGATCACGTCGACCACCAAGCGGTTCATTTCCTCGTAATAGGCTATCGACGCCGCACGGAATGTTGCGGGCTCGTCGGGCCACAAATTCGGGATAAAGTAATTCTGTCCCTCTGACCCGGTGAAATAGGGATCGTCAGGCCAGTTTTCCGGCCCGAAGTGATAGAATTCCTTCATATCGGGATTGGCGTCGGGGACGACCGTTCGTCCCAGTGCCTCGCCTGCCAGTTCCCTGAACCCGCGAGGGGTGTCCGCAACGGGGTGCATGTCAGCACGCTTGATTTCTTCCGTTTGTTCGAAATAAGTATGAGAGGCGGCGCGCAAATCTTCGATGATATCTTGCGGTACGCCGTGCCCCTTGATCGCGAAAAACCCGATGGACGTGCAGGCATCTGCTACCTGAAGGGCGACGGAAGCCTTGCCGGCTTCGTCGCCTGACAGGAACGGCGAGATATCGATTATGGGTACGGTTTCCGTGCTCATTCCCTCACCGTAGCGTCAGATACCCGACAACTCAATCGCAGCAATCAGCCTTCGATGGACTGGCGGCCCAGCGTTACCTGCACAGCTGCGAGCGGCGGAGGCTGCTAACAGGTTCAGGCCGCTGGCCCGGGTGGCGCCCATCGACAGAGCGATTAATGCGGTTACATCCATGTTGGTGCTCATACTGTTACAGGTTGGACTTCAACATCGTATGTATATATGCATCCTGAGCCGACTCCCCGAAAAAGAAGATGTGGAATTGCCGGAACTATCGGAAAATAAGAGAAAATTTACCGTACTTGGCGCGGGCGTCGTAGGCCTTTGCTGCGCCGTTTCGCTTCAGCGGGCTGGGTTTTCTGTGACCCTTGTGGATCGGCTGGATCCTGGAACCGGAACCTCTTCCGGCAATGCCGGGCTGATCCAGATCGATTCCGTGGTACCGATTGCGACACCCGGCATCCTGAGAAATGTCCCCAGTATGTTGCTTGATCCGCTCGGACCGCTGGTTGTCCGGTGGCGTTATCTGCACCGTATTGCGCCGTGGCTGGCACGTTTTGTCAGGGCGGCGCGGCCTGACAGCGTGGAACGTATTTCGATAGCGCTTGCCTCGCTGCTCGACCGGTCGAACGAGGCGTGGCTGGAACTGATTACGGCAGCGAACGCGCAGGGTGTCTGGCGCCAGTCCGGCGAACTGCATGTCTACCGGACCAAGCAGGCCTGGGAAGGTTCGCGCGCGTCCGACGAACTCCGCAGACGCCGCGGCTCGGTTCTTGAGGAGCTAACAGTCGAGGAAATGCGTCAATTGGAACCCGCTTTGTCCCCCGACCTATATCGCGGCGTGTTCACGCCCAATGCAAATTCCATAACCCATCCGCTGCATCTGTCGCAGCGCCTTTTCGACCTGTTCCGACGCAGCGGCGGCACGTTCGTGAAGACGAATGTGACCGGCTTCCGAAACGGACCGGATGGAGAACCAATCTGGCTGTCCACCGACGGAGAGAGCCTTCCTGTTGACGGGCTGGTGATTGCCGCCGGCGCGTTCTCGAAACCGTTCGCAAAATCGGCCGGCGCGTCCGTCCCGCTGGATACCGAACGCGGATATCACCTGTGGCTGCCTGATCCTGGTGTCGAGATGCGCCGCCCCATCGTCGTTGGCGACCACAAGTTCGGCATCGTTCCAATGACCGGCGGCGTGCGTTTGGTCGGAACTGTTGAGTTCGGTGGGCTCGATCTAGCGCCCGACTGGCGCCGCGCCGATATCCTTGCGAAGCTTGCCCGACCGTTCGTGCCTGGGCTCAATCTCGACGGCGCGGAGCGCTGGATGGGATTCCGGCCGTCCATGCCAGACAGTCTTCCCGTCATCGGGCGCGCGCCGGGTAAACAGAATGTCTACCTAGCGTTCGGGCACGGTCATCTGGGATTGACGATGGGGGCAGTGACCGGCCAGGTGATCACCGGGCTAGCGGCGGGTCGCTCGCCGGATGTCGATCTTGTCCCGTTTCGTGCCGATCGGTTCTAGGGAGGGGAATAATGCGTATACAGGCCGAAGAGCTGACAACGACGGTTACTGCCATATTCGAACGGATGGGCAGCACCCCAGAAGAGGCCGTTCTGGTCGCGGACTCGCTTGTGCAGGCCAATCTCAAGGGACACGATAGCCACGGTGTCGGACTGGTGGCAACCTATATACGGCATTTCGAAAACGGATTGCTCAAACCGAATACCACCGCTGAGCTGATCAAAGACGATGGCGCGATCCTGATGTTTGATGGTGGGCGGGGTTTCGGCCGCCGGGTCGGCGGCGAGGCGATGAATGCCGCGGCGACGCGCTGCGCCAGCACGGGCGTGGTTTTAATGACATTGCGAAACGCCCATCACATCGGGCGTGTGGGCGCCTACGGCGAAATTGCCATGGCGGCAGGGCTGATATCCGTCCACTTCGTGAACGTGACGGATCACCTGCCTACGGTCGCGCCATGGGGTGGGGCAGAGCCGCGTTTCGTTACCAACCCCGTCTGTATTGCCGTACCGGGAACGGAGAACACGCCGCCGACGATGCTTGACATGGCGACTAGTAAGATCGCCCTCGGAAAGGCTCGCGTGGCGATGTCTAGGGGGGAACGGCTTGGTCCGAACCTAGTGATAGACAATCAGGGCCGCACGACCACAGATCCGTCGGTGATGTATAAAGAACCTCGCGGTTCGCTTCTGCCGTTCGGCGATCATAAGGGATCGGGGCTTGCGTTGATGTGCGAGTTGCTCGCGGGCGGGCTTTCTGGCGGCGGAACGATCCAGCCGGATAACCCGAGGCAGGAAAGTATCGTCAACAATATGTTCACGCTGCTGATCGACCCAGAACGCCTTGTTGATATCGATTGGCTAAATGCCGAGATTGATGCGACTGTGTCTTACGTAAAGTCGGCGCAGCCCGCCGAAACGGACAGTCCCGTCGTCGTGGCCGGGGACCCGGAACGTTCTCATGTAATAGAACGCACCGCCGACGGCATAGAGGTCAACGACGAGGCGTGGAAAGAAATGATGGACGCGGCCCGGCGCATTGGGGCTGGGCTGGTCTGAGCGCAGGGGCTATCGCCTGTTTATCCAACGCATATCTTCGTTTGCGATAACATCAGCGTTTCCGATCAATTTCGATAATCGGCAGACGATAAGTGGGTCCAGATAACGGCTTCTATAGGAACCCTGATTTGTCTGAATTTTTCGGGCGGCTGTGTCTTATTTGACGGGTGTGCCGCTTTCGGTTCTATCCGAAATCGATCTTTGCTCTAAACGCCCTGAGCGGTTGACCGTTTTCATCGTCTAGATCATATGGCACATCGAAATGGTGGTATCCCGCCGCAACGTATATCTGTTGTTCTTGCCTGCGTTGGCCCAAGCCTCCGCATACCGTGACTGATGCAGAAAATATTCTGCGAGTTCGTGCTCGCCCATGCCGAGAACTAAAGGTCTTATCGGTCGGTTCGCTGCCGGAATGTGATGCAGCGGGCTGAGGGTTCGGACGCCGTCATCGTCGAGGCGTATATAATTGTTGATATAGGTTGCGGCGATCGGGGCGAGGTCGGACAGGCCACTGACGGTGACGGAGGCCTTAAACCTTTCCGGCGGGACGGAGGGATTGCTCCGTTTCTGTTGCCGTCACCTTGAACGAGACTGGTCCAGATCACAACGGGCCTATAGAATGCGTCAGATTAATCGGCTTATCGCCGTAAAATGATGACCAACGGATGAGGGACAGAGACGTGGCTAAGAATATCCAGATTACTATTGTTGCCGGCGATATGGATCGCCTCGCTGCCATCAAGGACGGCCGGGTACAGGTTGAGGGGTGCGACGTCACCTTCATTCCGATGGAGCCGGAAGAAGTATTCTTCCGTGCGTTCCGTTATGCGGAGTTCGATTGCTGCGAACTTTCCTTTTCCAGCCATATGCGTGTCACATCGCAGGGCAAGGCTGACTATGTCGGTATTCCGGCATTCGTTAGCCGGGTGTTCCGTCACTCGGGTTTCTATGTCCGCACCGACCGCGGTATCGAAAAACCGGAGGACCTGCGGGGCAAACTGGTCGGCACGCCCGAATATCAGATGACGGCACCTGTCTGGATGCGCGGTATCCTAGACGACCAGTACGGGATAAAATCGAACGAGATCCGCTGGCGATCGGGCGGTCAGGAAGAGGCCGGGCGTGACGAACGCACACCCTTCGAAGCGCCCGAAGGGCTGGACCTGGAACCGATCCCGGAAGACCGGACGCTGGTAGAAATGTTCGAGGCTGGCGAACTGGATGCGCTGACTACGGCGCGCGAGCCGTCCAGCTTTACGCTCCGCAAACCCAATATCGGACGCCTGTTTCCCGATTTTCGCACCGCAGAGAAGCAATATTACGAGGAAACCGGAATCTATCCAATTATGCATCTAATGGGGCTGCGAAAGGATCTTGCCGAGAAGCACCCTTGGCTGCCCGGCAGCCTATACAAGGCTTTCGTCGAGGCCCGCGATATCGCGTACCAGGATATCGCAAAGACGGCCGCGCTTAGCGTCGCGCTGCCATGGGTGGCGGCGGAACTACAAGATACGGTGGACCTGATGGGCCCGGATTACTGGAAGTACGGTATTGAGGAATGCCGCCATGAGATTGAGGCATTGGCTCGTTATTCCTACAACGACGGACTATCCGAGCGTCTGTTGACACCGGAAGACCTATTTGCGGAATCCACCTTCGATATTTCCAGAATCTGATCATCAGGGTTTCGCGGAAAGGGGATGAGATGGAACTGCCATCCAGCGAAGAAATCTACAGCCTGAAAGTCGATGATTTCGATACAGCGCAGTTGCTGACGAATGCGTCGCGCCAGCGCGACGAGCGGGGACTGAACGACGTCTTCGTCGTCGACGCGGACTCTCATCACTACGAAACCGAAGCCGTTGCCGAACTGTTGGACTACGTCGAAGACCCTGTAATGCGCCAGCTTTCGTATTCGGCGCTGGGAGTGGCGAGGAAGTCACGCGGTTTTCCTTATTCTAGGGTTGGCTATCAGGATGTCGGCGGGCGGATAACGCGTGAGCCGCTGCGCCAGCTTGAAAAGACGACCGCCGACGGCGGACACCGTGATGTCCAGTTGGCTCACAAGCGAATGGACTCCATGGGTGTCGACGTTGCGGTTCTGCTTCCCACGCCGATGATGCTGATGGGGATGCACCCGCAGATCGAATTCGAAGCGCAGATTGCGATGGCCTACAACAGGTGGCTGACAGAGAAGGTTCTTTCGGAATCAGATCGCCTAAAATCCCTCGCGTACTTGCCGTTCAACGATCCGGAAGCGTCCTACCGCATCGTGCAGGAGTTCAAGGACGTTCCCGGTATCGTCGGGTTTCTGATTACGTCCGTGCGTCACAACGCGGTGCATGACAACGTTTACGCCAAGACGTATGCAGCGATACAGGAAGCCGGCAAGGTTTTGTCGTTCCACACCGGATACGACTGGGACGACCCGACGTTCGGTAGCCCCAGCCGGTTCGTCGCGGTTCAGGCAATTGGCTACCCGTTTTACAATATCGTTCATTGCGTGAATTGGCTGTGCAACGCAATGAATGAACGGTTCCCAGATCTCGACGTCCTTTGGATGGAAGGCGGTCTTGCCTGGGTCCTCTGGGTCAATCAGCGGATCGATTCCGAGTACCGCATGCGTTCGTCGGAAGTGCCGGGCCTCCGGAAGCTGCCAAGCGAATATCTGCGCGACATGTACTACACCTCGCAGCCGCTAGAAGCCGGCGATACCTATCTGTTGGAACAGACGATGAAGGCGATCGATGCCGGCAACCAGGTGATCTTCGCCTCCAATTACCCGTTGCCGGATATGGATGTGCCTTCGGTCATCTGGGATCTCGAATTTCTCAACGAAAAGCAAAAGCGCAACATACTAGGTGAGAACGCGCGTAAGCTGTTCAAGCTTTAACGTACCCGGAGAACATTTCAGCATGAAGCTCATTGGTAGGTTTATGTCGCCATTTACCCGGCGTGTGGCGGTATCGCTCAAAATACAGGGCTTGGATTTTGAACATCTCGATCTGTCGACGGCGACGGAGGCGGACGAGATTCGGAAGTACAACCCGATGGTCCGGGTGCCGACTGTTGTGCTGGACGATGGTGAGACCCTCATCGACAGCGACGCCATTCTGGACTGGTTTGACGAACAGTCTGGCCCCGACAAACGTCTAATCCCGGAGAAGGGCGAAGCCCGGCGGAATGTACTCCAACTGGTGTCGTGGGCGACAGCGGCAGGAGACAAGACCGTAATTGCTTTCTACGAGCGGACGCGGCGTCCCGAAGAAATGGTCTATCTGCCGTCCGTTGAGGGTGCAGAGGGGCAGTTGCTTGAGGCATTCGGAGTGCTCGAAACAGCCGTATCGAAATCCAGCGGCTGGCTTGTCGGGGACCGGATTACCCAAGCGGACATCTCGGCTATCGTCTTTCTTCAGTTCTCCAGAATCGTATTACCCCATCTGTTCGGCGACCGGGCCTTCCCGGCGCTGGATGTTTTGAGGGAACGTGCTTACGTTGCATATCCTGCTTTCGCGGAGACCGATCCGCAACCCAGTTGAAAAGGATAGGCGATGCTGTCACCAAACCACTATCCCTATGTCCCGCGGCCTGAACGGCAGCCCCTGAACTGGCGAGATGGGCGCAAAAAGCGCCAGTGTGAGTACAATCGCAATTTTCCTCATTTCTTCCCCCGTTTTTATAGTTGAGACTGCGTCACCCTACGTCGCACTCGCAAAAATCTGTTAGTTTGTTGAAAATAGTGACGGGGAAGATGGATGACGGGACTGAACATCGGCGGGTTTGCGGTCGGCGAGGTGATGGAGTGGAAGGGGGTTTATCGCGATCCGCTTGAAATGTATCCGGATGCGACCAAACCGGAAGTGGACCGGCACAGGAGCTGGCTGGAACCCCACAGCATTGATCCTGCCACCGGTAATGTCATCATGGCGTTCCGCAGTTACTTGATCCGCACCGAGCGGCTGACCATCCTTGTTGACGCCTGCGTCGGCAATGATAAGGAGCGGCCCGTTCGGCCAAACTGGCACCGGCAGAACTGGCCGTGGATGGACAACCTGCGGGCACAGGGCGTCGAACCGGAAGAGATCGACATCGTCATGTGCACCCATCTGCATACCGATCATGTTGGGTGGAACACGAAGCTGGAAAACGGCCGTTGGGTGCCGACGTTTCCCAATGCCAACTACCTGTTCCACAAGACGGAATACGAGTACTGGGAGGAGGAACACAAGACCCAAGACTGGGCCCGCGACGCCTTTCTTGACAGCGTCCTGCCCGTGGTCGATGCCGGAAAGGCGACGATGGTGACCGGCGATCACGAGATCGACACCGGGCTCTGGCTCGAACATACGCCCGGTCATACGCCCGGAGCGGTTTGCCTGCATGCTGAGCACGGGGGAGAACACGGAATCTTCTGCGGCGACCTGATGCATCACCCGCTGCAGGTTCCGGAATCGCAATGGTCCAGCATGTTCTGCGAAGATCCGGATATGTCGCGAACGACGAGGATGGCATTTGTGGACCGGCATGCCGAGACCAACACCATGATCCTGCCGGCCCATTTCGCTGACGTTGGCGGCGGGCACATTGTCGGTGGTGGTCCGGACGGCAAACCGAAATTCGAATTCGCACGCTGACACGGCACAAATACGAAACGGGAGAAGTACTTTGACCGATATCGGTTTCATTGGGCTGGGGAACATGGGGGCTTCACTGGTGCGCCGCCTTTTGAAAGATCACAGATTGCATGTCTGGGACCTGAACCCGTCTGCGGTCGATGCGCTGGTTGTCGAGGGGGCGGTTGCCGCCAACGGGCCCGGAGGTGTCGGTGCATCGGGCGCGGAACTGATCATCACCTGTCTCCCCACGTCGGAGCAGGTTGAGGAGGTCGTTTTCGGGCCAAACGGTCTGAAAAATTCACTATCTGCTGGTGCATTGATTGCCGACATGACAACCGGGGACCCAATGGCGACAAAGGACATGTCGGCGCGTTTGGCCGAAGAAGACATCGACCTTATAGATGCGCCCGTGTCGGGTGGCGTAGCGGGAGCCGAAGCGGGGACGATAGCGATCATGGTCGGCGCGCCCGCCGATTTATTCGCAAAGGCTAAGCCGTCGCTCGAAACGATCAGTCCCAATGTTTTCCATGCCGGCGATATCGGCGCTGGGCACTCAATGAAGCTGATCAACAACATGATTTCGTCCTGTATCCGGCTGGCGACGTTTGAGGGCCTAGCGCTGGCGACTAAGGCCGGGATCGAACCGATGCGGTTCGCGGAAATCCTCGCGAAGGGATCTGCGCGCGGCTACATTGCGGACACGACCCTGCCTACTCATATCATTCCCGGCCGTGTGGAACAGGGGTTCGGTCTCGCTCTGATGCATAAAGACCTGACGCTTGCGACCAAGCTAGGTCAAGACATGAAGGCGCCGTTGACCACGGGGAACTACGCTCGGGAGGTATTCCGGATGGCGCTGAACGAATTAGGCGAAGATGTCGATATTTCGCAGATTATACGCGTGTTCGAACGTGCCGCCGAAGTTGATATATGTGAGGCGCAGCGAGCTTTTGACGGCTGAGCCATTGATAAAAAATTAATTTACAGCGCTTCCGCATACTCGGCCCCGGCAAAACCGACGGTTGACCGTTACAAAGGCATTGTAGAAAAAAAGAAGACAGACCCGCGCGAGAGGCGCCGCGTCTGCGTATAACCGAAAAGCACGCGATGCTGATCCTGAACCACGTCAGCCATCCGGTCACGGTCTGAAGAATCGACATGTTCGGGGCGCAGGGATTCCGGGGCGATTACTATCCTGACGATAACGCGCGAACCTGCCTGATTATCGTAGACAGAGGCAAACCGGTCGGCTTCGACGCCAGATCCAAAATAATTCGTGCCGACCCCGAAAACAGTACCCTGGCCCGCTAGCTCACCAACATGCCGTCCTCCGCTTGGCAGGAAATCGCCAAGGTCTATCGCGAACGCCCTGCGATGTATGAGTGGAAGTTTTCGGCACCGACGATATCGAAAAGATAGACGCCGAAGCGCTCAGCCAAGCTCTTCTATCGCAGGGTCTGGTATCACGCTAATGATCACGTTCAGGTCGCCTGGCGGCCCGCCGCCAAAGCCTTCAATACCAAAACCGCGGAGCGTGATGATGTCGCCGTCAGAGGTGCTTTCGGGAATGTCGACGGCGACGGTCAGGCCGGTCATAGTGTTGATCAGCTTGCAGACGCCCTGGTCCGCTTCCGACTGAACGACTTTAAGCGCTTCAGCGATATCTTCGCCTTTCATCCACAACGAAGTCGCGGATGCGCCTTTTACCCGACCCAAACGGGTGCCTGCCACGTCGCCGAAAAGATCGATCTTCCGTTCGCCGGTGCTTTCGTCGATGTCAAAATCGAACCAGGCACCGCCTTTCTGCCAGGGCTGCAGGTCGCCTTCGTCGGACCCGGCGGGTATGTTGCAATCGAATTCCGCCCGTTTGCGCTTATCGGCCAGCAAGTTGTATGCGGCGGTAACATGCTTGAACCGTTCTGCGGCGGCTTCGTTTCCGGCATTGACGTCCGGATGAAGTTCTTTGGCAAGCTTGCGATAGGCGCGTTTGATCTCACCGAGATCCGCGCCCCTGTCGACGCCGAGAAGATCATAGGGTGTGGTCATATGTCCAGTTTCCCGAAAGAGAAGGAGGGGCGTCAATACAGGATAAAAATACCGCCGATCCACCAGAGCTAGTTGTGATTCGTGGGGAAGCCTCTACAACTTGAGTTGCGGTATTACCCATGCCGCGGCAGTTCTACCCAAACTGCGCTGACAAAATCGCGTCCCGGCGTTCTGACCCACCTAGGCGCCGGGGCGCGTATTTTTCTGACCAAATCCAGATATTCGCCGTTAAACAAGCTAGACCGCAACATATCAGCGCGGACAAATCCAGATTT
>DKQG01000053.1:147989-208678 GCA_002471575.1 Alphaproteobacteria bacterium UBA7314 | reverse complement strand
TTTTCAGAAACATGGCGAACCTCCGAATGGTAAGATATCTATATGTCCGACCAATATACCGCTACTGGTCGAGGATTGTCTCGTACGGCCCGCGCGCGCCCTATTCCGCTGCGATCCGTTCCGCCAACACCCGTCTTGCCGCAAGGCCGGGCGCGTCGACGTTGAGATCGATCAGAGGCCGGTCGGGGTCGCGATCCATCGACGCCTGCTGCGCCTCCAGAATGTCAACGTCCTCCAAGAACGTTGCTAGGAACCCGTCATAAATCTGTTTGGTCCAGGCCGGATCGTTGAGCCGGAAATCCCAGACATGGGCGTAGAAGTAGAAGCTCGACGTCTCGGTCTCCGGCGTCGGCGCATTCAGCGCGCGGATGTGAATACCGTCGTCATATTCCGTCCGACCGCCGAATTCGCCCGCGCCGACAGGCCCGCAGCCGGCATAGACCACCGTGTGCGCCGGCACGTCCGTTTCGACGATCTGCCAGCGGTCGACGTTGCCGTCGAAACCGCCCCCGGTCTTGAACAGCGGCGGCGGCGGCCGGTCCTGGATCCAGCGAGACATGCGCACGCCTTCGTCCCGCCGCTCGGTCTTCACCGGGAAGTCGACGATGGCGTCATTGCCCAGCGTCCTCTGGTGCACATAGCCCAAATGAGACAGATCCAGCAGGTTGTCAGTGATCAGTTCGTAGTTGCAGGCGATGTGCAGGAACGCGCCCGGATTGTGTCCCCAGCCGGGATCGTCAACCCACCACCAGTCCGGAATAAGCGCCTCGTCGGCCTGCGCCGCGTCGCCCATCCATATCCACAGAAAACCCCACTTTTCTACCAGCGGGTAAGACCGGATCACCGCGCCCGGCGGGACCATCGACTGGCCCGGCACCGTCACGCAGGCGCCCGTGGCGTCAAATTCGAGGCCGTGATAGCCGCATTGCAGCGTATCGCCGGTCACCGCACCCAGCGAGAGCGGCAGTTGGCGGTGACAGCACCGGTCTTCCAGCGCGACGGGAGTGCCCTTGCTGTCGCGGAAAATGACCACGGGTTCGTCCAGCAGCTTGCGCCCCAGCGGGCCGCCGTCCTCTAGCTCACGGTCATAGGCCGCGACGTACCAGCAGTTTTTCAGAAACATGGGTGGAGTTTATCGCATCATCGCTTTGCGTAAAGACATGTCGGTTCTAAGATTGATTCCAACCATTACCGGAGTATCCAAATGCCTACACGTTATACCGGCGGCTGTGGGTGCGGCGCGATCCGCTATCGCGTCACGGCGGAACCGCTGATTTCCTATCTCTGCCACTGCACCGAATGCCAGCGCAGAACATCGAGCGCTTTTGGCCTCAACATGCAGATCCCGGCCCAGAGCCTGGTCATCGAACAGGGCAAACCGACCTCGCGCACCCGGATCGCCGCCAGCGAAAACGATCTGGCACTCAATTTCTGCGGCGATTGCGGCACACTAGATGACCCCGGCTGGGTGCCGGTGAAGCCGCATATCTGGGCCGACAGCGCCCTGTCCTGGGCGATCCCCGAGGACGGCATTGAACGCGTATCCGGCCAGCCAAACATGGCCGACTATATCGGCAAGGTGTAGTCGCATGGCCAATTACGGAGACCGCGCCCGGATCGGCATGCTGCTGCCGTCGGTCAACCGCGCCGCCGAGCCGCAGATCACCGAGATGCTCCCCACCGGCGTGTCGCTGCACACCACACGCCTCCGACTGCAATCCAGCGAGGAAGAGCATATCAACGAGATGGTCGCCGACGTCGAGCGCGGCGCGGTAATGCTGGCTGATGCCGACGTCGACCTGATCGTGTTCCACTGCACGGCGGCATCGATGTTTGCGCCCGGTTTCGACGACAGCATTATCGACCGGATCGAGACCGCAACTGGCAAGCCCGCGACATCGACGTCGAAGGGCTGTGTCGAGGCGTTCGAGACCGTGGGCGCGAAAAAGATCACTCTGACCACCCCCTATATCCAGGTCACAAACGACCGCGAAGTCGCGTTCCTCTCTTCCCACGGTGTCGAGGTGCTTTCGGAAACCGGCCTCGGTATCACCGGCGACGGTGGCGCCATGCTGGCGGTGGAGCCTGACGAATGGCGTCAGCGCGTCACCGCGCAGGACGAACAGAGCTCCCAGGCCGCGTTCCTCAGCTGCACCGCGATCCGCGCGGTGGAGGCGATCACCCCCATCGAGGCGGAGATCGACAAGCCGGTGATTACATCAAACCAGGCGATGGTCTGGCACGCGCTACGCAAGCTGGGCATCGGCGACCGCCCGGCAGGCTACGGCCGGCTAATGGAAGCGGGGTAGGCGGCAGTTCGCTCCACCACTGAATGGTTCCCGCCTTCGCGGGAATGACGAAAATCTTCCAGAGGCCATAATCCCGGCGCAGGCAGGTAACTCCGTCCACGTACGCCTTATTCCCGGAATTCGGGGAATAGGCGCTCGGCCATGCGTAGGCAGGCGGGCCAGTCCTTGCCACCAACGAGCCCCTCGCCTTCGTTTGCCACCTGGTTGACGGCAAACTCGCAGGCTTCCTCGTCCGGAAAGTTTAGATTCTCGTAACCCGCCGACAGGGCCGCGATCTGGCCGCGGCAGGCGAATTCGAGGAAGTGGTGCATCACGAAGGCCTCCGGGATGGTCTCGCCCAGCACCAGCGAGCCGTGGTTTCGCAGCAGCGCTACCTTATAGCCCTCTATGTCCTTCAACAGCGGATCGCGCATGAACAGGTTAAACTCGAAACCCTTGAATTCGTGGTAGGCGATGCGGTTGTGGAACCGCATGGCGTGCTGGTTGACCGTCAGCAGACCCCATTTTTGGGAAGACACGCCCATATTGGCCTCGGTATGCGTATGGAAAACGACATTGACGTCGGTGCGTTCCTTCAGGAGCCCGGCATGGATGATCAGACCGCCGCCCTTCAGCTTAGGTGCCCCTGCGGTCAGCGGATTGCCGTCGTAATCGTATTTCAGCAGGTTCGATGCCGTCACCTCTTCGAACATGATGTCGTAGGGCTTGATCAGGATTGTTCCGTCCTCGCCCGGAATGCGGGCGGACAGATGATTATAGGTCAGGTCGCTGACGTAATAGTGAGCGATCAGCCGGTAGGCACAGGCGAGATCGACCCGCGTTTTCCATTCCTCCGCGCTCACTTGATCGCGGACGGATACGTTTTCCTGAATTGCAGCAACGGCCATGGGTTTCCTCCTGCAGGTGAGTTTCCGAAAGAGTGTCGCGCGGCGGCAGCCACGTCAATGGGGCAGTATTTGCTGAAGGCGGTGTCGGCGCCGGGCTAGGGTCGGTGCGCGGATTCAGTCGTCGGCGCCGATAAAGTTCAACGCATGGCAGTTATACAGCGCGCTCAGCAGATCGAATTGATCGCCCAGTCCGTCAGACGGAACGGGTTCCTCGGCCATTAGTTTTAGAACCACGGCCAGGCCGTCCCGATCGAGGGCGAAAATCCGCTGGTTCACGCCGAGGGTATAGGCACCCTCCGATGACGGGCCAGACGACGGAACCAGCACAAACTTCACGAATGCTGGCTTGATCACGCCATTCGCCGCCTGCAGCGCGGTGGCGAACTCTGTCGGACTCAGCCGTTCCTCCCGGTCGGCGGTATGGCCCGCATCAACGCTGGTCGAGGCGGTGAAGAACGCTGCCAGCCAGGCATCGAAAGCGGGTGACTCCACCGCATGGCGGAGACGGTCGCGTAACGCGCCAACGGCGCCGGCCGACAGCACGAAACCCGCGCTATCGGCGTCGAACCCTGCACCGGTATACCGATCGTCCTTTATCCCGGTATCACTGAGGTGAAGACCGAAATCCTCCAGCATGTCTGACAGCTGCGGCCCGAGAAACCCGATCGAAAACGTCAGCGCGTCTTCAAGAGTGGTGCCTTCATGCGCGAAGCGCGGCGGCACGTAGAGTACATCGCCGCGGCCGACCTCGACCGTGTCACCTTCGACCGGGTCTTTTAAAATCTTGAGATCGAGCCCGTTGATATAAATCTCGTCTGCGGCCGGTTCGCGGCCGACTGTCCACCGGCGGATTCCCTGCCCCTGCACAAGGAAGACATGATAGTTGTCGACATGGCCGCCGATGCCGCCGCCCGCGTTGGAAAAACTGACCATGATGTCGTCCATTAGCCAGCGCGGCGCAAACCCGAACACGCGCAGTAGATTTGCGGTCTCGGGGTGAAACTGGTCGACGTTCTGGACCAGCAGGCTCCACGGCACGTCGTCCTTGTCTGCCGAAAAATCATCCTCCGCAAACGGCCCGAACCGGCAGGACCAGTCGGCCTGGGACACGAGGCGGGCGCGGGCGGTTTCCTCCATCGACAGCGCGGCCAGTTCTTCCGGCGCAATCAACCGCGCCATCAGGTCCGCGTCGATCGCGTCGCGGACAAGAAACGGGCGTCGGTTCCAGTAGCGCGCATAAAAGTCGGCTGCGGACGGCAGCGCGTCGAGGATAACTAGATGATCGGACATGCCTCAGGTTATGCCACGGGCGGAGGCGGGACGCAGCCGTTTATGACATTGTCCGAACCGGCGCGATAATCGGCGCGGTTGCGTTTCAGGACGTGCATGTTTTCCACCCCCTTTGACCACCATAGCCTGGCCGCGGCGCTGCTTGTGCGCATACTGAATTCCCACTGCACCCCATCGCTTCAATCCTGTATTCTATTCTGTAAGGCGTGAATTCTGGCAAAGGAGCATGTCAGCATTACGTGCGGCGCATAGGTAAACGGCGGCGGCCGCTTTACGCACGGCGCAACCTTGGTATCATCCGATGAAGAAACAGGGAGATGCCGCCATGGGCATTGCAGACACTAAGCACGAGCTGGCTGCGAACCGGATGATTTTCGACGTGCGCCGTGATCCGGCGCTGTATACAAATTTCGCCGACAATTTTGAAACCGTGATGGAAAACTACGGCTTGTCAGAGGATGAGCGCCAGGCGTTCCGCGATATCGACATCAAACGTCTCGGCGAGCTGGGCGTGCATCCCTATTTCCTGCCGCAGGTATCGCGCCTGTTTCACGGCGGCGCATATAACCACAACAATTCGCCGTCGGCGCAGGCCTACGGCAAAAGCGTCGTCGACGGAGAAGGGAAAACCCGATAATGGCAAAGCTTGTTTTCGTCACCGGGCTGAGCCACGCGCCGGGCATGACCGGCTGGCTCGACCACGCCACACCGGAAGAACAAAAATCACTGACCGACGGCTTCAATGCGCTGGGCGAGAAGCTGCGCGCAACGAAACCGGACCTGATCATCGGCCTCGCCAACGACCACGTACTCAACATGCCCGTCGACGATTCACACGATTTCTGCGTCGGCACCGCCGATGCTTGGAAAGGTCCGGCGGAATGGTTTCGCGACTGGGTGAACGTCGACCCCTATTCGTTAGCCGGAAATTCGGCGGCCGCGAAAGCGTTGTTCGACGGACTATCGGGACAGGGGTACGACATCATTTCAAAGGACGAGCTGCTGTTCGACGACAACTGGTCAGTGCCGCTGAAGTACCTCACGCCGCATTACAACGTCCCGCTGGTGCCGATTCACATGAACTGCATCGTACCGCCGATCCCGTCGCCGCGCACCTGCTATGAGTTCGGACAGGCGTTGCAGAAAATCATCGAAAACGATCTGCCGGACGACTTGCGCGTCGCCTTCATAGGCACCGGCGGGCTCAGCCACGATCCAGGCGGGCCGAAATATTTCGATGTTGACGAGGAATTCGATCGCTGGTTCTTAGGCCTGCTCGAAGAGGGCGACCCCGAGCGGGTCCTAAGCGAATGTACGCCGGAGAAAATGAGTGCCGCCGGCGACGGTGGCACATCAGAGCTGATCGCCTGGATTGGCGCTATGGGCATGGTGGGAGACCGCAAGTCGGTGACGATCTGCTACGAGCCCGCGATCGAGCTGCGCTGCGGCATGGGTTGCGTCTATTGGGAAATGGAGAAGGAACCCGCAAATGTCTGACGAAAATTCACAGAACCGTGTGGGACTGCTGACGGGGCTGGACGAAATTCTCGATCCAGCTCATACCGCCATAATCGTGGTCGACATGCAGAACGATTTCTGCGCCGAGAATGGCTATATCCACACCACCCAAGGCGCAGATATGACTGGCAACAAACCGCTTGCCGAACGCATCGGCAAGCTCGTCGACGCGGGTCGCGCCGCTGGCTGCGAAATCGTCTGGGTCAAGGCGATCTACGATCACGAGCTGCTGCCCGCACCGATGCTGTCCCAGATGCTGGACAAAGGTAAAGGTGCGGTGTGCTGCGCATCCGACAGCTGGGGCGCCGATTTCTACGAGATCGGTCCGGAAGACGGCGAACAAGTAGTGGAGAAGCGCTGCTATTCCGCATTCCACAATACACAGATGGACGACATCCTGCGCCGCCGGGACATCAAGTCGCTGGTAATGACCGGTGTCGCCACCAATGTCTGCGTCGAATCCACCCTGCGGGAGGCGTTCTTCCACGGATATTATATCGTGATGCCCCCGGACTGCGTTGGCTCCGCCAACGTGCCTCTGCACGAAGCAACCATAAAATCGGTCGAATTTATCTTCGGTCACGTGCCGGAAAGCGGGCAGGTGATGGATGTCTGGTTGGGCAAGGCGAGAGAGGCCCAAGCCGCAGAATAGGCCGGGGAGGAACTCACCGGCGTTTTTTTAGCCTTGTCAAACGCCGCTGGGCGGCCGGCCTTCCCAGGCATCCTGCAGCAGCGCGCGGATGGCGCCGCGATCATAGTCCCGCAGGTTGAAATAGCGGTCGATCATGATGCGGTCGGCGGCTTCCTCCAGCGCCAGTTCTGGCAGGCCCAGACCCTTCAGGCTTTCCGTGGCACCACTTTTGCGCAGCAGGTCAAACAAGGCGCGAGGCGCATGGTCCGGCGGCACATCGAAGGCGCGGCCAATACCAGCCATTGCGTCGGGCGCTTCGTCGCGGTTGTAACTGGTCGAATGAGGCAGGACGACGGCGTGGGTCGGACCGTGCGGCAGGCCGAACCCGCCGCCCAGCACGTGTGCGATTTTGTGATGAATGGTGGTACCGGATGACATCAGCGTCATGCCGCACAGCCACGCACCGTGCATGGCGTCGGAGCGGGCCTCAATATCGCGCGGATCCTGCGCCAGCCTGACCAGTGCTGCCGACATCGTGCGGATGCCGTTCTCGGAATACATGTTGGCAACCGGGTTGGCGTCCTTGCCGAGATAGGAGCTGACGGCGTGCGAGATCGAGTTGAACCCGCTGGCGACCGAGACTTCGAGCGGCAGGTCCAGCATCAGCTCCGGATCGTAGATCAAGGTCCGCGGCAGCATGCGCATATCGTGGTGGTTAGTGCGCACGCCGTCATGGCCGATGATGCCCTGCAGTGCCGTGGTCTCGGATCCCGAAAAGGTAGTTACGATGCTTATAATGGGTTGCCCTTTCTCAAGCGCGATCGCCTTAGCAAGCCCGACCGCCGTGCCGCCGCCAAAGGAGACTAGGCAGTCGGCATTGAGGTCTTCGGCCATTTTTCGCCCGGGCTCCACCGCGGTCAGCGGCACGAAAATCTTTGCAGCATCGCAGATACCGGCAAACCGATCGCCCAGGGTCGCCGCCAGTATTTCGACTTCGGGCACGCGGCTTTCGGTGCAGCAGAACATCACCCGCTCTGCGCCCAGCAATGCGATCTCGTCGGCCAGTTCCGAAACGCGCCCGGCACCGTGGACAACCCGGCCCGGCATGGCGAGGTGGGTAAAAGGTTTCAAAGGAAATCTCCTGCTCGATAGAAGGTCCGCGTTTGCGCGGCTTCGTTGAATGGCACAATATTGCGAAAATACGCACGAAAATACACAGGGGCGGGAAGACGCAATGGCAGACAAAAAAATCCACTCCGACTTCATGGTCAACCGGACGAAGGACAATCCCTTCGTCAGCGGCGGACTGCGGGTCTATCGCGAATACCGCGATCTCGGTATCGGCGAGGCGACCGGTGGCAAGGTGCATGCCCATATCATCCGCACCACCAAGCCCTGCCCCGAAGGCGGCAGCGGGATGCACTATCACGACGTGGATTTCCAGATGGTGATGGTGCTGAAAGGCCGCTCGCGCGTCTGGTTCGAAGGCCAGGGCGAGGTCGAATTTGAGGAAGGCGACTGCTGGATCCAGCCGCCCGGCATCAAGCACAACGTGCTGTACTACTCAGAAGATTACGAGCTGCTGGAACTGACCCTGCCAGAGAATTACAAAACCGTGCAGGTCGAGGGGTAGATCTTCGATGTAAGGTACCCGTGCTCCTCCGAAAAGGAAAGCGAACAAAATGAGAGTATCGCCTCCTCTCGACTCCCTTCTCTGCACCGATCACGACGGCGCCATCCGCCCCCCTCGGCCGAGGCCTGTTGCGCCTAAGCGATGGCGCCGTCAGTCTTCGTCCCGGTGCGGCCATAGTAGAAATGTATCCTTCCAGAGCGCATCTTCATGGTTTGTCGCACGATGGCGTGGCGTTCTTCGGGGCTGAGCATCGAGACCTGGTCGGTCGAGTCCATGAACAGGATTGCGGAGGTACCGTTTTCCTCGTGAAATTGGACCAGCGTTTTGAAGCCCTCGAAGTCCGACGCGAATCAATCTTCAGGGGAGTGTCCCGGTAGCTCTCTGACACGCCGGTGTTCCTCGTAGGGCCGGACATCTCCACCGGTGATGCGATACCCGGTCCGAGCCATTTCGGTCTCGGAGGACCGGGTACTCATGATGCCGGTGACGGTAACAGCGGCGAAAAGTCCTCGGACCCTGACCGGATTTTTGACGGTCACATGCACGATCTGGTTACGCGGCGGAGGCGGCACATGGATGCAGGCGCCGACATAAGGGACCAACAGGAATTCGCTGACACGCATCCCTTCGTGCTTGAGCGGAACCACATAGCCGGACAGCCGCACGCCACGTCCGTCGAGAGAGTCGACCACCGGCGCCGGCCCTGCCTCGTTGGACATCAGTCCCTTTATAATCTGCAGAACGGGCGAGACCCGCGTGTAGTCCGGCCCGCCGCTATCTTCCGGGACAAGCTGATCCCAGGTGAGGGCGATCGGCTTCGGCGCCGCCGAGACAGCGCCTACGACGATTAAACCGGCGAGCGCGGCCATGGTTACGCTATGTAGACGCAAGGAGTTTGAACTTTCGTGTTCCGGGGATGACGGGCAAATATAACAGGCCTCAACCGTCCTCGAAACCGGCGACCATAATTGCGGTCAGCTGGCAGACGCCCGGGAACCCGCAACGAACACGACCATCACCGGCAAGGCGCAACAACGGCCTGTCGCCTCCACATATGCGTTCCGTCTGTCTTTAGCGTCAAAGGACTCGGACGTAACGGTCGTTCAATCGAAAGACCGGTTCAACAGGCGTTCGGCATTCTGCTTGTAGATCTTGGCCTGCACGTCGGCTTCCAGTTCCATTCGTTTCAGTGATTCGAACGTCTCCGCCACTGGGGCGAACGGCGCGTCGGTGGAAAAGCACACGTGATCGGCGCCGAAATAGTCGATACCCGTAGGGAACGCCGAAGACGAACCGAACATTGCCGTATCGCCGAAGAACATCTTGAAGTATTCGGCATGAGGGCGTTTGAGGGACGACAGCACCTCGGAATAGTCCTCCTCCGCGGTACGTGCGCCCAACACCGACAGCCCGGCGCCGACTCGCTCCTCGAAATAGGGGATCATTCCGCCCAGGTGGTGGGTCAGGATCTTGATGTTCGGATAGCGGTCGAACAGCCCCCACAGTACGAGGCGCACCATAGCGACCGACGTCTCATACGGCCAGCCGAGCGCCCACCAGATCTCGTAGCGGGATTTTTCCTCGGCCGCGTAGTCGGTCATGTCGGAGGTACGTGCCGGGTGCATCCAGATCGGCAGGTCGTACTCCGCCATCGCGCCAAACACCGGCTCGTAATCCTGATGATCTAGCGGCCGGCCGCCGACATTGGTGAAAATCTGCGCGCCGACGGCGCCGAGATCACGCACCGCGCGGTGCAGTTCGTCCATGGTTTCGTCCATGGAATGCATCGCCAGGGCCGCGACAAAGCCGGGGAACCGGTCGCGGTTCTTTTCGACCATCTCGGCCATGGTATCGTTGCCGATGCGGGCCAGTTCCATCCCCTGTTCGGGCGAGGTGATGTCTTCCAGTGGCGGATTGGGCAGCGAGATGATTTGACGGTAGTCGCCGAACGGATCCATCGCCCGGAACCGCGCGTCGAGATCGTGGACTTCGGCAACCGACTTCATGCGCTTGCCGATATTGCCCAGCGACGGGGCCACCCGCGTCATGTTTTCGTAGAATTCGTTGGGAAAGATATGGGTGTAGATATCAATATACATGGCGCGCTCCCCTTCTTCTTTTACAGAGGTTAGCGCGTTTTCGCCGGCGAGGACTATATCCGCGGACGGAAAAATCTTAGCCGTCTCGCTGCGGGGAGTAGAGAAACGAGCCTCAGATATCCAGCCAGTATTCGATCGGCAGTCAGAGGTTCGCTTCCGCCTGCAGATCAGCTGCGAGATCGCCAATGCCGATTGCCAACTGCCTGTCCTTGCTCTGGTGAAAGAGACGTCCCTTGCCCTGCGGGGATGGGGTATGAACACCCTAGGCAGGTGTCAAGTAGCGAAACACTTAGCCAGCCGGGCCGATTTGTGCGGTTCCTGCAGCATTATGTATATGGGGGCCAGCCGAGACGCATGACGAAAAGTCTGGCCCGTTGGTATGCGTTACGGACTATATGTTACGCAAACGCCCTCACTTCGGCGTTAAGAACGGGAAAATTTATGGATATTGCGGCACTCAACAAGTTCACCCCCCTCGATGCGTCAAAGTTCCGCGACCCGCTAACCACCGGGTCGGGCGAGACGCGCGCGTCGGTGTCACTGCGCGCTCTGCAGACACTGTGGATCAATACCGGCACGCTGTGCAACCTGACCTGCGTGAACTGCTATATCAAATCGAGCCCGACAAACGACCGGCTGGCCTATATCACCACCGCGGAGGTGACGGCCTATCTGGACGAGATCGCGGCCGACGGGCTAGGAACAGAGGAGATCGGCTTTACCGGCGGCGAGCCTTTCATGAACCCGGAAATGATCGACATCTTGAAGGCGACGCTATCGCGCAGCTTCCGCGCCCTGGTGCTTACCAACGCGATGCGCCCCTTGGCCAAGATGCAAGACGGGCTGCTGCGGCTGCGCGAATCATACGGCGATAAGCTGGTGCTGCGCGTTTCTGTCGATCACTACGACCCAATACAGCACGAAAAGGAACGCGGCCCGCGGTCATGGGAACCAGCCATCGCCGGGCTGACATGGCTGTCAGAAAACGGCTTCAACATAAACGTCGCCGGACGCACTTTCTGGGACGAGGACGAGGCGAGTCTTCGCGCTGGATATGGCAGGCTGTTCTCCAAGATTGGCCTTGCCCTCGATCCGCAGAACCCGGTCGACCTGGTGCTGTTTCCCGAAATGGACGAGATGGCCGACGTGCCGGAAATTACCACCGCCTGCTGGGGCATCCTGGACGTATCGCCTGACGCGATGATGTGTTCATCGTCGCGCATGGTGGTAAAGCGCCGCGGCACCGACAAAACAATCGTCGTGCCGTGCACTCTGCTGCCCTATGACGAACGCTTCGAGATGGGCGAAACACTCGCGGAAGCCGCTGCCGACGTGGCGCTGAACCATCCCCACTGCGCGAAATTCTGCGTCCTGGGCGGCGGCGCCTGCAGCGGGGGATGAATCCCAGCCCTATTTTAGTTTCACCGCCGTGCCATTCTTGAACACCATCAACAACGTGCGCTTGTCACCGTCGATCGCTTCATAATCCAGTTTGATAGCAACCACGGCGTCCGCGCCGATGGATTCTGCGTCGGCCACAAATGCCGCGAGCGCAACCTGTTTCACGCCTGCGAGTTCTTTTTCGTGGGGCTGGAACGCCCGCCGACGACGTCGGATATGCTGGCAAACAGTTCCATAAACGCTGCGCGCCCTTGACGGCATCGCCGAAAACGATCCCAAGATACTCTGCTATTTCCGACCCTTCGATATCCCTGGTTTAGTCACAACCATGGCGGGACTCCTTCGCCGCCAACCTTACAAATTCCTTTCCAGCCAGGCTAACATCTTAGCCATGGAGTCCGCCGTCGCAGCGGCACGATAGTGACCGGGGTTGGTGAAATTCTGGAACGCATGGCCGGCGCCGTCGTAGGAATGGAACTCGTGGTCGATGCCGAGCTCGGTCAGCCGCGCGTCGATCTTCGCGACGTCGTCGGGCGACGGGTTTTGGTCGTCAGCGCCGAAAAAACCCAGCGCCGGACCGCGCAGTTTGTCCAGCTTATCGAAAGGTGGCACGTCGCCGGCACCCATCGTCCTGAACATGTTGCCGCTGTAATAGGCGACATTGCACTTGAACGCCTCTATCGATGCAGCGCCAAGGAACGAAACCCGCCCGCCCATGCAATGCCCGGAGATGGCCATCCGGTTTGCGTCGACGCTGCCCATGGCCTGCAGCATCGCCACCGTGGCGTTGAGATCGGCGACTATATGGTTGTCGTCCAGATTGGCGATGGACTCGCGTGTGTCTTCGCCCCTCGGCCGGCGGTGATGCAGGTGCGGTGTCGCCGCGACGTAGCCGTTGCCGGCAAGATCCTGCACGAACTTGGTAGTCGCCGCGTCGTTGCCGGCCCGGTGATGGGCCACCACAATGGCAGGATGCGGTCCCGGCGCGGCCGGCTCGTCGATAAAGACGTCCATGTCGACCCCGTCGACGGTGAGAACTTCCCAGCGGGCGTTGGATGGCATTGTGAGTCTTCCTCTCAGTGATGACGGCGGCGTGGACCCTGCTCCTGTTTTACGGCGTCTGTGTTCTTCCCGCCACCCATGGCATTCCGAGATCCCGGCCACCCGCTAACAAAACATCAAAAGGCGAAATCAAATCCTCCTGACCCCGACGGGGACGAGGTCGCAACAGAAAACGACCCCGCGCATCCGGTGGGGCCGTTTTGACGAGCCTCAGACCCGCGCGGATACTGGTCGAGCAATCACCTCTTCGCACCCGCCCGAAAGTTCTTCTTCTGCCGCTAACCTCTCTGAAACGTCACCGCTGCGGCGGGGTGTGGTCCAACTGCCATATGGACGCAGCCGGGCGGCATCGGCATATTGATGGGCAATCAACAATAATGGGCGGTACAGATCCTTGCGACTTGGAGACATTCTGCGGCTGGCAGCGCAGCGCGATCCGCGCAAGACAGCTATTATCGCCGAGGAATACCGGATCAGTTTCGCCGATTACGACACGACCGCGAACCGGTTCGCTCATATGCTGCTCGACGCCGGAATACAAAAAGGCGACCGCATCGCCACCGCACTGTTCAATTCGCCCGAATACGGCATCATCCATTTCGGCAACGCGCGCTCCGGCAGCGTGCTGGTCCATATTTCACCTATGTATGCCGGTCCGGAGATCGCCCGCATCGTCGAACGCACGCGGCCCCGCGTTCTGGTCATCGACGCGGCGATCGAAGACAAAATCGTGGAGGTGCGCGACCGCATGGTGTCGGTCGAAAAACTGATCGTCGTCGGTAGGGGTTCGGGCGGAGATTTCGAAGCCACCATTTCCGGGTTCCCCGACACAGATCCAGACTTGGATATCGATCCCGACGACCCAGTCGCGATGACGTTTACCGGCGGCACCACGGGCGAACCCAAGGGTGCCATCGTCAGCCACAATGCGCGCTATGTATCGGCCTGGACAACCGCCATCGAACACCGCGTCACCGGCGAAGACATCACCGGCATCGTGACGCCCATGTTCCACGCCGTTGGGTTAATGATTTGGTACCAGTCGACGATTCTGGCGGGATGTACGTCGGTGATGTTCCGCAAGTGGGACGTCGCCGATTTCATCGACCGGACCGAAGAGCATGGCATTTCGTCGGTATTCATGGTGCCCGTTCAGGTCCGCGACCTGATCGATGCGCCGGAATTCGACGCCGGCCGCCTGCAGTCCCTAGAGAATATCGGCGCCGGCGGCGCGCTGACGCCGGAAGGGCTGATCACCGACTGCCGGGCAGCCCTGCCGCATTGCGACTACACCAATCATTACGGTCAGTCGGAAACCGGCCCGCTGACCATCCTGCGACCATGGGAAGCGGAGGCCCACAAGGGGTCCATTGGGCGCCCCGCCACGGCCGTCGATATCCGCATCGCCGACGAGGACGGCAACGCCGTGCCGCCCGGCACCATCGGCGAGCTGATCTGCCGCGGCCCGTTCCTGATGGAAGGGTATTTCGAAAACGACGACGAAACCGCCACCTATTTCCGTAATGGCAACGGCTGGGGCTGGTCGGGCGATCTGGCGATCACCGACGAAGACGGGTTTATCACCCTAGTGGGCCGTTCGAAGGAAATGATCGTCTCCGGCGGGATCAACATCTACCCGCGTGAAGTGGAGATTGTGATAGAAGACCATCCGGCGGTAGCTGAATGCACGATATTCGGTGTGCCCGACGACCGCTGGGGCGAAGCGCTGATCGCCTATGTCGTGCGCCGGGTCGCCTCGGCGAATATAACCGAAGACGTGCTGCTGGCGCACTGCACCGAGCAGCTGGCACGCTACAAGCGACCGCGCGAGATCGTCTTCGTCAGCAATATCCCCAAGACCCCGTCCGGCAAGATCCAGAAGCCCCTGATCCGAGACGCCTATCTGGCCGGGCGCATACTGCCAAAGGGTTAATTTGCCGCGGCCCGTTCGCGTCTCACGCCTTGCGTTCCGCGATGCGCGCCGATAATCTTGAAATCGGTTTGGTACCGAAGTAATTCGGTCTCAATAACCTATTCCAGGATAAGGGACGGCCAAAAATGGAATTGCAGGGACTGGATATTGACGTTGTTCGCAAAGGCTCAGGCCAACCGCTGTTGCTGTTACACGGGGGCGGCGGGCCGATCGCGCAGATGCCGTTCGCCGACGGGCTGGCGGAGAAGTTCGAGATCATTGCGCCGACCCATCCGGGGTTCAACGGCAGCAAAATCCCGAAGCATTTCACCCGCATCGACGACCTGGTTTATCTCTATCTAGATCTGCTGGACGAGCTGGACCTGACCGATGTCGTCCTGATGGGCTTTTCCATGGGGGGCTGGGCCGCCGCAGAAATGGCGGTCGCTAATTCGAGCCGGCTGTCGCGACTTATTTTGGTCGATTCTGTCGGCGTGAAAGTTGGCGGTCGCGAAGACCGCGATATCGCCGACGTGTTCGCCTTGCCCGGCGAAAAGCTGGCTGAAATAATGTTTCACGACAAATCGCTTGCACCCAACCCGGCTGATATTCCGGACGAACAGCTGCAGATCGTCGCAGGCAACCGCACGGCGCTCGGCGTTTATACTTGGGATCCCTACATGCACAATCCGAAGTTGCCGCACCGGCTGCACCGGATTAAAATTCCGACCAATTTCATTTGGGGCGCCAGCGACGGTCTGGTGACGCTGGAATACGGCGAAAAATTCTGCGCCATGATCGACGGCGCGACGATGACCGTCATCACCGAAGCCGGGCATTCGCCGCAGATGGAACAACCGGATGCATTCGTGAACGCGGTTTTTGAAGTGGCCGCATAAACTACGAGCCTAGACTAATCCTGAGACGTTTAGAGAGGAGAAAGATCATGCAATCCTGGTGGTTCACGGAAGATTGTTACCCGCACCTGCCTGACGAAAGCACCTACCGCTCGATCCGGGTCGATCTGCCCAATCAGCACTGCGATCCGGAGATAGCTAATGATCTTTACAACCGTTATTTGGATCTCTGGTGCGCATGTGACGAAATTGGGCTGGGCATCATGCTCAACGAGCATCATCAGACCGCCACCTGCATGGTACCAGCGGCGCCAATCATGCTCGGCATCCTGGCCCGCCAAACCCAGAAATCACGCCTGCTAATCCTTGGCAACCCGCTACCCAACCGCAACCAGCCTGTCCGCGTAGCCGAGGAAATGGCGTTAGTCGACGTGATCTCCAAGGGGCGCGTTGAATGCGGGTTTGTCCGCAGCGTACCTTACGAGGCCGCAGCAGCTAACATCATGCCCTACCGCGGTTCCGACCGGATGTGGGAGGCGCATGACCTGATCCTGAAGGCCTGGACCACCCATGACGGTCCCTTCAACTTTGAAGGTGAATGGTACCACCATCGCCAGGTCAACATTTGGCCCCGTCCATATCAGCAGCCGCACCCGCCGGTTTGGATCACTATGGGCAGTAATGGTTCCGCGCGACCGGTAGCGCAGCACAAGCACATTGGCGCGGTCTTTCTTGCAGGCTACCCACGCATCCGCGAAGTTTTCGACGGCTATCGCGAGGGCTATCTTGAAGCCCATGGCGAACACGCGCCGCTGGATCGGCTGGCATATCTCGGCCTCTGCTATATCGGCGAGAACCAGCGCGAAGCCGAAGAAGGTGCACGCAAGCTACTGTGGTATATGGAATCCAACAAGGTGCCACCGGAGTGGAGTAATCCGCCTGGCTATCACCCGCCCGCAGTATCTGCCAACGTGATGCGCGGCGTCACAGGATCTGGCGTCCCGACGCGGCCGACCCTGGAACAGCAGATGGCGCGCGGTAACGTATTTGCCGGCACGCCGGACCAGGTCTTCGAACAAATGAAATCGTTCTGGGAATATTCTGGCGGTTTCGGCCACATGCTGATGATGGGGCAAGCAGGGTTCCTGTCAGACGCGGACGCGCTCAAATCGATGCGGCTCTACAAAGCCGAGGTCGAGCCCCGTCTCAAGGAGCTCGCGGCAAATTCCGATCCCGCGGAGCTGTGGGAAAAGAGCAAAGCGGCGCCCGTCAAGGACGGCGTCGATATTGGCAATTTCGGCGTCGAGTTCGTGCGTTGATGCCAGGTTTACCTGCTAGCCAGATCTACTCATTTATCTTGACTGCACCCTGGCGAAAGCCAGGGCCTTTACCCGCCGTGGCCCTCTCGGGGTTTTCCGGCCTTCTTCGAACTGACGGCTGAGCGAAAGTTGTAGGGATACACACGACCTCTTCTTTATCGATCACCAAATTCTAAACATACGGAACTGAACGACCATGACCGACCTAAAAACCTGGTTCTTCACCGAAGACTGTTACCCCGATCTGCCGGAACAGAACTCTTATGAATCAATAAGGGTCGATCTTCCCAACAAGTATTGCGATCCGGAAAACGCTACCCGTCTGTATAACCAGTATCTCGACATATGGTGCGCGGCAGACGAGATGGGGCTGGAGATCATGCTAAACGAGCATCATCAAACCGCCACCTGCATGGTGCCCGCGGCGCCGATCATGCTCGGCATCCTGGCCCGCCAGACCAAAGATGCGCGTTTGCTGATTCTGGGAAACCCACTTCCCAATCGCAACCAGCCGGTGCGAGTCGCCGAAGAAATGGCGTTAGTCGACGTGATCTCCAAGGGGCGCGTTGAAGTCGGGTTCGTACGCAGCGTGCCCTACGAAGCGGCGGCAGCAAACATTCTGCCCTATCGCGGTTCAGAGCGTCTGTGGGAGTCTCACGACCTGATTCTGAAGGCTTGGACCACCCATGACGGTCCCTTCAACTTTGAAGGCGAATGGTACCACCATCGCCAGGTCAACATCTGGCCTCGTCCATACCAGCAGCCACACCCACCGGTTTGGATCACTACCGGTAGCGCGGCAAGCACTCTGCCCGTGGCGCAGCACAAACATGTCGGCGCGATTTTCCTCGCTGGTTATTCGAAGGTGCGGCCAATCTTCGACGCTTATCGGGAAAACTACCTCAAGTTGCATGGTGAGCACGCGCCGCTCGACCGGCTGGCCTACTGCGGGCTGATCTACGTAGGCGATGACGAAAAGACGGCGGCTGAAGGTGCCAACAAGATGATGTGGTACATGCAGGCGAACAAGGTGGCAGATCATTGGAAGAACCCGCCCGGCTATCACCCACCGGTGGTGTCCGCGAACGTGCTGCGCGGCGCCCATGTCTCGGGGTCCGGCGCGGCATACAGTACCGACCTCACAGAACATATGCGCCGCGGCAATGTATTCGCGGGCACACCAGACCAAGTCTACGAACAGATCAAGGCGTTCTGGGAATATTCCGGCGGTTTCGGCCACATGCTCATGATGGGACAGGCCGGTCACATGACCGAGCAGGAAACGCTGCGTTCCATGCATCTCTATAATTCCGAAGTCTATCCGCGGCTGAAGGAATTGGCAAAAACTTGGGATCCGGAAGCGATCATGGACAAACGCGCCAACTTGGCTGACCGGGATCATGCGGAGATCACGGATCTAGCGGTCGATTTCGTTCGGTAACTGTGTATTTCGGACTGTATCGGCCAATTCAGAGGGACCAGAGATGGCAGACATCGAATCGAAATTCGTCGAGGTCGACGGTATTAACACCCATTACCTGGAAGCGGGGCCGAAAGATGCGCCAACCGTCGGGCTTCTCCATTCCGGTGAATTCGGCGGCTGTTCGGAAATCAGCTGGGAATTCAACATTCCGGCGCTAGCTGAACATTTCCACGTGCTGGCGGCCGACTGGTTAGGCTTTGGACGGACCGACAAGATTTACGATTTTGCCGACCAGCGGGCCCGCGTCTACCGACACATGGCGCGGTTCTACGAGATTATGGGCATCGAAGAAGCGGACTTCGTCGGCAATTCGATGGGCGGATCCAACCTCGCGCGCATGATCGCCGACCCGCCGCCGCCGCTCCCGGTCCGCTCCGCGGTCCTTTGTTCAGGCGGCGGTTTCACACCACTAACCGACGAGCGTAAGACCCTCCTGGCATATGATTGTTCCGACGGCGCCATGCGCGACCTGCTGCACGCCATGTTGCACGACCCGAAATGGGGCGACGATTCGGCGTATGTCGCTGCGCGCCAGGAAATCGCCCTCTTGCCAGGCGCTTTCGAAGTCGCCAGCGCGCCACGGCTGAAACGGCCAGCGCCAAAAAAGGAAGACGAGAAGGCATCCGACCAGAGCTTTGGCATTCCCGACAATACGTTATATGAGAATGTCGAGGTACCCGTCCTCATCATCGCGGGCGAAAACGACCCCTTGCGTGAACCGGGCTACTCAGAAGGCCTTGCGGCGCGCATCCCGGACAACGAACACCACGTGTTCGAAAACTGCGGCCACTGCCCCAACATCGAACATGCCGACCGCTTCAACAAACTGGCGATCGATTTCCTGAAGCGGGTGCACACGCGTTAGGCGAAACAACAGAAGAATCCTCTCGCTCCGCCTGACCTGAGCGTAATAGCACGGAATATCGAATCACCTCGGCGATCCTGCCGCCGTCAGGCCAGATCCACCTTCAGTGGATTGCAGGAATAGAGCCAGCCGTTTCGGTCGGCGCCTTCGTCGACCTTGGCGAAATGGGCGCGGATAGCTTCCATGCTCGGCATGTGGAACAAAGCGCAATTGGCGTAGGACTCTCAACGATCCGGGCCGTGCGCTCCATCCGGTTGCGCTGATAGAACTGCAGCGCGTCCGGAATATTGTCGCAAAGATTTAGCGCTCGGGTCAGCACCGCGCCGTCCTTGATCGCCATGCAGGCCCCCTGCGCCAGATACGGCAGTGTGGCATGAACAGAATCGCCGAGCATTGTGGTACGACCGGTGCTCCAGTTGTCTATCGGCGGGCGGTAATGCAGCGCCCAGCGATAGCACTTGTCATGATCGACCGTGTCAATGATCGTCTGGATCTTGTCGTTCCAGCCCTCGAAATCCGCCTTCAGGTTTTCCCAGGGGAATTTAGCGGTCCAGCTTTCCTCCGACACGTCGTCAGTTTCAGTAATCTGGAAGCATGCGGTATCTTGCAAAGGGTCTCGCGATGACCGGATGGGGGGAGAGATACAATGACGGCACGGAGCCGGGCGGGCGCCAAACATGCCGAAACCGGTGGCGCACCGGACAGCGATTCACGATAGGGTATGTTTTGCTAGCTCTGCGAATTGCTCGACGCGAACTGCGCGGATCGGCAGGCGGGTTCATCTTTCTTGTCGTCGGAATAGCGATCGGCACCGCGGCGATTGCGGCGATAGGCCTAATGTCGGCGGCGGTTCTAGACGGGATGCGCGACAGCGCGCGGGACAGCATCGGTGGCGATGTCTCGCTCCGCCTCTACCACCGTCCACCCCCGCAAGCGCACTTGCAAGCGTTTCGCAAAGCGGGCGCGCTTGACCTTGTGGCCGAACTGCGGACACCGGCGACCCGGGCCGGTCGTTCGACGCTAGTGGAACTGAAAGCGATCGGCGATAGCTACCCACTCTATGGTGCGCTGAAGCTAACCCCGTCGCTGACGACCGGCGATGCCTTGGCCCCGCGAAACGGTGTCTGGGGCGCGGTGGTGGCGAAATCGCTGCTGACGGCGCTGGACGCGGCGATCGGTGACATTGTCTCTGTCGGCGACCGGTGGTTCGAATTGCGGGCGTTAATCGCGGACGAGCCGGATCGCTCGCTTCGGGCCTTCACGCTAGGACCGCGCATGATTGTCGCCCGACCGGCTCTCGATGACAGCAATCTCGTCGCCCCGGGCGCTCAGGTATATTGGTACAGCCGACTGCGTCTGCGCGACGGCGTCGACGCCAGTGACTGGATCGCCACGTTCGAGCGCACTGCGCAGCACACTGGATACCGGATCGTAAATGCGGAAAAGGGCGTGCCGGGGGCAGAGCGGACCCTGGCGCTGATCTCCTCGCTGCTAACTTTCGTCGCCGTCGGCATCCTGCTGATCGGCTGCGTCGGTGTCTCCAGCGGCGTCTCCGCCTGGCTTGACCGAAAACGCCACAACATCGCCATCCTGAGGAGCCTCGGTGCGCCGCCGCCAATAGTTCTGCACATCTATCTTGTCCAGGTCGCCGGTGCCGCGGGGGTCGGCGCTGGAGCCGGCCTCATACTGGGAAGCGTCCTGTACGCCGCCGCCCTGCCGCAGCTGGGCGACTGGCTGCCGATCAATCAACCCCTCCGTGCTACTCCGCTTCTGGCGGCGGGCGGTTTCGGTTTTCTCGCGGCGCTGCTGTTCTCGCTGCCGCCGCTGGCACGCTCCGAAGTCCAGCGGCCGCAGATACTATTTCACAGCGACCTGGCGTCATATCGGGGATGGCCGCGCCCGCGGCGGCTGGTCGCCCTTGCCGCAGTTTCGTTAGCTCTGGCAGTACTGTTCGTTGCCGCGACGCCCCTGCCGATCGTGGCGTTGGTGTTCATCACGGCCGCCGCCCTTATGGTCGCGGCTTTTCTACTGCTGGGTCGCCTGACGGCGATAGCGGCGCGGACAGCAGCTTGCCGGTCAGCGGTTCGGGGACGGCCGATCCTACGTCTCGCACTAACCAACCTGCACCGGCCGGGCGCCCCTACGGCGCCGCTGATCCTAGCCGCCGGCCTCTGCCTTACCTTGATCGTAGCCATCGAGGGCCTGCGACGGAACGCGGACCGCCATCTGTCCATGACACTGCCTACCTCCGCACCGGAATTCGTGATCCTGAACATCCATCCGGCGGCGGGGCAGCGGCTGGATGCCGTCCTCTCGTCGCTGCCGCAGGTCGCGCGGTGGACGCGTGTACCTTTTCTGCACGCCCGGATCACCGCCCTGAACGGCCGGAAAGTGGCGGAGCTGCATGTTCCCGCCGACGTCACCTATGTCGTGCGCGGCGACCGCGGCGTTTCCTGGTTGACGGCACCGCCTGCGGACGGGATCACCGCCGGGGAATGGTGGCCGGCGGATTACGACGGCCCGCCGCTAGCGTCGCTCGATACGTGGGCAGCTGGGCGGTTGGGCCTCGACATCGGCGACACCCTGACGCTCAGCGTTCTGGGCGCGCCGCTACAGGCCCGGGTCACCAACCTGCGGCGCGTCGACCGGGCGGCGCTCGACCTTGATTTTCCCATCTTGCTGTCGCCCTTCGCGACCCCGCCGCCGCACCGGCAAATCGCCGCGGTGTGGACCGCACCTCCCGCCGGTCACGATGCCTCACGCAATTTGCGCGGGCAAATATCACAAGCCTTCCCTGAGGCGCCGGTGGTAGTGGTCTCAGAGATCACGGCCTTTCTTGTCAAATCGGCCGACAAGCTTGGACGCGCACTGGGCGGTCTGGCAGCCGCTACGGGGCTTGCCGCGTTTCTGGTCCTGGCGGGTACGGTTGCCGCCAGACGACGCCAATGCCTTCGCGAGACAATTCTTCTGAAAACCGTCGGCGCCACGCGACGTCAGACTTTGGCGGCGAACGCCATCGAATTCGCGATCATTGGGCTGGTCGCGGTCTTGGCGGCGCTCGTCCTCGGCAACCTCGCCGCTTGGGCGGCCGTCGCAGGCCTGATCGGGTATGTCCCCGTTATCGGTAGCGTGCTGCCATGGTTGGGCCCTGCGGTGATCCTGCCCGCGGCCGCGGGCTTCGCCCTTACCCGGTGGGCACTAGCCCAGCCGACTGGAAAGATGCTGCGGTAGACATGAGCATGGCGCGGCCCTGCGTTATTCCGGCCTTTTCACAGCCTCAAGACTGGGTCGATACGTCTTCTTGTCGATGAATTCCTCGATCCCGCGATTGCGGGTCTTTTCGGGGTCGGCAGACATCAGCGCCAGGATTTAAGTCATCAGATATTCCTAGGCCCGCCGCGCGTCCATGGTCTTCACGTTGCGCATCGCCTGCTTGGTGAAGGCCAGCGCCAATGGGTTCTTTTCTATCAGTTCGCGGGCCAAGGCGATGGTGGGCTTGCGCGACGCTACGAGGTTGTTCCAGCCCCAGGGGCGGTGGGCGATGAACGAGCGGTATCACGCATCCGGATCATTGTCGGTTTCGCGAAAATATTCCTTCAGATCCATGCCTGCGCCCACGCATTTCCGGCGCCGGTAAGCACGATCGCCTTGGCCACAGCATCGGTTTCCAGATGCATCATGATTTCCTCTATCTCGTAGTGGAGGGTCGGGTTCATGGCGTTTCGTTTTTCGGGCCGGTTGAAGGTGACCGAGGCGATGCCTTCTTTGTCGATCTCAACGGCGACGCCGGTGTAGTCGTGTCATAATGCAATGAAAAATCCCTACGTCCGTTGCTTGGCGCATCGACGCCCTTTGAGATAGGTTTGCACAATGTCCATCAGCTTCAGAACAGACAGCGATGACGAAAAAGCCTTCCGCGCCAAAGTGCGGGGCTGGGTCACCGATACCCTGCCCAACGATCTTCGCGGCTGGTCGACGCGCCCTCCCTTCGACCGCGCCCTGTGGTGGCACCGCCAGCTCCACGCTAAGGGCTGGATCGCGCCCGCCTGGCCCAAAGCCTATGGCGGCATGGAAGCGACGCTGAACCAGCAGATCATCCTGAAAGAGGAACTAGCCCGCGCCGGGGCGCCGGAAATCTCGGCCCAGGGGATCAACCATGTCGGCCCGATCCTGATGGCCTTCGGCACGGACGCACAGAAAAACCGTCACCTGCCGCCAATCCTAACCGGAGACGAAACCTGGTGTCAGGGCTATTCCGAGCCGGGTGCGGGATCGGATCTTGCCAGCCTGCGCACGCGCGCCGACATCGACGGCGACGACTTCGTGATCAACGGCTCCAAGATCTGGACCACCTGGGCGCATCATTCGGACTGGATATTCGTCCTTGTGCGCTCGGACCCTGACGCACCGCGCAAGCAGGCGGGCATCAGCTTCGTGCTGATCGACCTGAAAACCACCGGCATCAACATCCGCCCGATCAAAACCCTCGCCGGAGACGAAGAGTTCGCCGAGGTGTTCTTCGATGACGTGCGCGTGCCGATGGAAAACCTGGTCGGCGATCTGCATGACGGATGGCGGGTCGCCAACGCGCTGCTGGCCCACGAACGGCTCGGTACCGCCAATCCCCAGTTGCTGTTCGAGGCGATCGAACGGGTCAAAAAAGTCGCCGCAGCGACCGGGGCGGCGGACGATCCGTATTTTCGCGAACGCCTTGCCGAGCTCGACATCGATACCGTAGGTTTCGCCGCCATGTTCGCCCACGCGGTTAAGATCACCAATGCTGAGCGCTCGCTCGGCCTCGACGCGTCGATCATGAAGATAAACGGTACCGAACTGCTTCAGCGCATCTGCGATCTGTTGCTGGAAGCCGCCGGCACGGACGCGGCGCTGATCGACCGCATAGACACCGAAGCCGGCCCGATCGAGATCGCGCCACTGTTCCTGCAGGTGCGCCGCGCAACGATCTATGGCGGGTCGAGCGAGATCCAGCGCAACATCCTGTCCAAGCGGTTACTCGGTTTGCCGGGGTGAGAAGTTCGGTTTCTCTCTTCCTGTTCTTCCCCTCCCCATTGCGCGTGAGGGGATTCTGTTTACGCCTCCTTCTGAGGAAGGCGCCTGTGCCCGTTACGAAGGAGACCGCCTCTGCATTTGGTCTCGCCGGAACTGCCCCGACGCTCGCTGAGCGTTATCCGAAAGACAGGCTCGTCGCGATGGAAAACCGGTTAAGTACCGACAGCACCACGGTCACCTACAAGACCGAATCTGCCAAAATTGCCGTCGGCAAACCCTTCAGCATCGAGGTCGTCGCCGGCATGCCGGCGCACGGTCACGGCATTGCCCACACGCCGAGCGAAAAAATTCGGTCTCGGCCAATCAAAATTCGATGGGATGGCTTTCCCCTTGCCGGGCGCCCGGCAGATTACCCTCGACGTCTACGAGGGAGACAAACGCTGGAGCCTAACCGAAAAGGTCAAGGTCGAGCGTTGGGTTTCCCCCGTTCCTTGCGACGCCTCCTTTGGCCGCTTCTGGCGGCAGGCTGCTCTCTAATCAGCGCCGCCGCGGCCTCAGACACACCCGTCTACTTCACCGACGACGAAAAAGCGCTAATCCTGTCGCGCGGCCCATGGCCTGTGAAAATCGGGCCGGACCCCAGCAATCGCGTGTCCGGCGATGTGGCGGCCATCGCCTACGGCAAGTTACTGTTCGAAAGCGCCGACCTGTCGATAGACCGGGGACGGTCTTGTCTGACGTGTCATGAACCAGCGCTCGGCCACGGCGACGACAAGCCGCGCGGGATCGGCCGTGTCCGCGTCGACCGCAACACCATGCCGCTTTTCAATTTGCGCCTGAACACGTGGTACGGCTGGGACGGCAAGTCGGACAATCTGTGGGCGCAGTCCATCTCGCCGATCCTCGACCCGCGCGAACTGGGCATGACGCCCGAAGAGCTCCAGTCGCGTATCGCGGAAACCCCTGCGCTGGCGAACCCGTACCGCAATATCTTCGGCGCGTACGTAACGGCCCACGACGCCGAGACTGCAATGGTTAATATCGCCAAAGCGCTGGCCGCTTATCAGGAAACGCTTACATCCGGCAGATCGGCATTCGACCGCTTTCGCGACGCGCTGGCGGCGGACGATGCCGCCAAAATCGCCGCTTACCCGGCGGCGGCACAGCGCGGCGCAAAGCTTTTCGTGGGGCGCGCGCGCTGCGATTTGTGTCATTTCGGCACCAACTTCACCAATGGCGAGTTCCACGATATCAGCCTGCCGCATTTCCCTGAGCAAGGTCGCGTCGACAAGGGTCGCTACGGTGGTATCCTGGTGCTGCGGAGAAGCCGCTACAACCTGCTGGGCCCGTTTAACGATGATGCAGGGCGCACCACAGCTGGCTTCACCCGCCACGTGCGGCTAACCCTGCGCAACTGGGGCGAATTCCGCGTGCCCTCCCTACGCAATGTAGCGCGGACCGCGCCCTATATGCACGACGGATCGAAGGCGACGCTGGAAGATGTAGTGCGCCACTATTCTGAGATCTCCGAAAAGCGCCCGCATCAGGACGACGACAAGCTCCTCCGTCCGCTAAACCTGTCGGATGACGAGATCGCCGATCTGGTGGCGTTTCTGATGACGCTATAGGGCGGCGAAGAAAAGAAATACAAAGCCTCCATAAACACGAAGTTCACATAGTAAATTCAAAACCTTTTCGCACTTTGTGTTTTACGCGCCTTGGTAGTTTCCCTCCCGGCGTCTAAAACCTTACCTATAAAATAAGACTGATTTCAGGGAGCCACGCCGGGCCATGGGCAGAGTACGCAATATCCTTTTCATCATGTGCGACCAGCTTCGCTACGACTATCTGTCGTGCAACGGGCATCCGCACTTGGACACACCGCATATCGACGGCCTGGCCGCGAAGAGTGTGAATTTCGTCAATGCCTTCGTGCAGTCGCCGCTGTGCGGGCCGTCGCGCATGTCGTACCTGACCGGGCGCTACGTCCATTCCCACGGGGCGACGTGGAACGGCGTGCCGCTGTCAGTCGGCCAAACCAATATCGGCGATTTCATGCGCCCCACGGGCTGCGCTGCGCGCTAGTCGGCAAGACCCATATGGAACCGGACGCCGCCGGCATGGCGCGCCTTGGCGTCGACAAAATGTCTGCGCTCGGTGTGCTGACTTCGGAATGCGGGCTGGAACCGGTGGAACGCGATGACGGGCTATGGCCAGACAAACTAGTCGATCCCAACTATGCCTATAACAATTTCCTGAAATCCAAGGGATACGACGGAGACAACCCGTGGCACGACTGGGCCAACGCCGCCGAAGGGCCCAACGGCGAAATCCTGTCGGGCTGGTATCTGAATTCCAACCACCTGCCGGCGCGGGTGAGGGAAGAGGATTCAGAAACTCCCTACATGACAGGTCGCGCGATTGAGTTCATGGAGGCACAGGGCGACGATCCGTTCCTTTTGCACCTGTCCTACATCAAGCCCCACTGGCCTTATATCGTACCCGCGCCCTATCACAACATGTACGGCCAGAACCAGATTATGCCGCCGGTACGGTCGGACGCGGAGCGCGACAAAGCGCATCCCGTGCTGGAAGCGCACATGAAGCATCCGGAAAGCCTGAACTTTTCCATGGACGACGTTCGCGACAATGTGATGCCCGCCTATATGGGGCTGATCAAACAGATCGACGACCAGATGGGCCGCCTGTTTGCGTGGATGGAAGACGCAGGACGGATGGACGACACGATGATCGTCTTCACCTCCGATCACGGCGACTATCTCGGTGATCACTGGCTGGGCGAAAAGGAAATGCTGCACGAATGTTCGATCCGCGTACCGATGATCGTCTACGATCCGGACACGGCAGCGGATAGCACCCGCGGCACAAAAGACGAAACGCTGGTCGAGTCCCTCGACATGATCCCGACCTTCCTCGATGCAGTCGGCGGGCTGGTCGACAAGGAACACCTGCTAGAAGGTGAGAGCCTGCTGCCGACGATGCGCGGTGCGCAGGAAGTCGAATTGCGCGATGCCGTCTTTGCCGAGATCGACTATTCCTTCAAGCCGGCACGCAAATACACCGGCAAAGAGCCAGCGGAGGCGCGCGGCTTCATGATCCGCACCGACCGCTGGAAGTACCTGCTGTGGGAAGGCTACCGGTCGCAGTTGTTCGATCGCGAAAACGATCCGAACGAATTCGACGACCTGGGCGAGTCAGGCGATCATGTCAATATCCGCGCAGAGCTGCACGAACGGCTGTTCCGCTGGCTGCGTACCCGCGCCACCCGGATCACAATCTCGGAGGAAGCCGTGCGCAACCGCACCGGTGGCGCGCCCAAGCAGGGCATCATCATCGGCGAATGGTCGCCCGAGGAAACCATCAAAGGTGACCCTGACTCCGACTACTGGGTGGAGTGAGGGGAAGCGCCCGACGGGCGCTCCTCAGGATGAGAGTCGGCAATTTCCTCCCAAAATATCCTAGTCCCTCCCGCCCTGAGGAAAGAGGGGGCATTTCTTGCATGCGTCACGAAGGACTAAACCGCTGCCGCTTTCCCGTCGGCTCGCGGATCGGCGCCGCCTTCCATCACCCCATCCGGGCGCATAGAGACGCCACCGGCGTGGCCCATGAGGTCCGAATACGGCGCAATCACCTCGGTATCGTGTCCGGCGGCTTTTAGCCGGGCGACGAGGGCCGGATCGTAACGGGCTTCTAACTTGAGGTTGGTGCCGGTATCGCCCCAGGTACGGCCCAGAAGGAATCTCGGCGCGGTGATGGCCTGCTGCAGGGTCTGGCCGAAATTCACATGCCGGGAATAGACCTGCGCCTGCGTCTGCGGCTGTCCTTCGCCACCCATGGTGCCGTAAGACAGGATTTTCCCGTCCGACAGGGCGGCCAACGCGGGGTTAAGCGTGTGGAATGGCCGCCGGCCCGGGGCAAGACGGTTCACTTCGCCATCCCGCAGCGAGAAACTCGATCCCCGGTTCTGCCAAAGGATACCGGTATCTTCAAGCACCACGCCGGCGCCGAATTCCCAGTAGATGCTCTGAATGAACGACACCGCATTGCCGGCTACGTCGATCGCACCCATCCAGATTGTATCGCCATCCTTCGCTGGCACCGGCCAGGGCAGTGCCGTTTCAGGATCGATGCTCGCGGCCCGAACGTCGAGATCGGCGTCGGAAAGAAAATCCTCGGGCGCGGCCGTCATCGCCGCCGGGTCCTGTACATGGGCGTTGCGCACGATGAAGGCCCGCTTCACGCACTCGACCAGTCCGTGCACGTGCTCGAAGCCATCCGCGTCGGAAATCTTCAGCCGGTCGAACAGACCAAGGATCATCAGCGACGCCAAGCCCTGCGTCGGCGGCGGCATGTTCCATACCGTACCGGTCGAAAGCTGCAGCTTCAGCGGCGTCAAAGTCAGCGCCCGGTGACGGGCGAGATCAGCAGCCGAAACGGGTGATCCGGCGCGCGCCAGGTCGGCGGCGATGGCGTCCGCCAACGGTCCTTCGTAAAAGCTCTCGAACCCATCGGACGCCAGCTTGCGTAAACTTGCGGCTAGCCGCGGCTGCCTGAAGATATCCCCCTCGGCAGGGGGCATGCCGTCCAGCAGAAAACTCTCGTCGTAACCCGGCAACCCACTGAGTTCAGTCAGTTTATCTGCGGTGGTGCGCGACTGGTTTCCGGTCGTGGGAAAGCCCCGTTCGGCATGATGTATAGCTGCTTCGAGCAGGTATTCGCGGCTTTTGGTGCCGCCCAGCTCCGCCGCCAGGCCCAGCGCCGCCTGCCAACCCGACAGCGTCCCTGCCACGGTATTGGCCGCCAATGGGCCGCGCGCCGGAATCACGCCAAATCCCGCGCCCTGGTATAAATCGTCGGTGGCGTTTGCCGCTACAGCGCCGCAGGCATCGATGCCGACAGGGTCTTTGCCCACCGGTTTGACGATCCAGAAGCTGTCGCCGCCGATGGCATTCATGTGCGGGTAGACCACCGGGATGGCGGCGGCCATTGCGATCATCGCTTCGACCGCATTACCGCCCGCGCGCAGCACGTCTCGCCCTGCATCGGCCGCCAGGTGATGGGGGGCGGTAACGATACCGCCGGTCGCGTAGACCGAGTTAAGCAATTTTTGATTTTCGGTTTAGAGCGAGATGGATTTCCGCCACCGGGTGATGTCCGGCCTCGAACACCGGGTGACGCAGGAACAGTTCCGGATCGTGCCCGGGCACGATCCGGTCGGTCTCGTTGTTCACGGCGTCGCGGATGGCGCGATAGACCTTGATCAGGTTCCAGGTGTTGCCCTGCACGTAGGCGGGCGGCCACATGCGCTCGATATTCTCGTACCAGTAGACGCAGTCGCCGGCGACCACGTAAGGCCCGCCGGAGGTCTGCACCTCGACCCACTGGCAGCCGAATGTGTGGGACTCATAGGCCAGCCGGCACCAGACGCCGGGTGCGAACTCGGCATCTCCGTCCAGCAGATTGACCCGGCCAGCCGCCAGAAGCGCCTCCACAGTGTCGAGATCCTTTTTCTGCATCGACGATAGCGGCCACATGGTGGTATCCGATCCCAGATCGCCGGGCATTTCGTAAACCCGTTTCCAGCCCTCGTATTCGGCGCGCTGAACGTGGAACGTCGCGTTGGGGAATCGGTCGAGATTACCGGCGTGATCGAAATGCAGATGAGTCAGAATGACGTCCTCGATATCTTCCGGCACGAAGCCGACCTTGGCGAGGATAGTATCCGGGTGTTCGACATTTTCGTAAGTCTTGCCGCTGGGCGACCAGTCCCCTTTCATCCCGGTGTCGATCAAGATGGGGCGCTCCGCCCCGGCCTCGCCACCGTGAATCAGCGAATAGACCATGGGGTTGTTGATCCGGCCCTTGTTGGAATTGACTAGCGTGCCGCCGAAGAAATCGCGCGGCATATCCGACCGCGCATAGCGGAACGCCCATATGGTCCAGTCTGCAGTCATTGATATCTCCTCACGGTTCCGGCCCTCTCCCCCACCAGGCCACCTACGAGGATAATTCCATGGATCACTGGGGGGCAGAGGGTTAGTGCGTTGCGTCAGTCTAAATCACGGCACGATGATAACGGACCCAGTGGTTTTCCGTGCCACGATGTCCTCCTGTGCCTGCACGATATCGTCAAGCTTGTATTCTCGGGTGACGGTTATATCGAGAATACCTTCGGCGATCGCCCCGAACACGTCGTCGGCCATTGCACGCTTGGCTTCCGGCGTCAGCATGAAGTGCGGCAGCGACACCTTGGCAAAAAAAAGGGATTTTGCGTTCAGCTGCATCGGGTCGATTAGTGCCAATGGCCCGGACATGTGCCCGTAATTGACCAGGTAACCGGTGGGCCGCAGGACCGCCACGTTGGCATCCCACACGTCCCTGCCGATACCGTCATAGACAGCCGCGACGCCCGCTCCACCAGTGATCTCATCGACGCCTGCGGCGATATCCTCGGTCCGCGAATTGATCACATGCGCGGCGCCGCAATCGGTGGCAATGGCTTTTTTGTCGTCGCTGCCGACCGTGCCGATGACGGTCGCGCCCAGCGCTTTCGCCCACTGGCACAGCAGCTGTCCCATGCCGCCGGCTGCCGTATGGATTAGGACTGTGTCGCCGCTCTGCACCTGATAGGTCTGACGCAGCAAGTACTGCGCGGTCATCCCGCGCAGAAACGTACCAGCCAGATTCTTCGGATCGACCCCGTCCGGCACTGGAATCAGGGCTCCCGCGGCGATGATGCGCTTCTCGGCATAGGCGCCGAGATTGAACATGTAGCAGGCGGAATCTCCCGGCTTAAAATCCGTCACCCCGTCGCCGACAGCCTCTACGATTCCGGTGCCGTCAAGTCCAACCACGGCCGGCAATTCGGGTTTCAGGTGGTATTTTCCCTCGCGCAGCATGGTGTCGGCGTAGTGCAGCGCCATGCCCTTCTGGTCGAGCAAAACCTCTCCAGGGCCGGGTGCGCCGATCTCTTCATCCTCGATGCTGAGTACGTCGGAACCGCCGAATTCGTGAATGCGGACTACCTTTGTCATGTGTATATCCCTTTATGGACGGTTCCGGCTCTTTCCTCCTCTCGGCTACCCAAAAGGATGACTCCGCGGGTAGCCAATAGGAGGAAGGGGCCGGTGCCCGAAGAAATTAGAGCACAGTGATGTCGTCAGGTGTTTTGCCAAACATCTGCTGGCAGGTAGCGCGGGCTTCCATTTCCGCGGAATCGGCATCGGCCTTTGCGCCGCCAATGTGCCTGCGCTTACCGTCCTGCCAGATCGACCACAGCCAGTCTGTCGATCCGTCGCGCTGAGACCAACGTTCTATCATCACCTCGATCATGGAATTCTTATGGAGAGCACAGATTAGCGAGTCAAACCAGGTGAGAGCCTTTTACCGCGCATCGATCAGGTGGATAAACGAGCCCATCACCTCGCCACGCCGAAGGCCGACGCCACCAAGCTCCGCACCCGTGGCATCGGTTGCCGCAAACAGTCGATCTGCATCGCCTTCGCGGGTGATGCTAGCATAGTGGAATTCATGCGCGCCAAAGGCCGTGCCGGCGGGTCCCAGCGGGGTATCGGCGGCCAGCGTGGCGCCGCGGTAGCCGAGATGCAGCTTGCGTTCCGCGAAACTGGTTTCCAGCGGCAGAAGCCCGGCCATCGCATGGGTGTTTCCGTCGGCATCGGTCATTGCCTCTCCCAGCACCATGTAGCCACCGCACTCGCCGTAGACCAACGCGCCGCGAGCCGCCGCCGCCTTGAGCCCCTGCAGAAAACCACCCGCAGCCGCCAATGTTCCCGCATAGAGTTCGGGATATCCACCCGGCAGGTACACCGCGTCCGCGTTCGCATCCGGCGCCTCGTCGGCCAACGGCGAAAACGGGATAAGCTCGGCATCAGTTGCGCGCCAGCCATCGAGCATGTGGCGGTAGTGAAACTGGAATGCGTCGTCAGAGGCGACGGCGATCCGCGATCCGATCGGCGGCAACGGCTGCGGCGGCGTTCCCCCCGGCCGCGGTCCCGCTGGAACCAACAAGCCGCGCAGGGCGCCAATATCGATATGCCCGGCAACCAGATCGGCGGCAGCGTCGAGAAAATTTTCGAGCGCCGACATCTCGCTGGCCTGCACTAGGCCGAGATGGCGGTCCGGCACCGCAATGTCAGGCGCGCGCGGTACGCAGCCGAGCACCGGGATATGCAGGGGTGCCGCTGCGTCTTTCAGCATGTCCGCGTGGCGGGCGCTGCCGACCCGGTTGAAGATCACGCCTGCCACCGAAACGTCTTTCCGGAAACTGGCGAAACCATGCACCGTGGCCGCCGCGCTCTGCGCCTGCGCGCCGGCATCTACCACCAGGATTACCGGCAGGCCGAGTGTAGCGGCAACATCGGCAGTTGATCCGGATGAGATTCCGGCTCCGCCCTGCGCGCCATCGAACAAACCCATGACCCCCTCGCCGAGGACGATTTCGGCATAGGCGGCGACCTGGCCGAACAGCTTGGCGACCGTATCCGGGCGCATGGCCCAGCCGTCGATGTTATAGCAATGACGGCCGCTGGCGGCGGTGTGAAATCCTGGGTCGATGTAATCGGGGCCGACCTTAAAGGATGACACCGGCACGTTGCTGCGCGCAAAATGGCGCAGCAGGCCAAGCGTGATTGTGGTCTTGCCGCTGCCTGACGATGGCGCGGCGATCACCGCTCCCGCTGCGCCCGTCATGTCTTTGGCGGTGCCAGCCCACAACCCCTCCCGGCCGCCCATAAGGATGATCCTGTGGGTGGCCGGGAGGGGTAGTGGGCCGGTGCGATCAGAAACAAAATTTATCCGACTTCGCGGGCGCTGCGCGTCCCCAGCGGATCGGCGGCCAGTAGTTTGCCACCCAGTGCGCCGGCCCAGTCGAGACCATCGCGCAGGCGCACGACCTCACCGACGACGACCATCGCAGGCGGCTCGATGTTCGAACTTGCGACATCCTCGACGCAGCGGCCAAGGGTGGTTTCCAGAACCACCTCTTCCGCCAGTGTCGCGTTGGACACGACGGCAACGGCTTCGTCCCGATGGCGGCCGCCGTCGAACAGGCGCTGACGGATGATCGCCAGATGCTTGATCGCCATGTAAATAACCAGCACCGGCGAACCGGCCGCAAGCGCCGGCCAGTCGATCCCGTCGGGGATATCGCCCGACGCGCCGTGCCCGGTGATGAACGTGACGGCGGAATTGGTTTCGCGGTGAGTCAGCGGAATGCCAGCACGGGCCAGCCCGCCGACGCCCGCCGAAATGCCGGGGATCACCCGGAACGGAACGCCAGCCGCAACCAACGCCAGCGCTTCCTCGCTGCCGCGCCCGAATATGAACGGATCGCCGCCCTTCAGACGCAGAACCTTTTTGCCGTCGCGAGCAAGCTGTATAAGACGGGCAGAGATATCCAGCTGCTTCGGCGACGGTTTGCCCCCGCGCTTGCCGGCATAGACGATTTCGCAGTCTAGGCCCGCCTGTGCCAGGGTTTCGTCGCTGACCAGAGCGTCATGCACGATCACGTCGGCCTGGCGGATGCCGTTCAGCGCATGCAGCGTCAAAAGGCCCGGATCGCCAGGCCCGGCGCCGGTCAGCCAGACCCAGCCCGGTTCGAGCTGCGGCATTTCGAAGGTCAGTCGTTCCATCAATCTTGGATACCACATATAAGTTAAGAATGGCACGTAAGCTCGAAGGAGAACTGCGCCGTGGCTGGACCACCGGCGCCTGCGCGACCGCGGCGGCAAAGGCCGCATATACGGCGCTTTTGACCGGGGAATTCCCCGATCCTGTAAAGATTTCGCTGCCGAAGGGCGAGACCCCGACATTCGCCCTCGCCCGCGAAGGGATCGACGGCGACACCGCCTTTGCCGCCATCGTCAAGGATGCGGGCGACGACCCCGACGTAACCCACGGCGCCCTGATCCGGGTGGACGTTGCCCTGAAAACAGATGGAAACGGCATCGAATTCCGGTCCGGCGACGGGGTGGGCACGGTCACCCGCGACGGGCTGCCACTGGCGGTCGGTGAGCCTGCAATCAATCCGGCCCCGCGCAAAATGATCGAAACAGCCATCGCAGAAACCGCCGAGGATCACGGCGGCGACGGCAACGTGACCGTCACCGTCTCGGTCGACGGCGGCGCGGCGCTGGCGGAGAAAACCTGGAACCCCCGACTCGGCATTCTCGGCGGGATTTCCATCCTCGGCACCACTGGCGTGGTGGTACCGTATTCCTGTTCGGCTTGGATCGAATCCATCCATCGCGGCATCGACGTTGCGCGCGCCGCGAGCGAGGCGACCATCGCTGGCTGCACCGGCAAAACGTCGGAGGACCAAACCCAGGCGCTGCTCAGCCTACCCCATCACGCCATGATCGATATGGGCGATTTCGTGGGCGGCATGCTGAAATACCTGCGCGCGCACCCGGTGCCGAATGTCGCCATCGGCGGCGGCTTCGCCAAACTGTGCAAGCTGGCACAGGGAAACCTGGACCTTCATTCCGGCCGCAGCCAAGTGGATTTTGGCTGGCTGGCCGGCGTCGCCGCGAAGCTAGGCGCTGACCACACCGTCAAAACCGGTATCGAGAACGCCAATACCGCGGCGGAAGCTCTGTCGCTGTCAGGAAACGCCGGGCTGCCGCTGGCGGACGAGATCGCCCGGCGTGCACGTGCCGTGGCGCAGGACACCGTCGGCGATACGGGATCGGCGGTGCAGGTGCTGGTCTTTGACCGTGCGGGAAATCTTGTCGGGCAGTCCGATGGCTAATCGGCCAAAGGTTTTGATACTGGGTGGCACGGCTGAGGCTGTGGAACTGGCCAATACGGCCGCCGCAGACCACGATATCACCTATTCACTGGCCGGCCGGACGCGAACGCCAACCCTGCCGGCGGACGTCACCGTGCGCAGCGGGGGATTTGGCGGGGCGGTCGCACTGACCCGCTGGCTGACTAGTTACCGGATAGCCGCCGTCGTGGACGCCACCCACCCCTTCGCCGACACCATCGCCCGCAACGCCGTTCTTGCCTGCGTGGAACGCAGCCTCCCGCATCTCAAACTTATGCGGCCCCCGTGGGAACCGCTATCGGGCGACGACTGGCATGTCGTTCCCGATATCGCATCCGCGGCCACAGCCTTGCCGCATATCGGCGGCAGGGCCTTTCTTTCCGTGGGCCGTCAGGAACTAGGGGCGTTCGCAGGTATCGAGGGGGTGGCCTTAGTGATTCGTTCCATCGATCCCCCAGAAAGCGCCAATCCTCTGCCTGAAGCGGTTTACCTGACCGGGCGCGGCCCGTTTACCTTCGATCGGGAAACCGATCTTCTTAAGGCAAACGATATCGATGTTGTGGTCAGCAAAAATGCCGGCGGAGACGCGACCTATGCCAAGATCGCGGCGGCGCGGGCGCTGTCGATCCCGGTGGTGATGGTCGCCCGCCCGGCCCCGCCGCCGGGCGCTACCGTGGAAACCGTCGATGCGGCGCTGGACTGGCTGAACTCGCTGGAGACCGCAACATGACGGACAGGGACGTTGAATACATATCGCGCGCCTTCGCGTAGGCTAGGAAAAGCGCGAACGAGGGCGGCGTGCCGGTCGGAACCTTCCTGGTCGAGGAGAACATGCTGATTTCCGAAAGCCACAACCGCCGCCAGTAGAAGCATGCCGCCATCTTTCTCGCCGAGACACACTGCATCCGCAACACTGGCCTGTATGACGGCTAGCGGCACCGCACGACCTACACCAGCCTCAGCGCCTGCATGATGTGTTCGGAACGATCGTGCGGTATGGCATCTCCGCGGGGTGATCGGTGACAACGTCAATTTCGGCGGCAACGCGGATTTCCTGTGCGACCGCGGTGTTACAGTCCAGTTGATGAACGTGCCGGAGATCATCGAGTATTTCGTTGCGTGGATAGAAGGCCACCTGAACATCTGGAACGGCGTTATCGGGAAATAGTTCCCTGTAGTGCCCCTACCCCTTCCGCCTCGGCCGCAGCACGTGCACGTGATCGGCGTCGTACAGTGCCGAATCCGTGAAAGTCTCCGGCGACAGCACGCGACCGACCAGGATAAGCGCGGTGCGGGTGATCTTGGCGTCACGCACTTTCTGGCGGATATCGCTAAGCGAGCCCTCGATCACCTGCTCGTCCGGCCAGCTGGCGCGGAAAACGACCGCGACCGGGCAATCCGCGCCGTAGTGGGGGATCAGCGTTTCGCAAACATGTTTCATGTTGCGCACAGACAAGTGAATGGCGAGCGTCGCACCTGATTTTCCAAGGGTATCGAGATCCTCCGCATTGGGCATCTCCGATGCCTTCATCGCCGTGCGGGTCAGGATGACCGTCTGCGTGACATCCGGCAGGGTCAGTTCCCGTTTCAGCAGCGCGGCGGCGGCAGCATAGGCGGGCACGCCGGGCACGATTTCAAAACTGATCCCGAGCGCATCGAGCCGCCGGATCTGTTCGCCGATGGCGCCGTACAGCGACGGATCACCGGAATGGACGCGCGCCACATCATATCCGGCGGCATGCGCGGTCTCGATATGGCCAATAATCTCGTCGAGGGTCATCGGCGCGGTGTCGAGCAACAGCGCATCGTCGGGCGAATGGGCGACCACGGCTTCCGGCACCAGCGAGCCGGCATACAGACAGACCGGGCAGCGGGCGATGACGTCGCGCCCGCGGATTGTCAGCAGATCAGGATTACCCGGCCCCGCGCCTATAAACCAAACCGTCATCCCATGTTTTCCTCTACATTCGCCTTCTTGCCGGCGTAACCGCGCGGCGTATAGATCCAGTGCCGCCCGTCGCCCCGCGCTACCGCCCGGGTTTCCGACGAACCGACGAGGACCACCGTCAGCATGTCGACGTCGGCAACCTCCAGCGCGTCCAGCGTGACGGTCCGCACCTGTTCGCCGTCGCGGCCCAGATTGCGCGCGAGAATCACCGGTGTCGCGCCCGGCCGGGCATCGAGCAGGATATCCCGCGCCTTCATCAGCTGCCAGGTGCGGCGCATAGAGACCGGGTTGTAGAACGCGATGACGAAATCACCGTCCGCCGCCGCCCGGACGCGCCGTTCGATGGCGTCCCACGGTGTCAAAAGATCGGACAGCGAAATGGTGCAAAAATCGTGCCCCAGAGGCGCGCCTGACCGCGCAGCAGCAGCCTGCAGCGCAGAGATGCCGGGACAGACCTCGATCGCGACCCGGCCCCAGTCGGCCCGTCCGCCGGTTTCAAGTAATTCAAACGCCAGCGTCGCCATGGCGTATATACCCGGATCGCCGGACGATACCAGCGCCACCGTCCTTCCCGTCGCCGCGATCTCCAGCGCGACTCGCACCCTGTCGATCTCCTCGCCCAGCGGGAAATCGTGGCGCGTTTTACCATCCGCACGGAGCCCGAGAATATCAAGATAAAGCGTATAGCCAACCAGATCAGTTGCCGCGGCGATGGCGGCTTCGGATTCCGCCGTCATCCAGCCGTCGCTGCCGGGGCCGGTACCGACGATCAGCAACCGACCCTGCGGCTGTCCCGCGTCGTCCATGACGATCGGCGCTGGTGCCAGGCCAAGCGCGCAGGTCGCCCGGGCGGATTTGGTCTTGGCGACGATCAGCGCCCCGTCCGGACCGACGGCGGCCAGTGCCGCCCCTTCCGACACGCCGTGACAGCCGACTTCCCTGAAAACTACATCCGACGGGTTTTCGAGGCGCGGCGTTTGGGCTTCCAGCGTCGCAGCGTCAAAGAACCGGGCAGCTACGCCCAAACCAGCCGCAAGCGCATGAACGGCCGCCTCATCCGCCTTGAGGTCCAGCGAAAACACACCGGCAATCGCAGCGGTCGCGATATCGGCCTGCACCACTGCGGCATCGACCAGACCGGCTACTTCATCCGGGTCGGCACCGCGCTCGCAGCCGACGCCAATGGCGACGCTTGCCGGGTGATAGACAAGGTGCCGAGTATCGCCGGTTTCCCGGCGCGGCGTCGCGGTGATCCGCAAGGTGCCACCGAGATCACGCGGGATGTCGGTATCGGCAACCCAGCCCGGCAGCGTGTCGTCCAGCCGCACGGCCTCGCCCGCCAGCAGGGCAGCGGTGAACGGTTTCATGTCGTCCGGGTTAGCCAGCGTCCAGCCGTCGGGCGGATTGTCGAGTCCCGCGCCGAACCGCACATCTCCGGCCGTGGTGACGGACGCCACAACCCCGAAAGCTGCGGCAATTTCCGCCGCGAGATCGTTAGCACCGCGATGACCGCCCAGCAGCGGCACGACGGCAGATCCGTCTTCCGCTACTGCGATCACGGCGGGTTCCGAAGTCTTGTCGGCGAGCTTCGGGGCTAAAAGCCGGATCAGGATTCCGGCAGCGCATATACCAATGACTGGTGTTCCGGCCCCAAACAGGCTGCGCAGATGCTCGCTAGGATTGTCGAAAGTAACGTTCGCGTCCAGCACGCGGCGCGCAAATCCGTGAATTTCGCTGCCCGCAATGGCGGCCTGCGCGCGTCGTGCAACGTCCATCCCACTGGGGCCGAAAACGATGATGGCCGCCTCCGTCATTTCCACGCCTCGGCGCGCTTGTGCACCAGGATCATGGAGAAGTACGGCGCGTCGCCGTCGTCGACATCGGCCAGCGGGACGATCCGCTGTTCGGCCATGGTGGCGCGCTCGATATAGCGGGCGTTATCCGACAGGCCTATCTGGGCCAGCACGCCGCGGATTTTTTCGAGGTGCTGCCCCACCTTGATGATCGCGGCAGCGTCCGCCTCGGCCAAGCGCTGCGCCATGGTGTCGGCATCCAGCGGGCCGGGGATGACCGACAGCACGTCGTTCTTAGCGGACAGGGGCGACCCGAGGGCCGCGGCGCAGGCCGTCAGCGACGAGACTCCGGGTACGACCTCGATCGCATGGCCGCCCGAAAGACGCCCGAACAGGTACATGAACGAGCCGTAAAAAAAAGGATCGCCTTCGCAGATCACGGCGACATCATCCCCCGCGTCTAGGGCCTCGCCAATTTCCAACGCGGCCTTATCATACACGTCCTCCGCCGGAAACCGGGCGGGCAGCAACGGCATGCGGATGGCGATTTCGCGCTGAGTGCCGGGCAGATGATCGGCGACGATCTCTCGCGCTAGGCTGGGGCCTTCTTCCGGTGCGGGCCAGGCCAGCACCGGTACGGACGTCAGGATGCGCAGTGACTTTAATGTCAGCAACTCGGGATCGCCGGGACCGACGCCGACGCCGTACAACGTGCCCGCCATCAGGATTTCACCGCGGCAAACTGCGTGACCGTCATTGACGATTTCCAGCCCGTGAACTGCCCGACGGGCTCGGCCCGCGAGATCGAAATACGGGCGAGATCGCCACCATTGGCTGTCCGGAAGGCCGCCAGCGCGCCCTCGCCTTCTAGCGTTACGACATTGGCCACTAGCCGTCCGCCGGCCGAAAGAGCACCCCAGCAGAGGTCCAGCAGCCCGGGGGTAGACGCACCACCGCCGATAAAAATCGCATCCGGGGCATCCAGTTGCGACAGCACGTCCGTCGCCTCGCCTTCTATCATGCCAAGGCGCGGCACGCCCAGGGCGTTGGCGTTGCGGGCGATCAGTCCGATACGGTCGGTCCTGCTTTCGACCGCAGTCGCCCGGCAGGCGGGGTGTGTGCGCATCCATTCGATGGCGATCGAGCCACACCCGGCGCCGATATCCCACAGGTGCTGACCGGGCAGCGGCGCTAGGGCTGCCAGCGTCGCGGCGCGGATTTCGCGCTTGGTCATGTTACCGTCGCTTATAAAAGCATCGTCCGGGAGGCCGGGAATGCGGGGCAGAATTACTGCGTCCGCCCCGGCGACGCAATCGACGGCCAGCGTATGGAACGCCGCTACATCGCCATGACGCCAGTCTCCGGCATGGCCGGTCAGGCTGCGTTCACAGGCACCCCCCATGTGTTCGAGCACGGTCATCCGGCTGTCGCCGTAGCCGCGTTCGGACAGGATTTCCGCAACCTGCGCCGGGGTATTGGGGCCGTCGGCAAGGATCAGCAAACGCGCACCGGGCTGAACAAACGGGACCGCAAGGCGAACGGGGCGGCCGTGCAGGGTCAGCTGTTCAACATCGGCCAGCGCCCAGCCAAGGCGCGCGGCGGCTAACGAAAACGCCGACAGTGACGGCACGATCTCCATCTCGTTGGCGTTGAAGTGCTTCGCCAGGGTGACGCCGATGCCGAAGAACATCGGATCGCCAGTCGCCAGCACGCAGACGGGCGTTCCCCGCCGGTCTGCGATCCGCGGCATTAGATTGGTCAAGGGTCGCGGCCAGGTCAGCTTTTCGCGCCCGTCTTCGGGCAGCATGGCAAAATGCCTGTCGCCGCCGACCAGGATTTCGGCGCCGTCGACCAGCATGCGTCCGCGCGGGGTAAGCCCGTCGAGGCCGTCCTCGCCGATTCCTACGACGCTGAGCCAGCGCTCCGTCATTTTTCATACTGCCCGGCAAGCGCGTTAACCGCAGCAGACGCCATGGCGCTGCCTCCACGCCGGCCGAGCAGGGTGATGTAAGGAACGTCGTGGCCGTCCTCATGCAAAGCATTCTTGGATTCCCGCGCGCCGACGAAGCCCACGGGGAAACCCAATATCGCCGCAGGCATACGCGACAGGTCTTCGGCGATGATTTCCAGCAGCCGGAACAACGCCGTCGGCGCGTTGCCGATTGCGACAACGCTGCCCGGCAGAAACGGTTTCCAAAGTTCGACCTGTGCCGCCGAACGCGTCGTGCCCAGCTCTTTCGCCATCTCCGCAACGTTGGGCAACCGGATCATGCTGAGAATTTGGTTGTCGGCCGGCAGACGAGCGGCGATGACGCCGTCGGCCACCATCTGTGCATCGCAGATAACCGGCGCGCCAGATGCCAGCGCATCCCGCGCCGCCGCGGCCGCACCGTCGGACCAGCGCAGATCGGCGACGATGTCCGGCATGCCGCAGGCGTGGACCAGCCGGATCGCGACGTCCTGCATGTCCTCGGGAACGGCGAACAGATTAGCTTCCTCGGCCACGATCGCGAAGGACCGGCGGTAGATTTCATCGGGATCGCGCAGCCATTCCATGGCGGCCTCAGCCGGTTTCCTTCATCGTCTTCGGCCCCAGCGGGTGATCCGCGTGGGGGTACGGGTGATGGTGATGATCGTGGTCGTGCCCGTGACTGTGATCGTGGCTATGACCGTGCGCATGATCGTGATCATAGTCGTGGCCATGCGCGTCGCCGGTGCCGATGCCTTCGACGTGATGATGGTGGCTTTCCTGCGCCAGCCCGACCTCGGCCTCGAAGCCCAGCACCTGTTCGCGGTATTTGCAGAGCTGGCAGTTCATGTTGTTTTCTCCGCTCCGAATTTCATCGATCCGTTCCATGAAGGTCTCAATTACCATCGGGTGGTCGTTCAGATAGGGCGCCTTGATAAACTCGATATCGGGGTGCCGCGCCGCGACCGCGTCGGTGTAGTCATAGATCCGCCGCACCAGTACACCGGTAAACAGGAAATAGGGAAACACCACGATCCGTCGGTATCCCAACTTTGCCGCGTGTTCTAGACCCGGTTCGACCAGCGGGAAGGTAACGCCGGAATAGGCGGTTTCGCCCCAGCCGAAGCCGAAACCTTCCCAAAGCATCCTCATCACCTTGGCGACGTTGGAATTGGCATCGGGGTCCGATGCGCCACGTCCGACAACGACCAGCATGGTCTCTTCGATGGGCACATCGTCGCCTGCTGCGTCAAGCGCTTCCTGGATACGGTCGGCGGCGGCGCGCAGCATCTTCAGGTCGATCGCCAGCTCGCGGCCGTAGCGGATATCGATACCATCGGCACCGGCCGCCCACGTATTCAAGACTGAAGGGATGTCGTTTTTCGCGTGCCCCGCGGCGAACAACATACCGGGTACCGCCAGCACGTCGGTGACGCCCTGATCAACAAGCGCAGCGAGACCTTCCTTGATAACCGGCGTCGCGAATTCCAGGAACCCGTATTCGACCGGGATCCCGTCGGCCCGGTCGCGGATAGCGACGGCCAGTTTTTCAAATTCCGCAACCGCGCCTTCGTCGCGGCTGCCGTGGCCGCACACCATAATGCCTGTGGTCAATTGTCTCTCCCGTCCCGAAGGCAATTGATTTCACACCGAGCAGGCGCGATTGTCCCCGGATGATGTTTCAGTGGTATAGCGCCGACGGCGCAGCCGTGCACCCCCTGCTGGTGGTGATGCTGGCGCTGGCGATGGATGTCGTGCTGGGCGACCCGCCGCGGCTTTGGGAACGCATCCCTCACCCCGTGGCGGTATTCGGCGGATTGATCTCGTTTTTCGAACGCAAGCTCAATCGGCCACAGCGGTCCGACCGTGCGCGGTTTTGGCGGGGGCTGCTTGCCACCGCTTTTCTGGTCGTACTGGCGGGCCTCGCAGGATACGCCGTGCAGTGGCTGTGCGCACAAATCGATTACGGCTGGGTCGCCGGTGCACTGATCGCCAGCGTGCTGATCGCCTATCGCAGCCTGTTCAATCACGTCCGCGCGGTCGCCGACGAACTCGATATCTCGCTCGCCGAAGGACGTGCCGCCGTCGGGCATATCGTCGGCCGCGATCCGGACAGCCTCGACGAAAACGGGGTCGCCCGCGCTGCAATCGAATCCGCGGCGGAGAATTTTTCCGACGGAGTGGTCGCACCGGTCATCTGGTTCGCCCTGCTGGGGCTGCCTGGGCTGTTCGCCTACAAGGCAATTAACACACTGGACAGCATGATCGGCTATCGCGACATCGACTACGAACATTTCGGCAAGTTCGCCGCACGGCTGGACGATGCCGTCAACACCGTGCCGGCGCGTATTGCCGGCATCCTGATCGTGATTACTGCTGCTATCGGCATCGGCACCAGGGGCGGCGATGCCTGGGCCGCCGCTGTGCGTGACGCGGAAAAACACAGGTCTATCAATGCCGGCTGGCCGGAAGCGGCCATGGCTGGTGCGCTGGGACTCGCGTTGGCGGGGCCGCGGCAGTACCGCGACTTCATCGTCGACGATGCCTGGATGAACGACGGCGCACGCACCGACGCAACGTCTGCCGACATACACCGGGCGCTGAGCCTGTATCGCAAGTCCGGCGCCGGTTTGGCGGCATTGCTGCTGCTCGCCATGGTAGTGATCTGACTGCTCAGTCATTTATCATTCCATCGATTTCGAGATGTGCTTCTAGATGATCGGCCAGCACATCCAGCGTATCGTCCACACTTGCCTCGTAGTTCAGCGCCGCGCGCGCGCCGGGTCGCAGGCGCTGCAGGAATGCCGTGCGAAAGGCATCGGATGAGAACAGGCCATGGACGTAACACCCCATCACCTGCCCGTCGGGAGAGACGGCGCCGTCGGCCTGCCCTGACAGATCGAGCATCGGAACTGCCGCCCCCGGGCCATCGGTGTCGCCCACATGCATTTCGTATCCCGCCACGGCCGCGCCGGTATGCGTTTCCCTGCCCGACACCTCAACCAGCTTCTTGTTTGACGTCAGCACGGTTTCCACATCGAGCAGGCCGAGCCCCGCAGCCACGGCTGCTGGGCCTTCGATTCCGTCCGGGTCAGCCAAGGACCGGCCCAGCATCTGATAACCGCCGCAGATTCCCAGCACCGCGCCGCCACGCCGAACATGGGCAGCGATGTCAATGTCCCAGCCCTGGTCGCGCACAAACGCGAGGTCGGCGAGCGTCGCCTTGGACCCGGGCAGCAGGATAAGGTCGGCATCGCCCGGCAGCGCTTCGCCCGAGCGCACCATGACGACGGAGACTTCCGGTTCGGCGCGCAGCGGATCGAGGTCATCGAAATTGGCGATGCGGGAAAATACCGGCACAGCGATCTTGATGGGTCCGGCAGCGACGTCTTCGGCGCCAACATCAAACGCGTCCTCGCGCGGCAGCCGAGCGGCGCCGTCGAACCATGGTACCGTGCCATAATCGACCATCCCAGTCTGTTCGCAAATGATCGCGCGGCCATCGTGAAACAGCGACGGGTCACCACGGAACTTGTTGACGATGAACCCGCGCGTCAGATCCCGCTCGCGGTCAGACAGCAGATGCCAGGTGCCGACCAGCTGGGCGATCACGCCGCCCCGGTCGATATCGCCGATCAGAACGACCGGCACCTGTGCCGCCTCGGCAAAACCCATATTGGCGATGTCGGCGGCTCGGAGATTAACCTCGGCAGCACTTCCCGCCCCCTCGACGACGACGATATCGGCCTGTTCACTCAGACGCGAGAAACTCTCTAACACGGTACCCATGAGCTCCGGCTTCATCGCCTGGTAGTCCCGCGCTTTCGCATTGCCGATAACCTGCCCCTGCACCACCACCTGGGCGCCGGTCTCAGTCTGCGGTTTCAGCAGCACGGGGTTCATGTCGGTGTGCAGCGCCACACCGCAGGCCCGTGCCTGTAGCGCCTGCGCGCGGCCGATCTCGCCACCGTCGGCTGTAACTGCGGCGTTATTCGACATGTTCTGCGGCTTGAACGGGCGCACGGAAAGTCCCCGCCGGACCAAAGCCCGGCACAACCCCGCCGCCAACACGGATTTACCGACGTCGGATCCGGTCCCCTGCAGCATGAGGGCGGGGAGAGTCATGTTTCCAAAAAGAGAGAAAACACCTGTCTCCCCCTCTCCCTGACTTTCTCACCGTTGGGGCGAGGGGACTCCATTGGAGATACGGATACAAACCTAATCCCCTCCCCCCGGGGGGGCAGGGCTAGAGAGAAGGGGATGTGAGCGAACCAACGCACCCTAAAACTCGATGCCTTTCTGGGCGCGAACGTTCTGTTCGCGGAAGGGATGCTTAATCTGGGTCATCTCGGTCACGAGATCGGCGGCGTCGATCAGCTCCGGTTTAGCGTTTCGGCCAGTTACGACAACGTGCAACATGTCGCGCTTGTTGGCGAAGATATCCAGCACATCCCGCAAATCGAGATAGTCGTAGCGCAGCACGATGTTAAGCTCATCGAGGATAACCAGATCGTAGGACGGCTCGGCGATCATCTCCTTCGACGCCTCCCATGCCTTTTCCGCCGCCGTGATATCGCGCGCCTTGTCCTGGGTTTCCCAAGTAAAACCCTCGCCCATGGTGCGGATAGTGACCTGGTCGGGGAAATGTTCGAGCACGGCGCGTTCACCAGTCTCCCACTTACCCTTCACGAATTGGACGACGCCGACTTTCATGCCGTTGCCGACCGCGCGCGCCGCGAGGCCGAAGGCGGCCGTGGATTTGCCCTTGCCCTTGCCGGTATGAACGATCAACAGGCCCTTTTCGACCGTCTTGTCAGCCAGCATTTTGTCGCGCGCTTCTTTACGCTTCTTCGATTTCTCGTTGGCGCGGTCAAGTTCTTCGTCGGTCGTCGGTTTCTTTGCCATCAAGCCGCTCCACTCAGTTCGGTCAGATGTTGATAAGCAGTGTTCGACCGCGGCCGCCACAACCCCCGGTCCTGCGCCTCTAAAAGTCGGTCCGCCATCTCGCACAGGGCGTCAGGATTATTCTGCTCTAGGAATGCCCGCACGTCTTCGTCGCCGAGATAGGCGTCGAATACCAGGTCAAAATGGTGGTCCTTCACGCATTTGGCTGTGGCGGCGAAGGCGAAAAGGTAATCGACCGTCGCCGCCATTTCGAACGCGCCCTTGTAGCCGTGGCGCATGACGCCACCGATCCATTTCGGGTTGACCACCCGTGCGCGGACGACCCGCGCGATTTCGTCTTCCAGTCGGCGAATTCTAGGTGTCTCCGGGCGCGAATGATCGTTGTGCCATACCGCCGGTTGATCGCCAGACAGATGGCGTACGGCGGCCGTCAACCCGCCCTCGAATTGATAATAATCATCAGAATCGAGCAGGTCATGTTCGCGGTTGTCCTGGTTGTGGACCACTGCCTGCACCGATCCAAGGCGGCGTTCGAACAGCCGGTGTTCGGCCTCCCCCTCGGCGCCATCGCCATAAGCATAGCCGCCCCAGGCTATATAGGCGCGGGCGAGATCAGCATCTGTATCCCAGCCGCGTTCGTCGATCAGCGCCTGCAGCCCCGCCCCGTAGGCGCCGGGCTTGGACCCGAACACCCGGTGACCGGCGCGTCGGTGGGCGGTGTCTGTATCGATGCCATCGGCGATGAGCGCTGCGGCATCTTCCGCGACGCGGGCGGCAAGCGGATTTTTGTCCGCCGGTTCATCCAGCTCGGCGACCGCGCGGGCAGCGCTGTCGAACAGGTCGATTTGCTGCGGAAAAGCATCTCGGAAAAAGCCTGACAGCCTTAGCGTGACGTCAACCCGCGGCCGGTCGAGCACATCGAGCGGCATAATCTCGAACCCCGTCACTCGGCCCGAACCGCGGTCCCAGGTCGGCTGCACACCCATCAGCGCCAACCCTTGCGCAATGTCGTCGCCGCCGGTGCGCATGTTGGACGTGCCCCAAGCCGACAGCGCCATTTGCCGCGGCCAGTCGCCATGTTCCTGGGCATGGCGCTGGATCACCAGCGTCGCCGACTTCCAGCCCAGCGTCCACGCCGTCGGCGTCGGCACGGTGCGGGTATCGACAGAATAGAAATTACGCCCTGTCGGCAGTACCTCCGGCCGCCCCCGCGTCGGGGCACCGGACGGGCCGGGCGCAAGAAACCTGCCGTCGAGCGCTGCCAGTGCACCGGCAATCTCCGCCCCGCCGCAGGCGGCAACGTTGGGGGCGATGCTGTTGAAGATCATGTCGAGCACTGCGCGTGCCGAGGTCCAAGTATCGTCGGGTTTGCGTCCGCCAACAAGATTGAGCGCGAGCGCTTCTAGCCGTTCGACCGTATCGCCATTGGTTCGCCATGGATCGTCCCTGGCCAGTGCGACCGGCATCGGCCCCGTCCACGGGGCGCCGAGCGCACAATCCAAGGGATCAAACCCTTCGAAACCCAAATCAGCGGCCAACGCGCGGATCAGCGATGCATCCCCGTCTTTGCCGTCACCGCGCGGCAGCCGCGCCAACGCCACCAGCAGCGCATCGCGTAATCCACCTTCGGGGCTTTCCCCGAAAATGTGGAGCCCGTCGCGGATCTGCATCTCCTTCAGCTCGCAGAGATAATTGTCGAGCTTGGCCAGCGCCTCATCGGCAGGCTCATCCGCGGCAATCCCGCAATCGAGATCGAGACCGGACGACCGGGTCAGTTCGAGAATACGGTCGCGAAGCAGTTCGATGCGGCGAGGATCGACGCCTGCGGCCTCGTAGTATTCGTCGACCAGCCGTTCGAGATCGGCCAGCGGCCCATAAGTCTCGGCGCGGGTTAGCGGCGGCGTCAGGTGATCGACGATGACGGCACTCGCCCGGCGCTTAGCCTGGGTGCCTTCGCCGGGGTCGTTGACGATGAACGGATAGACATGCGGCATCGGGCCGAGCGCGGCTTCCGGGAAACAATCCGCCGACAGCGCCAACGACTTGCCCGGCAGCCATTCGAGATTGCCGTGCTTGCCCATGTGGACGACGGCATCGGCGCCAAACTGCGCACGGACCCAAGCATAGAACGCGAGATAGCCGTGCGGCGGTACTAGGTCGGGATCGTGATAGGTTTTTTCCGGATCGATGTTGTAGCCGCGCGCCGGCTGCAGTCCCAACGCTATATTGCCGCAGCGGAAAACCGGCACGGCGAGCGCACCGCAATCGTCAGCGCCGTCGATGAAAAATGGATCGGCCTCCGGTTTTCCCCAACGCTGTGTCACCGCGTCGCGCACTGATTTCGGCAGGCCGGAAAAGAAAATCTGGTAGTCGGCGAGGGAAATCATCTCCTCGATCCTGCGCGCTGTAACCCCGGAATTAGTGGGCCCATCGAGCAGCCGTTCGACAAGCGCGTTGCCGTCTTCCGGCAGCTCCGCGAGTTGGTACCCGGCATCCTGCATCGCCCGCAACAGCGTCATTGTCCCCGCGGGCGTGTCGAGCCCGACCCCGTTGCCGATGCGACCGTCACGGTTTGGATAGTTCGCCAGCACGACCGCAATACGTCGGTCAACGGCAGGCGTATCGGCAAGTTTCGCCCATGCGGTTGCGAGGTCGGCGGCGAAGTCGATCCGATCAGGTGCGGGCAGATGTTCGACCACGGCGGTCTGGGTGTCGTCGTCAAACCGGGCCTCGGACTTGAACGCCACCGCCCGGGATAATACCCGGCCATCGACCTCCGGCAGGGCGACGTTCATGGCGATGTCACGAGCGATCAGGCCCGTGTCGCCGTCGGCCCAGATATCCTCGGCGGTGGCAGCAAAGACAATCTGCAACACCGGACAACCCGCCGCGTCGAACGGCGTTTCCGTGCGGCGAGCGCTGGGCGTGGAGACGGCGAAGCCAGTGGCATTCAAGATGACGCGGGGCTGCGCCGCGGCGAAGGTGTTTGTCACGATACCGGCGGAGACGGTGTCTTTCAGGCTCTGGATATATAGCGGCAGCGGATTGAGACCGCGTTTCCGCAAGGCCGCGATCATCGCGTCGACCGGCTCGGTATTCCCCGACTGGATCAGCGCCCGGTAAAACGTGACGGCGGCGACAGGCGCACCCTTTTTCCAGAATCCCTGCAGGATATCGAGATCGGTAGCATCCGATCCCGGCCAATAAAGCCCCGCCGTCATCAGCGGCGCCGGTTCGACCCATTCGGTATCCCGCCCGATCAGAGAAGCGGCGCAGGCCAGAAAATTGTCGGCGTTGGCGGGGCCGCCATGAACCAGATACTGCCACAGACGATGCACGTCATCGGACAGCATCGTCCCGTGCTGCGCCAGATCGGGGTCCGGCGTGTCGTCGCCCGGAACGGCGGCGAAGCCGATGCCGTTGCGGCGGCAGATGGCGGCGATCTGCTCCACGCCGTAGGGCCAATAGCTGGCACCGCCCAGTAGCCGGACGACCACCAGTTTGGCATGCGCGATGACGGTCTCGACATAAATATCGACCGACATTGGATGTTTCAGCTGCAGGAAATTTGCGAGCCGCAGAGAGGGTGCACCCTTGCCGGCGCGGGATTGCGCGGCGGCAAGGGCGGCAAGCTCGGTATCCGCCGCCGACAGTACCACGATGTCGCCGGGCGTCTGGCCGAGATCGACCGCCTCTGATCCGTCGGAGACAACGCCGGGCGTCGCCGCGAGAAGATGCATGTCAGCCTTTCGCGACGCCGTCGAGCGCGGCGGCGATGGCTACCTTGTCGAGCCCGGACAGCCCGATGACGACCAGCCGCGTTTCGCGCGGCTCGCCATCTTCCCACTGGCGGTCGAAATACTGCTGCAGGCGCGTACCGACGCCCTGGATGATCAGGCGCATGTCCTTGCCCGGAACGCGCACAAAGCCTTTGACGCGGAGAATATCGTGCACCGCGATGGCGGCCTGCAGCCGGTCGATCAGTGCGTCAGGCGAGCCGATTTCGGAAATCTCAACCTCGAAACTCTCGAAGTCGTCGTGATCGTGATATTCCTCGGCGTCATGATGCGACGGGCGCGCGGCGAGGTCGTCCTCCGCAGCTGCCTCTATCCCCAGCAGCACGCCGGTATCTATGACACCATGGGCGGTCTTCACCATGCGCACACGATCGCGCAGCCGGCCACCGACCATAGCCGCCACAGCTTCCAACGCGTCGCTGTCCATCAGGTCGGTCTTGTTCAGTAGCACCAGATCGGCGCAGGCTAGTTGGTCTTCGAAAAGTTCGTGCAGCGGGCTTTCGTGATCGAGTTCTTCATCCTCGGCGCGCATTGCATCCACCCGGTCAGGGTTGTCAGCGAAACGCCCGTCAGCCAGTGCCGGCCCGTCGAGCACGGCGACGACGCCATCGACCGTCACCCGCGTGCGCACCTCCGGCCAACCGAACGCCTGAACCAGCGGTTTCGGTAGGGCAAGGCCGGAAGTCTCGATCACGATATGATCCGGCGGGTCGTCGCGGTCTAGGATCTTCTGGATTGTAGGCAAGAAATCGTCGGCCACTGTGCAGCAGATGCAACCATTGGCAAGCTCGAAGATATCGTCGTCGGTGCAGTCGGGATTCCCGCAGCCTTTCAGCAGTTCGCCGTCGACGGCGAGATCGCCGAACTCGTTGATCACCAAGGCCAGTTTCCTGCCTTTGGCCTGTTCGATCAGGTTGCGGATCATCGTGGTTTTGCCGGCACCGAGAAAACCGGTGACAACGGTTGCGGGAATTTTCTCGGCGAGTGCCATGCTGTTTCCGCCTCCTCCGCGGAATACATCAAACACGCATCGCCGGTTGCTGTTCGCGGAACACACCCCGGCCCGCAGATAAGCGATACGGCCGACGTCTGGTCTCCTGGCTCACGGGTCATCATTCTATCCCGGCCTTCCAGCGAATATGCCGCCGTGGCGCCGATGGGATGAACTAACCGTTCACAGTTGCGGGGGCAGCCGGGGGCGGGATGCGCACATCCTTCCCCGTTCCCAGGTTCGTCGACCGTTGCATGCTAGCCAAGAGCGGCCAATCCAGCAAGGGATCACACGTCCTCGAAGACGGATATCTAAAACTGAGGTGCTGCGCGCTCACAAATGGGGAGTAGGGACAATAGGGGTTTACACAGCGACACCAGATCGGTAATGTTATAATATTGCATTTTGGTCGAGATCTGCGGCCTGTCAGGGCAATTACCACCATCCACACGAAGGAGGCTACCTATGTCTACCCCACTTATCCGGCCGGCGGCAATAATCGCCCTGTCGGTCGGACTTGTTTTGTCGCCGCACGCCATGGCGCAAGGCGTTACCGGTTCCGCCGCGATAATGAAGGAAATCAGGGCGCTGAAAGAAGCGTACGAAAAGAAGACCGCGGAGCTTGAGGCTAAAATCAAGGCACTTGAAGCGCAAAAGAGTCAGCAAACGGCCAAGAACAAGACGCCCGCCGGCCGTCGCATCATCAAAGACAACTCGTTCAACCCGTCCATCGGGCTCGTTCTTAATGGCAAAGCCTCATCATTTACCCGAAAAACCGCCGGGGATATGGCTGGCTTCGCCATCGGTGAAGAGGGCGAGCGTGGAAATGAGGGCCTTTCAATCGATGAGTCGGAATTGAATTTTTCCACGAATATTGACGACAAATTCTATGGCAGCCTCACCGCCGCAATCGTGCGCGAAGAGGGCGAAGACAAAATAGAATTGGAGGAGGCTTACGTCCAAACACTGCCTAATGCGGGCCTACCGGACGGCGCCAGATTAAAGTTTGGGCGGGCTTTTTGGACATTCGGATATCTAAACGAGCAACATGCACATGCCGATGATTTTGCGGATCGCCCGCTTCCTTATCGGGCATATCTTAATAAGGCATTTAACGACGATGGCGTTGAATTGTCATACGTGCTTCCAACGGAACAGTATTTCGAAGTTGGCGGCGGCGCCTTCCGCGGAGATGATTTCCCATCTGGTAACTCCGTAACCGGCCTCGGTGGCTCTTCGGTTTTTGCACGTACTGGTGGAGATTTGGGTAATAATCAAAGCTGGAGATTTGGCGCTTATGCGATGTATAGCGATGCTAATGCTCGAGCCACTGAGGAAGGTGAGGTCACCTTCAACGGGAATTCATACCTGTACGCGGCTGATGTCCGCTACACCTACGCTCCCACGGGCAACGCAAAAGCTCAGGAATTAATTCTCCAAGCTGAAATCTTCCAGCGCGAGGAAAATGGCACCTACAATGTAGGCGGAGGAGCAGTGGCACTCGATGACACCTCGGTGGGTTACTATGCTCAAGCGGTATATAAATTCAGTCCATCTATACGAGCGGGGATACGGTACTCGCAGTTAGATCCCGTTGACACACCCGCCGGGCTGGTTGGCACAGACCTCGACTCAAGGGGGCATAATCCGAGGACCTTTTCGGTCATGGCGGATTGGACCAATAGCGAGTTCGGACGTATTCGACTACAATACAACCATGAAGACCTAAATGACGTGGCAACGGATAAGCAAGTCATCTTGCAATATGTCATGAGCCTCGGCGCCCACGGCGCGCACCCGTTCTAGGAACCGCCGTGATGCGAAAAACAACCTTAGCGTTGTTGCTTGCCGTGTGGGGGGTGACCTTTTCATCCCCCGCCGCGGCAGACCTGAAAGTTTTTGCCTGCGAGCCTGAATGGGCGGCGCTTGCCCGTGATGTGGGCGGCGACAAGGTAGATGCCTATTCCGCGACCCACGCCCGACAGGATCCACATCATATTCGCGCGAAGCCGAGCCTGATCGCGCGTATCCGCCGCGCGGATATGGTTTTCTGCTCGGGTGCGGACCTCGAAGTCGGATGGCTGCCGTTGCTGTTGCAGCGGGGCGCCCGCGCGGGGGTACAGCCCGGCACGACCGGCCATCTGATGGCGGCGGAGCAGGTGCCCGTTCTGGAAAAACCGGCTGTGGTGGACCGCAGCTTGGGCGACGTGCACCCGGGCGGCAATCCACATGTGCATCTGAATCCGGAAAATATTCTGATAATCGCCACCGAACTGGGTAAGCGCATGATGGCGCTGGACCCGGAAAACGCGGCCCATTACCGGAACCGCATGGCGTCGTTCAGCAAATCCTGGCGCGCGGCGATGGACCGCTGGAAACATCGCACGGCAAAACTGTCAGGCATGCCGGTGATCGTGCACCACAAGTCGTTTTCTTATTTATTCGACTGGATGGGGCTGAAAGAGGTCGCTACGCTTGAGGTGAAACCCGGCATTCCGCCAACGGTGTCCCATCTGAACGGGCTTCTTCGGACGGCGAAATCGGTCAACGTGAAAACCATTTTGCGGGCACCTTACGATCCGTCGGACGGGGCCGACTGGTTATCTGCCAAGACCGGCATTCCACAGGTGGAACTGCCCTACACGGTGGAGAGAAATGCACCGGCAGGCGCACTGATCAATCTTTTCGACCGCACGATAACCTTGCTAGAAGGAGCGCATGCAGGGTCTTGAAGCGTTTGACATCGTGCTGCCGGCCACAGTCGCGGGGCTGGCGATCGCGCTGATCCACAGTGTTCTGGGCATCGAAGTCCTGCGGCGCGGCATCATTTTTATCGATCTGGCGATTGCGCAGATCGCCGGCCTTTGCGTGGTGCTGACGGCGCTGTTGTTGCACGAACCTTCATGGAGCCAGACGCAGATCGCCGCGGGTATCGCGGCGCTTGGCGCCGCGGCTTTTTTCCGCTGGGTCGAGCGGGTCGTCCCGGAAGAGCAGGAAGCGATCATCGGGTCGTGCTTTATTCTTGCCGCGTCGGCGGTACTGCTGGCGCTCGCCGACCACCCGCAGGGCGGAGAGGAGATCCAGCACATTCTCTCCGGCCAGATACTTTTTATTTCCTGGTCGGAAATTCTCGCTTTCCTGCCGCTCTACGCAGCCGCATTGGCAATCTGGTTCAGTGTGCCGCGGGCTCGGTCGGGACTCGGATTTTTCGTGCTGTTCGCATTGGTCGTTACGGCGTCCGTGCAGCTTGTTGGGGTTTACGTCGTCTTTGCCAGCCTGATCCTGCCGGCGCTGGCCGTGAACACGACGAACAGTCGCAAGACCGCGGCGGCGATGATCTCGGGCGCACTGGCGGTTCTGATCGGTATTACCGTTGCAGCATTGCGCGACCTTCCGGCGGGCCCCGTCATGGTGTTTTCGTTCGCGGCGGTCGCTCTGTTTTACCGGCTGGGATATAGGATCCAGCCGAAAAGCTGAGCCAGACCGGAAATTCCCATATGATACGATTGACATCGATGGTAATACCGTTTCAAGGTTCAGCGATTGACCGGTGATCTCTAAAAGGAAGCACAGAGAACTCGGTGCGGGGTCGACGAAGTCGTCGATGCCAAATTCGGGGCTGCCGCCGGAACTGTGCACGGCAAACACCGGGCCGAATGCCACTTAGAAACCGGGAAGGCGGTCCGCCGCTCAACGCCCGCAAGCCAGGCTAACTGCTGCCGGATACAATGCGCGGGATGTGTTCCGATGCGGTTGCATAATTTCTTCGGCCTTAGTGGCCTTTCATCCAAATTTGCTCAGGCGCGGCGGCGAGGTATTCGAGTCTCGACCCTGTTGGCGACCTTGGGTGGAAGGTGTAGGAGGAAGGCGCGACCGAAACCCGCATTCTGGGAATACTGGCCGCCCACGCGATCGAATGTTGAAGAAGTTGCTACAGGGGTTGTAACCGCACCGTCTTATAGGCATAAAATACCTCAACGGGAGAAATCATAATGACCCAGCAGACAAATAATTCAGCCGTTAATGCCTACGCATTGTCGGATGTACTTGCACCAGCGGTGCTTGCGCTTTCGCTTGGCGCGTTTCTGGTACTTGGCACCGGCTTCGCGAATTCGGACACGATCCATAATGCCGCGCACGACACGAGACATTCTTTCGCGTTCCCCTGTCACTGATAAGGTAAACAGCTATGTTCAGGCGGATTTTCTATACCGCCATGCTCGCCGGGGTTCTCGGCGGGGCGGCAATATCTGTGGTGCAACACTTCACCACGACACCCATCATCCTGCAGGCCGAGACCTTCGAGGGTGGCGGCGATCATGACAAACACGGCACCCTGAAGAAGGGCATTACCCTAGTGTCGCCAGCATTCGCGCACGGTGACAAGGCGGCCGCCGCGGCCGGCGAGGACGAGGCGTGGGGGCCACGGGAAGGCCTTGAGCGCACGATGTACACGTCGCTGGCTAATGTTCTGACAGGCGTAGGTTTCTCGCTGATCCTGACAGCCTGTTTCGCGCTGTCGGGACGGCAGATAATCGGTCGGACCGGGGTTCTTTGGGGACTTGGCGGATTCGCAATCATCAGCCTGGCGCCTGCGCTGGGCTTGCCGCCTGAAGTTCCAGGCGCGATGGCGGCTGAACTGACGGACAGGCAATTGTGGTGGTTCCTCTGCGTGGCACTAACGGGCGCCGGCATGTGGGCGATGATCTTCCGAAGCGGCGCCGCGTGGGCCGTCGGCGGAGTCGCGCTAATCGCCCTGCCGCATCTGATCGGTGCGCCGGTCCCGGATCGTCTGGGAGGACCCGTACCGCCGGAGCTGGCAGCCCATTTCGTTTCCGCGTCGCTGGTGACGGCCGCCGTATTCTGGTGCATCACCGGCTGGCTGGCCGGAACATTCTGGAATCGTTTCGTTGGAGAAGAAGGCTAGAAAAGCGCCGAGTTCTTCTAGGCGGTTCTCCGCTCTATCCGCTTCGCAGAGACCAAATCAAAAGCTGACCTCGCGATGAGGGGCAGACGCCTCGTTCCACGGTGTAATTTTTTGCGCTAGATTCCTAGCCTTCGCGGCTTACCAAGGCTTCCTCGAACGTCGCCATGCCGTTATGCGCGGCCAGCGCGCAGCTCAGCACACCCAAAGCGACTACCGCGCCGGATGCCTCGCCGAGGCGCATGCCGAGATCAAGTAACGGTTCCTTGCCAAGCTTTTCGAGCAGCAGTCGGTGTCCCGGCTCGCCCGATACGTGCCCGGCGACGCAGTGATCGAGCGCACCCGGCACCGCACGTTCAAGCACCGCGACCGCCGCCGTTGCCACGAATCCGTCGAGGATCACCGGCACCCGGTTATGCCGTGCGGCCAGCACTGCACCGGCCATAGCCGCCAGCTCGCGCCCGCCGACGCGGCGCAGCGCTTCCACCGGATCGCCGAAGTCGTTGCCATGCAGTTCCATCGCCGCCGCCACCGCCCGGGTTTTGGCCGCGATCCCTGCCGCGTCCAGCCCGGTGCCCGGACCTGTCCAGTCCGCCGCCTCGCCACCGAATAACGCGCAGGACAGGGCCGCCGCCGCGGTGGTATTACCGATCCCCATCTCGCCGACGATCAGCACATCGGCAGACGCATCGGGCGCCTCGAACCCGGCGGTGAACGCCGCGGCACAGTCTTCTTTTGACATCGCGGATGCCTGCGTGAAATCCGCAGTCGGCGAATCGAGATCGAGGTCAATCACGCGGAGGTTGGCCCCCTGAGCCGCGGCAAGGTGATTGATGGCCGCGCCCCCGGCGGCAAAATTGGCAACCATCTGATGCGTCACTTCCGGCGGGAACGCCGACACGCCCTGGGCCGTGACGCCATGATTGCCGGCAAACACCAATATCTGGATCGTATCGAGTCTGGGCGGGTAAGCCCCCTGCCAGGCGGCACACCAGGCGGAAAGATCTTCCAGGCGCCCGAGCGATCCGGCTGGCTTCGTTAGGTTGGCCTCCCGGCCGGATACCCTGGCCGCCGCCGTGTCATCCAGCTGCGGCATATTTTCAAGTTGTCGGGCTATGTCCGGGTAGTCCAAAATCAAAGCTCCAATGAAGCGATTATTGCGGCGTACACAGATAACACTTCGGAGACGGGATGACAGCATCGGACAAGAGCCTTCTCAAAGATATCTATGTCAGCATCGTTTTCCTGACCCGGTTTCCGGCCCCCGGCTGGCCGGCCGCAGCGGAACGCCCACTGGCAAACGCGATGTGGGCATTTCCGGTTGCCGGTATCCTCGTCGCGACCCTGGGCGGCGCCGTGTACATCCTATGCGATCTGCTCGAACTGCCAGTCACGATCTCCGCGCTGTTCGCAACCGTTGCCCTGATCGTGGCAACCGGCGGCCTACATGAAGACGGGCTGGCCGATCTGGCGGATGGTATCTGGGGAGGCCCGGATCCGGAAAAGCGCCTGGCGATCATGTCGGACAGCCGTATCGGCGCGTATGGGGCCATCGCCCTGATCGTGTCGGCAGCCGGGCGCGCAGCCGCCATCTCAACAATCGGCGACCCAGCCTTCGTCCTCGGCGCGCTTGTCGCCGCCTGTGCGGTCAGCCGTGGCATGATGCCGCTGGTGATGGCGTTCAGCCAGCCTGCCAAGGCCGACGGCCTTGCCGCAGGCGCTGGAACGCCGACTGCCAGCGGATGGGGCGGCGCGTTGCTGATCGCCGTGATCGTGACCATGCTGGCAGCTCCCGCCGACTGGCTGGGCTGCCTCATCGGGGCCGCATTTGGTGCGGCGCTGATCGGTTGGTTCGCGCAGCGCAACCTGGGGGGCTACAACGGCGACGTACTCGGCGCCTCGCAGCAGGTAGCGGAGCTGTTCGCCCTGGCGGTGATCGCGAGTGCAGTGACGGTCGCGGCCTAGTTTATCTTCAACTCAAACAGGTCCGGTGCGAAGCCGCATAAGAGGATCCTACCTAACGCGCCAGCCGGTTGACAAAGTTCACCCGCCAGCTTTCCAGCCCCAGATGGTCGCATCGTGTGACCGACAGGGTTTCCACCGAATAGGACAACGCCTCAGCCGGCGCGCCACCCATGGCCGCGGACAGAAACCCCCGGATGCTGCCGGCATGGATGACGGCAACCACGGTGCGTCCGGCCAGTCTTTCCGACCAGTACAGCGCCGCCTCCTGCACCCGACCGGCGACTTCCGAAAACGTTTCACCGCCGGGCGGGCGGATATCAGCCGGCCAGGATTTATCAGCCTCGCGGATTTCAGCCCAGACATCGGCGCTAGGGCGGCCTTCCCAGTCGCCAAAGTTCTGTTCGCCGAAACGCTCCTCGACATGGATTTTAGCTGTATCGTGACCACGGGCTGCAAGAATGCCGTCCAACGTTTTCCGCGTACGCGATAAATGCGAGACCATCCAGACCGGGTTCTCGGGCAGGATGCTTGACAGCGCCTCGAAAGTTTCTGGCGGCGGCATGTGAATATCGAAATCGAGCACCCCGTAGACCGCCTTGTCGGGATTGATGGTCGGCGCATGCCGGACCAGCCACCATTCGGTCGCCTGAGCGTTCACGGCTTCAGTGCCTTCTCAAGGCGATCCCAATCGGTTTGGCTACCCGGCAGACCGAAACGCAGCAAGCCGGGATTTTCGGGAAACCGGCGGGTATAAAGACCGGCTCGGCCGAGGCGCTGGTGAGTGCTAGCCGCGTCGTCCAAGGCGGCCAGCCGGAACAGATCAGTGCCGCCGAGAACTTCCAGTCCCGCACCCGCAAGCAAGCCGTCCAGGCGGGCCGCCGAGCGCCGCAGTTTGTCCCGCGTCGCCGCTTGCCAGCCCGTATCCGCCAATGCCTCGGCGCCGATATCGGCAGCGAGCGAAGATACCGGCCAAGGTCCAAGCGCGGCGGCCAGCGCCGCGGCTGTCACGGGATCGGAGACGACAAAGCCAAGCCGAAGCCCCGGTAGTCCGTAGAATTTGCCAAAAGACCGCAGCGCGATCATACCGGCGGGAACCGACGCCGCCACCGAGGGACCGCGCTCAAGGTCGGCAAAGGCCTCGTCAACAACCAGCGTCCCGCCCTTTCTCGCCATCGCCAAGGCCAGTGCCGCCATATCCCCGGCATCAACCATGCTGCCGTCAGGATTGTTCGGCCGTGTGAGAACCGCGACATCGCAGTCGGACGCATCGGGCAGGTCAGCGGTTTCGAACACCTCGTGTCCCGCTGCCTGCCACGTCGGGGCATGTTCACCGTAGGTCGGGGCGACAACGGCGACCCGGCACGGAGCGCGCAGGCGCGGCAGCCACTGGATCAGTGCCTGGCTGCCGGGACCGCAGGCAACGCGCGTTGCATCCCCGATGCCGTAGGCGGCAGCGGCAGCTTGGCACAATGTCGCTATCTGGCCGCTATCGGGCAGCCGGTTTAGGCTGTCCAGTGCGGCCGCCGGAACCGGCCACGGACACGGATTGATGCCAGTGCTGAGATCGACCCACCCGTCGGCCGGATCTCCAAATTCCCGCGTCGCGGCCGCCAAATCTCCCCCGTGATAAACGCCGATCAATCCGATACACCTTTAAGGGTCAGCGGCAGACCGGCAGCGACGAGCACAGCACGGTCTACAGACGCGGCAACCGCCTGATTCAGATTGCCGTGCAGGTTGCGGAAACGACGGCTGAGCTCGTCGCCGGGTACGAGACCAAGGCCAAGCTCGTTCGACACCAGGACGATGCGCCCCTGCACATTCCCAATGGAGGCGATCAGCGCGTCAGTCTCGTTCGGGATGTCCCGTTCCACCGACATGATATTGGTCAGCCACAGGGTCAGGCAGTCGACCAGCAGGACCGTATCGGCAATGCCGTGTTCGGCGATGGCGGCGGGCAAGTCGTAAGGTTCCTCTACCGTCGTCCAGCCGCCGCCGCGGCGCCGGCGATGAGCGGCGATTTTGTCGATCATTTCGTCGTCGAAGCCCTGCGCGGTGGCGAGATAAACCGGCGCGCCGGGCAGTTTCATCGTCAATTCCTCGGCGTAGGCACTTTTACCGGACGACGCGCCGCCGAGCACGAAGGTGGATTTCGCGGTCAGCATGAAATCAGTCCGAACCGTCGCCCGGCCGCGACAGAATTTGCGTCTGTGCCTGGTACCAGTTCCACGCAGTCGCGACGATGTTGTCTAGTGACGAATGCGATGGCACCCAGCCCAAGCCATCGCGCGCGTGGGTGGCGTCGGCGACCAACCGTGCCGGATCGCCTGGCCGCCGGGCATCTTCTTCAGCCGGAACAGGTGTTCCAACGACGCGGCCGACAGTGTCGACCACCTCGCGGACGGAATAACCGTCCCCGACTCCGAGGTTGAAAACGTCGGACCCGCCCCCATCCAGCAGTTGCCGCAAAGCTCGGACATGGGCGTCCGCAAGGTCAGTGACGTGGATATAATCGCGGACACAAGTACCGTCGGCGGTCGGGTAATCCGTGCCGAAGATTTTCAGCGCGGCGCGATCGCCCGCCGCGGCGGCGATGGCAAGCGGTATCAGGTGGGTCTCGGGCTCGTGCACCTCGCCTATTTCGGCGTCTGCGTCGCACCCAGCAGCGTTGAAATAGCGCAGCACGATATGGCGGAGACCGGTAGCGACCTCGTAATCCTGCAGCATGATCTCGATCGCACGCTTGGTGTTACCATACGGATTGATTGGCGCAACCGGTACTGTTTCGGCGATGAAATCAGCATCGGTCATGCCGTAAACGGTGCAGCTTGACGAAAACACCATCGGCGGGACGTTGGCGGCTGTCAGCGCATCCAGCAGGTTGATCGCACCGGTCACGTTGTTGTGCCAGTACTTGGCCGGATCGGTCACTGATTCTCCAACATAGGTTAAGCTTGCGAAGTGGATCACCCCTTCGGGACACACACGGCCGACCACCTCGGCGATCCGGTCACGGTCGAGCAGGTCGCCAACTTCCAGATCGCCCCATTTGACCGCCCAGTCATGGCCCGATATCAGGTGGTCGAACACCACGGGTTCCATGCCTGCCTGGCTGAGCGCCTTGCAGGTGTGACTGCCGACATAGCCGGCGCCGCCGGTGACGAGAATTCTAGTCATAAACGTTCCGCGTTGGAGTGGGCGTACCATTATCCATCCGCCACGCCGCGGCGCAACTGCTATAGCGAGGCGGGCATTGATTGTGCATAAATATTCCGCAATTATTTTGAACGGCACCAGCCCTCTCTCCCTCGCGG
>DKQG01000053.1:125399-147632 GCA_002471575.1 Alphaproteobacteria bacterium UBA7314 | reverse complement strand
CCGCGAGGGAGAGAGGGCTGGTGCAGTGACTGGAAAAAAACATGCCATTCGCGACTGCCAGAGACGGGGTGAAGCTCTATTACGAGGAAACCGGCGACGGGCCGCCTATCCTGTTCATCCACGAATTCGCCGGCGACTGGCGGGCGTGGGAACCACAGGTCAGCCATTTCAGCCGGCGGCGTCGTTGCATCGTCTATTCGGCACGCGGGTATCCGGGCTCCGACATCCCGGAGGAAGAAGCCAGCTATTCGCAGGATATCGCGCGTGACGACGCGCTGGCGGTGCTCGATCATCTCGGTATCGACAACGCGCATATCGTGGGCCTTTCGATGGGCGGCTTCGCGACCCTGCATTTCGGCATTGCCTACGCCGACCGAGCGCTGTCGCTAACGATCTGCGGCTGTGGCTACGGCGCCGAGCCCGGCACGCGCGCCGACTTTCGCGCGTTGTCGTTGTCTGTTGCCGAAAATTTCGAGACCCGCGGCGCGGCCGACTTCGCCGAGGAATACGTCACCGTGCCGGGCCGCCTGACCTTTAAGCAGAAGGATCCGCGCGGCTGGGCCGGGTTCGTTTCCCGCCTGCAGGAACATTCCGACATTGGCTCGGCACTGACCCAGCGGGGCGTGCAGGCCTCTCGCCCCGGGCTGTGGGATCTGGAAGATAGAATCCGGGCCATCTCGGTACCGTCGATGATCGTGACCGGTGACGACGACCAGCGCTGCCTGGCGCCGGGCCTGTTCATGAAAGAGCTGATAGAAGGCTCACGCTTGTTCGTAATGCCTCATACCGGCCATGTGCTGAACCTTGAGGAACCGAAACTGTTCAACACCGTACTGCAGGAATTCCTCGACGACGTAGAAGCGGGCAAGGGGTTGGTGCGGGGGTAGACGCGCTCAAACGCGCTCTCTCAGCCCCCCGACCCGCCCCGAGGGGCAGGAGGCTTGAAAAACAAGGCGTGACAACAAACCGGTTCCCCGCGTCAGGACCTGGGGAGATAGATGCTGGCAGAGTTTTTCAGAACTTTGTCACCGCATGCCCAAAAGAATGCCGGAGTCCGCACGAACGCCAGCATTCTTTTGGCATTGGGTATTTTCGCCCGTGACTGTCTCCTGCTCTCCATAAAATGGGGAGCATGAATTAGAGCGTCACCCCGTCGGCAGTTCGTAGCCTTCGAAGCTGTTCCGAAGATCCATCTTCAGCAGCTTACCGGTCGCCGTGTGCGGCAGTTCGTCTACAAAGGCGACGTCGTCGGGGATCCACCACTTGGCGACCTTGCCGACGTAATAGGTCAGCAGTTCTTCCGCCGTCACCTCGCTGTCCTCATTGCGGACCACTACCAGCAATGGGCGTTCGTCCCATTTGGGATGCGTGACGCCGATCACCGCGGCCTCGAACACGCCGGGATGGCCGACGGCGATATTTTCAAGCTCGATCGAGCTAATCCACTCGCCGCCCGACTTGATGACGTCTTTCGACCGGTCGGTGACGTGCATGTAGCCGTCGGAATCGATGGTCGCGACATCGCCGGTCGCAAACCAGCCATCGGCATCGTGGTTGTCGCCCTCGCCGCGGTAATATTCGCTGCACACCCAGGGGCCGCGCACTTTCAATTCGCCGAACGCCTCGCCGTCTTCCGGCAGGGATTCGTTGACGTCGTTGACGATTTTCATGTCGATGCCGTAGCACGGTCGGCCCTGCTTGACCTGCCGGTTGTAGCGGTCTTCGTCGGATTCACCTTCCATGCCATGCTTTGGCCAGTTAACGGTGCCGAGCGGCGACATCTCGGTCATGCCCCAGGCATGGAGCACGTGAACACCGTATTTTTCTTCCATCTCGACGCTCATCGCGCGTGGCGCGGCGGAGCCGCCGATCACGCAATACTTGAACTTTTCGACCGTCTTGCCAGTGCGCTCCAGGTAATCGAGCAGACCGAGCCACACAGTCGGCACGCCGGCGGAGATGGTGACGCCCTCATCCTCGATCATCGCATGAATGCTCTCACCATCCATCGCGGCGCCCGGCATCACCAGCTTGGCGCCCGCCATGGCGGCAGCGTAGGGAATGCCCCAGGCATTGACGTGGAACATCGGCACGACCGGCATGATGGCGTCGGCCGCGGCGATGTTAAGCATGTCGGGCGTCATCGCCGCCCAGGCGTGAAGTACGGTGGAGCGGTGGGAATACAGCACACCCTTCGGGTTCCCGGTCGTGCCCGAGCTGTAGCACATGGACGACGCGGTGTTTTCGTCAAACTGCGGCCAGTCGTAGTCGCCGTCTTCCACCGCTAGCAGGGTCTCGTAGCAATGCACGTTGGGCAGGCTTGTATCAGGCATGTTGGCTTCATCGGTCATAACAACGAAGGCCTTCACGGATGCCGCGTCCGGCGCGATCTGTTCCAGCAATTCCACGAATGTCAGGTCGGCGAACACGATTTTGTCTTCGGCGTTATCCAGGATGTAGGAAATCTGGCCGGCGAAAAGCCGCGGGTTCACCATGTGGCAGACTGCGCCCATCCCCGACACGCCGTAATAGAGCTCGAAATGCCGGAAGCCGTTCCATGCCAGCGTCGCCACCCGGTCGCCGTCTCCGATGCCGAGACGCTGCAGCGCCTGCGCCAGCTTTTTCGACCGAGCCTCTGCATCGGCATAGTTATAGCGGTGGATCGCTCCCTCGACCGTGCGCGAGACGATTTCTGTCCCGCCGTGGTATTTCGCCGCGTAGTTCAGTACCGACGAAATGAGCAGCGGTTTGTCCATCATCAGCCCGAGCATCCGCGTTCCTCCCTTTGATTGTCAGCATTTTACGTTTAAACCGAAACTATCGCCGGGGACGGCGCATGACAATCTGTAGAAGGGAACAAGCGTGGTATACGAAACCCCGTCCTTTGAGAATTTGGCATTTGACGTCGCGGAGGGCATAGCTCGGCTGGCGTTGAACCGCCCGGACGCGGCGAACGCGTTCAACCCGGCGATCTGCCGCGACCTCTTCGACGCCGCCATCGCCTGCGACGAACGAGACGATATCCGTGCCGTGATGTTGACCGGCGAAGGGTCAATGTTTTCCGCAGGCGGCGATCTGAAGTATTTCTCGGCGCAGGGAGAAAAGCTCGGCGCGGCACTGAAGGAAATCACCGGGCTGCTGCACGCTGCGATCTCTCGCATGGCACACATGGATGCCCCGGTCGTGGGCGCGATCAATGGCATGGCGGCGGGTGCAGGGTTCAGCCTCGCCGCGGCCTGCGATATTACGATTGCCGGGCAGTCCACGCGCTTTACCCTGGCCTATACGGCGGCCGGTCTGTCGCCGGACGGATCGTCCACCTGGTATCTGCCGAGGCTGGTCGGGCTGCGACGCGCCAAGGAGCTGATGCTGACTAACCGGATGCTAAGCGCAGACGAAGCCTGCGAGATGGGCGTCATCGACCGGGTGGTACCGGACGACGACCTCTATGACGCCGCCATGGAACAGGCAAAGATCTTCGCCGCCGGTCCGACCAAGGCATATGGAGCGACCAAGCGCTTGCTGCAGGAAACTTGGGATGCCGGGCTGGAAACCCAGATGGACCGGGAAACTCGGTCGATCGGCGCATTGACGCGGACAGCCGACGCCGTGGAAGGTATCGACGGATTCATCAACAAACGTAAACCGGATTTCAAGGGCAGGTGACGTGACCTGGACAGACAAGAAAACCACTACAATTAACGGGCGCAAGATGGCCTGGGTGGAGCGCGGCACGGGCGATCCGATCGTCTTCCTGCACGGCAATCCGACATCTTCCTATCTGTGGCGTAACGTGATGCCGCATCTTGAGAGCATCGGCCGCTGCATTGCGCCCGACCTGATCGGCATGGGGGATTCCGAAAAGCTGGAAGGATCCGGCCCATACCGATACCGTTTTGCCGAACACCGGGAATATCTCGACGCCCTGTTCGATCATATCGGCGTCACGGAGAAAGTTACGCTAGTGGTGCACGACTGGGGCTCGGCACTGGGGTTCGACTGGGCCAACCGTCACCGCGATGCGGTGGCAGGCATCGCCTATATGGAAGGCATCGTGTGTCCGTTGGACTGGGATGACTGGCCAGAACCGTCGCGCCCCATTTTTAGGGGATTGCGGTCTAACGCCGGTCACGAGCTTGTGCTGAAAAATAACATCTTCGTCGAACTAATTCTGCCGCATTCGATCCAGCGCGTGCTTACGGAAAACGAAATGGCGGAATACCGGCGGCCCTTCGAGGAACCGGGCGAGGACCGTCGGCCAACGCTGAGCTGGCCGCGCGAAATTCCCCTCGCCGGAGAACCCCCCGATGTTGTCGAAATCGTGCAAGACTACGCCGATTGGCTGAAACAATCCAACACACCAAAACTGTTCATCAACGCCGAACCTGGTGCCATTCTGGTGGGCCGCCAGCGCGAGTTTTGCCGGAGTTGGTCCAACCAGGACGAGGTGACCGTGCCGGGCATCCATTTCATCCAGGAAGATTCAGCCGATCAGATAGGCCTTGCGGTGGCAGACTGGCTGAAGGACATGTCATGAACGCCGATTTCTCATTGGCGGGACAGGTAGCACTTGTCACGGGCGCATCGTCGGGGCTGGGCCGGGCGTTTGCGGAGTTCTTGGCCGACGCCGGCGCCTCGGTGGTGCTGGCAGCGCGACGGGCCGACAAATGCGCCGAAGCATCTAACGAGATCGGCGGCGAGACCCTTCCGGTTGAGATTAACGTCACCGACCCGGTCAGTATCGACGCCGCGCTGAAAGCCGCAGAACAGGCCTTCGGGCCGGTCAACATTCTGATCAACAATGCTGGAACGGTGACCAATGACGCGCTGGTCGATACCCCGCCGGAAGACTGGCGCCAGGTGACCGACACCAACTTGACAGGCTGCTTCCTGATGACCCAGGCGGTATCGAAACGCCTGATTGCGGCCCGAGCAGGCGGGCGGATCGTGAACATCTCGTCGATGCTGGGGATTACGCCCAGTGGGCAGGTCCATGCCTATGCAGCGTCGAAGGCCGGGATCAACCAGCTGACCCGGACGTCGGCGCTGGAACTGGCGCGGCACGGCATTTCGGTGAACGCCATCGCACCAGGATATATCGAAACTGATCTCAATCGCGATTTTCTGGCCGGTCCGGCAGGCGAAAAAATCGTCAAACGCGTGGCCCAACGCCGGTTTGGGCGGGTTGCCGACCTCGAAGGGGTTCTGCTGTTGCTGACCTCCCCCGCGGGGAGCTATATGACCGGAGAAATCGTTACCATAGACGGTGGCCTCAGCCTCAGTGGAATGTAAGGAAAAACATGGACTTCGCCCTGCCCCCCGAAATCGACGACTATCGCGCTCGTATCCGCGCATTCGTCGACGCGCACATCATTCCGTTGGAAGCCGACAGCGCCAATTACGACGAACACGAGAACATCCGGCCCAACGTGCTGGAAGACGTACGCACCAAGGTCAAGGCGGAGGGTCTTTGGTCACTTCAGATGCCTAAGGAACGAGGTGGCCAGGGCCTGAGTGTTGCCGGCATGACGCCCTGCTATGAGGAAATGAACCGGTCGATTTTCGGACCAGTCTGTTTCAATTCGGCGGCGCCGGACGACGGAAACATGATCATCCTCAACAAGATCGGCACTGACGCACAGAAAGAACGCTGGCTTCAGCCCATCATCGACGGCAAAGTGCGATCGTCCTTTGCGATGACTGAACCAGCGCCGGGATCGGGATCTGACCCGTCGGCAATGCAGACCACGGCCAATAAAAAAGGCGACACCTGGGTCGTCAACGGGCGCAAGTGGTTCATCACCGGCGCCGGCGAGGCGCAGCACTTTATTCTGATCGCCCGCACGTCCGACGACACGCGGAGGGGGCTCAGCGCCTTCCTATTTGACGCCGACCAGCCGGGATGGGAAATCCTGCGCCGCATCCCCATCATGGGGCCGGAAGAACACGGCGGCCATTGCGAGATTTCGTTCGATGGGCTGGAAATCCCCGACGAGAACCGGCTGATGGAGGTCGGCGACGGGCTAAAGGTCGCGCAGATCCGCCTCGGCACCGCGCGGCTGACCCACTGCATGCGATGGACCGGTATGGCTAAACGCGCACTAGAGGAAACGTTCGATTACGTGCGCGAACGAGAAGCCTTCGGCGATGCGCTAGCCGACCACGAGGGCGTGCAATGGCTGCTGGGCGAAGCGGCGATGCAGATCGAAATCGGCCGTCTGCTGACCATGCGCGCGGCGGTCAAGCTCGATTCTGGGGATTTCGCCCGTAAGGAAGTTTCCATGGCCAAGGTGGTGGTGTCGGAAACCCTGCACAAAGCGATAGACACCGCAATTCAGCTACGCGGCGCGCGCGGCTACTCCAAGGACACACCGCTGGAATGGATGTACCGCTACGCCCGCCAGGCGCGGCTGGTCGACGGCTCTTCGGAAACGCACAAGATGGTGCTGTCCCGTCACCTGCTGGCGGAAGGGATCGATTTCTGGAGCTGGGACTAGATCATGATCCGATTCCAAAAACCCGCACCGGACATAAGAAGGGATCTCTGACATGCCGCTCGGTCCCTTCATCCGCGAGGCCGCCGGTGCAGACAGCGTCACCGTCGAAGACGGCAATCTACTGACCGGCGGGGCAATCCAGGAAAACCGAGCCCTAACCGTCATTATTCATGGCGGCGCCTTCAACGGCACCCATCAAATGGTATTACGCGCTGAAGCCACAGCGGCGATCGCCGAAAGCCGCCCGCTGGACCAGCAGTTCGCATTTCTGAAAGCGGCGGAAGCCGGCGGAGTCACGGTGCCGAAACCTTACTGGTACTGCGGCGATGCGGGGGTAGCGGGAAAGCCGTTCTACCTGATGCAGCAGATCGACGGCGAGGCCCTGGGTATCCGGGTTACACGGGCGGGCGAACAGCCGGACCTAGCCGCCGCGCTCGGGATCGAACTAGCACGCATTCACCGGATCGTACCGCCGCAGCCCGATCTGGATTTCCTGGGCTCGATCGTCGCATCGCCGGCACTCGACGCTATTTCGAAGTACCGCGGATACTTGGACGAACTGCCGGAACCACATCCGGCACTCGAGTGGACATTGCGCTGGCTGGAAAAACACGCGCCGTCAACCGGCGAAACGGTTCTGTGCCACCGCGATTTCAGGACCGGGAACTACATGGTCAATGACAGGAAACTAACAGGCGTGCTGGACTGGGAGTTCGCCGGCTGGGGCGATCCTCACGAAGACGTGGCATGGTTCTGCGCCCGATGTTGGCGGTTTTCCGCGCCGGAATTGGAAGCTGGCGGCATTGCCGCCCGCAACGTTTTTTATAACGCATACGAACACGCATCGGGGCGGTCGCTCGACGCCGAGCTAATCGCCTACTGGGAAACCATGGCGCATGCCCGATGGGCGGTGATTGCCCTGCAGCAATCTATGCGTCACCGGTCGGGCGCTGAAACGAGCTTGGAACTTGCCCTGATCGGACGGCGCCTGGCGGAACTTGAATACGAATGCCTGCGCCTGACGGGAGTCATGAAGTGAGAAACCGTCCGAACGCCGTCGAATTGCTGGACATCGCCGAACAGACCCTTACCAGCGAGGTCGCGCCCGACATGTCCAAACGCCAGCGCTACAACGTCGCGCTGATTGCGTCCGCCATGGGGATCGCGCGGCGCGAACTCAGCGGCGGCATCTCCGCCTGGGATGGTGAGCTCGACACCCTGAGCGCTCTGTACGGAGCGGACCCGCTGGAAACGCCCGAAACGACTCTGTCACGGCTGAACCGAACGCTGGCAGCTGATTTTCGGGCCGGTGTCTACGATAAAGAAGGTACGGAACAGAAAGCCGTCCTAAACCTACTGTGCCAGGACGTGCTAGCACGGATGGACGAAGACAACCCGCGATACGAAAAATCAGCGCTCCCAAATAACGGAACGAGATGTCCCGGTTCGTGAAACGCAGATAGACAATCCGAACCGATGCTGGAAAAAGCGAAAAAAACATTCTTTTCTCGCGATTGCGATTGCCTGGACCGTCGCCTCCCTGCTTGTTGGACAGCTCGGCATAGCCTCCGAAACCCACTTAATCGCTAAGCTGGCGACGGCCTTCATCGGCACGGACAGCAAGCGGCAATATGCAGGCGCTACAGTGCTACACCCGGGCTGCCGTCGATGCGAGCGATATTCTCGAGATCGTGAATGCCGATACATCAAAACTGCCAAGGGCACTTCTCGTCGACCTGTAAGAACGAACCTTCGATTGCTATCTCGCCATTTCGTCAAAGCTATGAAGAAAAAGGCGAAACCTAGGAGAAAAGCAGAACCTGGAGGCCGGCAGTCAGTATTATCTCAAGGACTGGAGCCGGAGAAAGCTGGTGCAGGCGTCGTCGGCCATTCTCCGCAGAGACGCGGCTACATGTTCCAAGGCTCCATAAGTTTCGCAACATTTCAACGGAATAGAACACGGCAAAACGAACGCCGATGGAAATTCAAAAATTTAGCCTCTGCTAACTTTTATAGCGTTCCTTTATATAATTAGCCCTTGCGAAAGCCGAGCGGCACGCTAGAGTCTTTCCGTCCGTGGGAGAGCTGAAAACAGCCAAAATGTGTCAGGGGCAAAGGGATAGATGCAAGTGTTGACGAGATTTGCCGGTTTGCTGGCAGGGATGGTGTTGGCGGCCCCAATGGCGTTTGCCGCCCCATCGGCCTACGCGCAGAAAACCGTGGTAGCGACCATCGCCCAGATCGGCGAGCCGCTGTCAGTCATCGCAAAAGACCGCGCAAACGTCGTGACCCTGATGGGCGAAGGCATCGACCCCCATCTCTATCGCCTCACTCGGTCGGACGTTGCCCGGCTGAACCGTGCCGACCTAGTCCTGTATAACGGCCTCCATCTCGAGGCGCAGCTGCTGAGCATGATGGACCGGTTCGCGGCCGAGAAACCAGTAATCGCGATATCCGACGCTTTTAAGAGCGCCAACCTGCTGCCGTGGGAAGGGAAAATCTATGACCCGCATTTATGGATGGACCCATCCCTGTGGGCCCGCGCGTTGCAGACGGGCGTAGATGCGCTGGCCGAGATAGATCCCCGGAACGCGGATTTCTACCGGGCAAACGCAAGAACTTATTTTGAGCGGCTGGAAAAGCTCCATGCATACGCACATGCCGCCATACAGTCCGTTCCGAAGTCATCGCTTGCGCTCGTGACGGCGCATGACGCGTTTGGCTATTTCGGGCGTGCCTACGGGATTGATGTACTTGCTATCCAGGGTATCAGCACAGAAAGTGAGGCCGGTATCCGCAGGATCGAGTCCCTCGTGGGAACGCTCGCCGAACGCCGGATCCGCGCGGTATTTACCGAGACCACAGTGTCCGAACGCAATGTCCGTGCTCTGATCGAAGGCGCTGCGGCGCAGGGCCATCAGGTCCGCGTCGGCGGCGCGCTGTTCTCGGACGCCATGGGACCGAAAGGTACCTACGCGGGGACGTATCTCGGCATGTTCGATCACAACGTGACGACCATCGTTCGAGCGCTGGGCGGCGACGCGCCCCATCGCGGCTTCGGCGGTCAACTAGCCGAAGTGGAGACGGTGAAATGAACCCGCCCCGCCTGATCCCGTTCGAGGCGCCCCCGAACGCCAATGCGCACGGCGCACTGGCACCGCTCTCGGTTCGCGGCCTGACGGTCGCCTACGACGAGAAGCCAGCCCTTTGGGATGTCGATTTCGAGATATCTCAACAGGATCTGGTCGCGGTGATCGGCCCCAACGGCGCTGGAAAATCCACGATGATCAAGGCTGTCCTCGGCCTGACCCCGACCCTAGCAGGCAATATTCGGGCTTTCGGTAAACCCGTGAAACATGCGCGAAAACGCATCGCCTACGTACCGCAACGTACCAGCGTCGACTGGGATTTTCCTGCCTCTGCCGAGGACGTGGTGGCGATGGGTCTTTACGGCAAAATTGGCTGGTGCCGTCCGGTCCGGCGCCGTCACCGCGGGTCCGCCCGCGAACATCTAGACCGTGTCGGCATGGCAGATTTCGCAAGCCGCCAGATCGGACAACTGTCTGGCGGTCAGCAGCAGCGGGTATTCCTCGCCCGTGCCCTCGCGCAAGAGGCAGATATATACCTGATGGACGAGCCGTTCGCAGGCGTCGACGCCGCCACCGAGCGCGCTATCGTCGACGTGATGCGCGATGTCCGGTCGAACGGTGCAACGGTGGTCTGTGTGCATCACGATCTGCAGACCGTCGGCGACTATTTCGATAGCGCCGTCATCCTGAACATCCGCCGGATTGCGGCGGGGCCCGTCACCGACGTCTTTACCGAGGAAAATCTGCAGGCCGCCTATGGCGGCCGTCTGGCGAAGACCGAGATTCGCGCCATCGCCGACAGCGCGTGATTGCGGGATGCCTGCGAAAAACACCCTGATATGATCATCGATGTATTTGCGGTGCTGACTTTTTGTGCCGGGTATAACACATCCGTGGTGCTGGCCGGCGTAATCGCCCTCGGCATCGGCGGCGGAGTAATCGGCGTGTTTCCATTTCTCCGCAAACGGGCTCTGATATCAGATGCCATCAGCCATGCCACCCTGCCCGGCATCGCGTTGGCCTTTCTGGCTGGCATCGCACTGGGCGGGACCGGGCGGAACCTGGGCTTTCTGATGGCCGGCGCGGCGCTGACGGGCGCCATCGGTATAATTGCCGTACAATGGATTCGGGATCACACGCGCCTGCCGGAAGATACTGCGATCGGCACGGTCTTAAGTGTTTTTTTCGGCCTCGGCATCGTTCTGCTGAGCCATATCCAGACGCTGGAAAGCGCGGGACAGGCAGGACTGAATAGTTTTCTGCTGGGATCGACCGCCGCGCTGACCGGGGGCGAAGCGCAACTGATCGCCATCGCGTCCGCCGTCGCCATCACTTTTGCCCTGGCGTTCATGAAGGAATTCGGGGCTATCGCCTTTGACGAAGGATTCGCAGCCGCCCAAGGGTGGCGGGTCGCGCGCGTCGACCTGTTTATGCTGGTACTGCTGCTAGCCATAGTTGCCATAGGCCTGAAGGCCGTGGGGCTGATCCTGATCATCGCACTGGTCATCATACCGCCTGCAGCCGCGCGGTTTTGGACCGACAGGCTAGGACGCATGATCGCCCTGTCCGGCGCGTTTGGCGGGCTGGCGGGCTGGATTGGGGGCGGTGTATCAGCCTTGTTTCCCGCCATGCCTGCGGGAGCGGTGATCGTCCTAGCCGCGGCGGCGATTTTTACCTTCAGCCTGCTCTTCGCGCCCTCCCGCGGGGTGGTTCCCTGGAGCTTCCGCCGGATACGGATGCGTCTTGCCGCGGCAGAAACACGGGCTCTACTGACTATGGCGGGCGGCTATCAACCACCGGACCCGCTGGCCCGTCGTATTGCGCGCTGGCGTGGGTTCACGGGACCGGACGGGCGGCTTACGGCGGCGGGTGCGGCAGCCGTGGCAGACGCGCACCGTCAGCAAAGGCTGTGGCAGGCTTACCGTCAGCAGCATCCCGATGCGGCCCTGCCCTTCAACCCGCTTAGCGGTTTCCGCATCGAGGACGTGCTGTCAGCCGACATCGTCGCCGCGCTGGAAAGCGACAGCGTATGAACGCCACGGATTTTCTGTCCATTGACCTGCCGGCGATTCTGGTTGCAATCCTGGCGGCAACCAGCTGCGGACTGCTGGGGAATTTCTTAGTACTACGGCGTCAGGCGCTGATCGGCGACGCGATTTCCCACGTCGCCCTGCCTGGCATCGTGGCGGGCTTTCTGGTCTCCGGTACCATCGCCACGCTACCGCTAATGCTAGGCGCCATGGTGGCTGCCATCATCGCCGCCGGGCTGATCGAAACCATACGCCGGGTGGGCAGGCTGGAAGCCGGCGCCGCAATGGGCGTGGTGTTTACCGCCATGTTTGCCGTCGGGATCGTCCTGCTGGAACAGACCGGTGCCTCGAATGCCCATATCGACGCCGAACATGCTCTTTACGGAAATCTAGAATCGACGCTTTGGCTGGTTCTTTCTGCGTGGAGCGACCTGCTGACTGTGGAAGCCTATATCGAGATGCCGCGTCAGCTGGCGACACTAATCGTCGTGACCTGTGCGATCGCCGTCCTCATCGCCGTCTTCTTCAAGGAACTGAAGGTCACCACCTTCGACCCCGGTCTCGCCGCCAGTCTCGGCCTGCCGGTACGCACGATTTCGACCGCGCTAATCGTGGTCGTCGCGATCGCCGCCGTCGCCGCCTTCGAAGCCGTCGGGTCCATACTGGTGATCGCCATGTTTATCTGCCCTGCTGCTACCGCCCGCATGCTGACCGACAATCTGGGCCGCCAGCTGTGGCTCAGCGCCGGCGTCGCGGCCATTGCCGGTGTCGGCGGATACTTTGCCGCCGCCTTCGGGCCGCAATTATGGGGTAGCGCCAACGCGCTCAGCGCCGCCGGTATGATCACCGTGGTCGCTGGAGTGATGCAGGGGTTTGCCATGCTGATGGCGCCACGTTACGGCGTCGTCACGCGGGCGATGGGAAATCGCAAACGGCGGTTAGACCTTGCCTCATGATCGCCTATATTGGGTCCTATGACAGGACCTATGGATGGCTTCAAAATAATCGACGTAACGTCGATGGTGTCCGGCCCCTCGGCAACGATGCTACTGGCGGACCAAGGCGCCGATGTAATCAAGATCGAAAATCCGAACGGCGGCGATCACACACGTGCCTCCGCCAATACACAGAAAGGGTTTTCCGCGAATTTTCTTAACAATAACCGCAGCAAGCGGTCGGTGGCGCTCAACCTGAAGGAAGACGCCGCTAGGCAGGCGCTGCTGAGGCTTTGCCGGGACGCGGACGTGTTCATTCAGAATTTCCGCCCCGGCGTAGTCGACCACATGGGTATCGGCGAGGCCGATGTCCGCGCCGTCGCCCCCGATATTATTTACGTTTCAATCTGTGGCTTCGGCGACACCGGTCCCTATGCCACCAAGCCGGTTTATGACCCGCTGATCCAAGCGCTGTCTGGCCTTGCCACCGTGCAGGCCGGGTCGGACGCCGAACGCCCCCGGTTAGTACGCACAATCCTGCCCGACAAACTGACCGGTACGGTCGCGGCGCAGGCCATTACCGCCGCACTTCTGGCCCGCACCCGCACCGGCGAGGGCCAGCACATCCGCGTCTCCATGCTCGATACCATCCTCGCATTCCTTTGGGGATCTGATATGGGCAGCCAGACGTTTATTGACAACCCGTTCCCGCAACAGAACGCGGCCAGCTTTATCGACCTGATCTATGAGACCGCCGACGGCCATATCAGCGTTGCGGTGCAGAGCGACCGGGAATGGCAGGCGCTGACGCGGGCGTTCTACAAACCAGAATGGCTGGACGATCCGCGCTTCAAATCGCCAGCACTACGCCAAGAGAACATCAACGCCCGGCTGAACCTGACGCAGGACGTCCTGAAAACAGATACCTCCGAGATGTGGCTGAAACGGCTCGAGGCAGAAGACGTACCTTGTGCACCGGTTCTGACCCGCAGCGAGGCGATCAACCATCCGCAGGTCACAATCAATGCTATCGTTATGGAAACCGACCACCACCTTGCAGGCGGTGTTCGCCAGGCCCGTCCGGCAGCCCGGTTTTCCGGCACCCCGATCGATATCCGTCGCGGCGCCCCGGCGCTGGGCGAACATACGGCGGCAATCCTATCGGAAGCCGGGTATTCGGAGGACGAAATCACGGCCATCAGCGGTAATTCAAAGACGGTGGCGGAATGATCGATTTCTATTACTGGCCGACTCCCAACGGGTGGAAGGTCTCGATCATGCTCGAGGAACTCGGGATCAAGTATCGCATGATCCCGGTCAATATTTCGAAAGGCGAACAGTTCACGCCTAAATTCCTGACGATCAGCCCCAACAACCGGATGCCGGCCATTGTCGATCACAACCCGCCGCCGGAATACGACAGCAAGCCGGTAACGATTTTTGAATCCGGCGCGATCCTGCTGCACCTGGCGCGCAAGACTGGCAACTTTCTCGCCACCGACCCGGTCGGGGAAAAGGAAACCTTGGAATGGCTGTTCTGGCAGGTCGGCAATCTGGGGCCAATGGCGGGTCAGCACAGCCATTTCTGGAACTACGCCGACGGCGAGCACGAATACGCCGCCACCCGCTATGCCAACGAATACAACCGGTGCATCGGCGTGTTAGAACGACGGCTGGAGGGACGCGACTGGCTGGCAGGGGGCGCCTATTCCATAGCCGACATGGCAAGCTGGCCATGGGTCCTAATCGCCAAGGCAATGGACCAGCCGCTCGACAATTTCCCCAACGTATCGCGCTGGCGAAGCGCCATCAAGGAGCGCCCCGCGGTCCAGAAAGGCGTCGACCTGGGCAAAGATCTGCGTCGCACTGCGCCGCCGTCCGATGAAGAGCGCAAGCTTCTCTATCAACAAACAGCGCAGTCGACATCGGCGCTCGCCAAGAAAGCATCTAGTAAAGACTGATGTCGCGACCCGCAAAATTTGTTTCGACCGAATTGTTCCTGATGATCAGCCTGCTGCCGGTGGTGCCCTCAAAGAGCTATATCGACGCCAAGCCGCCCTAGGGAATGGGTCTCGGCCATTATTACCCGACCGACGGACGGACCCGGAAATACCGGACCGCGTTGTTGCTCTATCGCCGCGCGGAATCCAATGACAAGAAAATAGTGGCGTTATTCAAACCGAGCGGCATCCCGCGCTACCCGAACGGCTCCGGCCGCGCGGCGCGGGCCAATCTTTACGCACCGAAGGAAATCCACTAATCCGTCAACGCCACGGCGCCAAAGGTCAAACTTGATCCCAAGTTGGTAATGGCCGCCATTCAGGTCGACTCCGCCTACCAGGAGACCTGAAACTACGTCCGCAAGATCCGGCGGCTCTATACCAAGCTGCGACATCCGATATAGTATTTCCGCATGCTGCACCGCTTCACCCTGCCACAACTTTTCGTCATCGCCGCGCTGGTCGTCATGGCGCTGACGGCGGGCGCGGTATGGCAATTCCCCAGCGGACCCGAAACCCTTTTGCGGGCGCTGGTGCCGGCGTGGGTGGGAATCGCCGCGGTGTTCTGGGTGCTGTGGCGCCATATCGCGCCCCCTAGCGACGACGCCTCTTATCCAGACCTGCTGCCGCAGCCGCTGACCAAGGATTTCACGCCGCTGCGACTCGAAATCCGCTATTCCGATATCGCCTCGCTGCCGATGGGCAATCTCGAATTCGTGATCTTCGACACTGAAACCACTGGGCTGGGCGTAAAACGCGACGATATCGTGCAGATCGGCGCGGTGCGGATTGTGAACGGCAGATTGCTGGAGGGGGATACGTTCGAACGCACGGTCAATACAGGGCAGCCTATCCCGAAGCACTCTAAACGCTTTCACGGCATCACCGACGAGATGGTGGCCCACGCCCCCGGGATCGAGGAAATGCTGACCGAGTTCCTCGATTACGCGGGCGATGCGGTTCTGGTCGGACACAATATCGCCTTCGACCTGTCGCTCATGAACCGGGCCGACAACGCACATAATCCCAGCCTCGATACGATGCTGCTGTCCATCGCCGCGTTTCCGGCGCGGCGGGATCACACGCTGGATTCCCTATCGAAGCATTTCGACGAGTTCGTCGAGGACCGGCATTCGGCGCTGCACAATGCCGATTTGACGGCCCGGATTTTCCTGAAACTGCTGCCTGAAATTAGGCGCGCGGGCGCTACCACATTTGGCGACACCCAGGATCTGTGCGCGCATGCTGCTGACAAGATCCGGGATCAGCGGCCGAATGAATGACAGCGTCGCCGAACGCTGAATTCAGAGTGTCGTACCCCTAATTTCTGACCGAGCCCGGGCGGCAAAAGATTTCGGTCTGTGAATTCACCTTGGCGAGCTACCTGAACGGGTTTCGATCTTTTGAGGGAATAATGGCGAGCGATCTATTTCAGATTTTTTGCGAGCCGTTCGCGTAACACCGTGCTGACAAGAGCGAACCCGAGACCTTCTGTATTATCGCCCGTGCGTTTAAAAGTATTTACACCCACCACCTTTTTTTCAACGATTAAAGGGCCGCCAGAGTTTCCTGGGTTGATCGGTACATCAGTCTGCAAAAAACAGACGAGATGACATTCCCCACCCCAATAGGAAGTTCTCGGATTGCGCTTATCAAGCCCTTTGTCAGAGCAAACTCAAGCCCTCTAAGGTGACCAAGTGCAAAAGCATCTTGTCCCACCTCAGGTGTTCTTGACCTAAGCGGTATGGGTAAACCCGGGCGAGATACTGCTATCAACGCAAGATCCAGATTATCATCTTTTGCCAAAATTATACTGGTAAAGGTCTCTCCATTCTTACGTTTTAAATTCACCACCTGTTGATTTGTAACGACGTGGGCATCGATGAATTTTCTCCTCTGGTATGCAGACGGACCACCAATGAGTTCATAGACAGCCAAAAGGGGGGGCTTAGTGTGACTGCAAAACTGTCACACAGTTTGTCACACAAAATTAGCTCAAACGTCACACAAGCCGCATTTTGGTATCTGCAACTCGTTGTTATATTTACACTATTTCCGCTCGAAAATTATGGTGACCCCGACAGGATTCGAACCTGTGACCTACAGATTAGGAATCTGTCGCTCTATCCAACTGAGCTACGGGGCCTCCGGTATTCATGTAACGCAATGCGGGTCGAAATTGGAAGCCTAATCCCACGGCAGGAATATGACATTATTCGCGAATTTAAGCATGTCGCCCGTTGCGAACGTTTCCCTCTGATGGCTTTCGAGGTCAAAATGTTTCCAGCCGACCATAGAAGAGCGGGCGATTGCAGCCGTCGGCGCAAATATCGTCGATCAGGGCACGCATTGTGTCGTTGCCGATGATATTGGCCTAGATCTCGATCATCAGGTTGGGCCAGTGTTTCCGGATGGTGTCGCGGACGCCCCACCACGGCAGGTTCCGGACCCTCGACGTCAATTTTCAGAAACTCTTGTCGGGAAAGTCGAAGGAGTCGAGTGGTCAGCAATTGATCTCGTACACGGCTTCGGCACGGGCATCGCCGCTGTCGGTATCACCGGTGATGGAGCCGCTTTCCGACCATTGCCGACGGTATCCGACAGCGCCAGATGATACAGGGTAAAGTTGTTCCCGGCCCGCCGGCGGAGATAATCATCGGGTCAATGCAGAGCGGCAGGCGCCAGCCGATGGAAGCTATCCCATAATTTGGTGCGCGCAAACGTCATGCCTGACTGCGTTGGCGGTGGCCCGCTGGATCGATGGAAATATACCTAGTTATTAGAACCCAGCGGGATAGAGTAAACGATGCTGAGAACTTCCGTGCCCGGGTTGAAATCCCCGATATTGGCGTTTGACAGGTGATAGAACGACAGCCCGAGCCGGGCGCGGTTATCAAAACGGTAGGACAACTCGATCGAGGAACGGAATTCTAGCTCATGCCCAAGATCGCGCCCGTCTCCCTTCTCGTAATAACCAGCGGCAAAGCTGGGTGTCAGGACCCAGCGGCGTCCGAAATATACGTCGACCAGTACGCCACCATATCCGTAGAGCGCCGAATCCGTCGTTCCCATGACACCGGCCAATGGCTTGAAGATCCAAATCTTCTTGTCTAAACGGTATTCTGCACGGAATTCTGCAGCTTGGTGTTTTTTCTGATACACGTCGTAATGACCAGCAGCCAGTGTCAGGAAATCGGGATCATCAGCCACCGCGGGCCAGGGCGCCGACAATAATATGGCCACAAGAATTGTTCTAAACATTGCTCGCAGTCGATGCACGCTACCGGACCTCACCTGAACTGTTTTTCTCTTTTTTAATCCCACGTTTTAAACGCGCGGGCGTCACTCTAGTCGATATCGCTATGCCATGAAAAGCTGTCTCCGAAGAAACGGGGTCAGCCACCGAACTGCAGTTTGTATTTCTCCGTCGCCCGGACCAGCGCTTCGCGGACGCCGGGATCCATAGCTGAATGCCCGGCATCCGGCACAACGAACATGTCCGAGCCCGGCCACGCACGATGCAGTTCGTCAGCCGTCACGATTGGGCAGATCATGTCATAGCGGCCCTGAATGATCAGACAAGGCAAATTGCGAATTTTATCGATGTTGTCCAGCAAAGTGTTGTCGGACATGAAATTGCTGTTGGTAAAATAGTGCGTTTCGATGCGCGCCAGAGCGAAAGCCATCGAATCCTCGCCGAAGGCCGCCACGGTTTCAGGACTAGGATGCAGGGTTGAGCAGGCACCTTCATAGCGGCTCCATGCCCGCGCCGCCGGCAAATGCACAGCGGGGTCAGGGTCGAGCAGGCGGAGATGAAAGTTGCCAAGGATGTCATGTCTCTCGTCCTCCGGAAGAGCCGAGGCAAAATGGCGCCAAGCTTCCGGAAACACCTTCTTCAGGCCGTACAGAAACCAATCGATCTCCGACGAGCGGCCGAGGAAAATTCCGCGAATGACCAGCCCAAGGCAGTTTTCCGGAAAGGCCTCGGCATAGGCCAAGGCCAACGTGCTGCCCCAGGAGCCGCCGAAAAGCAAAAATTTCGAGATACCAAGATGTTCGCGTAGCCGTTCTATGTCGTCGATCAGATGCGCAGTCGTGTTGTTCGACAGGTCGCCCCGCGGGGTCGATCGGCCGGCGCCACGCTGGTCGAATATTACGATCCGGTAACTGCTCGGATCAAAGAACCGGCGGTGAACGGACGTCGCGCCCGCACCGGGCCCGCCATGGAGAAACAGCACGGGAATACCGCCCGGATTGCCTGACTGTTCCCAATACATGCTGTGCGTTTCGTCCAGGGCTAGCATGTCGCTGTCGTAGGGCTCGATCGGCGGATAAAGTTGGCCGCGCAGGCGCCGGTCGGTCACGTCGTTCACTCCGTACAAAGTTACGCCGCCATCGGGCGGGGCGACGGTGGCGAGATATACTACCGGGGCAAATCGGCAACGCAAAGGCGTATCCCGTTAAAAATCGGGTCAATCGTCCTTCCGGAACGAACATCTGTACGCATGGCAAATCTTACTATCGGTTTTTCTGCTGCGGCCGACCCCGCTTATGCCCGCGATTTGCGGTTGCGCAATCCCGATGAGGTGACGGCCGCCTCGATTTTTGGGGTAACTGACAGCGATACCGTAACGATCGATAGCGGCTTCCGGGCGTGGCTGACCGGATCGGCACATTTCAGATCGTCGAAGCCGTGCCGGTGTTAGTTGCCATAGTACGGGAAGGGGTTATCTGAATTTGGGGGATGCTTGGCGGGCTGACTTCACAATTTACAGACGTCGGTCGAAAATTAAGCTTTTCCGCGGGTCGGACACTTACATAGGCTAGTCCGAAGGAAAACGTATGCGCGTCCGCGGCGGGGTGAGAAAAAGAAATGGCCCGATAGTCGCGATCACGCATCCCGAGCAGAACGAGGTGTTGGGTAAATGACCAAAACGACCAGACTTGTATCGATTTTCGCCGTGGCCGCCCTGCTGGCGGTTCAGTTGACCGGGTGTGCTAAAAACCCGGCCACCGGTGGAACCAGTTTTACGGGCGGCTTTACGGAGGCTGACGAAATCCGCGTGGGTCGCGAAACGCACCCGAAAATCATCGCTGAATTCGGCGGTGAGTACGGCACGCCTGAGCTGAAGCGTTACGTCGACAGCATCGGTCAGTTACTCGCCAAAACTTCGGAGCGTCCGAACCTGAAATGGACGTTCACGCTGCTCAATTCCGATATCGTCAACGCATTCGCGACCCCCGGCGGATATGTATACATCACCCGGGGCCTGATGGCGCTGGCGGATAACGAAGCGCAGCTTGCCGGCGTGCTGGCCCACGAAATCGGGCACATCACCGCGCTTCACCATGCCCGGCGGCAGGGGTATTCTTTGCTGGCCAATGTCGGGGTGATCGCGGCGGCGGTCCTCGGCGGGCGCGCAGGCGCGGAACTCGGACAGGTCGGCGCAGTCTCGCTTTTACAGAGCCATTCTCGCGACAACGAATACGAATCCGATCAGCTCGGTGTCCGGTATCTGTCTCAGGCGGGGTACGATCCAAGAGCAATGGCGGGATTCCTGTCCACGCTGCGCGCCAGTTCGCGTCTGGATGCCAAGCGCCGGGGCCAATCACCGGACTCCGTCGATCGGTTCAATTATCTCGCCACCCACCCTGCCCCCATTGCCCGCGTGCAGCGGGCGACGAATCTTGCCCGTAAGGCCAACGTGAAAAAGCCGATCACAGCGCGGAAGCGCTACCTGTCGAAAGTAAACGGTATGCTTTACGGCGACGACCCCGATCAGGGGTTCGTACGTGGACAGGAGTTTCTACATCCCAAGCTGCGTTTCGCCTTCAGGGTCCCGCAGGGGTTCAGCGTCTTCAATACGCCCCAGGCCGTCCATGGTTTCGGGCCGTCCGGCACCCGCTTTATCTTCGACGGTGGGAAACCGTATTTGGGATCGATGACGTCATACATCCGGAGAGTCTGGGCCAAGAAGCTGCGGCTGCGCGATCTCGAACCCATCACCGTTCGCGGGCTGCAGGCAGCCACGGCCACGACACGCGCCCGAACCAGTGGCGGGAACGTCGATCTGCGCTTGGTGGCTTACCGGATCGAGAAGGATATCTACCGGTTTACTTTCGTCACGCCAACAGAACGGACCGCGGCGATATCGACGGATCTGCGCCGGGTAACATACAGTTTCCGCCGGCTCGGCGCCCGGGAAGCCGGGCGCCTGAAACCCCTCGTTCTTGGGGTCGCCACCGTACGGCGGGGCGATACAGTATCAGGCCTGTCGCAACGCCTACCCTTTCCCGATTTCAAGGAAGAGCGCTTCCGCGTACTTAACGGTCTGGGACCAAAAGACAGTCTCCGGGCCGGCCAGAAAATCAAGACTGTTACGCTGCGCTAGGGTATTTCAATCGACCCGACGGGATGAACCCCGGCGGCATGACATGGCCACGGGTTGTTATAGGTTTACACAGAATCGGGCTCGAGTGGGCTCTTAGCATGGTCAATATTCTCACATCTCAACGGTCGACTTCGCGACGGCGCAATCGGGTGAGAACAACCCTGACGGATGGCACTGGCTATGGGATTTAGTGGCCTGATTTTACCGGCATTCTAGGATCCGGACCAAACAGCGAAAACGCCGACCACGCTCTGCAAGCCGCCCGATGGCTCCGCAGACGAATCACCCGCGACAACGAGATACGCCGGCGCGAGCACCGCGGGGCAACAGCGGTGCGCATCGGGATACACACCGGCGAGACACTGGTCGGCAAGATCGGGGCACCGGGGCGGGTCAAATACACGCTTGTGGGTTACAGCGCGAACGCCGCGGCCTGGCTTGCGCAACTCTGCGAAGAAATCGGAACGCTTGCAGAAGTCAAGATTATGATCAGCAGTGACTCCGACGCACTCACCGCTGACAAAACCGTCCTCAGAAACGCCGGACATAACGACATACATGGCCGCGACGGTGATATCGACGTATAGATCATGGAATAGAAGCGGCCCGCCAAATCAGGCCTTCCGTTTTCCCAATCAGGGAATCGCAGGCCGCTACCCGGCGAGAACACTCTCAATCTTCTCGGTCGCTGCCTCAACATCCAGTTTTTCGACCAGCGCGTACTCGTTAACCAGCCGTTCCAGCGCGGCCTCGTACATTTGGCGTTCGCTGTAGGATTGTTCGGGCTGCCCAGCGGCGCGATACAGATCGCGCACCACTTCGGCGATGGCGACCGGATCGCCGCTGTTGATCTTCGCCTCGTACTCCTGAGCGCGGCGGCTCCACATGGTGCGCTTGGACCGTGCGCGTCCCTTCAGTGTGGCGGTCACCGCCTGCATCTTGTCCTTGGAACTGATCTTGCGCAGCCCGGAGTCCGCAACTTTCTCAACCGGCACGCGCAGGGTCATTTTTTCAGAATCGAAGAGAATAACGAAAAGCTGCAGATTGAAACCCGCCACTTCGCTTCTTTCAATCCCGGTGACCTTACCGACACCGTGCGTCGGGTACACGACGTAGTCGCCCTTGGCAAAGGGTAGTTTCTTTGAGCCCGATTTCGCCGCCGGTTTCTTTGCAGCAGGTTTGGCCGCCGCCTTTGCGGCAGGCTTAGCCGTCGGTTTCACAGCTGGTTTCTTGGCGGCCGGCTTTTTCGCGGCTGGCCTCTTGGCAGCCGGCTTTTTTGCGGCTGGTTTC
>DKQG01000053.1:114114-125017 GCA_002471575.1 Alphaproteobacteria bacterium UBA7314 | reverse complement strand
TTGGCGGCCGGCTTTTTCGCGGCTAGTTTCTTGTCAGCGGCCTTTTTAGTCGTCGCCTTCGCCGCGGGTTTTTTCGCCGTAGCAGACTTTGCTTTAGGCTTGGATTTAGTCGTCTTGGCCTGTGCCATCACTCACTCTCGATTGACTCTCTCTGCGACCGGCGAAAGGACAGGTATGTTCACCCTTTCCGCAACATATGCCCAACCGAACGAATATCGTGGCAAAGACTGGAAATCAGGATGAGTTTTGACCGCCTGGGTCTCCACCGATCAAACTTTATGCGTGGATATCACAAAATGCGGTGAAATAACAGTGTTTTAGGTAGATCGGCGTGTATCACGACCTGCTATTACGCGTCAGCAAAGCTTTAAACGCATCAAAATCCTACCACTAATTGGAAAGACCGGGTCTCTAAACGCTGTTAAGTATCTTTAGGCAGGAGCCAGACGAGTCAGGTCCCCTGACCGGGGGCCTCGCTGAAGTGTTCTTCGAACTTGTTTTCCTTGTCACGCCATTCCTCAGCATCGGGCGGCATATCCCCTTTTCGGGTGATGTTCGGCCAAATATCAGCGAATTTCCGGTTCACTTCTTGGTATTTGTCTGACACGTCATCCGTATCGGGGTGAATGGCTTCGACCGGACATTCCGGCTCGCAGACGCCGCAATCGATGCATTCATCAGGATGAATCACGAGCATATTTTCACCCTCGTAGAAGCAATCCACCGGGCACACTTCGACGCAATCCATAAATTTACATTTGATGCACGCATCATTGACGACGTACGTCATACTGATCTCCGTAATCTCTTTTCAGGCGTATCGCCTGCGCTGTTTATCCCCACGGCAAATGCCGCATCCTTGATGGAACTCATCACGGCGCTGGTCAAACTAGTATTTTTTATGACTCCGACCAACTACTTTTATAAGGCCCCTTCCTCGCCGGAATTATCGGCCTCAAGACGGGCGCGGACCCGCGATCTAGCGACGCCGCTGTCACGGTCGTCGACATAGATCAGTCCGGCGATCCGGCGCATCAGCATCGCCTCGTGCGCCTCCACGACCTCGTCCGCATAGACGACTTCCCACAGCATTTCCATCAGATGGATACGCTCGTCATAGGAGAAACCATCCTTGATGGTGCGGGTAAAGCGCAGAAGCTGCACCGATTCCTCGGCCTGGAGTTCCGCCGCCTCGATCAATGAATGCGCCTCGTCATGCGTCAGGTCGAATCTGTTTTCGCACAGCCATTCAATCCGATTGCGTTCGAGCGCATCGAATTCTGAGTCGATTGTTGCGGCATGTACCAACAGAGACGCCGCGGCAAGATGAAACTCATCCGGTGTGTGTGTCCCGTCGTGGCTGGCCGCAGCCTCTTTATCTTCGAAAAACGCTTTGAATCTATCAAGCATGGCGCGTTCGTATCACAGCGGCAAGGCCTCGGCAAACATATGCATAAACGGCGTAACTGGGGTATCGTCGAGGCATGAACCTCCCGTCAGAAAAAGCCCGGCATTTTCCCGCAACCGTCCGAAATCGCGACGCCATTGCGGCAGTACTCACCCGCGTTTTGCCGGATCGCGGGACCGTCCTCGAAATCGGCAGCGGGTCGGGCGAACACGCCCACCATTTCTCGGAACTGTTCCCGCATCTCACCTGGCAACCCAGCGATCCTGACCAGCTGAACTTGGACAGTATCCGGGCCTGGGTGGACGCGGCGGGTCGCCCCAATCTTCGCCCGCCACTGTCGATTAATGCGTCGGACGTGATCCTGCCGTTAGACAGCGCGGATGCAGTAATGTGCGTCAACGTCATTCATATTTCGCCGTGGGACGCGACCGAAGGCCTAATGCGAAACGCGGCGCTCGTGTTGCCGCCGGAAGGGCTGCTGTACCTATACGGTCCCTACCGGATTGCCGGCGTCCACACCGCGCCATCGAACGAATCATTCGACCGGTCGCTACGCGAGCGGAACGAAACCTGGGGGGTGCGCGACCTCGAAGACGTCATCTCGGAAGCCGATAAAAACGGCCTTTCCTTTATCGAGCGGATCGAGATGCCGGCCAACAACCAGTCGGTAATTTTCCGGAAATCCGTTTCTTCCGTTTAGCATAACGGATCTGAGTTAGAGGCAGGTTCCAACGACGTATACAACGTACGGGCCTCCGTCGCAGGGCCACGCCTGGCCCCCAGTGCCTCTATCCTGACCACCTGGACCTCACGCGCCCTGGGAAATGTCAACACGTCACCGACTCGCACGGTGTAATGCGATTTACGGACGGTTGCACCATCAACCCGAACTTTTCCCGCCTCGCAAATCTTGCTGGCGAGGCCACGACTTTTGAAAAACCGAGCGTGCCAGAGCCACTTATCGAGGCGAATGCCGTCGCCGCTCAAGACAGTTTGAGTTCGCGGAGCTTCGCGAACGGCGAATTTTCGTCGATTTTCTGTGGTTTCCGGCTTTTCTGACGGGGTTTGCCAGTTTTGCCCTCTCTCTTCCTCGGCTTACCCTTGCGAGAGCGCCCGGACATGGTCTTGGGTCGCCCATTCCATTTCCAGACCAGGGTATCGCCCTCTTCTTCGGCGACGTAGCCGAGCCCCTCGAACACGGGGCGTGCATCATCCAGCGAAAGCCCGAGCAGATTAAGCTGGATCGCCCCGACATCCATCTTGCCGGCACGGGACTGGCGCTGTAGATCGACAGCGACCCGGTCGAGCACATCGACGCGGATTGCCCGCCCACCAAGACAGGCAAAGCCGCAGGCAGCGAGAAAATCCGTATCCGCATCCTCGCCAGCGGGTACAGTGACCAGCCCAGCGCCGGGAATGGTGGGTGCCAATTTGTCATTGAACAGCGCCCATAACAATGCCCGCCACTGCACCGCCTTAGGCTTGACCAGTGTCGGCAGGAAAAGTGTTTCCGGGCCGATACGGACGCCACAGCTGCGGAGCGCCGAGCGGTCCTCCTTCGACATATCTCGTAGTTCCGCCAGCACCTGCACACGCGGGATCGAGCCAAGCCCCTCGACGATACGATAGGCCAACCCGCGGGCCAACCCGTCGAGCGTCGCGCCACGAAGCGCTATCAGGCGTTCGAGGGAGTCTTCCAGCTGCGCGTTTACCCATGTCAGCAGACGTTTGCGCATACGTTCGCGCTGGTCGGCGGACAGATAATCGCTCTGCAGTACAGATACCGCAGGCGAAACGATATCAGCCCCTTTTTCGAGGCGGGCGATGGTTGCGCCCGACCATACGACAGCACCGGCCTCGTCGACGGAAAAGACCCCATCCGGCGCATTGCACAGGGCATCCACACGGGTATCGATTGCCCCGCGGAGCGCCTTGTTGGCGGCAGACAATAAGGCCTGACGTCCCGACGCCGCTGCGCTGGCGTCGGGCACGAAGCGAAAGCCATCCAGATAACCGACGAATTCGCCGCCGACGGATACATCGCCTTCGACGCCGACCACAGCGGAATAAGCGTCATCCTCTTTCATACGGGTGAGCGCCGCGGCGCGGCGGTCGACAAAGCGTTGTGTAAGACTGTTGTGCAGCGCATCTGAAATCTTATCTTCAAGTTCCCGCGTACGCGACTGCCAAGTATCTGCATCCCGGAGCCAGTCTGCGCGATGGGAAATGTAAGTCCACGTGCGGATATGCGCAATCCGCGCCATCAGCGTGTCGATATCGCCGTCGACCCGGTCGAGCTGCGCTACCTGGTCGGCGACCCAGTCGGCAGGCAGGAACTCACCGTCGGTCAGTTCGCGGAAAATCCTTCCAAGCAGGTTCGCATGGACTTCCGCCATGGTTTTGCGGAAATCGGGAATCTGGCATATGTCCCACAACAGGCGTACGGTATCCGGCGTGGTTGCCCGGCCAGCCACGGCATCGTCGCGCAGTAGGTTAGCGAGCGCGATCTTGTCATCCGCATCCCGGGCACGCTGCAGCTCGGGGCGGGACGGTGGCATTTCCAGAGATTTCAGCAGTCCCTTGCCGGACCGGAAATCGAGATCCGCATTCCGCCAATACACGCCAGTCAGCGCTTCGAAGTTGTGGTTTTCGATCGAATTGACGACGTCATCGTCGAACGTGCCGATTTCGGTGATGGGACCGAACGTCCCGTCCGACATGTGCCGCCCAGCACGACCGGCGATCTGCGCAATTTCGGGTGTCCGCAGTTTACGGTAATTGCGACCGTCGAATTTCCGCGTGCCGGCGAAGGCGACATGATCGATGTTCATGTTCAAACCCATCCCGATCGCGTCGGTCGCGACCAGGTAATCGACATCGCCGCCCTGATACATTTCGACCTGGGCGTTTCGGGTGCGCGGGCTAAGCGCGCCCAGAACGACCGCCGTGCCGCCCCGTTGGCGGCGCATCAGTTCGGCGATCGCGTAAACTTCATTCATCGAGAATGCAACCACAGCGCTTCGGCGCGGCATGCGGGTGATTTTTCGCGGGCCCACATAGGTAAGTTTCGACAGGCGCGGGCGGCTGATGAAATCGGCGTCGGGCACAAGTCTTTCGATGACCAGCCGGATCGTATCGGCGCCAAGAAACAATGTCTCCTCCGCTCCGCGCGCCCGCAGGAGACGGTCGGTAAATACGTAGCCACGTTCAGGATCGGCGCACATTTGGATTTCGTCAATGGCCAGGAATTCGACTTCTCGGTCCAGAGGCATGGATTCGACGGTACAGATGAAATAGTCGGCCCTAGGCGGGATGATTTTCTCTTCGCCGGTGACCAGTGCTACCCGGGCCGCCCCCTTTTTCGCTACCACTCGGTCATAATTTTCCCGCGCCAGCAGGCGCAGCGGGAAACCAATCATCCCGGTCGCATGGCCAAGCATACGCTCGATCGCGTAGTGGGTTTTGCCAGTATTGGTGGGGCCGAGCACGGCCGTCACAACGGGCCGTGGGTCCACGCCAGACATGTCCGCAGAATGGCGGCGCAAAACGTCCCTGACAAGGGGTTGAAATCAGCGGCGCTGCGCAACATATTCCGGCAGAAATCTGCAAAACAGAACGGGAGTACCGGACCAATGGCTGAAAAGAAGATGAGGTTCGAGACCGAGGTCTCGCGCCTCCTCCACATTGTCGCTAATTCGCTCTACAGCCAAAAGGAAATTTTTCTGCGTGAGCTTATATCCAACGCGTCCGACGCCTGCGACCGCTTGCGTTACGAAGCGTTGACCGATCCGGATCTGGTAGCAGACGACCCCGATTTCAAGGTCCGGATTTCGGTCGACAAGGAAGCCCGTGTACTTGAAATCGCGGATAACGGCATCGGTATGAACCGGGATGCCCTGATATCGGATCTGGGTACCATCGCGCGGTCGGGTACATCCGCCTATCTGGAAGAGCACGCCGACGAAGAAGGAGTAGATCTCAGCGCTATCGGCCAGTTCGGGGTCGGGTTCTATTCAGCCTTCATGGTCGCGAGCGACGTCGAGGTGATCAGCCGTCGCGCCGGAGAAGACCAAGCCTGGCGCTGGTTGTCCGACGGCACCGGCGAGTTCACGATCGCGGACGGCGAACGCGACGGCCGAGGCACCACAATTCGCCTCAATCTGCGAAAGGGAGAGGAGGAGTTTCTCGAAGAATCACGTCTCCGCCACATCGTAAAGACCTATTCCGACCACATCGCGCTTCCTATCGTCATTGCCGCCGAAGATGGGGACGAGTCCATCAATGAAGCCTCCGCCCTGTGGACCCGTCCGAAAAAAGACGTCACGGACGAGCAGTATTCGGAATTCTATCGCCATGTCGGCGGATTCGATGAGCCTTGGCTGACGATCCACTGGCATGTGGAAGGTAAACTGGAATACCGCAACTTATTGTTTATTCCGTCGTCCAAACCGTTCGATCTTTTCGATCCCAGCCGCAAGCACGGCATTCGGCTCTATGTGAAAAGGGTGTTCATTACCGATGAGGCCGAAAACCTGGTGCCCGCATGGCTCCGGTTCCTGCGCGGCGTAGTCGACTCCGAAGACTTGCCGCTGAACGTCAGCCGCGAAATCTTGCAGGACAATCCGATGATCGCCCATATGCGGTCGGCCATCGTAAAACGGGTGCTAACGGAACTCGGCAAGAAGGCGGACAAGGCGCCTGACGAATTTACGCTGTTCTGGGAAAACTTCGGCCCGGTCATCAAGGAAGGGCTTTACGAGGATTTTGAGAACCGCGAAATGATCCTGAAGATTGTTCGGTTCCACTCGACCACCGGCGGAGACGACCTCATCAGCCTAGAAGAATACGTCGGCCGGATGAAGGAAGGCCAAGACACGATCTACTATATTTCGGGGGAGGACCTGGACGCGGTGCGCCGCAGCCCGCAGCTTGAAGGCTTTGTCGCCAAGGGGATCGAGGTTCTGCTGCTGACCGACGCCGTCGATGATTTTTGGATTCCGTCGGTAGGCGAATATGAAGGTAAGCCTTTTAAATCCGCGACGCGGGCAGGCGCTGATCTTGACAAGATTTCCGCCAGCACGGCAGACGATTCAGAGGCCGAGGACGAAAAATTCTTCGATGACGGAAAAGTGGATTCACTGATCGCCATGTTCAGGCTGACCCTGAACGAAGAGGTTAAGGACGTACGCGTTTCCGAACGCCTTACCGACAGCGTCGTCTGCCTTGTCTCCGACGAAGGCGACATGGATCTACGCATCGAACGCATGCTGAAGCAGCACAACCAGCTGGAACAGTCTTTCAAACGGATCCTGGAAATCAATCCACGCCACCCGCTGATCGTGTCACTGGCCCAAGCGGTCGGTAAGGACGGCGCCGGCGAAAAGGTTGAAGACGCCGCCTGGCTGTTGCTAGATCAGGCCCGCATCATTGAAGGCGAACAGGTACCGGATCCAACTGCATTTTCAAAGCGTCTGAACAGCTTGATGGCGACCGGCCTACCGGCGTGAGTCAGGGGTAGTTGCGGAAGAGAACTTCGCCCACCAGATAGAGCGACCCGCATATCAAGATGCGCCCCCGAGGTGAACTGGCGGCACGCGCCAGTGCAACGTCCAGTGAAGGTGCGACGTCGGTTTCCATCCCCATCTCACCGGCAATGGCGGCGAGCGCGTCCGGCGCATGCCCCCCCGTCTCTCCGGGTAAGTCAATAGCGATCAAGCGGTCAGCGGCGGTTGCCAGTGGCCCGAGAAAACCGGCCGCATCTTTGTTTTCCTGCATGGCGAATATCAGCACCACCGGGCCCTCCGGCCAGGCTGAAATTGCATCCGCCAGCGCGGCACCGGCGGACGGGTTGTGACCGCCATCGAGCCAGAGCTGCCAGCCATCAGGCAGTTTCTCGATCAACGCACCCGTCGTCAGATGCTGCAGTCGGCCCGGCCAGGATGCCCCAGACACGCCTTTGGAAAAATCCTCCAATCCCCAGAATCTGGATTTCCAGCAGCGCAGCGCCGCGATCGCGGTACCGGCATTGATGCACTGATGATCACCCACGAGGGCTGGTTCCGGCAGATGTAGCTCCCCGTCTTTGTCGCAAAATTTCATACCGCCGGAGACCAGCATGCTGGCCCAGTCGATCCCACCGATCGACAACGGCGCATTGATCTCCCCTGCCCGCTTTTCGATCACTCGCAGAACATCCGCCGATTGTGGCGCAATCGCGGCCGGCACGCCAGGTTTCAGGATACCAGCCTTTTCGAACGCGATTTCGCCAATGGTGTCGCCGAGAAAAAACATGTGGTCCATCGATACCGGCGTAATCACGGTCGCGCCCGGGGATGGCAGGACGTTGGTGGAGTCAAAACGGCCGCCGAGGCCGGTTTCCAGCAACAGCAAATCGGCGGGCGTCCGAGAAAAGGCAACAAACGCCGCAGCAGTAGTGATTTCAAAGAACGTAATAGGTGCACCATCGTTCGCGACCTCACATTCCTCCAAAATACCCAGCAACGCCTGTTCTCCGACGGGGGCGCCGTCGAGCACGATGCGTTCGTTGAACCGCACGAGATGTGGCGAGGTATAGACATGCACCCGCAGTCCGGCGGCCTGCGCGATCGCCTGCATGAAGGCGATGGTGGAACCCTTCCCATTGGTGCCAGCAACGTGGATGACAGGCGGTAGGGATTGCTCCGGGCTACCGAGAGCGGCAAGCAGGCGTTCCGTACGTCCGAGACCGAGATCGATCAGTTTAGGATGAAGTGCAGTCAGCCGTTCGAGAACGGCGTCAGTCGGATGCGGGCGCCGAGCCGTCATTGCTGTCACCAAAGGCGGCATCGCCGCCCTGATTCAGTGAAACGCCATCGGCGCCGCGTTCCTTGCAGCGCACAAGATCTATGATCCGGCCAAGCGTAGCCGCTAGATCGTGACGCGGAACGACCATGTCGATCATGCCATGATCCAACAGGTACTCGGCGCGCTGAAAACCCTCGGGAAGCTTTTCGCGGATCGTTTCCTCAATCACGCGAGCACCGGCGAAACCGACAATAGTCCCCGGTTCCGCCAGCGCAATATCACCCAGCATGGCGAAGGATGCAGACACGCCGCCGGTGGTCGGATCGGCTAGCAGGACGATGTAGGGAAGCCCCGCTTCCTTGACCTGTTGCACTGCGATGGTCGTCCGGGGCATCTGCATCAGCGACAAAATGCCTTCCTGCATGCGGGCGCCGCCCGACGAGGGAACGACGACGAATGCTGCATCCTGCAGGACGGCAAGCTGTGCGCCTGCGACGATTCCGTTACCCACGGCAATCCCCATCGAACCGCCCATAAAGGAAAAATCGAATACTGCGATGACGGTCTTGTGGCCGCCGATTTCGCCGTGCGCAACGATGATCGCGTCGGTTCGTCCGGTCGTAGAGCGGGAATCCCTAAGGCGGTCGGAGTAGCGCTTGCGATCACGGAACTTCAGCGGGTCGGTCACGTTTTCCGGCAATTCAATCTCGGTAAATGAACCGCCATCGAACAGGATTTCCAGTCGCTCTCGAGCCGGCAGGCGCATGTGATGACCGCAATTTCTGCACACGTTCCGATTTTCTCTGAGATCGCGGTGAAACAGCATCTGTTCGCAGGACGGGCACTGCATCCAGAGGTTTTCCGGCACGTCAGATTTGACCCCGACCAGCGAGCGAATCTTGGGCCGGACATAGTTGTTGATCCAGTTCATGAGTTTGCTCCGGGTCGCGCGGATCGCACGGCCTTTGCGAGATCGGAGACGAAATCCAGTGTCTCGGAAACCAGTTGCGGCGTGGCGTTGCCGTTTTCGTCAAGAGCGTTCGCGATCTTGTCGACGATCGCCGTGCCGACGACAGACGCGTCCGCTACGGCGGCAACCTCCGCGGCCTGTTCGGGGGTGCGGATGCCGAAGCCAACCGCGACCGGTAAATCGGTCAGGGACTTGATCCGGCCAACATTGGATGCAATATCGCTGGCCGCTGCAGAGCTGGTTCCAGTGACCCCTCGCACGGCCACATAATAGACGAATCCAGAGGCGTTTTCCACGAGGGTACCGATTCGGGCATCGGTCGATGTCGGCGCGATAAGGCGGACGATATCGACCCCGGATGACTCAGCATGAGGCCGGAATTCGTCCTCTTCTTCCGGTGGCAGGTCCACGATAATCAGGCCGTCGACCCCTGCGGCGGACACATCTGCGGCGAATTTTTCCCGGCCATAGGCGTGGATCGGATTGTAATAACCCATCAGAACGATGGGGGTATCGCCGTCGTTTTTCCGGAATGCTGATACCATTTCCAGCGTCTTTGCCGTGTTCTGGCCTTTTGTCAGCGCCCGGCCGGACGCCATTTCGATGGATGGACCGTCCGCCATGGGGTCAGTGAACGGCATACCAAGTTCGATAATATCGGCGCCGGCGCCCGGCAGGCCTGATAAAATCTCGGCAGAAATTTCCGTCGTCGGATCGCCGGCGGTGACGAATGTCACGAGACCGCCCCGACCCTCGTCGCGTAAGGCCGCAAAGCGGGTCTCCAACCGGCTCACAGCCTAACGCCCAACGCGTCGGCGACGGAAAATACGTCCTTGTCGCCGCGGCCGCACATGTTCATTACGAGAATATGATCAGACGGCAGATCCGGCGCGATCTTCAACACATGCGCCAGGGCATGGGACGGTTCCAGCGCTGGGATTATACCTTCGAGCCGGCTGCAGAGCTGGAATGCGTCCAGCGCTTCCGCGTCGGTCACCGAGACATAATTCACCCGGCCCATATCGTTCAGCCAGGCGTGTTCCGGGCCGATGCCGGGATAGTCTAGCCCGGCCGAAATAGAATGTGCTTCGGCGATCTGACCGTCATCATCCTGCAGCAGGTAGGTGCGGTTACCGTGCAGCACCCCGGGTTTGCCCGCGGCCAGAGAGGCCGCGTGACGGCCGGTTTCAATACCACCCCCTGCCGCCTCGACGCCAATAATGTCGATGCCGTCATCGTCGAGAAACGGATGGAATAAGCCCATCGCGTTCGAGCCGCCGCCGATACACGCGACCAGCGAATCCGGCAGCCGTCCCTCGGCCTTCATGATCTGTTCCCGCGCCTCATTGCCGATGACCGACTGGAAATCGCGAACCATTTTCGGGTAAGGATGCGGGCCGGCCACCGTGCCGATTACGTAAAACGTATCGTCGACATGGGCGACCCAGTCGCGCAACGCCCCGTTCATCGCATCTTTCAGGGTCGACGACCCTGTTTCCACGGGCACCACCTCGGCGCCCAGAAGTTTCATGCGAAACACGTTAGGCGCCTGGCGTTCGATATCGACCGCGCCCATATAGACGACGCAGGGAATGCCAAATAACGCGCAGACCGTCGCCGTGGCCACCCCGTGCTGTCCGGCGCCAGTTTCGGCGATAACGCGGGTTTTGCCCATGCGACGCGCCAGCAACAGCTGGCCCAGCGTATTATTGATCTTATGCGCGCCGGTGTGGTTCAGCTCG
>DKQG01000053.1:105516-113796 GCA_002471575.1 Alphaproteobacteria bacterium UBA7314 | reverse complement strand
CGCGCCGGTGTGGTTCAGCTCGTCGCGCTTAAAGTAGATCTTCGCGCCGCCGCAATGCTCGGTGATCCGAGATGCGAAATACAGCGGGCTGGGGCGGCCGACGTAATGTTCCAGCAGATTGTCGAATTCCGCCTGGAAAGCCGGGTCTGCCTTGGCGTCTTCATAGGCTTTTTCGACTTCAAGCAGCAGCGGCATCAGCGTCTCGGCGACATAGCGTCCACCGAAGATTCCGAAATGGCCGTCCTCGTCCGGGCCAGCGCGATATGTGTTGGGAGAATTTATCATGGTTTGACCAATGTATTTAGCGCAACGGCACTCGAACGCACAGCACTTATCGTTTCACCGGGCACTTTTCACGGCAGCCAGGAACGCTCGAATGAGATCCGGATCCTTGATGCCCGGTGCGCTTTCCACGCCGGACGATACGTCCACCGCGTGTGCACCGCTAACCTCTATCGCTTCGGCGACATTGTCGGGATCGAGCCCGCCGGAGAGCATCCAAGGCAGTGGCCAATCCTGGCCAGCCAGAATATTCCAGTCGAACGAAACAGCATTACCGCCGGGTAGCGCGTTCTTCATATCGGCGGGTGTCTTGGCGTCGAACAACAACATATCCGCGGCATCGAAATAGGCATCCGCCACGGCAAGATCAGCAGCATTCGAAACCTTGATCGCTTTTATCACGCGACGGCCGGTCCGGGTCTTGATTTCCTTCACGCGGTCCGGCCTTTCGGATCCGTGCAACTGGAACATCGTGAGACCGGCAATCGCTGCGACGGCATCTACCAGCGCATCGTCGGGATCCACGGCCAGAGCCACGGCTTCGACATCGTCCGGCATCAGCGCAATCAGTTCTGCCGCCTGCTCCGGCGTCACGTTGCGGGGTGACCGGGAAAAAAAAACGAACCCGACATAACCCGCGCCGCCGTCTGCTGCCGCATTGATGGCGGTGCGGTCGCTGACGCCGCAGATTTTAGAGGCGATGCTCACGCGGTCACCTTGGATAACTCGTCGACGATACGCCGGGCGGCGCCGACCGGGTCATCGGAACGGGTGATGGGTCGGCCAATAACCAAATGATCGGCCCCCGCGGCAACCGCCTCGCCCGGCGTCATGACGCGTTTCTGGTCATCCGCGCCCGCCCATTCAGGCCGCACACCCGGGACTACCAGTGCAATTTGGTCGCCGATTTCACCGCGCAGCAACGACACTTCCTGCGGTGAGCAGACGATACCGTCGATACCAGAATCTCTCGCCAGTCGGGCGAGCCGCAGGACCTGTTCTTCTGCCGGGCCTGTCTGTCCGACAGCGGCAAGATCGTCATTGTCTAGGCTGGTCAGTACGGTGACGGCCAAGATCTTCGGCCGCTTGGCTCCCGCGTCGGCGGAGGCATCGGCCGCAGCTTTCAGCATAGCGGGACCACCGGATGCATGCACCGTCAGCACGGTGCAGCTCAACCGGTTGGCGGCACCTACCGCACCTGCCACCGTGTTGGGTATATCGTGATACTTTAGATCGAGGAAGATACTGTGGCCCAGATCCGCAACCTTGCGGACACCATTCGGGCCGTGGGCGGTGAAGAACTCCTTGCCAAGCTTGATGGCGCCGACTTCGCCCGAAAGCAGATCAGCAAGCAGCAGCGCATCGTCCAACTTCGGAGTGTCGATGGCACAGAAAATCCTGTCGATGGGTGAGATATCAGTCATTTCCGTTTAATAAAACATTTTGGGATCTTGTCACAGTGCACGCGGCGTTGTGGCGTCACCGGACTAGAAACCGTTCAGTTGTCGATCATTGTGGTCCTGGCGGGGGCGGTGACGGGCGACGACGACGGCGTTGGTGACGCCCCGCCAGAGGCGGGCTGGGGGCTGGGCGGCGGTAGATCGGCTCGTTCGTCCAGTTTGCGTTCCAGCGTCCGGTTTATCCGTTCGGCTTTCCAGGCGCGGCGGCGCCAGGCCATCGTGGAAAGCCATCCGATGCCAAGACCGACCAGAATGCCGATACCAAGAAACAGAAGAAGCCAGACGGATGCCGATGTCTCGATCCTATTGGCCAGAGGCCAGAACTCAAGCTTCAGCATCTGCCGGTTTTTCGCGGCGAACCCGCCGAGCAGGACGGCGAGGGGAATGAATACAACGATGCCAATAATCAGGCGCATTTTATCAGGGCGTTCCCGTATTTACCCGGATACCGCAGGCGAAGACTGAAGTACGGTGTGCGGCGTCCTGTCGCCGGACAACTCTATTTCCGGCCGTTCAGGCGATCGCGCAGGTCTTTGCCGGACTTGAAAAACGGCACGGATTTTTTCGCGACGCTGACGGATTCGCCGGTTCGTGGATTGCGGCCCGTCCGCGCTTCTCGCGTTTTGACGGAAAACGCGCCGAAGCCACGAAGCTCAACCCGGTCGCCGCGCGCAAGCGCCGTTGAAATTTCATCGAAAATCGTAGAAACGATGCGTTCCACATCCCGCTGGTAGAGATGTGGGTTGTCCTCCGCCAGTCTCAAAATCAGCTCTGATTTTGTCATTCTTCGGCGCCCCTCCGTTTTCCGGAGAATTGTCTTTCCGGTTTCTGGCAGTGTCCCATGCCCCATATGACCGGGAATGCTTGTTCTCTCCGCCAGCTGCATCTCCGCTGCTGGGTGCATAGAATTCCCTATATCAATGGTGGAAAGGGTGCCAGATGGAAATCAGCCCGTCAAGTGTAAGTCGTTCAGACAAAATCGTTTTTCGAGCCAAGCTATCGAGCCGGACCAGCAGGTTCGGCGCATCGGGTTTGATCCGAATAGTGCGGATTTTTAGGCCGGCGGGCACGTTTTTCTGTTCCGTGAGCCACGCCTTGGCGTCTTCTTCCCCGCCGATCTGATCGATAAGTCCGGCCTTCAGCGCCTGCAGCCCAGTAAATACGCGCCCGTCTGAGAATTTGCGGGCTTCGGCAGGTGACATTCCCCTACGCAATAACACCATATCACGGAACATTCGAAACATTTCGGCTACCAGTGACTGCGTCGCTGCGGCGACCTGGGGCGTGAGAGGTTCCAGCGGCGACGGTGTCGCCTTCAGCAAGCCGCTTTTGAAAGAGCGTGCCGAAACACCTACCATTTCCAACAGCTTGGTGATTTCCGTCGTCTGTAGAATGACACCGATCGACCCCGTCAGTGTGCCTTCGCGCGCAAACAGGCGATCTGTAGCAATCGCAGTCATATAGGCGGCGGACGTCGCGATGCCGTCCATAACTGCTACCAAGGGTTTTTCTTCGCCGAGCGCGAGCAACGCATTGTGAAGAGTCTCGCCGCCGACGACCGTCCCGCCGGGACTGTCAATGCGAACGATAACCGCTTTGACGCTATCATCCTTGGCAAGCTCACGGATTTCCCGGATCCGGTCGTCATCGTGAAGAATGACGCCCTTTACTTCGACCCTGGCAATGAAATCGCCGCCGCCAAGCGGGCCGCCGAAACGGCCGTAGCCGATTACGATCGCCGCAACGACAGCAACGACCGTAGCTATACGCCAGAATGTGAGCCGGCGTTTGAGCCGACGGCGATCCACAAGATAATCTGAACCGTAAGCCATCATGGCTCAGGCAACCTCAAAAGGTGCCCGCAAACGAAATCGCGCGAGACGATCAGGATTTCTCCTGATCGTCCTCGGCGGGTGACTCTTCCGCAGGCTCTACCCCGGAGGTCGCAGCCTCCCCGGCCGGGGCCGCGGCGACGTCTTCGCCTTCTTCTTCGCCTTCTTCCCGAGCCTTACTCAGAGCAGCGCCCAGGATGTCGCCAAGGCTGGCACCGGAATCGGACGAACCAAAATCGGCCATCGCCTGCTTCTCTTCAGCCATTTCGTGGGCCTTGATCGAAAGGCTCAGCTTACGGTCCCGCTTGTCGATATTGTTGACGCGGGCATCGACACGGTCGCCGACGGCATACCGGTCAGGACGCTGTTCGCTGCGTTCGCGAGACAGATCAGCGCGGCGAATGAACCCCGGCAGCGAGCCGGACACTGTCACTTCGAGGCCACCGTCCGTGACGGCCGTTACCGTACAGGTAACGGTATCGCCCTTTTTGATCCCTTCGATAGCACCGGCAAGCGGATCCTCCGAGAGCTGCTTGACGCCGAGGCTAATGCGTTCCTTTTCGACATCGATATCGAGAATGCGCGTCGTCACCATCTGACCTTTTTCGTATTCCTTCACGGCCTCCTCGCCGTTGGCGTCCCACGATAGGTCGGACAAATGCACCATGCCATCGATTTCGCCGGGGAGGCCCACGAACAGACCGAACTCTGTGATATTTTTAATCTCGCCTTCGACATCACCGCCAACCGGATGCGCGGCTGCAAAAGCGTCCCATGGATTGTCATGGCACTGTTTCAGACCGAGGCTGATCCGACGTTTCTGGGAATCGACCTCCAACACCATGACGTCAACTTCTTGGCTGGTCGAGACAATCTTGCCGGGATGAACATTCTTTTTCGTCCAGCTCATTTCGGACACATGCACCAGGCCTTCAACGCCCGGCTCCAGTTCGACGAATGCGCCATAGTCAGTGATGTTGCTGACACGGCCGATAAACTTGGTGCCGATCGGGTATTTCAGCTCCACGCCTTCCCAAGGATCCGCATCAAGCTGCTTCATGCCGAGCGAAATACGCTGGGTTTCCGAGTTGTAGCGAATGACCTGAACCTTTACCGTTTGGCCGATCGTCAATGCCTCGGTCGGATGATTGATCCGGCGCCATGCGATGTCGGTGACATGCAACAGGCCGTCGACACCACCGAGATCGACGAACGCACCGTAGTCAGTGATGTTCTTGACCATGCCCTCGAGAATCTGGCCTTCCTTAAGGTTGGCGAGAAGCTCGTTACGCTGTTCGGCCCTCGATTCTTCCAGAACGGCACGGCGCGACACTACGATATTGCCCCGCCGGCGATCCATTTTCAGGATTTGGAACGGCTGCGGCGTACCCATCAGCGGGCCGACATCGCGAATGGGGCGTACATCCACTTGGCTGCCCGGCAGGAAGGCCACGGCGCCCGACAGATCGACGGTAAACCCGCCCTTGACCCGCCCGAAGATCGTCCCGGTGACCCGCTCGGTCTTTTCAAACGCGATTTCAAGCTGCGTCCAAGCTTCTTCGCGGCGCGCGCGCTCACGGCTGAGGACGGCTTCTCCGCTCTTATTTTCCATTCGTTCGAGATAGACATCGACGACGTCGCCGACGCCGATTTCGGCAGCCTGTCCCGGTACGCCAAATTCCTTGAGCGGCACTCGGCCTTCGGACTTCAGTCCGACGTCGATCAGGACGTTGTCGCCCTCGATCGAGAGAACAGTGCCCTTGATGACCGAGCCTTCGGTAAGCTCGCCATCGCCGAAGCTTTCTTCGAGGAGGGCGGCGAAATCTTCCTTGGGTGCTGCGCCTGCAGCGGTTGAGGTTTCTGTAGCCATGTTAAATCCTGGTTTTCCCTTTCCGGAGCAGAAAACGCGAAAACGGGACATGCACCATTTAAGGCGTCTGCCCGGGAGACCCGATAAACTGTTCCATTTGTCCCGTTAACGGATAAAGGAAATTGCCAAGGCGAATACGGCGTCCGCGTTTAGATTTGTCGTATCGATGACAGACGCGTCCGCTGCGGGTGCCAAAGGTGCGACTGCTCGGGTACGATCCCGGTGATCACGTTCCTTCATATCCTGCAGAACGCGCGAAGGTATACTCGGATCTCCCTTTTCCTGCAACTCCTTTACCCGGCGCTCCGCGCGGATCCCAATATCCGCATCGATGAAGAATTTGTAGTCCGCGTCGGGGCAAATGACCGTACCGATGTCGCGCCCATCGAGCACAGCACCAAGCGCGGCGTTAGGCGGGGCGGCGGCAAAGTTCCGCTGCAGATCAATCAGTGCCTCCCGGACTGCCGGGTTGGCGGCGACGATACCGGCCGCATGCCCGGTTTCCTCATCGCGCAACGTCGGGTCCGAGAAATCCATATCGGCAACTTTGAGGCTCTCAACGGCAACCGTCGCAGCAACCGCGTCGCCGGGATATTCTCCGGCACGGATCAGCGACAGGCCGACGGCCCGATACAAGAGACCGGTATCCAGATAGGCATAGCCGAGTTCGGCCGCCAGGCGGCGTGCCAGGGTGCCCTTACCGCTCGCCGCTGGGCCATCGACCGCGATCACGACCGCCACCGTCAATCTCCGACGGGGGCGATGTCGGCGCCAAGACCCGTCATCAATTCGAGAAACCCGGGGAAACTTGTCTCTATCGCGGCCGCATCGTCGATCGTCACCGGTTTTGCCGAAGCAAGGCCAAGTACCAGATACGCCATGGCGATACGGTGATCGAGATTGACATGGACTTCGGCGCCGCCCGGGGGCGGACCTCCCTGCCCGGTGACGACAATGTCATCTCCGTCCGCGCGCGCCGGCACCCCACAAGCGACCAGCCCGTCAACTATAGCCGCAAACCTGTCGCTCTCCTTGACCCGTAATTCGGCAAGTCCGCGGAACCGGGTTTCGCCGGACGCGACGGCCGCCGCCATGGCCGCAATCGGATATTCGTCGATCATCGACGGCGCCCGTGCTGCGGGTATATCGGCGCCTGTCAGGGGACCGTGTCGGAACGTGATATCGCCAACCGGTTCGCCGGACTGGTCGCGCACGTTTGTTATCTCGATGTCGGCGTCCATCTCCTGCAATGTTTCGAACAGGCCAGCCCGCAGGGGATTGAGACCGATATTTTCAATGGTGACGTCTGAGCCCGGCACCATCAGTGCAGCCACACCTGGAAATGCAGCCGACGAAGGATCGCCCGGAAGCACCACGTCGCGCGCCTCTAATTCGGCATAGCCGGTCAGAGAAATACGCCTCACGCCATCATCGGCGACCGTAACATCAAGGTCGGCGCCAAACGCCTTCAGCATATGCTCGGTATGATCCCGCGTCGCTTCCCCTTCGATCACCGTTGTCGTGCCCGGCGTGTTCAGCCCGGCGAACAACACCGACGACTTGACCTGCGCCGAGGGCACCGGCACCTCGTACTCCAGCGGGATGGGTTCCGTGGCCCCGTGCACGACCAGTGGCATACGGCCTCCGTCCCGCGCATGGAAAAAGGCACCCATACGAGACAGCGGATCGATTACCCGGTTCATTGGACGGGACCGCAAAGAATGATCACCGGTGATATGCGCCGTCAGATCGTGGGTCGCCATAAGTCCCAGCAACAATCTGGCGGCGGTCCCCGAATTGCCCAGATCGAGAATATCGTCAGGCGACGTCAGCCCGCCGACCCCAACACCATCGACGATCCAGTCCTGTCCCATTTTCTCAACACCGGCACCAAGCGCCCGCAGCGCCACCGCGGTACACAGGACATCCTCCGCTTCCAGCAGCCCGGAAACAGAAGTCCGGCCGATAGAAACAGCACCGATCATCAGGGCCCTGTGCGAAATGGATTTATCGCCGGGGACCTTGGTTCTTCCTATCAGCGCGTTGCCGGAACGGCCTGCGAATCTGGTCAAAAGATCATCCTGATTACGGGTGCGGCGGTGGTGCCACGACGGCGTCTGTACCATACTTCGCGGCAGAGGCAAGCAGGGTAAATGTCGTTTGGTCTATTTTGCTTTTGACAGGCCCCGCCGAACATGGCAAAGGCTGGCCATCGATTTCAAACTCTGAATGGAGACCGACTTGGCGAAGCCGGAATGGGGGCTGAAACGGTCGTGCCTAAGTTGTGGCGCGCGTTTCTACGACATGCAACGCGATCCGATCATTTGCCCGTCCTGCGAGGCGGAATTCGATCCGCTTGCACTTGTGAGGCCGAGGCGCGCGCGCGCGGCGGCAAGCCAAGCGAAAGCGAAGGCCGAAGAGAAGGTGGCGGGGTCGGAGGAAACGGCGTCAGAAGACGAAGAACTTCTCGTGGACGACAACGGTGACGACGCGTTGGAGGTCGATGACGATATCAATCTTGGCGACGACGGCGACGAAGATCTTCTGGCCGACGACAGCGAAAACGCCGGCATAGACGAGGATCCGGATGTTTCGGAAGCGCTGGAAAATGCCAAGGACGACCACGGCGATCGCGAAAACTGAAAATTAGTCATTGCGGCGCCGCGCCGGCCTGCATAGAGTGCGCGCCGCAAACTCAAATACCCGGGGCCATAGCTCAGTTGGGAGAGCGCTTGAATGGCATTCAAGAGGTCGGCGGTTCGATTCCGCCTGGCTCCACCAGATAGAAGGGTCCGGATTTCCCGGACCCTTTTTCTTTTCCTTCGCCTCCAGGTGC
>DKQG01000053.1:71752-105123 GCA_002471575.1 Alphaproteobacteria bacterium UBA7314 | reverse complement strand
GGGATTTAGGTGGTGACCCGCAAACTGCGCTGCCTCAATTTTCGTTGGAGACGAATGCACACCCCATAGGTGGAACTGGCGGGAGCCGCGGACAATCCGCCCGAGAAACCCATCAAGGGCAGGTCGAAAAGACACGGAAAGCAGCGGTCGTGTTGCTGGGACACCTCGGCGGCGGGGATTAACTGTCCGTGTGACCGGCGTCGCGTTAGCGGGGGAAAGAGGGAGAACTTGAAATTTATCTTCAAACCCCCCACTTCAAAGGTAGGTTTTTCTGATACCAAATCTGCAACACGAATGCTCGCTCAGATGATGAGGGTCTAGATGACACGCCTTTCGCTGTTCAACAGTCCCTTTTTACTCGGCTTCGACGAACTTGAACGCGCTCTTGATCGCGTCAGCAAGACGTCGTCGGACGGGTATCCGCCATACAATATCGAACGTACCGGCGAAGACGATATCAGAATATCGCTCGCTGTCGCCGGATTCTCACCGGAGGAACTCTCCGTAACTATCGAGGACACGCAGCTCGTGATCCGTGGAAAACAAGATGACGATCCAGCCCGAGAGTTCCTTCACCGCGGCATCGCGGCACGGCAATTCCAACGCTCCTTCCTACTGGCAGAAGGCATCGAAGTCCTGGGCGCAGATCTGGATAACGGTTTGTTGCATGTCAGTTTGAAACGCCCGGTGGTGGAGACGCATTCGCGCACGATTGAAATCAAGACCGGCGGAAAATCCAAACGCCCCAATCTTAAAGAGATAGATATCGAACCTGAGGAAAAGGCATCAACCGGGGATGCCCACGCCCGCCTGTGACGGGCGGCAAAGTGGATAGGAAGAATGCAGCAGAGTGAAGTAGCAGAGAAGATCATGTCTCCCGCGGATTTAGAGATGCTGGGCATGCATCATGTCGCATATGTGAAAAAAATCGGCAACAGCGACGCCAAGCGTTTCGGCGTATACGCCGCGAATGGAGCTGAAATCGCGGTAATGAATGTGGATCGCGACGTCGCCTTCGCGACGGTCCGCCAGCACAACATGGAACCGGTGAGCGTACACTGACGGGAGGCTTCGAATTTGAATGGGGACTTCGATTGCCGTCAGGCCGCGTGACTTTGGGCGCTCTGAGTCAGCAGGCTAAAGATTTTTTCCGGCGTTGTCGTCGAACGTAATTTGTCGCAAAGCGCGTTGTTGCTCAATACGCGTGAAATCCGCGCAAGAGCCTTCAGATGATCTGCACCCGCCGATTCCGGCGCCAGAAGCAAAAAAATCAGATCTACCGGTTCTCCATCGATCGCATCGAAATCGACCGGGTTGTCGAGTCTGGCGAAACATCCGAACAGCTCATCGAGGGAACCCAATTTCCCGTGGGGAATAGCTATGCCACTGCCGACACCAGTGGTGCCAAGACGTTCGCGCTCCAGCAATACGTCGAAAATCTCGTGTTCTTCGAGCCCGGTCTGCTTCGCCGCCTTGCCCGCAAGTTCCTGAAGTACGTTCTTTTTGCTGCCCGCTTCCAGTGACGTAACAATCCGGTCCGCGCTGAGAATGTCCTCGATTTCCATGGTCGTCTCCAGCGCCTTCAGTCCGTGGCATTTTCCGGTTCGGGATCGATCCAGCCGATGTTTCCACCTCGACGTCCATAAATCACGTTTATGCTGCCGTTCCCCGCGTGAGGGAAAGCAAGCGCCGACTGCTCCAACAAATCGAGCCGCATCACAGCCTCGCTGACGGAAAGCGTATCCATTTCTGCGGTCGTTTCCGCGATCACGACGGGGGTGTCCTCGCTCTCCTCAAGGCCACTGTCGTCCGCGTTATCGGCAGCGCCAGAGTCTTCGGCAGCACAATCACATAGCGCTGAATATTAACGCGGTTCTGCTTGGCTTCGGATTTATCCCTACGCTGATAATCTCTCAGCCTCCGCTTGTGCCGGCGGAGACGTTTGGAGATCTTGTCTAATGCAATGTCAAAGGCCAGCCGCGCAGTTTCGGCTACGCCATGAGATAGCACAATAATACCTCGCCCCGGGTGCGTGGTAGTGTTTATCCGCAGAACACTGCCTGTCCACGATACCGCTACTCCGGAACCTATACCGCTGTCGAAGTACTTGTCGACCGCCTCTTCGAGACGGGCTTCGGCATACTCCGGCAAAGCGTCTCCGACAACGACCTGCTTGCCTGAACCTCTAACTTTCATGCACAATAATGAGTAGGGCGGTGCCCGCAAACCCTTGTTATTATTTGAATGCTGTTCCTGACGCCCCTACCCGTCATGCAGAGCGGCGGAAAATACCACTGCGGAAAGGTTAGTCAATAGACTCCGCGGCCCATCGATCCCGAACCGTGCAAACCGGGCCACTATGCGTGCAGCGCCTTTTCCCGCCGACGCTGGACCGATGACGGAATATGCATCGCATCACGGTATTTCGCGACTGTGCGTCGCGCAATATCAATACCTTCCTCGCGCAGGATGTCGACAATCCGGTCGTCCGAGAGAATACTCTCCGGCGCTTCGCGTTCGATCAGCGATTTGATCCTGAAGCGGATCGACTCCGCCGATCGGGATTCGCCGGCCTCGTTCTGGCCTATCGCGGAATTGAAGAAATATTTCATTTCGAAGATGCCGCGGCTAAAGCCCAGGTACTTGTTGGACGTCACCCTGCTAACGGTGCTCTCGTGGACACTGACTTCCCCTGCAACATCGCGCAGTGTCAGCGGCTTCAGAAATTCGACGCCATCCTCGAAGAAGGCTTCCTGCTGCGTCACCAGTTCGGATGCGACTTTCAGGATCGTCTCGGCCCGCTGATGCAGCGCCCGAACCAGCCAGTTGGCCGACTGGAAACGGTCGCTGAGGAACTCTATGTCTTCCTTCGACCGAGCATGACGCCGAATGGTCGCATAATATCGATTGTTCACCAGAACCCGCGGCATGGTGTCGCTGTTCAGCTCCACCGCCCAGCCCTCCTTGGTGCGTCGGACAAACACGTCGGGCACCACCGGTTGCATCACTTCGCGATTGAAATCGGACGCAGGCCGCGGATTGAGCTCTTTGATTTCGGCAACCATCTGAAGTAGGTCTTCATTGTCGACGTCGCAAATCCTGCGCAGCTGAACGAATTCCCGCTTGCCCAGCAATTCCAGGTTTTTAAGCAATGCCTCCATCGCCGGATCGAGCCGGTCCTTCTCGCGCAGTTGCAGCGCGAGGCACTCAGCGAGGGTCCGGCCGAAAATTCCGGGCGGGTCGAGCTGCTGGCAGCGGGCCAATGTTTCCTCAATACGTTCGATGGTACAGCCGAGCGCCACGGCGACGGTTTCTAGTTCTTCGGACAGCCATCCGTTGTCGTCCAATATGTCGATCAGCCGATCAGCGATCATGAGGTCGACGTGATCGTCAAACTCGATATTCACCTGCCCGATCAAATGATCGCGAAGCGTCATCTCTTCCGCGGGAACGTTTTCGAGCACGCACAGGTCATCGTCAAATCCGCCACCGCCCGTGCCTGCGGTGCTCCAGTTCAGGCCGTCTCCCTCTTCACCACCGGCGTCGGGCGCCGCCCCGTCGGAGGCCGATTCGGGCTCGTAGACGTTTTCGAAATCGGTATCTAGCCACCGGTCATCCTCGCCCAGGGCTTTGGATGTCGCATGGTCAGCCGAATCGGGAAGCGTTTCGATGTCGTCATAGGCCGGAGCTTCGGGAGACAGTGCGTCCGCATCACCATCGAATTCGGTTCCGTCATCGGTATTGTCTGAAGCCATAGCGGCTTCCGGGGCTTCAGGAGTATCTACTTCAAATCTATCCTGTGCTTCTTCACGTTCAAGAAGCGGATTTTGTTCGATTTCTTGCTCTATGAATTCTGTCAGCTCGACATTGGACATCCGTAGCAGCTTGATGGCCTGCTGTAGTTGCGGCGTCATTACCAGAGATTGGCTCTGACGCAGATCCAATCGTGGTCCGAGCACCATTTATGCCGATCCTAGATACACTTGGACTATGTCTTACAAACTGAATCTTTCACCGAGGTAAACCCGTCGAACATCCTTATGGGCGACGATTTCAGACGGCGCACCGTCCATCAGAACGGCCCCATCGTGAAGGATGTACGCGCGATCCACTATATCCAGCGTTTCGCGCACATTGTGGTCCGTGATGAGCACGCCGATGCCGCGATCCTTCAGGTGCGTGACCAAGCCGCGAATATCGTCAACAGCGATCGGATCGATGCCTGCGAAAGGTTCGTCGAGTAACATAAAATCCGGATTGGATGCCAGCGCGCGCGCAATTTCGACCCGACGTCGTTCGCCGCCGGACAGCGCCAGCGCCGGTGTCCGGCGCAGATGGCTGACTGAAAATTCCGCCAGCAGTTCTTCCAGTCTTGCTTCACGCCGAGCCGGATTGTCGTCTGTCACCTCAAGCACTCCGCGGATATTATTTTCTACCGTCATGCCACGAAAGATCGACGCTTCTTGAGGTAAGTATCCGATACCGAGGCGGGACCGTCGATACATAGGAAGCCCGGTGACGTCTTGGCCGTCAAGGGCGATAGAACCGTAATCCGCCGCGATCAAGCCGGTAACGATGTAAAAACAGGTTGTTTTGCCGGCACCATTCGGTCCTAGCAGACCGACGACCTCGCCGCGTTTCAGCGTCATGCTCACTTCACGCAGCACCGGGCGCTTCTTGTAACGCTTGCCAACCCTCCGAACCTGCAACCCGTCGTTCTGAGAAACCAGGCGCGGTTTTTTGGCATCCCCGATCATCGTATTGAGATCCTCGCTGCTCACTGCTTCTCCCCGGTATCCGATTGACCGCCGAGCCCGTTTTTCTTTCCGGGCATAAAAATTCCCTGTACACCGCCACGGCCACGGCCGAACAGTCTGCTTACTCCGGTGCTCAGGTTCACTTCCGCATGTTCCCCGTTCAAGTGGTTGTTTCCGCGGGTAATCTTAACCGATCCTGTGAGAGTCGCGATACCGGTTTCAACATCGTAAATCCCACGGGTCGACCGGACAATTTCTTCCGGGGTAGTAATTACGATATTGTTGAATGCGTGAACTTGGCGCACGCGCGATTGGCCCCTGCCGTCTTTGGCGAAGTGAGCTGTCAGCACATCGGCGCGCAAACGGTTTTCTCCCCGAGTCGCAATCGCATTTCCGCGCGCAACGGCGAGGTTCCGTTTTTCCCAGTATTCAAGGCTGTCCCGCGCAGTGATACGGTCGGTTTCGGTTTCAAGCCGTGTGCCGCCGGTCAGGATAAGTATCCCCTTAGCAACATCGTACACCGCCTTGTCGCCATAGGCCCTTTGGGTAGGCGTGACGATGCGAACGCGACCGACCGCATCAATCCGCCAAATATCAGACCTGCCGTTCTCAGTTTCGCGGTAGTAAGCGGTCAGCGTGTCGGCCAGAACCGCGACGTCGCCCTGCGCCGCCCGGGCATTGCCGCGCGCGATATAGGCCCTGTTTTTTTGCTGCCACTCGATGCCCTGTTCCGCGTTTATCTCGATAGGTTTATCGCCCGACTGCCCAGGCAGCCCAATACCCTGGGCCACGGCTAGACCGAGAAACGAAAGCAGCGTCGCAATCGATACCATTGCGGGCACAATATGAAACACTGACATCATTTCGCACCTCCGGCCTTCGTCGCGATCGGAAAGATCACCAACCGGCATTTCCCGCTGAAGATGATGCGATTTCCGCTTCCGACGATGCGAAAGCCCTCTGCATCGACGGTCCCGAACGGTCCCTGCCCCTTAACCGGCGTATCGCCGGACGCGGCGCCTATGCGAAAATCGATCCGCGCTTCCTCAGTCTGGAATTCATAGCCGGCGTCGTGAAACAGGTCGACCCCGCCGACGAGGTTCAGAACTTTCGGTTTTCGCCAGAACGTTCCCTGCGGCGCGGCGATCGCGACCCAGGAGTTGCCCGCCAGCGTCACATCGGCCTTGGGCTGTGTGAGCTTGACCCCATCCTTGGCATCTTGGATAACAGCATCGGCCGTGACAGAGAACGGGCGGTTCTCGCTGTCAACGCCAGTAAAGCGCGCATTGACGACCCGTTGACCGCCTTCGACATTCACTTTCAGGTCGGAAATACCGACCGCAAAACGCTCAGGCTTGGGTTTGAACTCCGGCCAAACCACCACAAGCAGCAGCACGCTGCCGGCGACCACCGGTAAGGCATATTTCATAAGGGTGACGAAGCGGCTATAGCGCGACCTGAACCGCGGCATCGGTGGCTCAGCGGGAGGAACAGCGGCGGCAACGGAGGGCTGGATATCAGGCTTTCGCAGCGGCGCCACCATACGTCACGAAAGGCCGGTTCTCAGAATGTCGTGGATATGAACGATGCCGCGGGGTTGACCTTCTGCAACGACGAAGAAAGTCGTGATCTTGTTTTCGTTCATCATCGCGAGCACCTGTGCAGCCAGCGCATCGTCGCCCACGGTTTTGGGATCTGCCGTCATAACCTTTGATGCCGTCATGGCCAGAATATCGTCTTCCATGTGACGCCGCAGATCGCCGTCGGTGATAACGCCTGCTAGCACTCCGTCGGCGCGCCGCACGCCGACGCAGCCAAGCTGTTTGGCGGTCATCTCCAGGATCGTCTCGGTCATCGGCGTGTCGACGGATACCAAGGGCAATTCCGCTCCGCTTCGCATGATATCGATCACCCGAATCAATCGGGACCCGAGATGGCCGCCTGGGTGCAGCAACCGGAAGTCATCCGGCGAAAAGCCGCGACGTTCTAGCAGCGTCACCGCGATGGCATCGCCGAGCGCCAACATCACCGTCGTGGAGGTGGTGGGTGCCAGGCTTAGCGGGCAGGCTTCGGGACTATCGGGAACAACCAACGAAACATCGGCCGCCTTGGCAATGACGCTGTCAGTGCGTCCGGTGATAGTGATGAACGGTATGCGTTTCAGTTTCACGTAGGCGACGATATCGGATAATTCCGCCGTTTCGCCGGAATTCGACATGGCGATCACGGCATCGTCGGTCGTGATCATGCCAAGGTCGCCGTGGCTTGCTTCGCCGGGGTGCACGTATTGCGCCGGGGTACCGGTCGATGCGAGCGTCGCCGCCATTTTTCGGGCGATATGTCCACTTTTTCCCATACCGGTGACGATCACACGGCCCTGCACATTATCCAGAACGGCTAAAGCCTGAGTAAAACGGTCGTCGAGCGCGCGCGACAGATCCTGAAGGCCTGAGATTTCCGTTTCCAGAACGCGGCGGGCGGGCTCGAGCGCAGCTATCGCATCCGACGACAGCCTTTCTACCAGAATATCTTCAGTGTCCGCCATCTAAGATCCAGAAATATCAATCGCCTGTCGACATGGTGTCTTTCGTGTACCCTATCCGAATCCGGCGAAACCGGCGACCCCCCAGATTATGACTTGCCCTCCAGACTTGTCCTGGTCTCAGTGGGCGAAAATGTCCACATCCGGCCAGCCGGCAAGATCCAACTCGGCGCGATCGGGCAGAAAATCGAAACATGCCTGCGCCATTTCCATCCTCCCCTCGCGCGTCAGCATCTCGTTCAGCTTGTCGCGAAGCGCGTGGAGATAAAGAACGTCTGACGCCGCATACTTCATCTGCTGCTCTGACAATTCCGCCGCCCCCCAGTCGGATGATTGTTGTTCCTTGGAAATCTCGACACCGATCAGTTCGCGGCACAGATCTTTCAGCCCATGCCGGTCAGTGTAGGTGCGGACTAGTTTCGAGGCGATTTTCGTGCAGTAGACGGCCCGTGCGGTCGTACCCAGAAACTTGCGCATTACCGCAATGTCGAAGCGGCCGAAGTGGAACAGGATCTCGACATCGGGATCGGCCAGCAGCCGGCACAAGTTCGGCGCATCGAACTCGCCGGGGCCGAACTTGACCAGGTGTGCGTTACCGTCACCGGACGAAAGCTGTGCAAGACAGAGGCGGTCGCGATTCGGATTCAATCCCATGGTCTCGGTGTCGATCGCGACGGAGGATCCAAGATTCAGACCGTCCGGCAGGTCGCTGTGATAAAGCTCAATCGCCAAGTCGTCTCCGTTCCCGCCCGGCAATCCGGCGTCGGATATCGGGCTGTCTTGCTATCCATGCGGGAAATGGTGCCCAGGAGAAGACTCGAACTTCCACGGCCTTACGGCCACTGGCACCTGAAGCCAGCGCGTCTACCAATTCCGCCACCTGGGCATTGGTTCGTCGGTTACCCGCGAAACGAAGCGAGGGTATGCAATCGGGCCTAGTCAATGTCAACCGCTTTTGCCGTTTCTGTTGACGCCATATAAACCACTCTTTATTAGCCCTGAAGTGGAGAAAACCTCATGGGCAGGTCTCACATGAATGTCGTAACCGTCTTCGGCGCGTCCGGTTTTATCGGTCGGTATGTGGTTCGGGAAATCGCTAAGACCGGTGCGAGGGTCCGCGCCGCAGTGCGTCGCCCGGAACGTGCGATGTTCCTTAAACCCATGGGCGACGTTGGGCAGGTCGTCCCGGTCGCGGCTAACATCCGCGACGATGCTTCCGTCGCGGCGGCGGTCGACGGCGCCGACACGGTCATCAACCTGGTCGGAATTCTGCAGACCAATGGACCGCAGAACTTCGTCAGTCTTCAAGAAGAGGGGGCAACCCGGGTTGCGGCGGCGGCAAAATCAGCTGGTGCAGGTTCCTTCGTGCAGATCTCAGCGATCGGCGCCGACATCGGTTCCGATTCGGCCTACGCATCGACTAAAGGCGCGGGCGAAAAAGGTGTCCAGGAGGCATTCCCGGGTGCGACCGTGCTGAGGCCGAGTATCGTTTTTGGGCCGGAAGACGATTTTTTCAATAAATTCGCCGCACTGGCACGGCTGGTGCCAGCGCTACCCCTGATTGGAGGCGGGCACACAAAGTTCGAACCGGTCTATGTCGGCGACATCGCCAATGCGGTTGCCATGGTCGCAGCGAACCGAGGCAAACCCGCTCGCGTTTACGAACTCGGCGGACCGAACGTGTACTCGTTCAGGGAACTGATGGAGATTACACTTGCCGAGATCGGCCGCAAACGTTTGCTTGTGCCGGTACCGTTTCCAATCGCCGAGGCGCAGGCCACAATCGCGGAGCTAGCTTTCGCCGTCCCCAAGGCGCTGAATTTGGGACCGGTGGCGCCGATTACCCGCGACCAAGTCAAACTTCTTCGTAAGGACAACGTGAGGAGCGGCGAATACCCCGGGCTTGACGATTTGGGGATCCAAGCCACCGCGCTGGAATTGATCGTCCCGACCTATCTGCAGCGATACCGCCGCGGCGTCTGGCATAGCTAGTTGCCGGCGGCCACCGAACCTCTCCCCATCAGTAATATACCCAGATCAGAATTGCGACCCCCAGAAACAGCCGGTAGACCACGAACGGCGTAAAGCTGGCCCGCTTCAGCCAACCCATCATCAGAATCACCGCGGCGAACGCGGTCACGAAAGCCATGGCGCCGGCTACAATGGAATCGGACAACACATTCTGCGCTTCCGATTCGATCAGATCGAGCGTCGCCGCTGACCCCGCCGCCAGAATGGCCGGAATCGACAACAGCATTGAGAACCGGGCGGCTTCTGTCCGCTCAAATCCCAGGAAGCGCGCCATTGTAATCGTGGTTCCGGCGCGGCTGGCCCCGGGAATCAGGGCAAAAATCTGTGCAATGCCGATCGTAAAGGCGCGGCCCCAAGTCATGTGCTCGATGCGGTTGATCGTGACGGTAAAACGGTCCGCCAGATAAAGCAGGACGCCGAAGCCCAGCGTCGCCCAACCGACAACTTCTGCACTGCGCAGCGAATCGCCGAGATATTTGTAGACAACAGCCCCGACGAGCGCCAGCGGGATAGTCGCAACGATGATCTGGGCAATCAGCCGCAAGCCCGGATTGCGGCGGATATTGCCGGGCTTGAGCAATCCAGTGATCATCATCCAGATATCGCGCCACAGATATGTCATGACCGCGCCCAGGGTCCCCACATGGACCGCGACGTCGATCACCAGTCCCTGATCCTGCCAGCCGGTCAGGATGGGGATTAGAACCAGATGTCCGGATGAACTAATCGGCAGAAATTCTGTGATGCCCTGAACAAGAGCGATTACGGCAAGCTGAATGAGAGTCAATACATTCTCCGGCGCGGATAACCGCGTGCCTAAGGCCTATACATCAACGCCCGAGTCGACACCAAAAAAAAACAATTAGTATCGTTATGGAACTATTTATACTCAAACACCCGGAAACATCTGACCAGAGGGCAGACGATGAATTAGCCAAACCCCATTAAGGTCAGTTTACATGACCTAATAAGCATTTTTTACTCGCCCAACGAAGCTGGATTGGTTATAGTGATCGATGAAGCCGCAGGAAAAAACTTTAGGCGCGTTCACCTGACCGTGACACGCGATGGGACAATATGGCCAATAAAATGCTTAAATTCGTCGACATCTCGCAGCAGATGCCGGAAAAACGTGCCGCGGACGAACGGCGCGAAGATTTTGAAGAAATCTACAACAGATACAACCCAGACACCGCTGTCGAGCAGGCCAGCCGCTGCTCCCAATGCGGAGTGCCATTTTGCCAGGTCCACTGTCCGGTCCACAACAACATCCCAGACTGGCTGATGCTGACGGCCGAAGGACGCCTTGAGGAGGCCTTCGAAGTATCGTCAGCAACTAATAACCTACCGGAGATCTGCGGCCGCATCTGCCCTCAGGATCGTCTTTGCGAAGGCAACTGCGTGATCGAGCAGTCGGGCCACGGCACGGTGACCATCGGATCGGTAGAAAAACATATTACCGACACGGCATTCGAACGCGGCTGGGTCAAACCGGTCTCGCCTCAACGCGAATTGGATCAGTCCGTCGGCATTATCGGCGGCGGGCCCGCCGGGATGGCCGCGGCCGAGCAGCTACGCCGCAGGGGATACAAAGTCCATGTCTACGACCGCAACGACCGTATCGGCGGCCTATTGATATACGGCATTCCCAATTTTAAGCTCGAAAAGGACGTCGTTCAGCGCCGGGTTGATCTTTTGGAGCAGGGAGGAGTCGAGTTTCACCGCAACTTCGAGGTCGGTCGCGATGCGACGCTGCGGGAAATACGCGACCGCCACGACGCCGTACTGATCGCAACGGGCGTCTATAAGGCGCGCGATGTACAGGTCCCCGGCGTTGGGCTAGGCAATGTCGTCCCGGCGCTCGAGTTTCTGGTCGCATCCAATCGGCAGGGTCTCGGCGATACAGTACCAGCCTTCGAGGACGGCAGCCTGGATGCGGAGAACAAGGATATCGTCGTCATCGGCGGCGGCGACACCGCGATGGACTGCGTGCGCACTGCCATCCGCCAGGGTGCCAGCTCGGTCACCTGCCTTTACCGCCGAGACCGCACGAATATGCCGGGTTCCCGTCGCGAAGTTCATTACGCAGAAGAGGAAGGCGTCAAATTCACATGGCTAGCCGCGCCGGAAGCCTTTGTCGGCGAAGACAACGTGAGAGCTGTGCGTGCGCAACGCATTCATCTGGGCGTGCCGGACACATCCGGCCGTCAGACACCGGAACTGATTCCGGGGTCGAGCTTCAACGCGAAAGCGGATATCGCCATCAAAGCGCTAGGCTTCGATCCGGAAGATCTGCCGACCCTATTCGATGCGCCAGAGCTCCAGGTGACCAAATGGGGAACCGTACGGATCAATCACCGCACGATGATGACGAACCTGGACGGTGTTTTCGCCGCCGGCGACATCGTGCGCGGGGCGTCGCTCGTCGTCTGGGGCATCCGGGACGGACGCGACGCAGCCGAGGGAATTCACGCCTACATTAGGGTAAACGCATCGGCCGAGACGGCCGTGGCCGCGGAGTAGCAGGAATGACCGAACGTAATGGAGTCGATCCGAAAACGCCCGGCGCAGGACAAACCTTTATCAACCGCTTCGAGCAAGACACCAAGCGGCTGAAAAACGACGCGATCGTTGACGCATCCGGCCGCGACGCTTGCGGCGTCGGGCTGATCGCCGCAATAGACGGCGAGCCGAGCCGTCAAGTCGTCGAAGCCGGTATCGAGGCGCTCAAGGCGCTGTGGCACCGCGGCGCGGTCGACGCGGACGGCATGACTGGCGACGGCGCCGGTATTCTGGTCGAAATCCCGCAGGATTTCTTCCGAGATCACGTCGGCCGGACCGGCCACACCGCCGGAGACGGCCCCATTGCCGTCGGCATGACATTTTTGCCGCGCACAGATCTTGCCGATCAGGAACGCTGCCGGTTTATCGTCGAAGCAGAAATTCTGAAATTCGGCTACCCGATCTACGGCTGGCGTCAGGTACCGATCGATCTTTCTGCACTGGGTGAAAAGGCCTCTGCCACCCGGCCAGAGATCGAGCAGATCATGATCGAAGGGCCGGCCGAAGCGGACATGGAAAAGTTCGAACGCGACCTGTTCGTCATCCGAAAGCGGATTGAAAACCGTGCGCGCGAGGAGAATATCCTTGATTTCTATATCTGTTCGTTGTCCTGCCGGTCGCTGATCTACAAGGGAATGTTTCTGGCCGAACAGTTGTCGGCCTTCTACCCCGACCTGTTGGACGAGCGGTTCTTGTCGCGTTTCGCGCTGTATCACCAGCGTTATTCGACCAACACGTTCCCCACGTGGCGGCTGGCGCAGCCGTTCCGGATGCTGGCACATAACGGCGAAATCAATACGCTGTCGGGCAACGTGAACTGGATGCGCAGTCACGAAACGCGCCTGTCTAGCGATGTTTTCGACAAGCGTATCGAAGACATCAAACCGGTGATCTCGCCCGGTAACTCCGATTCGGCATCGCTGGACAACGCCTTCGAACTATTGGTGCGCGGTGGCCGCACGGCACCGATGGCCAAGTGCCTCATGATCCCCGACGCCTGGTCGCACAAGACGACCATGAGCCAGGAATTGCGCGATTTTTACAGCTACTGCAATTGCGTGATGGAACCCTGGGACGGACCCGCGGCGATCACCGCGACTGACGGACGCTGGGTGCTGGGAGGAGTCGACCGGAACGGACTGCGTCCGATGCGTTACACCATAACCGTCGACGGCCTGCTGATCATGGGGTCGGAATCTGGCATGGTGCCGATCCGCGAAACCGAGATTATCGAAAAAGGCCGGCTCGGACCGGGACAGATGATCGCGGTCGATCTGGCGGAAGGAAAGCTCTATCATGACAGAGAACTGAAACAGCAGCTGGCGACGTCGCAGCCCTTCGGCGATTGGTCGAAGAACATGAAACCGATCGACGATATCATCCGCCCTGAACAAGCGGCCGACGCTGAGTTTGCCGGCGACGAACTGCGCCGCCGACAGGTCGCGGCCGGGTACACATTGGAGGAACTGGAGCTATTGCTCCAACCGATGGTGGAAGACGCCAAGGAAGCCACCGGCTCGATGGGAGACGACACGCCGCTGGCGGTTCTGTCGGACCAGTATCGCAGCCTACATCATTTCTTCCGCCAGTCGTTCAGCCAGGTCACTAACCCGCCGATCGACAGCCTGCGCGAATACCGGGTGATGAGCCTTAAGACCCGGCTCGGCAATCTGGGCAACATTCTCGCCGAGGACGAGAGCCAGACACGTCTGCTGCAGCTCGACAGTCCGGTGCTGTCGAATGCCGGCTTTGCCGCAATGCGAAACTATATGGGCGATAGCGCGGTGGAACTGGACTGCACGTTCCGTCCCGAAAAAGGCGAGAACGCGTTGCGGCGGGCTATCTACAAGCTGCAGCGCATTGCCGAAGACGCAGTCCGCGGCGGGGCAGCTCATCTGATCCTGTCCGACCGTAATATCGGAATGGAACGCGCAGCCATGCCCATGATCCTGGCCACGGCCGCCGTCCATAACCACCTGATCGACCAGGCATTACGGACCTATACGTCGCTGAACGTGCGCTCTGCCGAATGTCTGGACACCCACTATTTCGCGGTCCTAATTGGCGTCGGCGCCTCGACCGTGAATGCCTATCTGGCGCAGGAAACAATCATCGACCGGCACCGGCGCGGCCTGTTCGGCGACATGCCGCTGTTCGACTGCGTCCAACGCTATCGCGAAGCGGTCGACCAGGGGCTTCTAAAGATCATGTCCAAGATGGGTATCTCGATCCTGTCGAGCTATCGCGGCGCCTACAAGTTCGAGGCCGTCGGTCTTAGCCGCTGGCTGGTGTCGAGCTACTTCCCCGGCATGACATCTCGGATTTCGGGCATCGGGCTGTCGGGTCTGCAACGCAAAGTCAGCCAACTGCATGAACGCGCTTTCGACCAAGACATCACGGCCCTGCCGGTGGGCGGGAGCTATCGCTACCGGCGCACCGGCGAAACGCACGGCTTCGAAGGAACGCAGATGCATACGCTGCAGGAAGCGGTAGCCACGGACTCGTTCGCCACGTTCAAGAAATACGCAGAAGCCGTGCGCCAGTCGGCGCCAATCAGCCTGCGCGACCTCATGGAATTCGACCCGAAGCGCGACCCCGTGCCGATAGAAGAAGTGGAATCAATCACCGAGATCCGCAAGCGGCTAGTGTCGCCCGGTATTTCGCTGGGCGCGTTAAGCCCCGAAGCGCACGAGACGCTCTCGATCGCCATGAATCGGATGGGCGCTAAGTCGGATTCCGGCGAAGGCGGCGAGGATTCGTCTCGCTACAAGCCACGCTCCAACGGTGACAATGCCTCCAGCGCGATCAAGCAAGTGGCGTCGGGCCGCTTCGGGGTAACGGCGGAATATCTGAACAACTGCCGCGAGATCGAGATCAAGGTCGCCCAAGGTGCCAAGCCCGGCGAGGGCGGACAGCTGCCCGGCATAAAGGTATCCGAGATGATCGCCAAGCTGCGGCACTCAACCCCGGGGGTAACGCTGATCTCGCCGCCACCGCATCACGACATATATTCCATCGAGGATCTGGCGCAACTGATCTACGACCTGAAGCAGATAAATCCGGACGCTAAGGTATGCGTCAAGTTGGTCGCGCAGACCGGCATCGGCACCATCGCGGCCGGTGTTGCGAAGGCGCACGCCGACGCGATCCTGGTGTCGGGGCATTCCGGCGGCACCGGCGCCAGCCCACAATCGTCAATCAAGTATGCTGGGCTGCCCTGGGAAATGGGATTGTCTGAGGTTCACCAAGTACTGACACTGAACCAGCTTAGGCATCGCGTGGTGCTGCGTACTGACGGCGGCTTCCGAACAGGTCGTGACGTCGTTATCGCCGCCATCCTTGGCGCCGAGGAATTCGGCATCGGCACGGCCTCACTGATCGCCATGGGCTGCATCATGGTCCGGCAGTGCCATTCGAATACCTGCCCAGTTGGCGTCTGCACCCAGCATGGCAAGCTGCGCGACAAGTTCACCGGCTCGCCGGAGAAAGTGGTCAACCTGTTCAGCTTCATCGCAGAGGAAGTGCGCGAAATTCTGGCGTCGCTCGGCGCACGGTCAATTGAGGAAGTCATTGGCCACACAGAACTTCTGACCCAAGTCAGCCGCGGCAGCCCGCATCTCGATGATCTCGATCTGAACCCGCTGCTGGTGCAGGCCGATCCGGGTGACAGTGCCCATTACTGCACCATAGAGGGCCGCAACGAAGTGCCGGAAACGCTCGATGCCCAGATGATCGAGGATGCGCGCCCGGCGCTCGAAGGCGGAGAAAAGATGCAGCTCCAGTACAACGTCCGCAACACACAGCGCGCAATCGGCACCAAAATATCGTCGCTAATCACTCGCCGGTTCGGCATGCAGGGGCTTCAACCGGGTCACATCACTGTACGGCTGCGCGGCTCCGCTGGCCAGTCGCTGGGCGCTTTCGCTGTACAGGGGCTGAAGCTGGAAGTGTTCGGCGATGCCAACGACTATGTCGGCAAGGGCCTGTCGGGCGGTACTATCGTGGTGCGTCCACCGACCGCGGCGCCGCGCAAGTCGAACGAAAATACGATTATCGGCAACACCGTGCTCTACGGCGCCACGGGCGGCAAGCTGTTCGCCGCCGGTCAGGCCGGTGAACGTTGCGCGGTGCGGAATTCGGGCGCCGAGGTCGTTGTGGAAGGCTGTGGATCCAACGGCTGCGAATACATGACAAACGGTATCGTGGTCATTCTGGGACCGGTCGGTGACAATTTCGGCGCCGGTATGACCGGCGGCATGGCCTATGTCTATGACTCCGAGGCCAGCTTCGTCGACCACGTCAACGACGACACTATCATCTATCAGCGCATCCAGACCCCTTACTGGGAGAATGTCCTAAAACGCGCGGTCGAGGAACACCAGCGGGAAACCCAGTCGGAGTTTGCGGAACGAATGCTGAATCACTGGAATACGGAGCGCGAAAAATTTTGGCAGGTCATCCCTACAGAGATGATCTACCGCTATGAACAGCCGGTTACCGCCGACGAAAACGACGAGTTGCGGGCATAACGGTTTCGGCGCTGTCGAAATTGAATCCATCCATTTTCGCGACGCAGCGCATTGAGTAAACTGGTCGTCGATGCGCACGCTCTATCATCTCTGGTTGTCGCCATTCTGCCGCAAGGTGCGCATTGCACTTGCGGAAAAGAAGCTGGACTTCGAGCTTAAATCGGAAAACCCGAATGAGCGGCGCGCGGAATTTCTGGCACTCAATCCCGCCTGCGACATTCCCGTTCTGGTCGAAGACGGTGGACCGGTGATAGCGAATTCCGGTGCAATCGGTGAGTACCTGGAAGAAATCTGTCCCGACCCGCCGCTTTACCCCGGCGGTCCGTCCGACCGCGCAGAGATACGACGCCTAATCGCCTGGTTCGATATTAAGTTCAATGTCGAGGTAACGGAGAACCTGGTGGGCGAAAAGCTGATGAAGCGTTTGATGCGGTTAGGCGCGCCCGATTCGCGCGCCATCCGCGCGGGTCGCGAAAATTTTCACATCCACATGGACTACATTGCCTGGCTGACCGAACGTCGCAACTGGCTGGCCGGCGACGAGTTTTCCATGGCCGACATTGCAGCCGGCGCGCACATGTCCTGCCTCGACTACATCAACGACGTGCCTTGGGCCGATCATGAACCTGCGCGCGAATGGTATGCCCGGCTGAAATCCCGCCCGTCATTCAGAGCCGTCTTGGCCGATCATATACCCGGCGAGCCGCCACCCAAGCATTATGCGGATCTCGATTTTTAAGGGATCGCTCAAGACAAACCTCGACAGTTTGGCCGAAATTCGGCTTATCCGATCGACCGAATTGCGGATGATGCCCGCCGCCCGGTGGTAATGATCCATCAACGCTTCGACGGCGGTGTCGGAATCCCTTGAGATAGCGGCGTTCATGATAATCTGATGTTCGTTCAGCTCGTTGCGGCGCGGGTAGGCAACGCGCACTGCAAGCTGTCGGTACCGGTCGGCCAGATCGTTGAGCTGCTCGCAATAGGCTACCAGCCGTCGCGATCCACAGGCGCCGATTAGGGCAAGATGAAACGCCCTATGCAGGGACTCCCATTCGGGATTGATGGTATAGGCCTGCCGGTCGTCCGACCGTGGCGTCTTCGAAAGGCGGTGAGACGCGAGTACCAGCTGCTCCTCCCAAGAATCGTCGCCGGCCGCAATTGATTCGCGAATCGCTGTTTCTTCAAGCCAGCAGCGCGTCTTGATCAGCTCGTCAAGTTCCCGGAAATCCTGTTTAAATCGCGATAATCCTCTCGAACCGAGTATAAACAGGGTTCGAACATCTGAATGTATAATATTATCGTTATACGCTTCTAAGTATCGATGTTTTGTTGACCGGTAAATTTCTCCGGTCGTATTCTCACGCGTCGACCACAGATGCCCAGCAACCGAACGGTAACGGTGCGGGTGTAGAGTGCATCAACTGGGGCGCCGACCTGTCGCCCAAGGACATCGATCAGTCGACCAGCATGATGGTCAACTACCTGTACGACCAATCGCAGATCATCTCCAACCATGAGGCCTAATACGAGACGGCGCGATCGTGAGATCCAGCGCGGTTGCTAAGCACTCCACCTGCGCAGAATCCAAGGGGCACCCCGGATACCAGTCACTCCGTTTTAAGTTTCGCCAAGTTTTCCCGCGCGGCCTCGGCCACCGAAGGTCCAGGTCGGGCGGCGACAACAGCTTCCCAGTCGGCCGCCGCACCTTTCGCATCCCCCCGCAGCGAACGGATATTTCCCCGCTCGAGCAACGCATCAGTATTGCCCGGCGAAACGGTCAGCGCCCGTTCGATGTCATCGCGCGCGAGATCGAGGTTTTCCAGCTTGCGCCATGCGGTCGCGCGCAACACCAGTGCTCCGGCATGGCTGGGGTCCTGATCGATTGCATCGTTCAGATCGTCGACGGCTTTCCAGTACTCGCCGGTGCTAGCCAAGGTGATCGCCCGGTCGAGCAACAATTCCAGCTCCGATCCGATCAGGGCGAGCGCCCGAGACTGCGCCGACAGCGCGCGCTCTGCCTGACCCGCGATCAACCAGGCCTGTCCCGCCTGAACCAACAGTTCGCCTTTTAACCGCTTGCCGGGTTTATTCGTCGTCGCCGCGAGCGATTCAAGATGACGAGCCGCCTCAGCATAGGCACCGGAATTGAGCAGGGCGATCGCACTGCAGTGACGTGCGCCTTCATCACCGCCCTGACGTTCCCAGCTATTCGCGACCGCCAGCGCCTTTTTCGGTTCGCTGCGCGCCAGCGACATGCAGTCCGCATACGCGATTGCGTAAGTTGCCCGGACGTCTGACCCGGCAAGCGGTTTTGCCTGCTGCGACAAGGCCGGGCAGGCCATCAACCCTATCGCAACCGCCAGAGTGACTGCGCCCTGTCTTTGCGCACCGAAGTCTTGCAGAGTCGTTCCCATCGCGCTTACAGTCGCCGCGTCCAACCCGGAAGGCAAGTCTCTTGTCCCAGCCACCGCCCATACCTACACCAGGTACCCTGTTCAGTTTCGGCCTCGGATATTCCGCCATGGCACTGTCACGGCGGCTCGATACTGGCGGCTGGGATATTCGTGGCACCTGCCGTGATGCGGGCCGGCAACGGGCACTATTAGCGCTGGGAGTCCGGGCGGCACTGTTCGACGGCACGGCACCAATGGATCCGCCGGACGTGCTGGACGGAGTTACACACGTCCTGTTGTCAATACCCCCAGGTGACGGCGGAGATCCGGCCTATCAGCATCACGCCGAACAGATCGCCGCAACGGAATCGGTAAACTGGGTGGGCTATCTGTCCACCACCGGCGTATACGGCAACCGCGACGGTGGTTGGGTGGACGAGACATCCGATCTGCGGCCAAGCAGCCCGCGCAGCGAGCGACGCGTCGATGCAGAACGGGCATGGCTGGATTGGGGAGATCGTCACGGGATAGCGACCCAAGTGTTCCGTCTGGCGGGCATATATGGCCCCGGGCGGTCGGTAGCCGACCAGCTCAAGGCCGGTACTGCGCGCCGGATATCCAAACCGGGACACCTGTTTTCAAGAATTCATGTAGAAGATATTGCCACGGTCTTGGCGGCGTCGATCAGCAACCCGGAGCCGAGCGGCATCTACAATGTGTGTGACGACGAGCCGGCGGCGCCGACTGACGTATTGGCCTATGTGTGCGAACTGCTGAGCATTGCCCCGCCCCCGCTGATCCCGTTCGAGGAAGCCGAAATATCGCCGATGGGAAAGACATTCTGGGCAGACAATCGCCGTGTCCGCAACCACCGAATCAAGTCCGATCTCGGCGTAGACCTCGCCTTCCCCAACTATCGTATCGGGATGCGCGCGGTGCTGGGAATTTAGATCTCGGCGAGCAATTCTTCGAGCGTCAGCTTCAATCGCACAATATCCTGATCTCGGGACAGACGGTGGTCTCCGTCTTTTACCAGAGAGATGCGCACGTCGTCCGACAGGATCTTGTCGGCGATCCGGCTGGCTGTCATCCACGGCACGGAGTCGTCCCGCATCCCGTGCAGTAGGCGCACCGGGCAGTGCAGTGCGATAGTCCGGTCGAGCAGAAGATGGTTTCGCCCATCTTCGATTAGCTTCATGGTGACGGTATACGGCTGCTCACCGTATTCCGATGGCTCGTAATATACACCTTCAGTTTTCAGCGTGTTCTTGATGTCTTCGGTGAACCGGTCCCACATCAGGTCGCGCGTGAAATCGGGTGCTGCGGCGATACCGATCATCCCCGCGACCCGCTCCGAACGGGCAAGCGCCGCCAAAAGCATGATCCAGCCGCCCATCGACGAGCCGACCAGTACCAAGGGGCCCTCGGTACAGTTATCGATCACCGCCAGCGCATCCGACAGCCAGTCGCTAATCGTCCCGTCTTCGAAATTGCCGGTCGACTCGCCGTGGCCGCGATAATCGAACCGAGTGAACGCCTGTCCAGCGGAACGGCAGTAACATTCCAACTCCACCGCCTTTATGCCCTGCATGTCGGACATAAAGCCGCCCAGAAACACCACGCATGGAGCCTTGCCGTCGATGCGCCGGTAAGCGATTGTGACGCCGTCGTCTCGTGGTAGAATTTCAGGCGGCGATTTGTTCGTTTCTTTCATGGATATTCGATACCTGTCATGATCCCCGCCGACGCGGAAAAACATTCCAGTCATAACGCGCCCACGCCGGATGCGAAAGCACCGGCAGTGATGCAGGTGCTGCCGCGCCTTGAAACCGGCGGTGTCGAACGCGGCACGGTGGATATCACAATGGCCCTGACGGCGGCGGGACGGCGGGCGATCGTCGTGTCGGCGGGCGGTTCTATGGTACGCGAAATCGAACGCGCCGGCGGGCAGCATTTCACCCTGCCGGTCGACAGCAAGAACCCGATGACCATGCGCAAGAATATTGCTGCATTGACCGAATTTATCCGTGCCAAGAATATTGGCGTCGTGCATGCCCGAAGCCGCGCGCCGGCATGGAGCGCGCGCGCAGCGGCGGAACGGGCGAATATCCCCTTCATGACGACGTTTCACGGCACCTATAACTTCAACAATCGTGTGAAGAAGGCCTACAACGCCGTGATGGCCAAGGGCGAACGCGTGATCGCCATATCCGAATTTATCGGCCGCCATGTTGCCGACGAATACGACGTGCCGGAGGATCGTATCCGCGTGATCCCGCGCGGCATCGATCTGGAAGCCTTCAACCCGTATGCGGTATCCGCGGAACGGATGATCCAGTTATCCCAAGCATGGCGCCTGCCTGACGAATCACCGGTCGTCATGCTGCCCGGCCGCCTGACCCGCTGGAAGGGTCAAAGCGTACTGATAGAGGCCGCGCGGCGACTGGCGCGGCCCGATGTGCGGGTGCTGCTGGTGGGCGACGACCAGGGCCGGACTGGATACCGGGAAGACCTTGAAGCCCAAATCGGCCGCATCGGCGCGGAGGGCATTATTCACCTTACGGGGCCATGCCGCGACATGGCGGCAGCATACATGCTGGCTGGCGTGGTCGTATCCGCCTCAACCGACCCGGAAGCATTCGGCCGCGTCGCCGCCGAGGCCCACGCGATGGGCCGCCCTGTGATAGCCAGTGATCACGGCGGAGCCTGCGAAACAGTCATCGCCGGCGAAACCGGCTGGCTGGTGCCACCAGGCGACGCGGATGCACTAGCACAGGCGCTGCGCACGGCGCTGGCAATGACAGGCGAGGAACGGGAAACTTTGGCCCGGCGCGCGATCACCCATATCCGCGACAACTTTACCAAGTCTCAGATGTGCGCCGCGACCCTGGCGGTCTACGACGAGCTCTTGCCGAGCACATGAACACGCAGAAGCGACGCATACTGGTTATCAAGCTTGGTGCGTTGGGGGACTTCATCCTCGCCACCGGTCCGTTCGCCGCCATCCGAACCGCACACCCGGACGACGAAATCGTGCTGCTGACTTCGGCACCGTTCGCCGAAATGGGGCGCGATTGCCGACTGTTCGACGATGTCTGGATTGACGAGCGCCCGTCGCGGATCAATCTGACCGCGATAAAACGTCTGCGCCGCAGGTTACTCAGCGGTAGGTTCACCCGGGTCTACGATCTGCAGACGTCGGGCCGGTCGGCCTGGTATTCCCTCCTCATGCTTGGCACCGGGCGGCCACAGTGGTCGGGCGTTGCGTTTGGCGCGTCGCACCCCCACGCGAACCATAACCGTAACAACATGCACACCATCGAACGCCAGGCCGACCAGCTGGCGATGGCGGGTATCCCGGAAACACCGTTCCCGGACCTGTCCTGGTTATCATCCGAAATCTCACGCTTCGGCCTGCCGGACAGATACGCTTTGCTGATCCCGGGCGGCGCAGCCCACCGGCCGGAAAAGCGCTGGCCGGTAAACGCCTATCGCGACCTCGTGCAGTCTATTTCCGAACGAAATATCCTGCCGGTTATCGTCGGCGGGCCGGACGAGGTCGAGCTGGCGGCAGACATAGAATCGGGTCTCATGGCGAAATCCGTTGCAGGCGAGACCTCGTTTGCGGATATCGCGGAACTGTCGCGCAAAGCGGCGGGGGCGATCGGCAACGATACCGGGCCGATGCATATCGCTGCCATTTGCGGTTGCCCCTGCGTGGTGCTGTTTTCGAAGGCGTCCAATCCGGATATCACGGCGCCACGCGGTGCCAATGTCACGATCCTGCAGCGCGAGAATCTGTCAGATCTGGGTGTTTCGGAGGTTGCGGCAGCGTTAACTTTGCGTTAAACGCCCCGCTCTAGGGATAATCCGCGGGCACGATAAAATATCATGAGCACTGTAGCGATTACGTTGCCGGACGGCAGCGTGAGGCAGTTCAACGGGCCGATTACTGGTGCCGAACTGGCAGCCGATATCGGACCTGGCCTAGCAACGGCCGCGCTTGCCATCAAAATCGATGACGAATTGATCGATCTTTCGCGCTCAATTGATTGCGACAGCACGGTCGAAATTATCACCCGCAAATCCGATGACGCGCTCGAACTGATCCGCCACGACGCCGCCCACGTCATGGCGGAGGCGGTGCAAGAGCTGTATCCCGGCACCCAAGTTACTATCGGCCCGGCCATCGAACACGGCTTCTATTATGATTTTGCCCGCGACGAGGCGTTCACGCCCGACGATCTGGAAAAGATCGAGGCGAAGATGCATGAAATCGTCAAGCGCGACGATGCCTTCGTGCGCGAGGAATGGGACCGTGAAGAAGCGGCGAAACACTTCAAGGATATCGGCGAGAAGTACAAGGCCGAGCTGATCGAAGGCTTCCCAGCGGATGAGCCGATCTCCATTTACCGTCAGGGCGACTGGAAAGATCTGTGCCGCGGGCCGCACATGCCGTCGACCGGCCATGTTGGCAAGGGGTTCAAGCTGCAAAAGTTGGCTGGTGCGTATTGGCGCGGAGATTCGGATAACGAAATGCTGCAGCGGGTCTACGGAACCGCTTGGCGCGACGAGAAGGAATTGAAAGCCCACCTGCATATGCTGGAAGAGGCCGAGAAACGCGATCACCGGCGACTCGGCCGGGAAATGGACTTGTTTCATTTCCAGGAAGAGGCCATCGGCAGCGTTTTCTGGCACCCCAAGGGGTGGACGCTGTTCCAGAGCCTAATCGACTATATGCGCGATCGCCAGACCGACGCCGGCTACGTGGAGATCAACACGCCGGACATTATGGATCGGGGTCTGTGGGAGAAATCCGGTCACTGGGAAAAATTCAGCGAGAATATGTTTACGACCGAAGCCAAGGAAGATCGCGTATTCGCCTTGAAGCCGATGAATTGTCCTGGCGGGGTCCAGGTCTACAATCAGGGGATCAAAAGCTATCGCGACCTGCCGTTGCGCATGGCGGAGTTCGGCAAGGTACACCGGTTTGAACCCTCGGGCGCGTTGCACGGGCTGATGCGTGTGCGGGCGTTCACCCAAGATGATGCGCATATTTTCTGCGCGGAAGAGCAAATCACCGACGAATGCCGGATCGTCTGCCAGTTAATACTCGATATATACAGCGAGTTCGGTTTCGACGATGTCCGTATCAAGTTTTCAGACAGGCCAGCGAAACGCATTGGCTCGGATGAGATTTGGGATAAATCCGAAGCCGCCCTCAAATCGGCGGTCGAAGCGGCGGGGCTTGAATATACAGTCAACCCCGGCGAAGGAGCGTTTTACGGTCCTAAGCTGGAATTCGTGCTGCGCGATGCCATTGGCCGAGACTGGCAGTGCGGCACGCTGCAGGTGGATCTGAACCTGCCGGAGCGGCTGGGTGCGTTCTACGTCGGCGCGGATGGCGAGAAACATCACCCAGTGATGCTGCATCGTGCACTGTTCGGTTCGCTCGAACGGTTCACCGGTATTCTAATCGAACACTATGCGGGCAAGCTGCCGCTGTGGATGGCGCCGTTGCAGGCAGTCGTCGCGACGATCACATCGGATGCGGACGATTATGCGTACGAGGTTCTCGACGCGCTTAAAGCTGCCGGTATCCGGGCCGAGATTGATATCCGAAACGAGAAGATCAATTACAAGGTGCGCGAACACAGCCACGCCAAGGTGCCGGCGATGCTGGTGGTCGGTCAGCGGGAAATCGAGGACCGAAAAGTAGCGCTGCGGCGTCTGGGCGGCAAGGATCAAGAATTTCTTGCGCTGGACAAAGCCGTCGCTAGACTTGCGGAAGATTGCCGGTCCCCGGCGGCCTGATGGCGCAGCAGAGCACCTGAAGCTGCGGGCACCAGTTTAAAATTTAACGTCAACAATTAGAGGAGAAAGCTAATCGCAAGACATACAAGCATGGAGCCGCCGGTAAAGGACGAACGGCCCATCAATGAAATGATACAGGCCGCTGAAGTGCGCCTGATCGGCGCCGAAGGTGAGCAGATCGGCGTCGTGACCCGGGACGATGCTCTCGACCGCTCCGCGAATCTGGGTCTCGACCTCGTCATCGTCGCTGATAATGCCGACCCGCCAGTCTGCAAAATCATGGATTACGGCAAGTTCAAATACGAAGAACAGAAGAAAAAGAACGAAGCCCGGAAAAAACAGAAAACCGTCGACGTTAAGGAAATCAAGCTGCGACCCAATATCGACAGCCACGATTACGACGTGAAAATGCGCTCGATGGTGAAATTCCTGAACGAAGGCGATAAGGTAAAGGTCACGATGCGGTTTCGCGGCCGCGAAATGGCCCACCAGAATCTTGGCCTCGACGTGTTGCACCGCGTGCGCGACGACCTGGAAGAACTTAGTAAGATCGAACAGTTCCCTCAGATGGAAGGCCGCCAGATGGTGATGGTGTTGTCGCCGAAGTGACGGCAGTCAACGCGCTGCCATCATCCCCGGGTATGCTTGGATCTCTTCAATTCAGTCTCTATAAGAGACGATTCCCGCAGTCGCGGGAATGACTGGGGTGGAGAGATATTCTAGGGCAGGTGCCCGTCAATGCCCGCCATCCGGGGTTAAGCCGGATTTGAGCACGAACTTCCGATCGCAATAGGGGCATTCGACCTCGCCGTCGACCAGGGTCAGATAGACCTTCGGGTGTCCCAGCGCGCCGCCGCCGCCGTCGCAGGAAACATCGATCGTCTCGACTTCGACGGTTTCGGGAGGTGCCGGCGTCTGCGCCATGGTCGGATGGCCTTTCAGTGGAGTTGTTCTTGACCGTTCGGAATGATACCCAAACTGCGCGATTCACGAAAGAATTCAACGCATGGAACATCCAAACGCTCCCGCCATAGAGGTTTCCTCCCTGCGCAAGATGTACTCAGGCGTGGATGGCTCGCCAAAGGAAGCGTTGAAATCGTTAAACCTGACTGTGCCGCGGGGCGTGATTTTCGGCCTGCTGGGTCCCAATGGCGCGGGCAAGTCGACCCTGATCAACATTCTCGCCGCCCTGGTGTTGAAGACATCGGGCAGCGCCCGGATCCTCGGTTGGGACATCGAGCTCCACATGCGCCGCGCGCGCGAGTCGATAGGGGTGGTGCCGCAGGAACTCAACCTGGATTCTTTCTTTTCGCCGCGCGAAGTGATGGACCTTCAGGCCGGGTTGTACGGCGTGCCCAAAAGACAGCGCCAAACGATGGAAATTCTCGAAGCGTTGGGGCTCGAAGACAAGGCCGATATCTACTCTCGGTCGCTGTCCGGCGGGATGCGCCGCCGCCTGCTGGTCGCCAAGGCGCTGGTGCATTCGCCGCCAGTGGTGGTGCTGGATGAACCGACCGCTGGGGTCGACGTCGAACTGCGCCAGTCTCTGTGGGAATACATGAAGATGCTTAATGACGCCGGTACCACCATTTTGCTGACCACCCATTACCTCGAAGAGGCGCAGGAGATGTGTGACGAGATCGCCATCATTAATCACGGCGAGATCGTAGCTCAGGATTCAACATCGGCGCTGCTGGCGCGGCTTGACCGCAAAGAGGCCCGCATCACCGTCGACCGCGACCTCAACGCCTTGCCCGACGGGCTGTCGGGCCCCGGCGTGGACGCCGCGATCGAGAACGGCCGTGAAATCTTGGTCCGCTTCCCGCCCAGCCAGGTGCAGATGGGCGGCCTGCTCGATGCGGTGAAAACTGCCGGGCTGCAGATCACCGATCTGTCGACCCGCGAGACAGACCTAGAAGAAATCTTCGTGGCGCTGACCACCAGCGCGGCGCAGACAGGCCTGATTCCCACGGCGGCCGACCCGCAGGCAGGACCGCTCGAAAAATCCCGCACACAGCCGCGGCCCTGATGCGCGCTACCCTCGACGTCGCCCGCGCGCTGCCAAAAGACGCAGACCACCGCCTGGCGGTGTACCGCACCGGCTGGCACCTGCTGCTGCGCGATCTGAAAGTGCGGACGGTGTGGGACGAGATCGTGGCGTAGACCGCCAACCTGGCCGAGCGGCTGCCGTCCGGCACCGCCAGGGCAGCGCAGGCGCGGTAAAGCAGGTTTACGCCATCTCCCTAACCTTCCGATTGCCGCGCGCGGCCGGGCGCGCTATGTTCCGCGCGCTTCGGAACGGTCGCCATTTAAGACCGGAACGGCATAGGGGCACCCGTAGCTCAGTTGGATAGAGCGCTGGCCTCCGAAGCCAGAGGTCACAGGTTCGAATCCTGTCGGGTGCGCCATACTTTTATGTGGGTATAACTGCTGCTTACGTGCTCTATCCGACCGCTCAGTAACTTGTCGTTACTCACCGAATTCAACCTTTTGTCACACTCTTGTCACAGTGAGGTTGAATATGGCTACGTTTCGGAAACGCAAAAACCGTTGGGATGTTCAGATACGAAAGTCCGGGTATCCAACTATCTGCAAGACCTTCTCGCATAAAACAGATGCTCAGAAATGGGCAGTAGAAACAGAGAGACAGATAGAGGTTGGGGGAATACGTCCCTGCCGGTCTGGCTAACATAGATACGTTGGGCGCATTGTTAGTGCAGTATGGCAATGTAATCAGCATCAAGAAGCGTGGGCATGAGGCTGAGATTTCCCGCCCAACAAAGATGCGGTGGCACAAGGTTGCTGCAGTGCCTCTTGGCAAACTGACGGCCTTCCATATAGCCCAATACCGGGATGACCGTCTTCAGCAAGTATCTACAACGACGGTAAAAAAAGAACTCCAGTTAATCAGTCATGCTCTGGACATTGACCGCAGAGAATGGGGGTTAAATGTGAAGAATTTGGCTGCTGATGTTTCAAAGCAAGTGGAACCAAAAGGAAGAGACCGGCGACTGGAGTTCGGGGAAGAACAATCCCTACTCAATGCAGTAAGCCAATCTCAGAATATCTGGCTAGCACCTCTGGTTGAGGTCGCCATTGAAACAGCTATGAGACGAGGTGAGCTACTCAGCGTTGAATGGTGAGATGTGAATTTAGATAAAAGGACCATTCATCTGGAAGACACCAAGAACGGATCACCAAGAACGGTGCCTCTCAGTGGAAGGGCATTGGAGATACTCAACACAATGCCAAGAGACATAAGTGGAAGAGTGTTTCCCACTAATGCTATGGCTTTAAGAGGGCTTTGGAGACGAGCCTGTAAGAGGGCAAACATAGAAAACCTGCATTTCCATGATCTGCGCCATGAAGCCACCAGCAGGTTCTTTGAGAAAGGACTGAACGTGATGGAGGTTGCTGCAATAACAGGTCACAAAGACCTGAGAATGCTTCAGAGGTATACTCACTTGAGAGCGGAGGACTTGGCTAAGAAGCTTGGATAGGAGTGAGGTGGGCTAAATACACCAATAGCCGGAGTATGGGAGATATTGGTGATCGTCTAGGTAGACCTTAGTCTGCGTCTCTAACCGCCCAGCGTTGAAGATAACTTAGTGAGCCACCGCAGGGCTGAAGAGATAGATTGCGCATCAGATGTACGGGAGAACCGCCCCCTCCCTTTCTTGATTTTCCTCCAGCCACCGTGAGACACAAATCTCTATGTCCAGCTAGTGTAATTTTTCCAGCTTTCTCAAATTTAAATTTCTGTAACTTTTTATCCTCGCAGGGGTTCAGTCTTAACTTTGTTGGGCCATTACCGGATGCCGCCTCCATACAAACGTCAAATGCGGGGAGGAAAAATTTATTCTTGCCTAATTTAGCGGCATCAAAGCCCTGATCAACGGAGATGCTTCCTTGATAGGAGTAGCAAGTATGCGCTTGGAGTCCCCTATCAATCTTTGCTCTTGTTTTGTGACCTTTAATGTCCAAACAAAAACCCCTGTCGTCATCTAATTGATTGGTGAGGTAAACCTCTACTATCCTTTTTTGTTTCCCGTAACTTTGCTCAAAACTTCCAAGAAGCACGGCAATCGTTAGGCAGATACCAGTGGTTAGTTTTCTCATATCGAAACTTTATTCTGGATGGTTAATCCCTGCTGGTCCCTTGCAGTATCGCCAGCATACTATCCCCTGTATGCCTGACCACAAGGTGAGAGAAAATTTTTCAATTTTCATATACGCTTACGACCCTGTAAACTCATAATTATGAGAACTTTGGCTGCAATAGTCGGCCTGATCATTTGCCTATGTATAAAAACTAGCCATTCGCAAACTTTGTTTCTGGAGGCTAATGGCTCACAAGATCCATATACTTTGATAAATGATAAGTTTGTGGAGTTTGACGGTAATGCACTTGAGACACCGGATTGCAGCCATCAAGGCTTTGGGCCCCACATAACCCAAATCTATGATCAAATTCTTCGAAAATATGTGTTCCGCTTTCATATACACAGAGACGAAGATACCGATCGGTGTGTAAAGTTCGACCGACAAAGGACAGAAATAAAAGTATATGCCAAGTCCCCAAATTGGATGAAGGCGGTTGAGAAAAGTAGCTTTAGCTACAAATGGAAATTTAAAATTGATAAGAATTTCCAACCATCCGAAAAGTTTACCCACTTTTTTCAACTCAAGAGTGTGGGCGGCTCCTATATGATGCCGTTGCTCACATTGACTGGTCGGAAGGGGCTAAGAGGGCAACCAGACAAACTTGAGCTTCGTCACGCCTCTCATGGCAAGGCTAGCAAAATAAAGGTAACAGAGTTACAGCCATTTTTAGGAAAATGGTTGCAGGTAAATGTAGATGCAATTTTTGGTTCTAGGGGGAGATTAGTAATTAAAATCATGTCTATTAACGATAATCATCCCTTGATGCATTATGAAAATAGTTCGCTGAATATGTGGAAAGAGGATGCCGATTTTATACGACCAAAGTGGGGCATTTACAGAAGCTTAAATGATAAACAATCGTTGAGGGATGAGGTTATTGATTTTGCCGATATTCAAATCAGGGCCAAGTCGACAACGAGGGACTAAATCCAAATAACTTCATTGTTAAATCTTTTAATAATCAGAAAAACAATCTGAAGACGCTAAATTTTATCAATTTACAATGAAAAAAAACAGGGAAAATTAGAAATAAGAAAAAATAAATCAGAGTAATAAATATTCAAATAAGATACAAAGAATAATATTTATATTTCCCTAGTGTATCTCATTATAGGACTATGTTTTAGATATAGGTATAATTACATTACCTATTCTTTTGTGCATCAATGCGTTTAACAGTCCCCCCGCCATGATTATCACCCTGTATATGTCATCATCATTACGCCTATTCAGGAGGACACAGAGAACCGCCAGAGAGAGTCATACAGTCCGGTCCAGTACAGAGCCTTTAACGCCAGACCTAATCAACCGAGATACGAATCTGGAGTCCTTCTGGGCAGCACTATGGAGCTACTGGGGCACTTACCGGGAAGCCTGTATATAAAATTATAAAAATATGTCCAGTTAGGTCTTCTTCCGACCAGCTTCAAGAAAAGAAACCACCCTCGAATTAACCAGGTCAGGTCTGCGTAAAGGCGCTATATGGTCGCAATCTTCAAGATATTCAAAATGTCAGGCCCTGCAATACCGTTGCAATATTCCCCCTATTTCCTGGATCGGTCGTCGCGTGTTTTGGGTAAGCAAAACCATCGTGTCACGGGGTAGATTTTCATACCATTCTTTAATTTCGGTATCATCGCCGAGAACAGCGTCCCACTCATAAAAATTTGGCCAAAGCCTCTGTCGCTTCAGAAAAACCAGACTTATGTGCAGCGTGAAATAGCGGCAGAGCTCGCTTAATCTCCGGACACTTTTGCTGACAATCTTTGATGACAAGATCACCCAAGAGAAACTGGGCCTTTGCATCATTTTGATTAGCGGATAGCTCTAGAAGCTGTAGCGCCTTCTGGCGATCTTTACTTAGCCCCCGTCCATGTAGATGCATCAACCCAGCAATACGTTGCGCCCCTGCGTTTCCATTAACGAGAAGTGGCTCAAGCGCTTTCAAAGCTGTTGTTGTCTGACCCTTAATCAGGCTTGCCCCGATCCTAGTCAGTCATGCTTCAGCAACGTCCTCAAAAAACTTGCCTTTGCCAGAATGCTCCCATGTAGCAGTCGATTCGCATTGACCTGCTTTCAAGTTTTCTACCTGTCCAAACGAGCAATTAGCATATTGAGCCGACTGGTTTTTTTATGTGTATCTGCAGACGAAATAACCGCAGGTTTAACCGTGTTGCTTGCTGCGGTCGTAGTCTTGTCAAAGTGCCATAAGACCACGATCAAGACGAAAAACGCGCCAAACCCCGTCAAAATATAGAGTGTGACTGCCCATATCTTGCGAAGCCTGGGCATTCGAGACACTACTCGGAACAGGTAACCGCTCAGCCACAGGTAAAAACGGACTTTTCTAAGCGCAAACTTTGTCAAACGCTGCGCGATATCCGATAGCTCACCGATTAATTCTCTCGGGGTGCAGCAACGCTCACGCAGGGTTTTTTGAGTTGCCGTTAAGAATGTTTACACCGTTTACCCTCCAAGCTATCTAACCAAGAAAGAGGGCATCTAGTTATCGCCCGCCAGCCCGGTAAACCTATTGGCTCATTGCGGCAGGAGCTTGACTGAAATGTGTTCTTATAGCGGCAAAGCTACTTCCGCACAGGATAGACAAAAAAGCTGCGGTGGTAGGAGGCAGACCACCGCAGCTGGAACGGCACAGGAAGCGGGGAACCACCTGTGCCTGGGGAGACGAGTGGCTGGTCTAGGCCGAAATGCCTTCTTTTCTCTCCCAGTTCCCCAATTCAGGTTCAACGTCACAGACAGACTTGAAACTCCGTGCGACAGTCTCGGCCGCTGCACACAAGTCGCGCTCTCGTACAATAATGCTGTCGTGAACAGTCAGTGACGGAATTTCATAAGCTCGCTTCAGCTGAAGCATCGCTCGCACCATTTTGAAAGTTTTGTATCAGCCGGTTTTTGACGAAGGCCCCATAAATTCTTCCAAAGGAGTAGGAGATAAGTTTTTTGTTTCTCCCTGCTCCAAGGTTCCAAGCACCGCTCCTCCAGCTTCAACAGCGAGGCTACCGTAGCTGATTTTGCCCTCAATCCTTCCGGTATTCTTCACGGAGAGACTACCGGTAACCTCTGCTTCTCCTGAAAAGGTTCCTGCGACAATAAATGTTTCGCATTGTACGTTTCCGTCCAGAGAGCCGGCTGCAGATAACTCGACGGTTTTGGCAGTGATTTCTCCATCCGCAGTTCCTTCGAGCTTAACATGATCCGCTTCGATAATTCTTCCGGAGAACACCACACCGGTCCCAACGGTGATCACCTTGGTTTCTCTGGCGACGGAGGAGGGAATCTCGTCGTAAACAGGCAAAGGTGTGCGATGAGGGGCCGGTATATCAACCTGATTAGCGCTTTCTGAGAAGGCGTTTAGAGCCGGCTCCTTCACTGCATCAGCTCGTTTACTCGATGCGCTATTATTCTTCATCAGCATGATCATTTGATCCAGTCGGTGGAGTTTTCACCGTCTACTCCAAACTGCATTGCTGAGCGCCTATTTGGATCAGTGTCCACAAGCTCCACTACATCGGCTCTCTCGACACCGGTATTTTTTCTCATACTTTCGAGTGCTTCTTTGACCCCCGGATCATCGTTTATGCCTTTTTCAGGATCAGACTTCACATCGGGTGCTGCATCTAATTTGGATACCTTAGTTTCGGACTCTACAAACGCAGTCTTCGGAATAGTGGCCATATTAGTAGCGCCGATCCCGTCAATTTGAGTGGAAGCAACAGCAATTGCGGTGGCTGCAGCAAAAACGCCAACGAGCATCATGATTTTTCTCCATTCAGTGGTTTAATGTTCAGACAGGATCAAGAAGCACCTTGAATGGGGCTCGGTTGTGTTCAGATAAAGGCAATATTGTGAAAAGAGTCGGCAAACCCTGCCGAAAATAAAAAAGCTGCGGTGGTAGGAGGCAGACCACCGCAGCTGGAACGGCACAGGAAGCGGGGAACCACCTGTGCCTGGGGAGACGAGTGGCTGGTTTAGGCCGACATGCCTGCCGGTCTTTCCCAGTTGCCGAATTCAGGTTTAGCGCCACAAACAGACATGAAATTCCGCGTTACAGCCCCAGCCGCTGCACGCGCGCCGCGTTTTAGTGCAATGATGCTGTCGCGAACAGTCACTGACGGTATTTCGTAAGCTCGCTTAAGCCGAAGCATGGCACTAAACATTGTCTCCACCTCGGGATACATCAGAGCAAAGATATCGATGGCGGCACAGAGACTTCTAGATAACGGGGTGTCGCCCTCTTTTGTGCTCGATAAAAAACCCCGCCGAACCCAAACGAGGTTGCGAAAGAGCTGCAGACAGCCAAAATTTTTGAGAGTGTGCCTGTGTGTTCCGCTTGAATTTCTCTTGTCCATACTCAAATTGTAGGAAATCAATGTGTCTACAATGTGGAGACATTCGGGCTATTTCAGGGCAAGTCAGTTATCGGGAGCTATGTGGCCTAAGAAACTATTTTCATATGATGACTGAAATCGAATATTCATGGAGCAGAGTGTCACAATGAACTTCAATCAGGCGATATGCTTTGTGTATCTGTATAATTCCACTCAGTAATAAAGGG